>CALFCF010000010.1 GCA_937951345.1 uncultured Granulosicoccaceae bacterium
CCTTCGCCTCGCCTCCCATCGCTTCCGCCTGACAGATCGTCAGCGCCGCCGTCAGCGTCGTCTTGCCATGGTCTACGTGACCTATCGTGCCCACATTCACATGCGGCTTCGTACGTTCAAATTTCTCTTTCGACATCTCGTGTTGGCCTCGTTAAAAGAACCTGAATTAATATTTATGCGCAGCCCTCAAGCGCCTGCGTCTGTCAGGCGATGGCTGGACTAATCTGCTTTTTTGCTGTCAGGACAAGGTGTCCGACACCCTACCCAAGGAGAACCATGTAAAGATAGTTCAAGACGGTTAACTTGCACGTGGTCCAACGGACCCTGGTCTGCAACTATTCGTATTTGCAACGTATTTTCAACGTATTTGCAACGTATGGAGCCCATAACCGGACTTGAACCGGTGACCTCTTCCTTACCAAGGAAGTGCTCTACCGCTGAGCTATATGGGCAGTATCAATGCAACCATTGATCGACTACCAGATATCCAAAAACTGACAATCGCGCTGAAAGATGGTGCAGGTTACTCCCGTGCCGAGGCTTGCCGAGCACAAGTCATGCCTGAAATATCGCGCGAGTTTAGCTCATGTGTGCGGCCTTTGCCACAATGCAATACCAACCGTCTGATGCGCCTCATTTTCAGACCCGGGCACGTAACGGCTTAAGGAATTGGAGCGGGTGATGGGGATCGAACCCACATCATCAGCTTGGAAGGCTGAGGTTCTACCATTGAACTACACCCGCAACACACATTCGGCGGTTTGCCGATTTCCAAACAGCCATTACACCTGATGCCCTCAGCCGTAGACCTTTAATCAAAGCCTTTATTCCGGGTACCAAAAATTTCCGGGAACCGAAACTTCCGAAGGCCAGTCCTTCCAAGGGCTATACCGCAAGTAAAGTACTGCGAACACATTATGTGTTCAAGAGTGTCCTGCGGAACAGCTGACTGGTGGAGGGGGGAGGATTCGAACCTCCGAAGCCGAAGCAGCAGATTTACAGTCTGCCCCCTTTGACCGCTCGGGAACCCCTCCAGTATCAGGCCGCGCATTATCTTACGCGACTTTGCACAGTGTCAACGCTGCATCAGGATTGTAGCGTAGTAAATCTGCTTACGGGTTGAAGATAGCAATTTTCGCCGAGCAAGATATTCAGCGCAGCACCCATCGGTGTAGCTAAGCAATCAACCGGATCAGCACAAACAGGATATTCAGTCCGGTATCAATCAGTGTTGCAGAATTTGACTCAGAAACAGCTGGGTGCGCTCATTTTGAGGATTATTGAAAAACTCCTCGGGCTCGTTTTGCTCGATTATCTGGCCTTCGTCCATAAATATCACTCGATTGGCCACTGTCTTTGCAAATCCCATTTCGTGAGTAACGCAAATCATGGTCATACCCTCGCGCGCCAGTTCGATCATGACGTCGAGCACTTCCTTGATCATCTCCGGGTCAAGTGCGGATGTGGGTTCATCAAACAACATGATTTTGGGGTTCATGCAAAGCGACCGCGCAATCGCAACACGTTGTTGCTGACCACCAGACAGTTGCCCCGGGTACTTGTGCGCCTGTTCCGGAATCTTTACACGCTCAAGATATTTCATCGCCGTCTCTTCAGCTTCTGCTTTCGGCATTTTGCGTACCCAGATCGGCGCCAGGGTACAATTTTCCATCACGGTCAAATGAGGGAATAAATTGAAATGCTGAAAAACCATGCCCACTTCGCGGCGCACAGCTTCGATATTTTTAAGATCGTTAGTCAGCTCTACACCATCAACAATGATGTCACCGCGCTGGTGTTCTTCGAGGCGATTAATGCAACGAATCATGGTTGATTTGCCCGAACCGGACGGTCCACAAACTACAATCCGCTCTCCGTTTTGCACGTCGAGGTTTATATCTTTCAATACATGAAACTGGCCATACCACTTGTGCATTTCGCGAATCTTTATCGCAATATCACCCAGTGTGTGTGTGACTCGTTCCTGCGTAGCTTCTTCGTTCATATCAGGCTCAGATGTTTGACAAACAGCCGGCGGAAAACACACACCGATTTATGCTAACTGCAAATAGAAAATCGCAAAATAAAAATTGCATACGCATACAGTAGTTTGCTATCAGCGCTTGTAGCCGGTATCCAATTTTCGCTCGAGGTACAGGGAATAACGCGCCATTGCAAAGCACGATATAAAAAAGAAGATAGCAACAAACAGATACACCTCGCTGCTCAATCCCTGCCACTTAGTATCTGCAAGTGATGCCTGCCCTATACCAAGCGGATCCAGAAGGCCAATGACTATGACCAGTGTTGTGTCCTTGTAAAGGCCTATAAACGTATTCACGATACCAGGAATAGATATTTTTAAAGCCTGCGGTAACACGATCAGACGCATAGACTGCCAGTATTTAAGCCCCATAGCATCGGCAGCTTCTGTTTGGCCTTTGGGAATAGCTTGCAGACCACCACGAATAACCTCAGCCATGTATGCCGATGCGAACAACGTCACCATAATCAAGACGCGTAACAGCAGATTGAAGTTAGTGCCCGGCGGCAGAAAGTAACTCAGCATTGTTGAGGCGACAAATAACAATGTAATCAACGGTACACCACGTATGAACTCGATAAAGGCTACGCACGCGTACTTTATAATGGGTAAATTCGATTGCCGCCCGAGCGCTAACAGGATACCGATGGGCAGAGACAGCGCTATGCCGGTGACCCCTATAACGATCGTCAGCATAAAACCACCGAACTGATCTGTTGATACCTTTTCGAGCCCAAACCCTCCGAGCAGAAGCCATGTGGCAAGAAAGGGGAAGACACACGCCAATATCAGCAAAGGTTTACGCGCCGGGCAGTTTTCCCACAGCAACGCAATGACCACTAGGATTAACAATACAAACGCCAAAACAACACGCCAACGTTCGTCCGGCGGATAGAAACCAAAAGTAAAGAGTTGCCAACGTTGCGCGATAAAGGCCCAGCATGCACCCGAATTGAGGGCGCGACACTCGTTTCTATCCTCAGCCACAAATGTTGCGTCACTAAACGCCCACGAAAATGCACCTGGCAGAATCAGGTACAAGGCATAGATCGCCAGAAATGTCATGGTAACGTTGGCTGGCGATGAGAATAGATTCTCTCGAATCCATTTTATCGGGCCGGTTGACGCAAACGGCGGGGGTAAATCCGGATGAGTACCCGGAGCATACTTCTGTTCAGGTGTACTCATCGTTCCACCAACTTGATACGACTGTTGTACCAGTTCATAAACGTTGAAATCAGCAATGAGAACGTCAGATACAACGCCATCACGATAAGCATGCACTCCATCTCACGCCCGGTCTGGTTCAGGGATATCCCGCCAATAGTTGCGGTAATATCCATGTAACCAATGGCGATTGCCAGCGAAGAATTCTTTGTCAGATTCAGATACTGAGACGCAAGCGGTGGAACAATCACCCTTAGTGCCTGCGGAATCACAACCAGATTCAACGTACGTTTACGGGGCAAACCCAGCGCCAGACTGGCTTCTGTCTGACCATGACTGACAGCAGTAATGCCCGCTCTGACTATCTCGCCGATAAAGGCAGCAGTGTAAAAAGATAACGCCAGCCAAAGAGCGATAAATTCCGGCCGTATGACCATGCCGCCACGGTAGTTAAAACCTTTCAGTTCGGGTATTTCCCAATTGACCGGCATGCCGAGAAGAATGAATGCAACAGACGGAATTACTACAACTGCAATTACTCCAATCCGGAAAACCGGGTAAATTTTACCGGTCGCGTCCTGTACCTTGCGAGCATAACGGCGAAACAAAAAAGTGAATATCAAACCGATCACAAACAACACCCCGACGATCCAGAACAACGGCTCAGGATCCGGTTTGGGCATGAAGAACCCGCGATTGGTTAAAAATGCAACATCGCCAACGCTACTGGCCTGCTTGGGTTTTGGTAACGAATGCACCAGAAGGCCGTGCACCAACAGGATATGCAGCAGCAAGGGTACATTGCGGACGTACTCGATATAGACGTGCGCAAGTTTGTTAGTCAGCCAGTTTTTTGAAAGTCGCAATACACCCAGCACAAAACCGAGGATCGTTGCCAGAAAAATCCCGGAAACTGCAATCAGCAGCGTATTGATAATTCCGACCGTCATGGCCCGAGCGTGCGATGAACGGGAATCGTACTCAATCAAGTGCTGATTGATGTCGTAGCTTGCCGGTGCCGACAAAAAGGCAAAGTCGAAATCCTTGCCAAGCCTCTCAAGATTAGCAATTGCGTTTTGCACCATGTAGAAGAAAAACGCGAAGATCAAAACCGTCGCGATAATCTGAACGATTACAGAACGTGTCTGTTTGTCATTCCAGAGGCGCGAGACCGGATTGCGTCGGGTGACCGGACCGCCTCCCTGTAATGCAGTGTTACTGCTCATACGCGAGTAAGTCTTAAGTTCATTTACGGGTGAATACGGGTGCGTTTAGATACAAGCCCCAGTTTACAGCAGAAGCGCTCTAAACGACCAACACAAATAATCCGACAAAAAAAAGGGCGTACCCACTGGCACACCCTTTTTGCTAAACCCATTACAAAAGGGCTTGCGGTGTCTACAAAGCGCACCGGTTGCAGATACAACCGGTACGGGTGACGCCTGACAGCTGCTTATCGAATAGGAGCAGCGTACAGAATACCACCGTCTTTCCACTGTGCATTCAGACCGCGTTGCAGGCCGATTGCCGTGTCAGGACCAATGTTGCGGTCAAACGACTCACCGTAGTTTCCAACCGCCTGAATCGCACGAAGTGCCCACTGTGCGTCAAGACCGATCATCGAACCGAAATCACCCTCAGTACCCAACAAGCGGTTAATACTCGGGACGTCACCAGCGGCTTTAGCCATTTCAGCAACATTACCCTGAGTAACACCCAGTTCTTCTGCAGCGATCAGCGCATTTACAACCCACTTACCGATATCAGCCCACTGATCATCACCCTGCCGAACAGCACCACCGAGTGGTTCTTTTGAAATAATTTCCGGCAGAATTACGTGCTCATCCGGCTTTTCGAAAGATGCACGCGTAGAAGCGAGACCTGACGCATCAGTCGTGAATACGTCACAACGTCCACCTAGATAGTTAGTCTGGGCTTCAGCGTTGGTTTCTACAGGCACCGGCTCGTAAGAAATGTTGTTTACACGGAAGAAGTCAGCGAGATTAAGTTCAGTGGTAGTACCTGTCTGGATACATACAGATGCACCGTCCAGATCTTTAGCTGAAGCAACACCCAAAGCTGAAGGAACCATAAATCCCTGGCCGTCATAATAGTTAACCGGCAGGAAAGTCAGTTTAAGGTCTGCATCACGACTCATAGTCTCAGTTGTGTTGCGGAAAAGAATGTCGCCTTCACCGGAATTCAAAACGGTGAAACGGGTTTTACCGGTGGTCGGTACAAATTTTACTTTTTCACCGTCACCGAGTACTGCAGCAGCAACAGCACGGCAGAAGTCAACATCGAAACCTGACCACTTACCGGAATCATCGGGTGCAGCAAAACCTGCAACACCAGTACTTACAACACAGTTCAGTTCACCACGAGCTTTTACGTCGTCGAGAGTTGCTGCCTGCGCAGACACGGAGATAGCCGAGATAGCAGCCAGCGAAGCTGCATATTTTATTGATCGCATTATTACAAATCCTCTAGCAAAAAAATTCACATCGCATGGCTGCGCACAATATGCATTGACAAACAAAGCAGCGCCCCCCGCGAGTTACTCTTTTCACGTTTGGGTTGGTTGGTTAAGTTTTAACAGTGGTAAGTGTCGCTTTCTGAGACACTCGCTCCACCAGAGCAGCCACTGGCGTAGAAATTCCTGGAAAGAAAAGTCTGGCAACGACTCCGCAAAAAGCCTGAGCCGGCTGCATGGGGGAATTGTATCCGATGCAAACGCAGGAGACTAATGCCGTAGAGGGTTGCAATCCACAGATGGCGCAACAGGACACGTATAAGAGTGGAACTACATCACAT
Source organism: uncultured Granulosicoccaceae bacterium (assembly GCA_937951345.1). Taxonomy (GTDB): domain Bacteria; phylum Pseudomonadota; class Gammaproteobacteria; order Granulosicoccales; family Granulosicoccaceae; genus CALFCE01. The sequence continues at coordinate 6,026 of CALFCF010000010.1, forward strand.
GTGACGCAGGTTTTGTGCGAATTGGTAACTTTCGGGGCTTTGCCGGCGCCGTTATGAGGCAAATACCCGATGGACTGTCCTTTTTTCGAGCACTCAGCAGACTAAGCCTCAGACACGATTGTTTACAAGTGACCGGCACCGTTAAATAGCTGGTATACCAGCTCGGATGCCAGCTCACGGATAACCTGGCCGTTAGGCGGAGGATCAGGAAAGGTATTACTCTGTCCGTTAACAAGACGGTTTGCCAGCAACGCAGCCACTGATCCCGCGAAACTGCTGCCTCGATAACGTGTGTAGGTTCGTTCGGTCTGCGGGTTGGCTTGATACGAACGATGCCAGACCCGTTCACCGCTGGATAAATCAAACACGCTGCCTGTAACAACATGTTCGCGCGAGCGAATGAATGTGGTCGACACACGATCATTGATTAGCTCACCCTGCCGATTCCTCACCAGACTGGAAGTTGCGCGTCTTTCATCCTCCGCTTCATGCAGGTAAACAAGAAACAGGTAACGCGCAGGCCATTGCGAACGGCGTAAAGCATCCCGCGTCGTGGCACGTAACACGCCGTCATCAGCATAATCGTTAACAACCGTTGAATGAAAATCACCCAGTATGCGTTGACTGTCGGTATATCTTAAAAACGGGTAGCGTGACTGAGCTTGCATGGATTGCTCTATCTGATCTATCCACAGCGCTTTGTAAGGTGATGAAAGTTGTGAATTTTCAGGAACAACCCCTCCTACCAGAATGCTCGCTCCCTGTCGTGAATAATCTGTATTCACGGACGTGCATGCAGTCAGGGCACTGCAGCAGGCAGCAAAGCAAAGCAGTCGAACAAATACAGATAGCGATACCTGGCCCTGCCGATCACCGTGCGATCCGAATGATCTTTTTGACTTTGAGTCCCTGGCGTGCATATTCACACCTCCACTAATCCGTTTAGCTAAACCGGCGACACCGGCTCTGATACTCGCGCAGACAACCGTAGCCCGGTTACGAGATTTTGGAGATATGATGCATAAAAGATGCCGGTCTTTGACTGTGATTGAACAACGTGCAGTCAAGCCGATGGATTTACCTGCTCCTGACTCGAAAACCACGTACCCCGACGGGCCGAACAACAGGCTGCCGATATCAGCGCGACTTTCTGGCCTTGGCGGTGTCTTGCCCCGGTAGGTTGCCGTGCAAACTGACTATGTTGTTATCAGTTGAGCGAGCCTTAGCCGTCGCATTACGGGCAATTTCGCTAAGCGTGGTCGGCGCACCAAACGCATAACCCTGGGCCAGATGAATCCCGAATTTCTGCAACAAGGCGCTTTTGGCAGGATCCTGAATGGATTCAGCAATCACCTCACACCCGCTGCGCTCTGCCAACTTAACGATGCTGCTGCAAATGACTTGATCCATGTCATTAGTTTCCAGCCCGTCAAGAAATACGTGGTTGATTTTTAGGTAGTTTGCCGGCAACTCACGGAGACTTTGCATCGATCCGCTGCCAGTACCGAAATCATCCAATGACACCCTGCAACCACGGCGCGCCAATCGCATCAAGTTATCAGATGCTGTCTGCCATTCACGAGCAAGTGCACCACCGGTGACATTGAAACAAATATTGTTTGGTCGCACATCGTGTTCGCGCAATCGCTGCAGCACATAGGTGGCAAACTCTTGATGCTGCAACGTTTGTGGCGATACATTGATCAGAACGCCGTCGTTTGCAACTGTCGGGTTCTTGGCAAGCAGTCGGATGGATTCATTTATCACCCAGCGATCGAAACGCCAGACAATCCCATGTCGCTCAGCCGCCATTAGTGTTTTACCAACCAGCTTAAGCGTACCGTCAGATCCGTAGTTGGACAACAACGCTTCAAGCCAAACTGTTTTACCTGTCTGTAAATTCACAATGGGTTGAAATTGTAATTGCAGGCGGTTGTTTTCCAGATCACTGGTCAGGATCGCCAACTGCTCACTTTCAGAAACTCCAGCCTCGTCACGCATACCTGTTTGATAAACCGCCGCTGGTGTTTCAGCGTGAAGGTCTGCATGCCGGCAGGCAAGATCTGCACAGATCATCACATCCTCTGCAGTTTCCATGGTCATCTCGACTGCCACAATTCCTGCACACGCCTGAATGGAAAAAATCATTTCACCTTCAGTCAAACGAAAATTGTTTAACGCAGCTAACGCCTGCTTGGAAGTCTGTAACGCCGTTTGAATATCACAAGGCTTCAGGATCACGCCGAAGCCACCGCCAAGACGCGCGACAGTGCCGCTCTGTCCAATGGTTTGGTCAAGAAGTTTCGCCAGCTGGCCGAGCATCTTGTCTCCAACTGCTAAACCCAACGTGTCGTTGACAATTTTCAGATTCTTCACATCCAGGTAGAGCACATGAAGCCTGCCACTACGGTTGACAACGGGGGGCAGCATTTCATTGACCAGCTCCAAAAACTGTGCGTGATTGATCAGCCCCGTGATCGAATCATGCTGTGCCTGGTGAGTCAGTCTGGACAACAACGCCTGCTCAATAGTCACATCCCGGAAATAACCCTCATAGCCGACAAATTCACCCGATACGGTTATCGGTTTGCCGGAGATTGCGAGCGTCACGGTCTTGTCGTTGGTAGCTAAGACCTCACACTGGATGTCGCGAAACGGACTCGCTTGTCCGATAGCCAGATCAACATTGGTACGTGGCCCGGCACCTGTATTCTTCATCTGCAGCATGGAGGTCAGAGGCTGACCCAGAAAATCAGTTGCCGGCGCCGCTAACAGCTGCAGAAGCTTTGAGGAAATCGCTGTAAAGTTACCGGATGCATCGGTCCTCCAGGTCATAACCCCGGCATCATCGAGCACGGTGTTTAATGACTGCTCGCGGTTTCGGCTTTTATTGTTTTTTTCTGCGATTGATTCAAGTTCATCTTTCAAATCAGCATTTTCTGCGTGCAGGCGACACATCGATCGCACGTCACGGTAGTACCGCCAGGCGACTTTGGCCAACACAGGACCCAGCAAGCAAATAAATCCACCGAACACCATGACAAAATCGTCGTGACGGGTAGTTTCGAGGGCTGTCAACGTCAGCGTGGGCAGGCAAAAGGCAATGTAGATGCTGTAACGCGGTGAAAAAATGGAAACATTCACAGCGGTGATTGAGGCGAGAACTGTATACAGAAAGAATTTGAGAACAATACCGCCCCCGGCAAATAACAACCAGGCGGACAAACCCCATAAGCACCCTGACGCAATACTAAGTACCAACAATGCACGGTACCAGTAAGCATCACGTTCGCGGCGCTCGGGATCGGCAAAATACCCCGATGTCAAACAGACATAGGCAACAAATGTAAGCAGCACCGACAGCAACCAGAAAAAACTTTGTAACCCGGATTCAATCAGGTAACTGGCCGCAGCCAGCACAATAGCTACAAGTGCCCCAAAAATGGCACCGGTTGTAGCATTTGCATAGACAATTTCTGTTTGTCGGTAGGTTATATTGTGATCCCGATCAGTATTCACCGGGCGATTCACCACTCAGCAGCGCACTAACATAAGTTATTTCGGCCGATTGCGATAAAAAGAAAGGTCTGACAGAGTCAAATGGACGCATGATGATGCCGCTGGTCTTCTTTTCGTTAACTATGGAATCGATAGTCCAACCAGCAAACACAAGATTCTGTGACGATCTGTGGGTTTCAAAACTGTGTTTCTACAAGTGAACGAAAAAGCTGCCGATTCAACAAAAAGGACAACGTTGCATGCTGCCTGCACAAACAACCGATAAAACAATACTGATTATTTATTAATTTAATGCATCTGCAGTTAATGCCCGGCAAGTCGTGTCTACTGAAGCAAAGGCAGTCACTATTCATTACAATGGAAGCGTTATACATACTGCATCGCACTGCCTATTCCAGTGGCTAAGCCTTGCGTTATCACAACCGGCAAGCCGGTATAAATTCCAACACCAAATTAATTAAACAGAGAGATACCTATGACGGACAGCAGTAAGCTCAGTACACCAGAAGGAAAGAGTGCTGAACTGCCGATGATTACGGGTACACACGGTCCTGCAGTTGCCGATGTACGCGGACTTAACAAGGCAACCGGTATCTTCACCTATGACCCGGGGTTTGCTTCCACGGCAAGTTGTAAAAGCGCGATAACTTTTATTGATGGTGACGAAGGCGTTCTTCTATACCGAGGCTATCCGATCGAACAGCTGGCAGAAAATAGCAACTATCTGGAATGTTGCTACTTGTTGATGAACGGCGAGTTGCCAACACCTGCACAGTCAGAAGAGTTTAATAAAACCATCAAACATCACACGATGGTGCACGAGAACATCAGAGATTTCATCAACGGATTTCGCTACGATGCGCACCCGATGGCTATGCTGGTTGGGACTATCGGTGCACTGTCATCCTTCTATCACGATTCGCTGGATATAAATGATCCCCATCATCGTGAGATCTCCGCTCATCGCCTGATTGCCAAGGTTCCAACAATCGCCTCGTATTGTTACAACCGCTCGCGCGGCCTGCCGTTCATGTATCCCGACAATACGCTCAGTTATGTCGAAAACTTTACACGTTTGATGTTTGCAGTACCGGCTGAAGAGTTTGTTCCGAACCCAGTTGCCGTAAAAGCGATTGAACTGATCATGATTCTGCACGCAGACCACGAACAGAACGCCAGTACCTCAACAGTCAGACTGGCAGGTAGTTCCGGCGCCAATCCTTTTGCGTCGATCGCTGCGGGCGTAGCGAGCCTTTGGGGCCCGGCGCATGGCGGTGCCAACGAGGCAGTTATGAATATGCTTGATGCGATTCATGATTCAGGCGAAACGATTGAACGCACAATCGCACGAGCCAAAGACAAGGATGACCCGTTCAGATTGATGGGATTTGGACATCGTGTGTATAAAAATTTCGATCCGCGCGCCAAAATAATTCAGAAAATGTGTCACGAACTACTCGACGAACTGGGTGGCGATCAACCCTTGTTTGCCCTGGCGCGTGAGCTTGAAGAGCAAACACTGGCCGACGATTATTTCAAGGAAAGACGCCTGTACCCCAATGTTGATTTCTATTCCGGCATCATTTTGCGCGCATTAGGGTTACCGATGAATATGTTTACGGTCATGTTCGCCATGTCGCGCACAGTGGGTTGGATTTCTCACTGGATGGAGATGCATGCAGACCCAGAAAACAGGATCGGCAGACCACGTCAACTCTATGTGGGTGCGGCCAAGCGGGACTACCCCGCCTGATCAAACCACTTTTGCAGCATCATGAGTAGAGGGTCACACACAGATGATCCTTTCAAGTTGTTCAGCCACCGCCAGCAGCGAGTCGGTCCGCGTACGAATCTGTAAAAGCATAAAGCCGGCTGGTAAATCCACGCCGGCTTCGGGGCCTGTCGAAGCCGGTTGACTGGATGGCATTGGCATTGGCAAAGAAACTGCCGCAGCATCGAGTGTATTACCAACGCTGGTATTGCGTAACATCAGTTGATTGAGGTGCGCATAGTTTTCATCGGTTGAAAATTCCGTAAACAACGGTGCACCAATAGCTGTCGTTGGCCACACAACTGCATCAAAATTTTCCATCAATTGCGCAAATCGTTGTAAAAACACATCCCGTACCCGTAACGCCTTGCTGTATTGTTCTTGAGTTATCGATAATCCACCTTGTAACCGTTGCAGCACCCGGGGGTCATATTCATTTGCGCGCTCTTGCATAAGCGAGTGATGCCAGCGTGATGACTCGAATCCGGCAATAACACCTTGAATACCGGAGTGCAGTAACTCGTCAAACAACGGCGTAACTTCGTATGTGATTGTCACACCTGCATCAGCGCAACGCTGTAGCGCCTGATGAAACCGCCCGTTAACGGACGAATCCATATCGCTCCACAAACTACTGCCTGCATACGCCCCATCGCATGGCACCAGCAATCGCAGGTTATCAACGGCATCAACGTTAACTATGGGGTTTGAGGATATAGCTCCATCGGACATTAATGAGGCGAGTGTCCTGCAACAGGCTACCGAATTAGCCAGTGGTCCCACACAATCCAGTGATTGCGATAACGGCACGACGCCCTCGTTTGGAATGACACCTGCCGGCGGTTTGAATCCGGTTAATCCGCACAGCGATGCTGGAATTCGAACCGAACCACCTGTATCGGTGCCAATACTGGCACAGGTCAAACCACTCGCCACTGACACACCGCCACCAGAACTGGACCCACCCGGAATGCGGCGGGATTCACCGCCACACGGATTAACAGGTGTCCCGTAGTGCGGATTCAAACCCAGCCCGGAATAGGCAAATTCCGTCATATTGACTTTACCCAACACGATGAATCCCGCATCGATCAGCCGCTTGATTGCCGGTGCTGTTGTAGCCGCCGGCGTGCCTCCTGCCAACACCCGTGAACCGGCTGTAGTGACCTGACCTTCAATGTCGAACAGATCCTTGATCGTGATCGGGATGCCCGCCCATTGACTCACCGGTGCTCCGCTTGCGCGAGATTGATCGTGCTGCCGAGCCGCTTCCCGGGCAGCTTCTTTTGCTGTACTGATAAACAGATGTTCGGCAACCGGCTGCGTACTGGCTTGCAGTGCGCGCTCAACCAGCTGAACCGATGTGGTCAGTCCCTGCTGCAGTTGCTGTGACAGACTTTCAAGTGTCACTGGCATACATCAGTACTCCTATTCATTGCTATTCAAATCAAAAGTATTCACCAGGTACGTTCTCACGCCAGTCCTGTAGCTGCAAGGACAATCATGAATCGCACACGACTCCCTGTTAGACTTTAGCCTTCTTATCAGGAGATCAGTAAAAAGTGACATTCTCCATTGCAGCAACCTGCCCGCTACGCGGTGAATTCGGTGTAGCGGTGACATCTTCGAGTATCTGTGTCGCCAGTCGATGTGCGTTCGTGCGCAGGGGTACCGGCGCCGCACTAACGCAGAACATAACCGACCCGACGCTGGGGCCTCGGCTACTCGATCTATGTGCCAGCGGACTGACTGCCGATGATGCTTTGCAACAGATCATCAACAACCAACCGCACGTCGAGTTCCGGCAGTTGGCTATTGTTGATCAATCCTCGCAGGTTGCAGCCTACACCGGCAGCGAAGCACTAGGGATCTCTGCACAGGCAACTGGTCAACAATCCGTTGCAATCGGAAATTTGCTGGACAACGAGCAGGTGGTTCAAACGATGGTAGATCACTTCGAGAAAATCACTGCAAACAACCCGGAGCAACCACTGGCGAAGCGGTTGCTCGAGGCGATGGATGCAGGCGCCAATGCCGGTGGTGAGGCAGGCCCCGTTCAATCAGCGGGTTTGCTCTTGGTATCCGATGCTGATTGGCCTACGGTGGATCTGCGCGTTGACTGGCATGAGACACCCCTACAGGAACTGGACGCACTTTGGCAACGCTATCAACCGCAACTAGATGACTACAAAACCAGAGCGCGTGATCCACGCATCGCGCCATCCTACGGCGTTCCCGGGGATCCCTGACAAACGATGAGTATCCTGTTCTTTAGTAATGACTCAAGTGCCGGGCAAGTGCTGTCGGGTTTGCGATCAGCACTGCCTGAAATACCGATTATCAACTTTGCAGGCAGCAGTCAGGAGGATCGCACCGCGGCACGTTATGCCGTTGTGTGGAATCCACCCGATAATTTTTTTGATCACACAACAGGTTTAAAAACAATTTTTTCACTGGCTGCGGGTGTTGATCACCTGTTAAACCACCCATCGCTACCTCGTGATATACCTTTGGCACGATTGGAAAACGCAGGTATGAGCGACAAGATGGCCGAGTATGTCCTCTACGGCGTTTTGCATTACCAACGCGCGATGAACCACTACCGCCAGGCCCAGCAAAACGGGCATTGGGATAAAACACCTCGTGACAGACATGCTGGCGATGTACATGTCGGCCTACTCGGTATCGGCGCCATGGGTAGTGTGGTCGCCGGGCGTTTGCTACAGAACGGTTACCGGGTTTCGGGTTGGTCTAGACGCGACAAACATATCGCCAACGTGGAGAGTTTTTCCGGTAACGATACGTTGGATATTTTTATCGAGCAGGTTGATGTTCTGGTCTGTCTGTTACCGCTCACTAAAGAAACAACCGGGATCATAGATGCCAGACGACTGCAAAAGCTTGGTACGGAAGGTTATCTGATAAACGCAGCCCGTGGCCGCCACGTCGATACCGCGGCGTTGGTTGATGCTCTACAGCAAGGCGTAATCCAGGGTGCGCTTCTTGATGTGACCGAGCCGGAACCTCTGCCAGCCGATCACCCCTTATGGTCATTGTCCAACGTTTTGATCACACCTCATGTCGCTGCACCGACACAGACACAGGCTTCTATAGAGCAGATTGCCGCTAATATTCGCCGCGCTGAAAATGGTGAGGCGCTCACTGGTAAAGTGACAGACGCCGGTTATTGATTCCCGGATCCGACGACTTGTCAGACTATGCGCCAGCAATAATCCGCAACAGGAGTTGCCGGGCAAGCTCGTCACGCAGTTCCTGCCGGAGAATAGAGGCTTCATCTTCCTTACCGAGAACACCGGTTTCATCGAACGTATATTCGCGCCGCACAGCAACGGTATCGGCCGGTTGATCCTCGCCGTAGCGGGCAGTTTCTCCGGGCTCAGCCCGAATGATCAATAAATCGATCAAGTGACGCAGCTCAAACTCACTGACCCTGCCTTCGCTTTGAACTGATACAACCCGCTGTCCCTGCCTTTCATTTGTCAGGCGCACAAGTACATTGGCCTGATCACGGGCAGACGCCAGCGTCAGCCCCTGCGCACGTATTTGCTCCCTTAGCAGTTCAGCAAGCTGCACTTCGCGCCCTGCATCAATAAAAATCGTTCCGACCGGTGCCTGACCGGACAAGCTGCCACCACGGGGGGCAAACCCGCAGGCTGAGGCCAGTGACAGACACAGAAGAAGAAATATGTTTAAGGTGACCCGCGATTTCATGTATACAGATATATCACAGCCAGTTAAGGTTGCAGTCGCATTCGTCATTGCTCACGTTCCTGTGATTGATACAGCGTATCCAGATATCATCGCCCATATACCGATTAAGTGACTGATTAACTGGAAAAGTATCACCGTAATCTACGCAACCAACCCGGTTAAATCCAACCGGATTAGATCCATTCGATAACGCTTCAGGCTACTTGATTATATGCACAAACTGTTGCTGAATCGCGAAATCTATACAGAGGTTATCGAGTCCCTGGTCCCGCAAACACGACGATTCCTGTGGATAGTGACTGCCGACATCAAGGATATGTATGTTGATATCAACGGTACCTTCGCACCGTTCCTGCAATTACTCTCAGACCTCGTTGAGCGCGGCGTTGCCGTCCGGCTCGTGCATGCAAAGGAACCCGGCCCCCGGTTCAGAGAAGACTTTGACAAGTACCCGCACTTGTTTTCATCAGAATTGTTTGAACGGGTGCTGTGCCCGCGTGTACATACCAAGGCAATCATTATAGATGGCGCTATCGCGTTTTTAGGGTCGGCCAACCTGACCGGTGCTGGCCTGGGCGCGAAATCACCTGACAAGCGTAATTTCGAAGCCGGCATGTTGTTCGATGACCGCGAACAGATTAACCACCTGATGACGTGGGTGGACTCGCTTTATCTGGGTGAATTCTGCGCAACCTGCAAGCGCCGTGAGCACTGCCCTGATCCGATAATCGATTCGATTTAACAGCCCTGTCAGCCCGGCTGACACTCCCTCGAATCAGATCCAGTTTCAATCTTTTGCCGACCCGACTACACCCTGCCTGGCGGGAATGTGACGGCTGCAACATATCCCAGCAACGCTTTAAAACATGCATTAAAGATCCTGAAAAATCGTCGATAGCATGCATGAAGAGATAAAAAACGGATGTTAACTCACAGGTCAGTATGCTGTTGCCACTCGATGGTTAGCCAAGAGTAAAGGCAATGATATGGACCCGCTAATAAAAATAATAATAAGAGCACGTTTATGCGTTACCAGGACAGGAAACACTCATTCTCGTTCCCCGAAATCAGCACTAAGCTGAGTAAAGGTTCAACTTCGACGCTCAAAGTGTTCGGACTTTCGCTCCTGACGTCAGCGGTTTTATCAGCGTCAGTGTCTGCAAGTTCGGTGACATCATCAAACAGCCAGCTCGACAGCTCGCAACCCAGGCTGTTGGCAGCTATGTCGGTTGAACCATCAACGGCGCCTTTCACCACACATTCAAGCGTAACCAGAGAAATTGGGTCTCAGACCTCGTCATGGTTTCAAGGTGGTAAATTATCAGAGTCCGGTACACGGCTCTGGAATGCAATACGTAACGCAGACCGTCTCGGTATTGACCCGAATCGTTTGCACTTTGCAGCGCTCGAGAGCAAATTGAGCGCTCAAAAGAATCGCAACGCGCGACAAATTCTCGAGATCGAACACCTGCTCGATTCATCGTTCACGTTTTTAGTCACCGAAGTGACCGCTGGTCGCGTTTCTCCCAAAGAAGCGCAACGCTACTGGTTTGACGACGTTGCAAAACCTGATACCAAACAATTGTTGGATCTGGCGAAAAGCTCACCTGGTGCACTGGGTAACGTACTGGCAGACATAGTTCACAACAATCGTAACGTCGAGCCTTTGCTTAACAAAATTGCTGAGTACCGTGCTATTGAAGCCGCCGGTGGCTGGCCGACATTAACTGATGGCCCCACAATTGAACCCGGCGATACCTCCCCGCGCGTTGTTACACTGCGCCAACGCCTGGCTATAACTGGCGATTTAAGCTCACGTTTTATTCGCGGACAGGATGGTACGAATGCAGAAATCTACAGCGAAGAGTTGCAGCAGGCCGTTGAACGCTTTCAGTCAAGACATGGACTTCTGGTTGATCGTCTCGTTGGCCGGGGTACGCGCGCAGCACTTAATGTGACTGTGACCGAACGTATCGAGCAAATGCAGCTAAATGTTGAACGGCACCGATGGTTGCCAAACCGCTATGCCAGTCGACATATAATTACCAACATACCCGACTATAAACTCCGGGTTGTTGAACACGGATCGACCACGCTCGAGATGCCGGTTGTTGTTGGCAAGCCCAAACATCAGACACCGGTTTTTTCCGAAGATATGCAGTTTCTGGTCGTTAATCCAACCTGGACTGTGCCGCGCAGTATTGCCAATAAAGAACTGGTACCGAAGGAGCTGAACAATCCGGGATCTCTGCAAGCATCGGGATTTCATGCACTAGCCGGCGACGGTTCACGCATTCCGATCGACCAGATTCCGCAAAGTGCCTGGCACAAGCCGAAGTTTCCCTACACATTGCGTCAGGGTGCCAGCAAACGTAATGCGCTTGGCAAGGTAAAGTTCATGATGCCAAACAAATATGCCATTTATCTTCACGATACACCGGCGAAAAAACTATTTGCCAAACAACGTCGTGCTTACAGCCACGGCTGCGTACGCCTCGGCGATCCGATGGCGCTGGCCAATCATTTGTTGGGTAGTCAGGGCTGGTCTCAGGATCGTATCGACAATTTATTCGCCCAACAAAAAACCAAACGGATAAACCTGGATCAACCGATACCTAATCACATTGTGTATCTGACCAGCTGGGTGAATGACGAGGGTACGATCCAGTTCAGAAACGACATCTACAAACTGGATCGCTCACTGAAAATTGCATTGGCCAAAGAGTCGGAACAACGGCAACAGCTTATTAGCAACTTCAGCCAGTTCCAACCGGTGCTGGCGTCCAATGAGTAGTTAGCGAAAAAATATTTAGAAGGTTAAAAAAATCGGGAGATCTACCCGCTTTTTTTATTTGCAGGTTTCAATCTCCCGGTTTTAACTTTTCGGTTTTAACTTTTTGAAGCGCGGCGCGTGCTGCGCTCAGCCAAAGCGATTCCGCCAAATACTGCTACCAGCCCGGCAGCATGATACCAATGGAAAGCCTCGCTCAGAATCAGTACAGCGAGTAGCGCACCAAAAATTGGCACAAGGTTTATAAACTGTCCGGCGCGATTTGCCCCGATAAGCTCCACCCCCCGGGCAAAGCACAACTGTGCAAGCACTGACGGAAAGAGTACTACGTAAATCAGAATGGCGATGTCGGATCCACCAACTACAGGGAACCCTTGTCTTGACGACTCGAAAAAGCTGAACGGGATTGAGACGAGAAATGCACTGACAGACAACGCAAATATAAAGCTATGCCAGCTGATAGCCGGCTTCCAGCGTAAACCAACTGAGTACGCTGCATACAGTAAACACGATCCGATCATGATGACATCACCGCGATTTATCCCGGTTTCCAATAGTGCAAACGGATCACCACGGGTTGCGGTTAACACCACCCCCGTAACGGCAAGACACAAACCGAGTATTTGTTGCCACAACACGCGCTGGCGCAAAAGAATGAAGTTGAAAAACAAGATTGCCATCGGCATCGACGCCTGCTCGACACTGACATTGATAGCTGAGGTGTAGTTCAATGCCAGGTACATACCCATATTGAACATACCGAGGCCGAGGCCACCCAGAGCAAACAATACCGGTGCTGATGATATGAGAACTTTGCGCTCCTGCCATACCTGTTTGTAAACAAACGGCAGTAACACCAGCACTACCAGTGCCCAACGGATACTGGTGAACGTAAACGGGAACCAGTTATCAGCAGCCATACGACCCGCTACCGCATTACCGCCCCAGGATAATGGAGCGATCGTGAGCAAAAGATAGGGTGAATTAAACAGCGTTTTTATCAAAACTCTATCGTCCGCGGCGGGTATCGTTACACGACCCACCGCACATTCGAAAAACCTGTCAGTTGGCAACTATATTGACCAGTTTTCCGGGAACAACAATGATTTTTCGTACCGTTTTGCCATCGGTATGACGCACGACATTTTCATCGGCGAGCGCAATTTTCTCGATACCTGGATTATCGAGATCTGCAGCAACAGTAATTTGCGAACGTAACTTGCCATTGACCTGAACGGCCAGCTCTAACGCATCACGCTTGAGTGCAGATTCGTCTGCCTCTGGCCAGCTGTGGTTCATTAATAAATCACTGTGGCCGAGTTTTTCCCATAGCGTTTGAGTCACATGCGGCGTGATCGGTGAGAGAAGCAGGATGATGTGCTGCAGAGCCTCAAGGCGAACAACACGATCATTGTCATCATGGCTCTCAAATCGAGAAGTCTCATTGAACAATTCCATGATTGCAGCGATTGCCGTATTGAAGGTAAACCGCCGATCAATATCGTCAGACACCTTGGCAACTGTCTCGTGGGTCTTACGGCGAAGTGATCGCTGTTTATCTGTTAAATCAAGTGCAGCCGGGTTAGCAGCATCCTTCAAAGGATTCGACGACTGTTCAGTTGCGATATCATTGGCAAGTCGCCACAGGCGTTTGATAAAGCGATGCATACCCTCAACACCACCCTCTTTCCACTCGAGCGACTGGTGCGGCGGCGTATCACTCATAGAAAACAACCTGACGGTATCTGCCCCGTATCGATCAATCATCTCCTGCGGATCAACACCGTTATTTTTAGACTTGGACATTTTCTCGATACGCCCGACGATGACCGGTTGCCCGTCTGAGCGCAAGGTAGCGCCTTTTATCTTGCCCCGGTCATCCAGTTCGATATCCACATCTGCCGGACCGAACCAGGACTTCTGTCCGTCTTTCTCACGATAGAAGGTCTCGGCGACCACCATGCCCTGCGTCAGCAAACGGGTGAAGGGCTCGTCATCCTCCACCAAGCCTGTGTCACGCATCAGCTTGTAGAAAAAGCGTGCGTACAACAGATGCAATACAGCGTGCTCGATACCACCGATGTATTGATCAACCGGCATCCAATAGCGTGCACGATCATCCACCATCGCGTCAGCATCCGGGCAACAATATCGCGCGAAATACCAACTCGACTCGAAAAAGGTGTCAAACGTATCCGTCTCGCGGGTTCCGGGTTCGTTGGTGCCAGGTACGGTCGTCTCATAAAACGACGGATCTTCCTTAATGGGTGATTTGACTCCGCTAAACGCGATGTTCTCGGGTAAACGCACCGGCAAATCTTCTTCCGGTACGGTGTGCACATTCCCTTCTGCATCATAGATAACGGGAATGGGACAACCCCAATAACGCTGACGTGATACACCCCAGTCACGAAGGCGGTAATTGACCTTTCGTTGGCCGTTGGCGTTGTCTACGAGATGGTTGGCGGTTGCTTCAAAACAGGCTTTGAAATCGAGTCCGTCAAATTCACCGGAGTTGACTGAAACCGTATTGTCTTTAGCCACAAACGCACCGGCGTTGAGATCCACTGAAGCAACAGAGGCGTCAGTCGAATCCACCACTTTAATAATTGGCAAATCATATTTACCGGCGAACTCCCAATCGCGTTGATCATGTCCGGGCACCGCCATCACGGCGCCGGTACCATAGCTCATTAGTACGAAGTTACCGACCCAGACCGGGATCTCCTGATTATTGATAGGATTGATAGCCTGAATGCCAAGCGGCATACCGAGCTTTTCCATTTTCTCTAACTGCGCTTCCGACGAACCGGTCTTGCCGCATTCGTCAAGAAAAGCAGCGAGCTCTGGATTTCCCGTAGCAGCCTGTCGCGCCAGCGGGTGCTCGGCAGCAACGGCCATGTAGGTAACACCAGCAACCGTGTCCGGACGTGTGGTATAAACACGTATCACATCGTCAGAACCGGACAACTTAAAATCAAATTCAACGCCTTCGGATCGCCCGATCCAGTTACGTTGCATGGTTCGTACAGCATCAGGCCAGCCCTCCAGACGATCAATCTCTTCGAGCAACTCGTCTGCATAAGCCGTAATTTTCAGGAACCACTGCGGGATCTCGCGTCGTTCAACCAGTGCGCCCGAACGCCAACCACGACCTTCTGCGTCAACCTGTTCATTCGCTAGAACCGTCTGTTCAACCGGATCCCAGTTCACAATAGCAAGCTTCTTGTACGCCAGGCCTTTTTCAACTAATCGTGTGAAAAACCATTGCTCCCAACGGTAGTAATCCGGACTGCAAGTGGCTACTTCACGCTCCCAGTCATAAGCGAAACCCAGACTCATCAACTGCTTTTTCATGTAGCTGATGTTCTCGTAGGTCCATGCGGCCGGTGGCATATTGTTTTCAATTGCTGCATTTTCAGCCGGTAGCCCGAACGCGTCCCACCCCATCGGTTGAAGAACATTAAAACCCTTCATGCGTTTGAAGCGTGACACCACATCACCAATGGTGTAGTTGCGTACATGCCCCATGTGAAGCTTGCCGCTGGGATAGGGCAACATACACAGGCAATAATATTTCGGAAGATCAGTATCTTCGATTACACGAAATGCATTGCCCTCATCCCAGAGGGATCTGACATCAGATTCGATTTGATGGAAGTCGTAGTTGTCCTGCATAGTCGATGAACAGCTTTCCGGATTTTTAAACTTGTCTGGGATTGGAAATTAATCCAATTTAATTTCACAAAGCGAGTAGTACCGCTACGGGGTCACCCGCAATCAGATTCAAACGTCTAACGCTCACAGGCAGGGACCGGTAAGCGCACGATAGCCACCGCTGATGATAGCGTACCTACACGTGCCCGCGGTATCCGATTTACCATTGCTTTTAAAAAACAGGGGCCGACTGGTCGAGTTAGTGACGACTGTTTCTGAATAGCGTATCCAGTACAGCATATGACCGGTTGCCTAGTGTGCCGTTCAGATCCGCATCAACAGAATTGGTAATGAAAAAGCTGGTATCCAGATCAATGCCGATGCAGCCCAGATGCACAGCCGAGCGCTGATCGATTTGTGTGGCCACTGAGATCAGATGGTCCAGTAGGAAGCCGTCACCGTTGGCATTGGCAGTCGCGGCCTCCATCGGTGATCCATCGGAAATCATGACAAGGTAACGCCGGCTCTCACTGCGAGCCATCAGGCGTTGCCACGCCCAAATTAAAGCTTCTCCGTCTATGCCTTCACGGTAGTGCAGTGTTTTAAGCAGCGCCGCAATACCTAAACGGCTGGAACGCCAGGTCGACTCAGCGGACTTGTACACAATATGCTGGGACTCCGCCAACCGACCCGGAGTATCCGGACTGCCGGCAGCTCGCCACTGTTGCAACAACCTGCCGCCATTCCAGCTTGCAGTCGTGAAACCAAGAATTTCCGAGCGCACACCGGCGAGTTCCAGTGCGCGTGCAAAGGTATCCACCAATACTGCCACAGCTTCGAAACGCTGCGATTTCATCGAACCACTGTTGTCGATCAGAAAAGAGACAACTACATCAGATTCGGGCACCTCACGGTGCTGGTAAAACACCTGGCGGTAAGCAGGATTGGCAACCAGCTGTGACAACCGGCGTGCGTCCAGCCAACCTTCTTCTTGCCCGAAAAACCAGTCAGAAGGCTCGAGAGAGGCAAATAGTTTCTGCAGGTGCAGAGCAAGCCGGTTGATGCTGACAGCCTGCGAGGCAACCAGCTTATCCAGCTGTTGCCGCACGGCTCGCAACTGAACGTCGCGGTACATGTCTTCAGCAGTCACCTCACTATCAAACTCGCGACTGAACACATGGTAGCCACCAGCGGTTTCGAGCGTTTCATTACGTACAGCCCCGCCAACCTGCTGAGCCGGAACAACGGTTGAGTTGTCCTGGTCCTTGTCCTCGGGTGGATCCCAGTCTGGTGGTAACGCGACGATGCGTCGCTCGCCCGACCCCTGTGAGCGCCCGCTAACGCTTTCATCATCAACCAAGGTGTTGAGAGTATTTGCGATTTCTATGGCATGAATCGCGTAAAGCGCTTGATCGTGTTTTGTTTTCGGTAATTGATAAAAAGGTTTGCCGATCAACGGTCCGATATTCGCACGCGTAGCTTCGATAATCGCAGCAACGTCTTCATTGTCGACGTTACGCACGAGTCTGGCACGTACCATGTGGATTAATGTGTATAACAAGACACCTAGTTCGGATTCCACGAAGCCATTGGCGCGCGAGCAACTGCACCATTCGTCAAATGCATGGTCGACGTTATTTCTCACACCACCGAGCGAAGACGCAGCTAGAGATTCACAACGTAATTGTTCGAGAATATCGAAAATAATGCGCGCAAACGGCTCATTCGGTTGCAATTCCTGATGTAATTCGCTGCTGCTATGATAGAGCCTTAACGCGAGCGAATCGGCAACACCACGTACGACTGGTAATGCTGCATGCTGAACATCGGTTACAAGATACGGGCTGGCAAAACGAAGCGGTTCAGCACCCAGTAAAAGACGGTTGCTCTTGTATTCAGCTAAAACACTACCGGAAAGCGCCCGCAAACTGGCAGCAGTGTGTCGCTCGAGACGTCTGACACGGGCACGTCTCTCGCGAACAATGTCCTCGCTCTCTGTCTGAACCGGCAACATGTGTCAAGAATAAAAAAACTAGGATGGCTTGTGCATAGTATCTGACAAGTCTGTCGACTCATCATGCATGATTGACTCTTTAAGCTCCCGGTCAAAGGCACGCTGGAAATATTCGGCAACGATCGATCGTTCTGCGGCATCACATTTATTCAAGAACGTCAGCCGGAACGCCACATCAACATCGTTAAAGATCTGGTAATTTTCCGCCCAATGAATCGATGTTCGTGGAGACATCATTGTAGAAATATCACCAGCACGAAATCCGCTGCGTGTCATTTGAGCCACTTTGACCATGGATTCGACGGTCATGCTACCGTTACTCAATGAAGCAAGTTCGGGTACCCGACCCAGTACGATTGCGCACTCTTCCTTTGTGGATAAATAATCCAGACGTGCAACGATGTTCCATCGATCAATCTGTGCCTGATTAAGCAGTTGCGTACCGTGGTAGAGCCCTTCCAGGTTACCCAGACCGATGGTATTGGAGGTTGCGAACAATCGGAACCAGGGGTGCGGGGTTAGCACCCGGTTTTGATCAAGCAGGGTGAACTTACCGTCCTGCTCGAGGATGCGCTGGATCACGAACATCACATCAGGCCTGCCGGCATCAAACTCATCAAACACCAACGCAACCGGTCGTTGCAGCGACCAGGGCAAAATGCCTTCCCGAAACTCAGTTACTTGTTGACCGTCCTGTAAGGCAATAGCATCACGACCCACTAAATCAAGACGCGTAATATGACCATCCAGATTGACCCGAACGGTAGGCCAATTCAGACGCGCAGCCACCTGTTCGATATGTGTGGATTTACCGGTACCATGATAGCCCTGAACCAGTACTCTGCGGTTGTGCAAAAAGCCACTTAAAATCGCAAGAGTCACGTCAGGGTCGAACCGGTATGCCGGGTCAACTGCCGGCACATGTTCGTCACGCTCTTCAAATGCCGGTACTTTAAAACTTGCATCTATGCCGAAAACTTCGCGCGCATCAACTGTCGATTGCGGTTGTTGATCGATCAAATCTGTCATAGCGATATACTAGTAAGTATTATTTGTGGTGTGGGTGCTCCCACAGATTCCGCAGATTCCGCATTTGTTGAGGCTTTTGTTGAAGCTTGTGCAAAGACAACGCCACTACAATAACCACATAGCGGCAAAACCCATTCGCAAAGCCCGGCCACCTAGGGAACCTCTGATTTATTAGGCGAGGCAGGCAGGGCAAGGCGAAATTTGGCGAAAAAGCGCAGTGTATATGCGAATACATGAGCATTTTGAGCCGAATTTCAACGCAGCTCTGGCAACGCAGGCGATAAATCAGAGGTTCCCTAGCAAGTATCACACTGGCAGCGCATTGAAAGTCAACCAACCGTCGATGCCGATTGGCACCAGCGGTACAGAGAACGGAATCACCTAAACTACCTACGACTCCCAGCGTATATTGATCACTGAAATCGAGCATCGAGGCAAAATTACGCGTGTGCTAACAGGGATTTTGATAGAACAATTCAGCCGTCGAGACAATTCGCTGCGGCGTCAGCAGAAAGTACCCCGCAAATTCGGGTGTATCGGACTGTGCAGTGTCGCCTGTAGGCGTGTGCTGCGGGGTCGGTTTCTGAGCTACTTGATCTGCTTGCTCACCTTTAACAGGAGATCCGACCAACTGATGCGCCAGCGCGTTGATTTTAGGTCTGAAGGACACCGTATAACTGCCAACCCGCACAGTACTTTCCAGCTCCTGCGCGTCGCTGTTCTCCAGGGATTTTTGCCCAATGGGTGTAGTTTCCAGCCCGGGATCTAAATCAAAACTCAATTCGACTTGAGCATCAAGCAGCCCGATCCAGTCTCGCACACGCGGATACACACATTTAAATACGCTTTCCTTGACACTGAATATCACACAGGCAGCCAGACTCGAGATATCGTGCGACTGCGAATCAGATTTTGAAACTCGGCCCTCCAGTATCCCGGTGATAAAAGAACTTTCATCCAGCACCCTAACAGCGTTTGCAATTTCGTCGCGAGTCGCGATCAATCTACTCACAGAAGTCATTCTTTCCATCGCATCGAGATCGATCAAATCCAGACCGACAGAATCACAAAAGGGGTCATTGCTGACCACCGCAATTGCCTGCATGCCATCATGGCTGATACTACCGCACATACCGGCAGGCCATTGAGGATCCCGTTTATTGCCCACCGCAATATCTTCAATAGTCTCGCGTTGATTGGGTGTTAGCTTAAGTGAAGCTGCAGCCTGTCTGGCGCAGTGGCGTCCGCTTGAGAATTCATGCTGACGCGATTCCCGCATGCGTGCCGCCGACCTGGATTCACATTCGCCTAGCGTATCAACGTAATCGCCAACCAGACATTCGTGCACGGCGACTTCCGACTTATACAGATCAGCCAGCGCGCTGCCAGGATCATCTTGGCGGGTGTTGCCTGTAAGCATGGACTCAGACCTTCATATTCCCGCACACCGTGCCGTCAACATTGTTCAATCCAGTGGTATATCCGGATAGTTCGCTGAGCGCGTCTCCGGAATAGGCTCATTGTTCTGTGCACGATAGGTGAAAACCAACGACGTCTTGACTGTATCCGTCAGATTCTGGCCTGCAGCATGAAACGTACGCGAATGGAAGAAGAGCATATCACCGGCAGACATATTGACGGCAACCGACTTATCGATCAGATCCCGATTTGCCTTGATGTCAGTGCGCAAAAACAAAGCGGCATCGAGGTGCCCGCGATCGAGATGCAGGCGATGCGAGCCGGGAATAACAAGAAGCCCACCGTTTTCCACTGTCTCATCGCCAAGGGCCAGCCAGGTGCTGACAAGTTCCGGGCGATCGAAACTCCAATAGCGAATATCCTGATGCCAGCTGGTCTGGCTGCTAAACCCCGGATGTTTAGTCATCACGCAATTATGGTGGTTTTGAGACAAACACAATTTGTCCGTACCAATCAATTGACGCAGCCGACCAACAACAGCCTCAGCACGAGCACTTTGCTGGAACAATAAGTCGCGGCTGAACGCATGCAGCAGTCGTCTGGGGGTCTGACCACCCGGTGCCTGGCGCGACGGCGGTGCTCCCGGGTAATGCACGTCCGCTTCAAATTCAACCGGTGCAAGCGGCGGATTCAGCGAACGGCTGATGGCGTTTTGCAAATCCTCGACCATCTGATCATCAAACAAATTACGTACAACCAGATATCCATCAGTATTGAAAGTGTCGAGATCTGAAGACATTCGCGGGTGGCTCCGATATTTCTAAGAGTGGCTTGTGAGAAAGCCATGGTTGAGCATAAACTGACCCTCCACTTGCTTACAACCATAGCGAGTCACAGAGTCGTTCACACGGGCAAACCGGGCTGGATACTTAAAGTAGCATAGCGCGCGACTATCAGGCTAATTCTCTTCAACTGCGACTACAAACCGGCACATGCCAAAAGCTGCAATCGACATAAAGAACGCTCATCAGAACAACCTGAAGAATCTTGATCTGGCTTTACCACTTGGTGAACTGATAGTGGTGACAGGTGTCAGTGGCTCAGGAAAATCAACGCTGGCTTTCGATACTGTCTATGCGGAAGGTCAGCGTCGCTACGTGGAAACGTTCTCACCGTACGCCCGCCAGTTCCTGGATCGGATGGATAAACCACAGGTTGACAGTATCGAGGGTATTCCACCGGCCATAGCGATTGATCAGATCAACCCGGTCCGTACATCGCGATCAACTGTCGGCACGATGACGGAATTGAACGATTATTTGAAGCTTCTGTTCGCCCGACTATCGACTCTCTATTGCTACGGCTGTGGCAAAGAGGTGCGTGCTGACACAGCGCAACGCATTACAAACGAATGGATGCAATCGGGCTCTGAGCGACTGATGGTCACATTTAAAATCAGTGTGCCCTCAAATTTCAGTAGTAAAGAAATTGAAGACTGGCTTGATCGTCAGGGATACAAGCACATTCATCGTACTGACGGTGGTAAAACCAAAAAAAAATCCAGTGAATCTCGGCTTGAGGTCGTTCAGGACCGCATGCGCATAACGCCTGACAATAGCAGTCGCCTGATCGAGGCGCTCGAGGCGGCTTTGCGTTACGGAAACGGTCATATCAGTGTTTATTCATTAAACGATAAGCGTGAGTCGGGACGCGAGCACAAATATTCAACGGAACTGGCATGCGCCGGATGCGCGAAATCCTTTTCCAAACCGCTACCGAGTCGATTTTCGTTTAACTCACCCATCGGTGCCTGCGAAACCTGCCGTGGTTTTGGTAGAACAATGGGAATTGACTATGCGTTGGTTATACCGGATGAAAATCTAACCTTGCGTGAAGGTGCTGTGAAGGTTTGGCAATCGAAAACCAATGCTATCTGTCAGCGTGACATGATCAAGTTCGGGACAGCGGCTGACATTCCGTTGGATAAACCCTGGAATAAATTAAGTGCGCGGCACAAGCAGTGGGTCATCGAAGGGGACAAACAAAAGGGTAGAAGACGACAGCACTGGTATGGCATTCAGGGATTTTTCAAGTGGTTGGAAGGTCGCGCTTACAAGATGCATGTGCGTGTCATGCTATCAAAGTATCGTAGCTATGAAGAATGCGGTAGCTGTAAAGGAGCACGACTCAAACCGGAATCGCTGCAATGGCGTATCGGATCGCTTGATCAGGTACGGGCAGTTATCAAAACCACTGAGCGGTTCAAGCCATTGCACTGTGAGTTGACAGCCGGTCAGTTTACCCGCCTACCGGGACTGTGTCTGCATGATCTGATGTGCCTTCCACTTAGCGACGTGCAACAGTTCTTTCAGTCCTTCGATATAGAACAATCAACAAACGGGAAAAATGAAGCACTGGATCTCTTGTTATCTGAAATCCGCTCCCGCGTACGCTTTCTCAATGATGTGGGACTCGGGTATCTATCACTTGACCGGCAATCGAGGACACTCAGTGGCGGTGAGGTGCAACGCATCAATCTAACAACAGCGCTTGGTACTTCGCTTGTCAATACGTTATTTGTTCTCGATGAACCCAGCATCGGCCTGCATGCACGTGACATCGATCGTGTGGCGCGGGTATTAAAGCGTTTGCGCGATGCGGGCAATACATTGGTTGTTGTTGAACATGATCCGCAACTCATGTTCGCTGCAGACCGGATTATTGATATGGGGCCGGGGCCGGGGAAAGCCGGTGGTGAGGTAGTTTACAACGGTAGTCCTGCCCGCTTGTTGAATTCACGTAAATCACTAACCGGTGAGTATTTGAGTGGTCGTCGCGAGCTTGTACTTGAGAACAAACAAAACAGCGTATCAAGTCAAGGCACGGAAAAACGTACAACCAAACGTTATCTGGAGGTTCATGGAGCGCGCCAACACAATCTAAAAAATATCACCGTAAAAATTCCACTTGGCAAACTGGTGTGCGTTACCGGACCCAGTGGTTCAGGCAAGTCCACGCTTGTACAGGACGTGCTCTACAATGCCGTAACAAAACTGAAAGGCAAACCGGCAGATCCAGCCGGACAACATGACAACATAGTCGGTGATGAGCATATCGAAAGTGTCGTTCTGATTGATCAAACACCGATCGGTAAATCTGCGCGCTCAAATCCTGTTAGCTATACAGGTGCATTCGAGGCCATACGCAAACTATTTGCCAGTGAACCAGAATCCAAATCTCGCGGTTTAACAGCCGGTTCGTTCAGCTTTAATTCCGGTATGCGATGTCCAGCCTGTAGTGGCAATGGATTCGAACATGTTGAAATGCAGTTTCTGAGCGATGTGTACATACGCTGCGGAGAGTGTAACGGCTCCCGTTACCGCCCTGAAATTCTCGAGATAAAAGTATTTTCAACGCACCACGACGACGGAAAATCGATAGCCGATGTACTGCACATGACGGTTGATCAGGCGCTGGAATTTTTCGCCGACGAAAACAATATTATCAATGCGCTAAGACCACTGTCCGATGTCGGCCTTGGCTACGTAGAACTCGGTCAACCGGTGCCAACCCTAAGTGGAGGCGAATCTCAACGACTGAAACTGGCGGCTCATCTCGGCAAAGGATTAGCAGGAAAACACAAAACCAAAAAGTCGCCCGCAAAGCAGAACAAGCGCACAGGAAGGTCAAATAGTACAAAAGATGATACGGCCGAAAACGGTACGCTGTTCGTGTTCGATGAGCCTACTACAGGCCTGCACTTTCACGACATAAACAAGCTTCTGGGGGCTTTCCGCCAATTACTTGATTTTGGACATTCACTGGTTGTCGTTGAGCACAATCTGGATGTTATTGAAAACGCCGAATGGATAATCGATATGGGACCTGACGGGGGTGATGCCGGTGGTCGCATAGTTTATGCCGGAACATTGGCAAACCTTCGCAAAAAGCCAAAAGGTGCAACCGCCGATGCACTTGCAGTTTTTGCCGACGCCGGGCACGACATGCGAAAACTAGCGGCATCATTGGCAGACGATAGTAAGGATTCAGCGTACAAGCTGGCCGAAAACCAACAGATAACACTCAGGGATCGAGCACAAAAAAACCAGATCACACTGCATCAGGCGCGTGAGCATAATCTGAAAAACATCGATGTCGACATACCACATGAAAAAATGACAGTCGTGACCGGTATGAGCGGCAGCGGTAAAAGTACGATTGCATTCGATATCGTTTTTCATGAAGGCCAACGTCGTTATCTCGAATCGCTGAACGCCTACGCAAGACAGTTTGTACAGCCAGCATCCAGACCGGAAGTTGATGCGGTTTACGGCATTCCGCCCACCGTTGCTATCGAACAGCGCACGAGCCGCGGCGGACAAAAAAGCACCGTGGCAACAATGACGGAGATCTACCACTTTCTACGGTTGTTATTCGTTAAGCTTGGCACTCAATACTGTCCGGACTGTGAAGTACCCATTAGCGCACAATCTATCGATGCTATCGCTGCACAGGTGATGAAGAAGTGGCGTAACAAGCGTGTGCGATTGCTGGCACCTCTAATCGTTTCCCGTAAGGGCTATTACACAGATCTGGCGAAATGGGCGGCCAAGAAAGGCTTTACGGAGCTGCGTGTCGATGGCGATTATCTGCCGACCGAAAACTGGCCAAGACTCGACCGGTTTTCCGAACACAACATTGATCTCCCTGTCGTTGATATAGACATCTCACCCAAAACGGAAAAAACCCTGATAAGTAGTTTGCAACGTGCGCTCGACTTTGGAAAAGGCGTGATCATGGTAGAGACCGTCAACGCTCGCGGCAAAAAAAATACCGCACAGTTGTTTTCAACTGAGCGAGCCTGCCCGAATTGTCACACCAGCTTTCGCGAGCTTGATCCAAGAATGTTCTCGTATAACTCCTCTCACGGCTGGTGCCAGGAGTGTTTTGGTACCGGACGCGCAATTGATGACTTCGATGAAGAACAGACGGGTGAAGAGGAACATTGGCTGGAACAGAATGAGGAGTCAATGTGTCATACATGCGAAGGTCAACGGCTGTCTGTCGATTCACTCAATGTATTTTTCAAGGATCGCTCAATCGCTGATTTTGCGGCTTTATCAGTTGCTGACGCCTGGCAGGTATTCGACAGCATTTCACTTGGCAAACGTGAATCCCAGATCGCGCGGGATGTATTGGTAGAACTCGTCAACCGCTTACGCTTTCTGAATGAAGTAGGATTGTCCTATCTCACGTTGGATAGATCTGCGCCCTCACTAAGTGGTGGTGAAGCGCAGCGCATCAGACTGGCGGCACAGCTTGGTTCAAACCTACGAGGTGTCTGTTACATCCTGGATGAACCAACCATCGGCTTGCATCCAAGAGACAATGCCATGTTACTGGATACGCTGGACAAACTAGGCAATCGCGGCAATACCATACTAGTGGTGGAACACGACGAAGATACGATAAAACGGGCAGATCACGTTATTGACATCGGCCCGGGTGCCGGTATTCGAGGCGGAGAAATTGTTGCCACAGGTTCAGTAGCAAGCATTAAACGAAACAGCAAATCAATCACCGGCCGATGG
Organism: uncultured Granulosicoccaceae bacterium; assembly: GCA_937951345.1. Classification (GTDB taxonomy): domain Bacteria; phylum Pseudomonadota; class Gammaproteobacteria; order Granulosicoccales; family Granulosicoccaceae; genus CALFCE01. The sequence goes on from CALFCF010000010.1 coordinate 31,549, forward strand.
CTGGACAAACCATTACAACACCCGCTTAACGGTACGCGTAGAAAAGTAGATCGCAAACTGTCGGTAGTTAATGCACGATTGAACAATCTCAATAAAGTGTCCGTGGATATCCCTCTTGACTCGCTGGTATTAGTCTCGGGCGTGTCAGGTTCAGGCAAAAGCTCCCTTATTCGCGACGTGTTACATGACAACCTGCAGCGGCTTTACAGCGGAAAGCGAAAGCCGCGCAAAATCGAATGGCGTGGCTGTGACGAAATAAAGGGTTGTGAGCAACTTGGCCGTGTACTTGAGGTTGATCAAACCCCGATTGGCAAAACGCCGCGTTCCTGCCCTGCAACATACATCGGTTTCTGGGACAACATCCGACGCGTATTCTCCAATGCAACCGAATCCAGAATCCGCGGTTACACACCGAGTCGCTTCTCATTCAATGTTAAGGGTGGACGTTGCGACGAGTGTGACGGCCAGGGCATGAAGCGCATTGAAATGAATTTTCTGCCGGACGTGCGCATTGCCTGTGACGTTTGCAACGGTATGCGTTTTAACAGTGAAACCCTGTCAGCACGTTACCGCGATCACTCGATTGGTGATGTTTTGAACATGGATGTTGATACTGCACTTGATTTCTTTCGCGCGCACACCGGCATACATCATCCACTACAGCTGTTGCAGGATGTGGGTCTCGGCTATTTAACGCTGGGACAACCGAGCCCCACACTTTCAGGAGGTGAAGCACAACGGGTCAAACTAGTTTCAGAACTCGCCAAAGTTAAGTCGGACCCGGACAACACAAACGTCCGTAAAAATTTACGTACAGGTACTTTGTATGTACTCGATGAACCCACAGTAGGCCTGCACATGGCAGACGTCGATAAATTGATACGTGTATTGCATCGACTGGTGGATACAGGCAACTCCGTCATTGTGATAGAACACAATCTTGACCTGATAGCCGAGGCTGACTGGCTGATCGATATGGGGCCTGAAGGTGGTAGTGGTGGCGGTCGAATCGTGGTGAACGGAACACCAGAGAAAGTTGTCAGAAGCAAACGTTCACGCACAGCTGAATTTTTAAAGCCTGTGCTGTCACGGTGACTGCGACGTGTGCAGTGAATCAGAACACGAGAATCGTTGTGCGCCGATACCGTCTGTACCGGGTGCAATCAAACTAATTTTCGCTGCCAAAACACGTTCAAGGCTTGCAGCTATGCGTGTACGGGATAAATCTCCCCGATCGACCGCTTGTTCCAGCCGATCGAGCATTCGCTGTTGCGCGTCCAGCGTGCTCACCAGCGCAATATCCGCTCCAGCCTGAATAGCCTTCACTCCTGCTATAGCCTGATCCTGTTTATTAGTAATGGCAGACATCCCAAGCGCATCGGTAATCACCAACCCGTCAAACCCGAGCGACTGGCGCAATAGTCCGTTTATCGCAGGTGACGACAAGCTGGCAGGTTGCCCCTGTGTTAGCTGCGGTGTGACGAGGTGGCCCACCATAACAGCGACATCCCGATTCAGTGTATGCGCGAAAACCGTCATCTGTTCGGAGAGTTCCTGCAATGGCGGTGTTGTCGCCAGAGTATCGTGAGTATCAGCAGAGGCTAGACCATGCCCCGGAAAATGTTTGATAACCGGCAGTACACCGGCTGAAATAAATCCTTCAGTTACAGCGTTGACCATCGTGGTGACCGACTCGACATCGGTTCCAAATGATCGGTAACCAATTCCTGGCCCACGCCCAAGATCCGCAACTGGTGAAAAACTGATATGCAAACCGAGTGCACGCATACGTGCACCGTACTCTCGAAATATACGGGTTACTTCCTTGGCACCCGCACGTACCATACTGCGGGTACCCGGCAGTTGGTAGATTAAACTTTCAAGCCGTTGCACCGACCGTGATTCTTCATCGGAAGCGAAGAAAACAGGTGCCGGTGAAAGTGCTTGCAGATTTGCAATACGTACTGCTAAGTCCTGTGGCGGATTACCCAGTAAGCCAACAAGCCCCAACTCACCTGCGCGAGCGACATCGCGCAAGGTATTCAATTGATTGAATTGCACCAGTACACCGGTTAATTGTGACAACTGCTGACGTAACGTCGCACAATGAAATTTATACGCCGGCTCAAAATCGTAGTGCGATTCAATTCCATCTGGCCGATCGCTCATATCGACGAAAACATTCTTGGAAGATTCTGCAGTACCGAAATCACCTGTAGGCGGTGCCGCATGCGATCGCTCAGAGATCAACAACGTAGCTACGAGCAGCATGCATGCAACAAGGTGCAGAAATGCCGCGATCTGCACCACGCCACGTTGGCACAGCGCCAGTCGCGAGAGCAGTAAGAAGCACGGTAAATTGATTGAACGAAGACGCACCTGGCTTTCCGTTGACAGAGATAGCCGGGTGTCGCAAAAGCCACGCCATGGAACGAATTTTGCGGCTGACAATGAAACTAAGCTATTGGCATGGACGCGACCAACGGCTGGCTATTACAAGCCAGGCGAATCCATCGATCAAAAGAGCGCTTTTTCACCCCTTCATGCGATTCCGCGTCAAACAAGTGTTTCCGGGTCTTGCAGCAATAATCGTGTTGTTGACTTGCTTCGCTTTTGTTACCGGCGTAACCGGGGCAATCGGTGCGAGTGACCTTGACCAACCGGGCACCGGGCAACCAAGCCTGAACAATGTGAGCAAGGTTAAAACCGACCCGACGGCACCGGCAACAAACAGTCTTAAACATTTATCAGACTACACGCGCAAGTTCCGCTCGCTTCTGAGCGATCACTTGGTTGTAAAAGTGTCGAAACCCGCGCCGTGGTGCACTCATTTACAAGTCGTTGCAAACCAAGAAGGGGTTGACAAC
>CALFCF010000011.1 GCA_937951345.1 uncultured Granulosicoccaceae bacterium
AACCTATAAAAATTAGGGGCAAGCCAGCCGTGACGACTACGATAATGTTTTTCAGCCAATTCATCTTAAACCTTGTTCGTATAGATGCTCGGCGAGTTCTCGACGCCTGCGTTGCCCATCTTCGGTGTTTGGAGAATAGTAAAAATGACCTGCACCTGTTTCGTCAAGAATATCCAAACCGAGTTGGGGAGCGCTCAAGGCAAGATCGAGCTCGCTCATGCCGGCGTATATGGGATCATTGGACTGCACCAGATCAACTACTATCACATTTGCAATATTTTCATGACTCTGTAGCTGTGTCAAAAATTCAGAACTAATTGGCGATCCAATTAAGACAATATTAGATATTTGTCTACCAGCATTTGCGTGAAAAAGTGCAGTATGTGCTGCGAGCAATGAACCACATGAGTAACCGATGTAATTTACTTGATCGGCCGCTGATCGGTGTTGTACTCATAACGGAAGTGATCAGTATTTTCGGGTGCACCATTAGCGTTGTAATCGTATGTGGATTCGTTAACAGCTAATAGACAGTTTCCTCCAACAGGGCCCGAATAAGCGTAACTCTGTTGTACTCGCCTTCTTCCAACTCTGCTCTGATCTCTTGTATAAGGTTACCAAGATTATCCTAGCGATACCTGCCGAGAGGTTCGCAAAAAACGGGGGGCAAAAACCGTTGGACAAGATCTAAAAGTGAAAGGACCTGAAGCTTTTACAAAATCATCGCCGGAAGGCTCTACTCTGCGGTCGGCGGTATCAAACCAGAACTATCTGAATCAGCAAATTTTTTGTGTCCATACATACCCATACGATACTTAAAACTATCTTCCAAAATAGACGCGAGTGCTGCAACACAAACCAGAAAGCCTGAAATCGGCACGATAAGAATGGCATATTTCTTGGGCATGTAATTGGGCTTGAAAACAAAGCTTCCGTCTTCCCAGGCGAAATGCCACATCTCCCAGTACTTGCCGCCCATTGTCGATACCGCCTCCATTCCATAAACAATCATAACGATGCCCAGCAGAAATATCACTGCGGTCCAGAATTGCTGAATTAGAAAAGATAACTTCAGTGGCAACCACGTATAGATAAGATCAAGCGCGATATGGTCTTTATCACGAACAGTCAAAGCCAACGCGATAAAGACAAGCCAGATATTGCTGAGAACTGTTAATAAATCACCCCACACGGGCGGATTTTCAAACACATACCGCATAACTATGTTGTAGACAGCAAAAACCACCATCAATAAAAGGAAAATCGCGCAAAACGCGGTGAGTATTTTCTTTACCAGTCTGTCGATGCCGGCAACCAGTTTTAAGAAAGTCATTGCACGAACCCCAATGCGCGAGGCAAAAACATCGTGAAGCCCGGAACCACAATTAATACAAACAACAGAACAAAGAGCGCCACCAGATAGGGCAACATCGCAATGGCGACTTTTTCAAGACGAACGTTTGCTATCGCGCCAGCGGTAAAGAATGCAACCCCCACCGGCGGGGTGACTGAGCCGATCAGAAAACCGACAACAACTACAAGGGCCGCTTGTACGTCGGGGTAGCCTGCCTTGACCATTACATCAACAAGCACCGGTCCGACCACAATTATGTTTGCTGCAGAATCCATCACCATGCCGAGCAAGCATATAAAAAGCACCAATACCAAAATGAAGAGAGTTGGGTTGTAGGTATAACTCAGCAACCATTGCTCAAGATCATTGATTGCACCCAGTGAGGTCAGAAGCCAACTAAACGGGCCCGACGCTGCAATGATGATAAACACCATCGCTGAATTGCGAAACGCGCGAATAAAAGCGCCTTTGCAGTTTTCCCAGGTAATGGTTCGGTAAATAAACAAGCCAACTAGAAATGCGATGGTGGCCGTTAAGGCACCGGCCTCTACAACACCGGCAATACCGAAGACCACTGAACCAACAAGCACAATAGGAATTAACAAAGCGAACGACGACTTATAGGCAGAAACCGCAAGGGATTTAAAACTGAAGGGCTCTTCGTTGCGTTCAAAGTTATTGCGCTTGGCAATAAAGTAGTTGATGGCCATCAGCAGTATGCCGATCATTATTCCCGGAATAATGCCACCAGCGAACAACGCACCTACCGAAATACCACCAGCATTGGCCAGAACGATCATCATGATTGACGGCGGGATGATGCCGCCAATGGTTGAACTGACCGCGGTAATTGCTGCAGCAAACGCGGCGGGATAACCGGCTTTTTTCATCGCCGGAACAAGTAACGAACCAACCGTTGCAGTATCTGCGACAACAGAACCATTCATGCCGGCAAAGAACATGGACACAAGCACATTTGCCTGCGCCATGCTGCCCCGCATGCGCCCGATCATCCTTTGGCTTAGATCAACCAGTCGGTCAGTTATCGTTGCACTGGTCATTAATTCGCCAGTCAACATAAAAAACGGGATAGCAGTTAACGGCACAGCATCGATCGCGCTGAACATCTGACTCGGGATAAGAATCATCGGTGCTGCATCGGTTATCAGTATGTAGACAACCGGTATCAGTATCAGAGTGAAACCAACAGGCGCGCCCAGCAGTATCAGCAGGACCAAAACACACAGTAGAACGATACTTTCCATGATCAGCTATATTGAGTTGATCGACGATTCATCAGGGATAAATGCAAATGGCGCGGGAGTTCCGCGCCATCAACAGTTTCAGCCGGGTAAGACAGCTTGCTACAAAGCACCCGCCTCTTTTAATTGAGCAATGAAGTCGGTCATGCCTTGCTCTTCCAGAACACGTTCGGCAGTTGCTGGGTCGAAGGTGCCTTTTGCGTTAAGCCAGGCATCAATAGCACCGGCCCGCCAAAGTGACATTTCTTCTTCTGAAGGCACGTACCATTCTTTGATTTCCGCCTTGATGGAATCCTCGCCTGCTTTTACCCAATCGCGATCGAGTTTCTGAACATGCTCACCAAAAGCTTTGGCCGCCGTATGCAACCATTCTTTTTCCTGATCAGACAGCGCATCGTACTGGCGCTTATCCATCGATAGCTGATTACCCGACCACGAACCGCCAATCTCTGTAAAGTACTGGGCAACTTCATGCAGCTTGGCTACATGTTGCCAGGGCGTTGCAACGTACTGACCTGAAACAACACCGGTTTGCAAACCCTGATACAGCTGCGCCCAATCGTAGGGTACCGGTACAGCGCCCCAGTTCTTGATTAAGGTATATTCAATCGGGCTTTTTGTAACACGCCATTTGATTCCTTTCATATCATCCGGCACATGCACAGGACCTTGCGCATTACCTAGCTGGCGAAACCCGCCACTTGAGTAAACTGTTAAACAAACATGTCCTGCTTCTTCAGCGGCCACATCACATTGCTTCTTTGCCAGCCACTCGGATGAAATTCGATCGGCGTCTTCAATACTTTTAAAAATATAGGGCAAATCAAATATCGCTAATGCTGTACCGAAGTTACCAAAATTAGCAGTAGAACTTGTCCACAAAGCAATCAGCCCCTGATTAGCCTGTTCGCCACAAGTTTGTTCACTGCACAATGATTTTCTGTAGTGGGGTTCAATCTTCATTTCGCCGCCTGACACTTCCTCAAGTGTGGGTATCAGGGCTTGATCAATCGCATCGCCAATCGGCATACCTTTAAAACCGACGGTACCCAGTTTTAATACGGTTGCAGCGCTGGCTGTATGTGATGCGACTAAAAGAAATATCGATGTAAATAACGCTTTCCATAAGGTCGAACATTTCATTGGTAATCTCCCAGTGTGTGGTGAATGTCCACAAGTTCACTATAAAGGTTTATCCTGAGGATTGTTAACCGAATTACGCACCTTTACCGGTCAGCGGTTATGGGCAAAAAGATACAGGGCTGTACCGATGACGGAATACTGACTACTAAAAAAAAGCGTCGGAACAAACACTAACAATTCAACGTGTTGGCGATTACTTTTCATTATTTTTTTACAAATGATTCAATAACTTTCGCGTTATCCAACTAGAACAAACTTGGCCCATACAACCCTTATAACTCTTATGGCATCCATCGAACCTTTCACGCTAGCTGTCCCGCAAAAAACGATTGAAGCGATTAAATCACGTGTTGCTGCATTTCCGTGGCACGAGATGCCGAACGATGGCGGTTGGGACTACGGTACCAATCTGGATTACATGAAAGGATTTTGCGACTACTGGGTGAATGAATATGACTGGAGCAAACACGAAGCATTAATAAACCGCTTCGATCAATTTAAAACGTCGATTGACGGGATTGAAATTCATTTCATACATGAAAAAGGCAGTGGACCAAACCCGAAGCCGCTCATCATCAGTCACGGTTGGCCGGGCACGATCGTCGAGTTTCTTGATTTCATCGATCTACTCGCACACCCGGAAAAGCATGGCGGTAACGTTGAGGATGCTTTCGATGTTGTTGCGCCATCGCTGCCGGGTTTCGGTTTTTCAGGTAAACCACCCCGACCTTATGGCCCAAGAAAAATGGCCACTATTTTCAATACGCTAATGACAAATGTGCTCGGCTACGACTCATACATTGCCCAGGGTGGCGACTGGGGTGGTGCTATTTCAAGCTGGCTTGGCTATGACCATGCACCAGCCTGCAAAGCAATTCACATCAACATCCTTACTATGCGACACAAAGACGAACCGCAAGGCAAAGAGGAAATTGAATGGGCCACACAATTCGACAAAGACCAATTGATACAAGATGGCTATAGAACACAACAGGCGACTAAACCACAAACGCTAAGTTACGCGATGATCGATAGCCCGGTAGGAACCGCCGCCTGGATTCTTGAAAAAATGCATGGCTGGTCAGATATAAAAAACGATGATGTAGAAAGCGTTTATACCAAAGACCAATTACTGACTAACATCATGGTCTACATTGTGACACGCACTTTCAATACGGCTTCGTGGATCTACTATGGCCGACGCGAAGAAGGTGGACGCATTCTGTCGCCGGAAGGCAAACGTGTCGAGGTACCTACCGGTTGCGCACTGTTCCCGAAAGAATTGTTAGCCTGGCCACCCAGAAGTTATGCAGAACGTATCTATAACATCAAGCAATGGACTGTCATGCCGCGCGGCGGACATTTCGCTGCAATGGAAGAGCCTGAGTTACTCATAGAGGACATCAGAAAATTCGTGCGAAGTTGTACATGATATTTGCACAACAGTTACAATGATTGAATACCGGATTGTAGCCACGGGAATAAATATTGAATTCTGACCCATAAATACAAACTATAAATTTAAAAACCCTTAATCAATCTGCGGTGAATACAGGTAATCAAACCATATTAAATTATAGATTGACTCATCAATTTCAACGTAACTGTAATTGATCGTACGGGATAAAATACCACTGCTATCTACTACTTCAACGGATGTAATATTGTTGTTTTCGTCGTAAGTGTAGGTACCAGTGGTAATATTGTCCGATATTGAATCAATAGACATCCATCCCGACACTCTGTTCAACTGATCGTTGTTAAAGTCAGTACTAAAAATCATATTGAAAATAGCGCTTCTTCCATTGATTAAATTGCCATCACTGGAATAGGTGTATTCAGTTCGCGATTCTTCCAGACCGCTTACAACATCAACCGTGGCTTCAGTAATTAATTGTCCATTAGCGTTAAGCCGATATTCAAGTCGGCGTGGCGGTAAATCAAGACCAGGTATCTCAAGCGTACGGGATTCAAGCCGTCCGGCTGTATCATAGATGTGGCTATCGACTTGTGTAATTGAATCACCAGAGAAAACAGAAATTGTTTCCGGCAAACCTTCTGCATTCAATTCGATTATCCGTCTAAGATCAGCATTTTCAAAAGTTGCGTTTTCTCCTGACGTATTGAAAACCATGATTTCTCGTTGATCGCTGTCATAGCGATAAAGGCGGACAAGATCCGAACGCCCGTCTCTTACAATTCTTGCCTCGCTCAGCATAAACCCGTTGAAAGCGGTAGTTATCGGTCTGGTGTTATCTGAACCGACAGGATCTGCAGGAGCGACAGGACTTACAGGATTAACTGAAATATCCATACTTCCAAAATCGTCGTCGTCCGAAGCACCACTACCACCACCTCCACCACCTCCACCACAAGCTGCCAACATCCCCACAACTATTGCGAACAACACAACGTTCAGTTTCATGCTGTATTTCCTCTGCCTAAGAATATTATTGTTATATTAATGAGTATATTACTGATGTATACCCTATTGGGTACGCGGTAATCGAGTTTTCTGTCTATACGCCACCCATACGCCATCCCTACGCTATCTGTAAATGTAAAAGTAACGTGCTGTACGACAACTGAATAAAATTATAAAAAACCAGCTTACGGCCAGAACAATCGACAACATTTTCTGATTTTGATAGACTGTATATATTATCAGTATATAAGGAAACGAACGATGCAAACACGTACTGACAACCCCTCTCGTGCCACTGAATCATTTCAAAATAATCTACCGGTCAGTTATAACCCCAACGCCAAAGGCGTGATGGGGGAGTTCTGGAAAAAGCACAAACGTCATGCTGAAATCGAGGAACTGGATAACGCCATCGGGCGGCTAAACCGCTCAATAAATGCTTCCAGCTATCAGTTATTAGTGTTAATCAGGGAATTTGATGAACGCGCCGGTTGGTTGAAATGGAGTTTCACCGACGGTGTAGCCTGGCTTAAATGGCGTTGTGACCTGGGCACAGGTACCGCGCGGGAGAAATTACGCATAGCACATGCACTGAAGTCACTGCCATTAATATCATCAGCCTTTGCCAACGGCCATTTATCGTACTCCAAAGTACGCGTAATGACGCGCGTCGCCACCGCCGATAACGAGGCCGACATGATAGCACTTGCCAAGCGTATGTCGGTGTTGCACTTAACCGAACACTGCAAGCAACGTTCAAACGCGCAACCCGCATCAACTGCAGCCGCATTAGCTGCACAAAACTCACGTGGGTTTCGTGTTTGGCACGACACAGGCAAAGGCACCATGCATTTTTCCATTGAACTACCGGTAGAGGAAGGCGAATTACTGGAGAAGGCAGTTGAAAAAGCGGCCGCTCAATTATCAGCCGAAACAGGACTAACCCAATCCGCTCACCTACCCGCCGGCGAGGAACCCACATGGGCTGCCATGCAGGTGGATGGGTTGGTTGATGTGATGCGCGGGTATTTATCAGGCAATTTTTATGTCGTTGGCAGTGATGGTGATAAAACTCAATCCAACCCTCAAACCCATTCAACTGCCGACAATCATCTTGTCATGATTCACGTAGATGAAAATGCGCTGGCAATGCGAAATAACATCACCCCAGACAACACCACGTCACAATACCCGATAGAAACCGTCCGTCGCCTGTGTTGTGACGGTTCAATTGCACCAATAATCGAAAACGCAAACGGCGAACCTCTGAATGTCGGGCGACGCGTGCGCACCGTCACCACCGCCATTCGCCGCGCACTATGGGCAAGAGACAAAGGCTGCGCATTCCCCAGCTGTCATCACAAACGCTTTGTTGATGCCCATCACATAAAGCATTGGGCAGACGGCGGCAAAACAACACTGGATAATCTGGTACTACTCTGCTCCCATCATCACAAACGTGTGCACGAAGGCGGCTTCACCATTCAGCACGATCAGAACAACCAACTATTCTTCAGACGACCCGACGGCAAAGCCCTGCCACAGTGCGGTTACCGACGAGAGGATTGGATTGATACGCCATTAGATGGCGACACAGAAAACTCACGTGAGTTTTTTGGGGATATTTTCAACGAAACCACCGGGGTTAAGGAATCAGCGGGGGTTTATTGTTTTCATTGATCATTAATATTGTTAATTACCCTCTACATCAGAAAACTACCCAGAATACAAATCCATGATGTCAACGATCGGAGAGACGTTATCTGACGAGGAGATACTTTCAGCAGTAAAAGGCAATATCAGGCGCGTTATTTGTATTATTAAGCGTAGCTTTGTCAGTCAAAAACAAACATAAATAGTTATTGCCCAAACGATTCAACAGTAACGAAAATAACTTATGTTGCAGGTAAGTAGCTCATCCTAGTCAGTAAACTCAATGCTATGCACCACTCCCACGATCTGAAACAGCCAAACTCGACTGACTGTTCACTTCTGGATCTGTCAAATCTCGATTCAATTGAGCAAGAATGGCATGATTTGATCGCTGAATGCGAGGATGAAAATCCATTCTTCACGCCTGCATTTTTACAATCAGCTCTAAAATCGCTGGCAACAGAAACACCAGTAAAAATACTCTGTATTCGTGATACTGATCGATTGATTGGTTTGCTTCCTGTCGTTAATGTCAAGGGTTTCGCGAAAGCACCGTTTCATTATCTGAAAAGCTGGATGCACCCTTATTGTTATCTGGGTGCACCATTAATACGTGACGGGAATGATGCCGCTTTTATCACAGCTGTGCACGACGGACTGTCGGGATTACCAAACGCACCAAAACTTCTTCGCATGGAGCGCGTGCCTGCACTTAGTAATCTGATTACCTGCGTCGATAGTGTTTTGGCCGATAATTCAAATCTTTTGTCAGGTGAGATACAACGTTCTGCAATAATCGGCGCGTTCAATTATTCCGATCATTTAAAGACGAATATCACATCAAGAAAAAGAAGCGACCTGTCACGTTTGTCGCGACGATTGAATGAAGTCGGTGATGTTGATTTTCAGCTTATGAGCTCTAACGACGACGTGGATAAATGGATAGATGATTTTCTGACGCTGGAAAACAAGGGATGGAAGGGGAAGGCAGGTACCAGCCTGGCTGCTAATGCAAACGACAAAGCATTTTTCATTCAAATGACAAGAGACATGGCGACACAAAATCGACTTGTCATGCAGAGAATGACGGTGGATTCAACCATCGTCGCAATGAGTACAAATTTTTTGCACAACGGACAAGGATACGGATTCAAGGCATGCTATGACGAAGATTTCTCCCAATACTCACCGGGTGTTTTGGCCAGCTTAAATCTAATGGAATATCTTGGTGAGCTGAAGGAATTGCGCTTTTTCGATAGCTGTATGTCACCAGACAAATCAAGTCTGCAACGCTTTTGGCCTCATAAACGTGGTTTGAAAAACCTGACAATATGCAGCGACACGATTCAAGGTCGGTTAGCGCTGTTATCTTACCGCCATGCTCAGAAAGCATCTGGCTTTAAAACATATCTGAATTCAAATGTTTCTGAATTTCGCAAGCGCTACAAATCTGTTTGATTGCGGCTTATTGAAGGCACGACAGCTGACGCTTACAGCTACCTAAACTCCTGCATATATACCCTTTAAATAACCGTCAAGCGGCTTCTCGCTGATCTGACAGATCGTCATGATCATCACTTACGATTGGAACATCTCCGCTGCTGTCAGTAATTTTCAGATTGTTACAGGCCCATTCTACGGTATTAACTATGAGTCTTTCCCGACTTTCCGTAACAAACAACAGGTGGTCAGCTAAAGGAAGATACATAACATTGATTGAATCAGGGATTTCGATATTACCCACCATGTGTGAAAATTGCGCGCTGTGATTGTAATAGTGCGAAACACCACCGGTATAGATGAAAAGCGTTTTACAGTTTTTGGCAATCAATAATGACAGTGATTGTGTAAAGTAAGCGGGATTGATAGCGGCTCGGTAACCATCGTTGGCACTCCCGTCAAATGCATCTCCTCGATAGGGTGCAGATTGCACTTTATTGGCACGCGATCTGGACAATATTTTCAAAAAGTAGCTACGCCATTTTCTTACTGAAAACACACGCCTGGGATAGTGACGAAACAAGTGATGAAAATAAAAACTCTTTGTCCTGAAACCGGCACTGTCTATTAAAACACAACCAATAACACGCGGATCTACGCGAGCAAGAACCAACGCATCATCAGCACCCGAACACAGACCACAAAGTACATAATTTCTAACACCATAACGTTCAGACAGCGTATCCATAACGAGCTGAAGCTGAACCCCTACTTGCTCAAGGCTGCCATTTTCAGCAATTACCGTAGGTTCGTTAGTAGTGGATTCTGATTCGGCAGGTTTGTGCCACTGGTGCAAAGCGTCTGCACTATCGCCACGACCGGCAAGGTCGAACCTAAAAGAATCAAAACCCTCAGTACCGAGACCCCGTGCAAGATCGACATACAAACGGTAAGGACCGACACTATGTAAATAACCCGCATTTATCATGATAAATACAGGAGATTCGTCGTTTGCGCGATTTAGATATTGATTTTCCCTGATCTCAGAATCCGCTTTGAGGTAAACACCTTGCAGAGAATCATGAATCCAGACAGATTCTTCATTCATTGCAGTAACCTTGTAATTTTGTCTAGAGCCTGTGGGAACACCAGCATCGATTCAGCCGCTGATGCGTCGTCCCAATCGATTGATTCGTCTATGATATGAATTTGTGGCAGTGTATCTGTTTGAATCTGCAGATTTGTACCGGTGCGCAGTTTAACCTGAGGCAAAACATCGCTCTCCAAAATATTATTACCCGCTACTATATGTACACTTGAGCAGTCAGTCAGCTCTCGAGGATCAAGATGGATTTTCGATAGTTGGCGAATCAATTCCTGATGATATTTGTGCCCCATTAGTTCGTTATCGTGCCGTGCGCCCACCCGCCAGCGAAATCGATCCAGGTCAGACAATAATTCTTCAGACATTGATCGCAATTCGGACGTTAACTCTGCACCAGAGAAAATGGGATACCACATGACATGTCTGTTTAAAGTAAGCTGGCTCTCCAGATAAAAATTTACTGACAAAGCCAGCAAAGAGCCACCTCTGGCGGATACCACATCGAGCGTTTTCTGCCCGGCTTCTTCGCAGGCATAGCGAGCAATATCATTTATATCTTTAAGCCAGTCCTCAAGCATTACCTCATCTGAGGTTAGCGCAGACTGCCCGGTTCCGGAAAAATCAAAACGAAAAACACAGTTACCCGCAGACGCCAACATATCTGCCAGCAGATACATCTCGCGGTACGAACGCATATACTCGTGCTGTAGCGGGGGAACAATCAGAACAACACCTTGTGGGCTTGTATCAAAAGGTTTGTGAATTTGATAGAAAATTCGACGCCTGCCTGATGGCAAAAATCCACTTGTTCTTTTTATAGATCTCTCTATCGATACCGTGTCGGAACTATTGACAGTCGTGTCACTTAAACTTTTACTTAGTCGCGTTGACACCTGGGCTAGTGAATCTGTCACAAGTGATCGAAACGGGATTCTAAGATCGTATTTATCAAACGCTTTTTTTATAAAAGACATTGCCAGCAAAGAATTACCACCGGCATCAAAAAAGGTTAACTGCCCATCCGTAACGGGTTGTCCTAACAGTTCACGCCACATTTCGGCAACATCTGATTCAACCGAGTTGAAAGACTGAGGAATGGCATATTGTGACTGGCTTTCAACTAACGTATCAGAAACCCATGGTACTGGCGTTATTCCCGGATAACCAGCAAGTACCAGTGATTTCCTGTCGAGCTTGCCATTTGGTGTCTTGGGCATTGCTGATACTGAAAACAGCAATTGTGGAATCATATATTTGGGTAAAGATTCCGAGAGCTTTTCCTGCACATGCAACACTGTGTTTTGCAAGTTGTCGTCGTGATTTTTTTTAAATTCAATATATGCAGAGAGCATCTGAACATCATTTGACAATTGCATCGAAACAGCTGCCGCCTCAACCCCCGCAACCTGCTCAATGACAGATTCGATTTCTCCCGGCTCTATGCGATAACCTCTGATTTTAATCTGGTCATCCATTCGCCCGTGACATAAATAGCGCCCGTCACTTTGAACACTGACCAAATCACCAGTTCGATAGAGAACAGGATCAATTATTTCTGTATTTATTGAAGGATCGTGCGGTTTATTAAACGGGTTAGCGATGAACCGTTCTGATGTTAGTTTTTCTCGTCGATAATATCCGGTAGACACACCGGCACCACCAATAAGTAGCTCACCCTGCTCTCCAGATTGACATAGCTCAAGCGATCGCCCATCGTCAGAGCATTTACAAATATAAAATGTCGTGTTGGCTATCGGGTGACCTATCGATAACTGACCGCTGTGTAGATCAGACTCGGTGATACGAGTACAACTGGACCAGACAGTTGTTTCAGTCGGTCCATACATATTCCAGAGAGAAGCCACACGACCGGATAACCATCCAGCGAGTTCTACATTGAGTGGTTCTCCACCGGATAGTGCTTTCAATCGATCGCTACCTTCCCACTCAGCTGCTTTTAATAATCGCCATGTTGATGGCGTAGCTTGCATAAGGCTGATTTGATGCCCCTCTACTAGGGTACTCAACGTAAAGCCGTCACTGGTATCTTCTGTGCGAGCTATATACGTACTGGCTCCTGCAGTTAACGGTAAAAAAAGTTCCAGTTGCGCAATATCGAAGCTGATTGTTGTCAGAGCAAGCACCCTTTCCTGAGCAACCAGCCCAGGTGTTACACGCATCGATTCAAGAAAGTTAGTAAGGTTTGATAACGAGACTGGAACACCCTTTGGATTGCCCGTTGAACCAGAGGTGTAAATCATATAAGCCGTTTGCGAGCTATTCAGTGAATACCCGCGAAGCTTCTGTAATGTATTACGTAATGACGAATGGTTGGCATCGTGCGCTTGGTTATAGCCCGCAGGCAATTGATCTACATTAATGGTTTTTACTGTATCAGGAAATATCACATCATCCATTTTCTTACTGGTAAGAACCAGATCAATTTCCGCATCCTCTAAGATGTAGGCATTGCGTTCTGCAGGAAATTTAGGATCTATTGGCACATACGCACAACCAGCAAATTGCACGGCAAGTAACGCGACTACCAAAGAAGAATCACGTGGCAGGCAGACCCCAATAAATCGCCCCTGCCTCAGCTGCAATGTATCCAGATAAGACACCAGAATTGCAACATTTTGCGCAAGCTCGGCGTAGGTCAAGCAACTTATCGCATCAACAACAGCAGGTTCTGATGGATAGGTGTCGACTGCAGCTAAAATGTGCTCAAGATAGGTAGAATCGCCCATAGAGAAAATATCGACCTGCACAAGGTTTCATTAAACAACGATAACAAGTGAGTCGATCAATTCACATTGATCAGAACAGAATCAAAAAATTGAAAAAAGAGACGTAGGAATTATATTCAGCCGTACTGTCGCTGACTGTTGAACAAAAGCCGGCGCATAACCGCCCGTTGATAAAGCACTTAGCAGGAGAGTATGTCTGATAACACTAACAGGGTTTGTCTGACACCGAGCCTGAGAAGTTAGGCAGCTCTTCGATGCTCCTGAAACGAGGTGTCAAAGAGGTAGGTATCAGGGTCGTCAGCAAGCATGATAATAGTGAACTTTTCATCAACCAAGCCAGGATCATATTCTTTAAATACCGGATCACTTGTGAAACGCTTGGAGGCCTTCTTTCGTTTAACTGACCAAGTAGCTATGAGCAAGGCAAACATCGACGTTTACCCGGCTATTACTACATTTTGCTTTGTTTTAGGTTGTAAATTGCTGATTCTGGAATTAACAGCAACCCGCAAAGCGAAGAATCTCTATTCGTCTCCCAATCTAGTGACTAGCATTTGAGAATTCCTGCTGCTGACCGCTGTAACTGTTTGAAACCAGTGAATTTGCCAGTACAGAGTTCGAAAACGCTAATCAGTGATTGGCAAACATGAACGCAAAATTGGCTATATCTGAGTTCAGGGTCGCTTGGGCAGCAATCAGACCATGCGCCCTAACAACCAAAGCTATTTACAGTGCGGCAGGCCAGCTCGGTGAGTAGAATTTTCACTCAATTGATAACACTTGTGGTGCAGGTAAAATCCACCAACTTTTATGTACGATCCGTATTGAAGTGTCTTGACCAGAAATTTGCCTAATGGACTCTGCGCGCAATAACCCGGTTAAACGACGGCTTTCGATAATCACTCTTCTTGTCGTTGTCACCAGTCTTCTCGGGATTGTTTCAATTCTGGAAGTTGCACGCGGTGTGCGTTTTCACGAATCCAATATTCAGCATCTTGGTCTAACAGCCCAATTGACAAGCCAGGTTCACGAGCTCGAGGTACGGTCAACAAGCGATCTCAGCGAGATCAAGTCTCTGTTGAAAGAAATCCGCTTCGAACCCGAAAGTTGCGTGAGATCACTTAATCCGCTTTTACTTAAAGGCATGCAAATCCTGGGCACCGCTGGCGTGAAGGATATCTGCGAGAGAGACCTGGCAGAGCTGGATAAAGCTGATGGCTTGTTGGTGCAGTTTGAAACTCACCAGATTAGCAGAATGGACTTTGTGGAAGAAATGGATATGATCGTGTCCATACTCCATGGTCATTCGTTCAGCTTCCGGCCATTGATTT
>CALFCF010000012.1 GCA_937951345.1 uncultured Granulosicoccaceae bacterium
ACAAACAGTCTTAAACATTTATCAGACTACACGCGCAAGTTCCGCTCGCTTCTGAGCGATCACTTGGTTGTAAAAGTGTCGAAACCCGCGCCGTGGTGCACTCATTTACAAGTCGTTGCAAACCAAGAAGGGGTTGACAACGATACGGATATCGGTGATTCCTCTACCGGTTGCAGAGTCGCAATGCTTACCCACCGGCGAATCGACGCTAACATCGAGGCTTTAGATATCGCTGAATCAGTTATCACAACGCCTCTTGAACCGACATTCAAACCAATTTCAGAACTGCCGCAAGTTGCTAGCGAACCCGAAAAGCGGTTGGCAAAGTCCGATTCACATGATTTCGTTCAGGTACACAGACCGAAAATTATCGCACTCACCACGATTGACCCAGCCCCAGAAAGAAACTCTGAAACCGAGCATAACGACGATGACAGAGCGCCGCTTGCAGAATTGACAGACTCGCTTGAAAGTACAGCTTTTGTAACGCAGTTAAACGCTAACGCTTTTTCATTTGATTTATTTACACTCGATGGTTCCACTATCGAGTCATCTGATCTCAAAAGCAAAAAAACCACAGAGCTTGCATTCGCATCCGCGCAGAGATCAACCGTTACTAGCGCTGTAACACTGTCTGAAAATACCGAAAAGCTAGAAACACTCACCGCCGATTACAATGGCTTCATCGAGCTTGGTCGGTCAGAACCGTTCGTCATCATGCTCGATCCAGGTCACGGTGGCGGTGATACCGGAACCATCGGCCCTGCAGGTACGCAGGAGAAGCACTTGACCCGGGATGTCGCTCGCCGCGTTAGAATCCTTGCCGAACTGCATAATGATATAGAGATAATTTTAAGTAGTGACAATGATAAAGGAATGTCGCGAGCAGAGCGTGTAACCAGTATTACCAGTGCATCACCCGACGCATTACTGTCATTACACTTCAACAGCTTGCCTCAGAAAGACGTTGTGCTGGTTGAAACCTACTACGCAACCGAAGCTGACCTTGCGGCCAGCGTCGCGTTACAGAATCGCGAACACAGTAACAGCACATTGGCGATAAATTCGGATGTAAACTCCAGCACTACGCAAGCGACTACCCGTAAACCTCTGACAAGGTCCGGACAACCTGCAGTGAAGTCAATCATCGGTCGGGAACAAAAGTCACAAGAACTGGCAACAATTGTTCAATCGCAAGTATTCGCCAAGGTCCAAAATAAGAATCCGCATGCTATAGATGCAGGAGTAAAGTCCGATGCTTTTTACGTGCTGACCCAGACAGGCATACCCGGGATACTTGTAGAATTGAGTTGTTTGAGCAATGCAGAGGAGGAAAAACGCCTCGGCACTGAAGTTTATCGCACGGATCTGGCTCATGCACTTATGGACGCTATCCGCACCTATGTGGATAAACAGAAAAACCTTTCTACACAAGCGTCCGATAATATCAATCCATCGTCAAGCGCTTGAGGACAGCTGTGGGCTCTGCACTGCTGGCAGCCAGTGACCCATCTGCTGAAAACGGCACATACGAATCGTGGTCTTTTCGAGAAC
Organism: uncultured Granulosicoccaceae bacterium; assembly: GCA_937951345.1. GTDB lineage: Bacteria > Pseudomonadota > Gammaproteobacteria > Granulosicoccales > Granulosicoccaceae > CALFCE01. The sequence goes on from CALFCF010000012.1 coordinate 1,555, forward strand.
CTGTCTGTGCGCGTCATGCGCTACTAAAAGACCCGTCCGGGCGCTTGCGATCTGGTTAAATCATGATCACTATGCCAGTCTTCAATCCGGAGGCAGCTATGCAACACGATACAGATAACACCGCTGACAAACGCCCAGGTATCGGCCCTGTCCCTGCTGAGGCCATCCTGCAACGCGTTGATCAACCTATCGCTCTAGCGACCGGTTTGCCCAATACCTCCTACACATCGAATACAACATTTCTAAACGACCGCGACAAGGTGATCGGGAATAACTGGGCCTGTATCGGTTTTGTCGATCAACTCGCCACGTCCAACTTTGCATTGCCAGTGGAATTCATGGCGTTGCCGTTATTGATCACTCGCGATAATGACGATGTGATCCGGGTATTTCATAATGTTTGTAGTCATCGCGGAATGAAACTCGCTGAAAAGCCGTGCTCGAATAATGGCGCACTGCGCTGCCCCTATCACAGCTGGACATATAGACTGGACGGCGCACTGCGCGCAACGCCTAATCTGGGTGGTTATGGTGAACACAATCATCCCGAATTTGATCGCAACGTTAACGGCTTAAAAGAAATTCGATCACGCGTCTGGCTCAATGCAATCTTTATAAATCTCTCAGGTACCGCCCAACCGTTTGACGAATATGTCAAACCTGTTCTGCAAAGCTGGGGCAAGTTCTTAAGTCTGGACTCACTCGAGCAATTCAAAATATCTGACTCCGAGAGTCACTTGACATTGACAGTCAAATCGAACTGGAAGCTCGCAGTCGAAAACTTTCTTGAGTCCTATCACCTGCCGGCAGTGCACCCGGAACTAAACCGGATTTCACCGTTAGATAAACACTACAACCTCGGCATGTTCGAGCAAAGCGCTGGTCAGGGGAGTCTGAGTTACACGCGTCTGGAACTGAACAACAAGCAGCTACCGGTAATACCGGAGTGGCCCGCGGAGCAGATCAACAAAGCTGAATACCCTGCACTCTACCCCAATACTTTTCTCGGTATCCACGCCGATCAACTTTTCATACAATACTTGCAACCGATCGACCACCAAACCACAGTTGAACATGTGCGAATTTACTATTTTGGTGAACAATCACTGGATGCCGAATTCGCCGAACACAGACGGTCACTGCAAAACAGTTGGCAGTCTGTCTTTGAGGAAGACATATTTGCCGTCGAAGGTATGCAAGCCGGCCGCGCGTCGCCGGGATACTCGGGTGGTGCGTTTTCACCTGCCATGGACCAACCAACTCATCATTTTCATAAATGGGTCGCAACACAACTCGCAGCTGACTCAAACGCAGATTAACAATCTGCCGTAAGTTCTAACAGGTGCCTTAATGCGTTACAGAGAAGGAGCAGCACCGGATCTCGACAATCCATACACCGAGGGAATGCACGGTGTACTCATGGTATCTGTTGTTCTGGCCTTTATTATCGGCGCTATTTTGTTAGCGCTTGGTTGGAGAGGTAAAAAACTGTGGATGATATGCTGGAGCATCGGACTGATGCTATGTAGCGTTGTATACATAGTTCTTCGGATCTACGGCTACAGTTAGATCTGGTTGATTTAGGAAGCAGGCCTTAAAAGAAGCAGGCCTTAAAAAGCCGAGAACCAGACTTTGGGCGAAAGAGAACGATACCGGAACGAACGGTGCAGCGACAAACTACAAGGGAACAACAAGTGAATAGCCAAGGAACAATCGACACACGGACGATCCGTAGCAGTAAATCATCTGCGTCGGTTGCGACTTCGATCAAATTCGTTTTTCTTTAAAACCAGCTAACAGCAATACGTTAGCAAATCGGCTGTACTCAAATACCGTTTCGCTTGAATCCGTTTCGCTTGAATCCGTTTCGCTCAAATACCATTTCGCTTGAATCCGTTTCGCTTAAATACCGTTTGGCACCTGCGAATTAGTACCCGTGGACGTGTGCATTACCGGTTCGGCGCTTTCGTTCCTCGCTGACAATCTCGCGTCGATGTAGCGGCCACAACAAACACGTATAAACGACGTGAAATTCGAATGACTGGTCTCGCCAGAGCGGGCAATTTTGGATAGCCGAGTGAGCATTTGAGGGATTTGCAAGCCCTGCTCTTTCGCCATATCGCCCAGGATTCGCCAAAAGAAGTTCTCGAGACGAACGGATGTCACTGTGCCATCGATCCGGATTGATCGCGTCGTACTGCTCCACTCATCGTCAAACGGTGCAAACATTGATACCACATCTGCCAGTAATTTCGGATCGATCGGTGCTCCCTGCCGTTTACCAGCACTGCGTTCTTTAGCTTGTTGGTCAGGGGCCGGCGAAGTTTCGGTACCTGACTGTCCGTTATTCGTGTTTTGAGTCATGCTAGCCACTGATGGTCGTTGATCGACAGTTTCTTGTGTATTGATGTTTTCTGATTTGCGGCTGTTGGCCGCACCTGTATCGTCGATAGATCGAGCCGGAAGTACCTCGAGCTCTGCTTCATCTTCTGTCATAGCGGATTACCTTGTCACATAATAGAATTACGTTTCCCAGTTTGTGGCAGATCACCTGTCAAATTCCCGGGCAGTTAACGTTTCGGCTGCCCGAATTGGCCATTCAGCGCCAAAAATCTTACGCACAAAGCCTGATACGACGTCATCTGAGTACAACTGGTGTTTTCTAAGGTAAATAGAGTCACAAGTGCGTACTAGAGTTCCCTAAACTATCGAAATGATTTATGGATAACCTGCTACACATCCGCGATACTCCCGACCGTACCAACTCATCCGAATCGAAAAATGCAGAACCAATCACGAAATATAAGCGCTTTTTCAGTCCATCCCGTCGGTCTCGGCTGCATGAATTATGCGTTTGGTTACCAATCGGTCAGTAAGGAAAACGCTCAAGCACTACTTTTGACTGCAGCGGCCGAAGGATGTAATTTTTTCGATACAGCCACATTGTATGGCAATGGTTACAGTGAATCATTGTTGGGAGAGACGCTGAAATCAGAACGACAGCGCATACGCATAGCCAGCAAGTGTGGTCTGGACAGCGAAGGCATCGATGGGCGACCGGAAAAACTGATTGCTCAATGCGATGCCAGTCTGAAGCGACTGCAGACTGACGTTATCGATTTGTACTATCTGCATCGCGCCGATCCAAACGTGCCCATCGCCGAAAGTGTCGGAGCCCTGCAGACGCTCGTTGATGCCGGCAAAATTCTGTCGATAGGCTTATCAGAAATCAGTAGCGCCAATCTTGAATCAGCCGTCGCCGAGACGACTATCGCTGCCGTGCAGTCTGAGTACTCACTCTGGAGCCGCACACCGGAATTCGGCATCCTTCACTTGTGCAAGCAACACGACATTACCTTTGTACCTTTCTGCCCGTTGGGGCGTGGATTTTTCGCTGGCTCCGCAAAGGATATATCCGAATTGGATAAAAGTGATTTGCGCTGTACGATCGCCCACCCGCGTTTTGACGGTGAGAACTTCAAAGCCAATTGCAAATTGCTGGAGTCATTTGCTCTACAGGCGAAAGAGCACGGTTGCAGCACTGCGCAACTGGCACTTGCCTGGCTGCTGCATCAGGGTGATCACTCGATGATTCCAATACCGGGGACCACTCAAATCGATCACTTCCGCGAAAACATGGCGGCCGTTGACGTGAAACTGGATTCGTCGAGCCTGACATTACTCGACGAAATGATCAACGAGACTACTGTCGCGGGTACACGCTATAACGAAAAGCGCATGGCGGAACAGGATTCGGAGCGTGACCGGGCAATCGTTGCCTGACACTGCACAGCTTATGATTCAGGTCATCAAGACAACCGGCAATTACACGGAGCGTGCCCGTTCCATCGGGGAACAGTCAAAGCAACGCCTGGCGCTCTCGCTGCAAACCTATGAACGCATGTTTGCGATCTGCGATATCAGTTGGCAACAGGCTTGTGCGCGTGGCATGCACTTTCTCGATATTACCGACAAAGTGTTTCCATCTATCGTTACCGAAATTGAACAACTTGCAGCCGGTAGCGGTGCTGATGTCGCCACCATTGCAGCACTTAACGCACGTACCGAAATTCTGCCTGCAAACTACCTGACAATCGCTGCTGCGGGACAAAAGGATCTGCTGCCCGCGGGAAATTTTCCTGCTGAATGTACCTCACTGGCTTTCAGTCAACAAAACATAACTGACTGCTGGCTGGCACAAACATGGGACTGGCTGGGCAGTCAGCGTGAGGCGCTGATCATGACACAGGCCCACGATGATGATCAGCCGCTTCACATCACTGCTACCGAAGCCGGTATGCTGGCAAAAATCGGATTGAATCAACACGGGCTCGGTATCACTCTAAACATACTGCGCTCGCCGGATGACGGGACATCAGATGGTGTACCGGTGCACCTCTTTCTGCGGCGACTTCTCGATTGCGAGTCAGTCGCTGAAGCCTGTGATCTGGCGAAGCAGATAAACTTCTGCAGCTCCAGCAATGTGCTGATAGCCGACAACAGTGGTGCTATAGCTTCACTAGAGCTATCACCGCGCGGTGTGAGGATCATTGAATCGGAAACTACATCTGAACCGCAAACCGGGGCCAGCAGTAAAACTAACGGCCAGGATTCTGTCGACAACAACGATCAGCGAAGTCTGCGTGCAAGTCTGTGCCACACCAATCACTTCAGGCACCCGGATTTTGCGGGCATTGATGCATCACTGACGGCTAACCTCTCGACAGCCAGCCGATTGGAGACAGCAAATAAAGCGATGGCCGGTATCAGCGATCTCGACAGTATTCGCGACTTGCTATCCGATACACACGGGGGCGACAACGCTGTTTGCCGATTCCCTAATGAACAGCTACCACCCGAAGCACGTTTGGAGACGGTATTTGCAGTGGCAATGAACTTGAGCAAAAAAGAATTTTGGGCCACGAACGCACAACCATCCGTCAGTGAATTCGAGCACTATGCGTTCAGTCAATAGCTTACCGATTGTTGCGAGGGTTTAGCGACTGGCGCTGAAAATCGAGTATATCTGTTGCATGACTTTGTTGCATGACAATTGCGCTGAATTCGGAGATGCGTTTTCTGTTGAATTGCGCAGTTGAAATCGCTGTTGAAACTAATCACAGGCCGGTAGTGTCAGTAACCTACCCAGGCCTGGCAGGCTTTGCGAACAATCTGCCAGGCGCAGGCAGTGCCAGATCAATGCCTGATTGGACGTAATAACCGGTAAACCGAGCCTGGCTTCGATAGCATCCAGCGCGTGCAAAAGCCGGATACTGGTACAAGAAACAAACACCGCTTCCACAGGTGACGCACTACTTGTTGAGTCCAGTAACTGCTGTATGCCAGCTTCAATACTTTTGTCGTCGATACAGGCAACCACAGGGTCCATTTCTTCGTTAAACGAGCCAAAACAGGCAATATCAAAACCTGCCGCTGACAGATAGTCGGCAATTTGTTTGTTGATCTCATCCCGATAGGGGGTCAACACGGCTATCCGCTTCGCTTGTAGCGCTGTTAACGATGCCATCGCCGCTGTCACCGGAGTGGTGAATTTCGCAGACGGTTGCGCAGCCGCCAATCGATCAAAAACAGCTTGCTCGCCCATCACAACACTTGCAGACGTACAACAGTAGGCAACGACGTCAAGCTTGTCTCCGGGCAGGATCAGTTCAGTCGTCGCAGTTATGCGCGACTGCATATCCGCAAGTGTTGCCGAAGTAATTTGCGGCGAATTTGCTATCCGCGCCGAGAAAAACTCAACACCATCAGATTCTGTACTGGTGGAATTTGGCAGTGGCGGGCTGCTCGACACATTCTGTAGCGCGTCGAATGCTAGCCTGAACTCATGCTCAACCGTGTAGTCGGAGGCAAGCACCACCAAACCAATGCGCGCACGTTCACGAATCGAAGGATTCGTTACAAACGGCAGCTTTTGTATTTCTATGGAATTCAATCGCCAAGCGCTGCAGTGACAGCGATTTCAACGTTAAAGTCGGGTGATGCCAACCTCGACTCTACGCAGGCCCTTGTCGGTGCATTGCCGGGGGAAACCCATGCATCCCAGATTGAATTCATCTCGGCAAAGTCATCCATGTTGGTGATCCATATCATTGCCGTCAGAAGACGTGATTTATCAGTGCCCGCCTCTGCAAGCAAGGCATCAATTTCGTCAAGAATTGCCTGGGTCTGTACCGCAATCGGTTCGCCGCGAGCCGTCTGGGCAACCTGACCAGCTGTATTGACGATGCCGCCATGAACAACTGCCTGACTCATGCGAGCAGCGGTCTTTATACGTTTTATTGTCATGTTGTTTTAAAGTCAAAGAATGATTGATGTGCGTTATGGATTATGTGCGTTAGCTATCGTTGACTATGTATTTCATCACCGGGTGCGACGATAAACGTGTACAGGTTGAATACTACTACCTGCATCCATGATATCAATAACAGTAAAGCAGGAAATTCCCCGTTGTTACACGATTTTGCGCTGTTTTCCTCTACATACGCGATGGCGCTTCGATGCCGAGCAAGTCGAGTCCGGTCGCCAGCATGCTGGCAGTCAGCTGACACAGTCTCAGACGACTGTCACGTAACGCTTTATCGTCGTTTTTCAGCACAGGACACTGCGTGTAAAACGACGAGTAGTTTGATGCGGTCTCGTAGAGCCAGGTCGCCAGTCGATGAAACAACAGACTGGCGCGGACATCCGCTACGACGGTTGGAAATCGCAACAAGCTGAGCGCCAGCGCACGTTCAGCTTCATGCCCGAGAATCAGTTGCGCAGCGTCTTCACCCTCCAACACCGGCATATCATCAGCCTGTCGCAATATTGAGCAAATACGGGCATGCGCATATTGCAAATAAGGTGCTGTGTTGCCTTCAAGCGCCAGCATTTGATCGAAGTCAAACACATAATCGCGTGTTCTCTCGCTTGAAAGATCAGCGTACTTGATTGCGCCAATGCCGACCGACTCGGCAATTTGTGTTTTTTCATCGGTCGGTAATTCCGGATTTTTCTGCTCAATAACTTCACCTGCCCTGCGTACAGCTTCATCAAGCAAGTCTGCAAGTTTTATCGTATCGCCAGAACGACTTTTAAACATCTTGCCATCCGAACCCAGTACTGATCCGAAGCTGATATGTTCGGCACTCGCAGGTGGTTGAAGCCAACCGGCCATCCTTGCGCCTTCGTAGACCATTTCCAGATGCTGCTTTTGAGGTGCGCCCACGACATACAGTATGCGACTGGCACCCAGTTCCTGAGTGCGGTTGCGAATCGCAGCCAAGTCCGTTGCCGCATAACCAAAACCACCATCACTTTTACGAACGATCAATGGCAACGGCTCTTTATCACGACCGAGAAAGCCGTTCGGATAGAGGCACTCAGCACCATCGCTGGTAGATACAAGATTCAGTTTTTGTAACTCTTGCAATGTTGGATCAAGCATGTCGTTGTAAACACTCTCTCCATAAAACTCAGTGCCATCGAGTTTCACTTGCAACCGTTCATATACACTGACGAAATAACGCTGAGACAGATCAATCAGCAACTGCCATAACCGCAGCGTATCCGCGTCGCCGGATTGCAACAGGACGACACGTCGTCGTGCCCGTTCCTTGAACTCGTCGGTGGCCTCAAACTTCTCACGCGCCGTACGATAAAAAGTATTCAGATCACCCAGTGACAGCTCATCAGTCGCCTGCGCCTCGCCGATGTCGAGCAAATGCTCAATCAACATGCCAAACGGCGTACCCCAGTCACCGATATGATTACGACGCAACACAGTAAAGCCAAGCCATTCGTGCAAACGCACACAAGCATCACCGATAATGGTTGAACGCAGATGACCAACATGCATTTCCTTTGCAACATTCGGCGAGGAATAATCAACGATCACTGCACCCGCATCACCTTTTTCGACACCAAAACGTGCTTCAGCCTGCATCTCGTCGAGCGCCTGAGTCAGAAACGTATCAGACAACATGATATTGATAAAACCCGGACCGGCGACTTCAAGCGCACTGAATAAATCGTCACCGGCAAGTGACGCCACCACGGCATCTGCAATATCCCGTGGTTTGGTTTTCAGTCTTTTAGCCAGCGACATCGCGGCATCCGCCTGAAAATGGGCATGCTGACTGGTATGCACCAACGGGTTTACCGGTAACAGGCTGTCCGCATCATCAGTCAATTCGCGAATAACCGATTCAAACGTATTTGCCAGCGTTAATTCTATTTGTTGCTGTAAACCAGGCATGTCCGAACGTAAATAGAGTGAGAGAGTTAGTTAACTGTATAGCGCAGCAGCGATTGCTTAGCGTCCCTTCCAGACAGGATCACGTTTTTCTGCAAACGCCCGGGCACCTTCCAACTGATCCTCAGAAGAATACAATTTGTCTATGCTTGCCAGCTGACGCTTGGTTATACGGTTAAGCGCGTCCTGAAAATTCAAAGACTCCGCTTCGCGCACTACCTCTTTGATTGCTGCCATAACAAGTGGAGGGCCTGATGCGAGCAAGTCGGCAAGGTCCCACGCCCGTTGCTCCAGTTCGTCAGCTGGGCATACCTCGCGCAGAAGGCCCCATTTCAAGGCTTCTTCGGCATCAAACCAACGACCCGTTAATAATAAATCCATGGCCACGTGATAGGGTATTCGCTTGGGCAGCTTTATCGATGCTGCATCGGCGACGGTGCCAGAACGAATCTCCGGCAACGCGAACGTGGCGGTATCAGCGGCGAGAATCAAATCTGTCGACAGCGCGAGTTCCAGACCACCACCACAACAAATACCCTGTACAGCGCAGATAACCGGCTTATTCATCTGACCCAGTTCCTGCAAGCCACCGAATCCACCAATGCCGTAATCCCCGTCCACCGCATCGCCATCCGCAGCCGCTTTCAAGTCCCAACCGGGGCAAAAGAACTTCACACCAGCTGCACGCAATATCGCAACACGCAACTCCGCATCATCACGAAACTGCATAAACAGCTGTCCCATCAGCCGGCTGGTGGCAAGGTCTATGGCGTTGGCTTTGGGGCGGTCAAGGGTGATTTCCAGAATGTGGCCACGCGTGCGGGTACGCAACGGTTCAGTGTCAAGAGATTTCCAGTTTGAGCCAAGCGTCTGTTGCATATCGTTTGTATTCTCCAGCCTGCATCCGGTCGAGTTTGTAAATCTGAGCGGAGACAGAGATAGTAGCAGGCTTGTTATGTTTGCGATTGAGGAATCACTGGTGACAAGTGTGATTCTATTGCACCTGTCAATTCACCGGTGACAGACGTAGCAGACAGTCGGTTGCAATAACCCTATGTTCGGTGCAGAGCAATGGATTTATTTCAACTTCATGAAGACCATCTGCGTGTGTCATGGCAAATCGCTGCAAGTGATCAACTGCATTGATGACTTGTTCAATATCAACAGCGGGTCCGCCACGAAAACCAACCAGCTGTGGCGCTACGCGCAGGCTTTTGATGCTGTTTCGTATATCGTCACGGCTGGCCGGTAACAACAATTGCCGGCTGTCCTGCAACAGTTCAGTGTGTGTCCCTCCTGCCGCCACTGTCAACATAAATCCATACACCGGATCTCGCACAACGCTCACCAGCAATTCAGCCAACGGCCTGTCTATCTGTTCCTCGATGAGATAGATGTCACCACTGAGCCGTTGGTGCATATCGGATAAGGCGCGATACAAACTATCCGCATCGGGGATGTTTAGGACAACACCACCGATATCACTTTTGTGTTCTATTGCCCGCTTGTCGATGGATTGAATTTTCAGCACAAGCGGGTAATGCAGATCTGTGCAAATTTGATCAATCTGCTGCCTCTCAGGCAACCGCCCGCTCTCAACAGATAGCGATACATTGCCCGGCAATAAAATACCCGCTCGCTCCAGCAACCGTTTAGCCTCGACTTCAGGCAGTGTGCGTACAGTTGACGGAACATCAGACGCCCGCGGTGGTAATCCGGGCAGAAAAAGCGGTTCGAACGCTGCTGCAACCGACGCAAATGAAGAGCAGGCTTCAATTGCCAACAACGCATCCTGAAAACCAGCTAGCGGTACCAGTCCGGCTTTTAATATGTATGCCGCGTCGTTTTCCGAAATGTTTTCAGGCAAAGTCGACAACACTGCAGCCGGGCGATCAGCACTGTGTGCCGCAGCACTCAAGGCATCCACCGCTGAATACCAGCTGGTTGCATCGCAACGGTCAGCGCGCGGGAAGTCCAATACCAGTAACGTCATATCAGCCACTCCCTGCATCATCGCCGTGAACGTTGCCTGCATTGCACTGCTGTCGTCCCATATGTATGTGTGATAGTCGAGTGGATTTGCCAACGCTACCTGCGGTCCCAATGCTTCACGCAATGCATCGTGTTGCCGGGCTTCGAGCACGGGGAATGCAAGCTGTAATGAATCGGCTGTATCTGCGATCAATGCCGCTTCCCCACCGGAGCAGCTCATCGACTGCAGCCGGTTACCGGCCAGTGGACCGCAGACATGCAGAATTTTCAGTGTTTCAAGCATCACTGCTGGTGAATCCACCCGAAGAATTCCGAGTCGCTTGAAAAACGCGTCCGATGCGGCATCGTTTCCGGCAAGTGAATTGGTGTGCGAGAGCATCGCGCTTTGCGCAGATGTCGAACGTCCCGCCTTTATAACGACAATAGGTTTACCCGTCTGATGCGCGAGTGTCGCCAGATTCTCAAAGTCACGGATCGAACCCACGCTCTCGATGTACATACCCAGCGCGGTGACACGTTCATCTGAAAGCAAAGCCTGCCCAAGTTCACCGATGGACAACTGCAGCTGATTACCGGCGGTCAATGCATAAACAATCGGCAAACCACGTTGTTGCATGGTGAGATTAATAGCGATGTTTGAAGACTGTGTGACCAACGCAACACCGGATTCACAGGGTGCCCCGCCATGCTGATCCGGCCACAACATCGCACCGTCAGCATAGTTCAACAAACCATAGCAATTCGGGCCAATTAACGGCATGGCGCCTGCCGCTTCAGCCAGTGCATGCTCCAGTTCCACACCACGACTGTCTTCGGCCTGCGCCTCGCTGAATCCGGATGCAAAACAGACCACGCCACCGCAACCTATATCACGCAAGTGTCTGACAACATCAATCGTAGTTTCGCGATTAACGCCGACAAAAGCGGCATCAGGGACACCCGGTAATCGATCTATCGCATTGATACATGCGATGCCGTGCATGTCTGCAGCCTGCGGATGAACAGGCCAGATCGAGCCCTTGTATCCACTGCGCTGGCACTGCTCCACGACATTACGCGCCCAGACACCACCGAACACCGCGATGGATGCGGGTCGTAACAACCGGGAAAGATCAACAGACATGGCAGTTTTTCAGCAACCTTCTTAACCTGCTCGATTCATGAAGGGTTCGCCACCAGAGTCTGGCTACCTAAGCAGGTCGCTCGATTGAGCGAAATTCGTAGAAATCTACGGGTTGAGCTCAATCGAGTGAGCTGCGACGGCAGACGGGCACTGGTGGTGAATAGAAAACAGTGTGCGGACACCCACAGCGACGCTAAAACTGCTTTTCTAACTGGAAATGGCTTAGTTTTCATTGTCACTGTTTTCGCCTTCGTGAATAGAGCAGGTTACGCAACCGTTTTAATAGTGAACCGTTTTTAACATCCCAGCGGACGCAACAACTCGCGGCCGATAATGTGGCGCTGAATTTCTGATGTACCGTCCCAGATACGCTCCACGCGTGCGTCACGCCAAAACCGTTCAAGCGGTAAATCCGCCATCAGTCCCATGCCACCGTAGAGTTGAATCGCCTTGTCAGTCACGTCGGCCAACATTTCAGTCGCATAGACTTTGGCACTGGCAACCTCACGATTAGCCGGCAACGCCTGATCAAGACGCCAGGCAGCCGAGAGCGTTAACCAGTCAGCAGCGTCAATGGATGTGATCATGTCGGCGATCTGAAACGACACTCCCTGAAAGCGGCCAATCGGTTGACCGAACTGTTCGCGTTCCGCGACATGCGGCAAAACCAGATCAAGCACACGTCGTGCGCGACCGACACTCATACAAGCGACCGTGATGCGCGTTGCGTACAACCACTCGTTAGCAATATCGAACCCGCGATGCAGCTCACCCAAAATCTGCGCTGACGGCAATCGACAATCATCGAATTCCAGTATGCAGTTCTGGTAACCACGATGAGAAACTGACTGATACCCGGGCTTTATTGCAAAGCCGGGCGTATCTCTATCAACCAGAAAGCAAGTGATTTTCTTTTTCGGACCGCGCGGCGTCTCTTCTTCACCTGTTGCAATGAACACAATCACGAAATCCGCAACGTCGGCGTGAGAGATGAAGTGTTTGCTGCCATTGACTACCCAGTCGCCGCCCTGCTCACGTGCCGTACACTTCATGCCGCGCACATCAGAACCTGCACCCGGCTCTGTCATGGCCAGGGCATCCATACGTTCACCGCTGACAGCGGGTAACAGATAACGCTCGCGTTGTTCACCTTCACAGGCCATCAATATGCCGGAGGGGCGTCCGAAAAAGTGCGTCAACCCCATTGAGCCTCGCCCCAATTCACGTTCCAGTAACGTGAAGTCCAGATGACCCAAACCACCGCCACCTACCTCTTGTGGGAAGTTGGCCGCATAAAATCCGAGGTCAATACACTTTTGCTTTATTTCATTACCGAGTTCCGGAGAAACAACCCCCGCCTTTTCAACACCATCCTCATGCGGATAGATTTCGGTTTCGACAAATGAGCGTACCGTATCGACGATCATTTGCTGTTCTTCAGTCAATCCAAAATGCATGTTGGTAACCGTTATATCCAGTGATGAATGAGGATAGCGTGCAGCGATATACGCTGGCGTTAAGAGGAAGCATCCTGCTTTTGCGCACTTGACGCGACAAGCCGTTTCTCCTGTTCGCGCAATAGCTCGCCAGCGCCCCAGTTGTTTTGTTTCAATGCCTGCATAATGCCGATCAGGTTGGTGTCACGGATGCGTTCAAGCTCACGTATCGAGTACTGACCGCTTTGCTCGTCCGACTGGCTGGCAATGGTATTGACCAGATCATCGGTAAGCTCCGGCACATCCATTAAACGTGTCCATGGCGACGATAAACAGGGACCGAACTGCGCTATAAAATGGGCCATACCCGCCTCACCACCGGCAACGCGATAGGTTTCAAACAATCCCATTTGCGCCCAGCGTAATCCGAAGCCATAGCGAATCGCATCATCAATTTCTGTGGTGGTCGCAATACCATCCTTGATAAGCCATAACCCTTCACGCCAAACCGCCTCAAGGAAACGATCCGCAATATGTGCGTCGATTTCCTTACGCACCACAAGGGGCTTCATGCCTATCGCGGTTAAAATTTCTCTGGCACTTTCTGTTATTTCAGCTGAGCCCTTATCACCGGGAACCAGTTCAACCAGCGGCAACAGGTACACAGGGTTAAACGGGTGCGCAACTATCAATCGTTCAGGTTCATTCAGCTCAGCCTGTAAATCTGATGGTTTAAACCCTGACGTCGAGCTACCAACCAGCGCTGTTGTCGATGCTGCGCTGAAAATGGTTTTATAGGTGGCGTGCTTAACATCAAGTCGCTCAGGTACACTCTCCTGTACCCAATCTGCATCGGCTACCGCAGCTTCTATGCTGTCAAAAAATGTGAGCTTACCCTCTGCCGGTAGCGAATGATCAAACAGCTGCGGGTAGGACTGGCGTGCGTTGTCAATCACTTCACCAATTTTGCGCTCTGCATCCGGGTCGGGATCAAACACATTTACTGCAGCACCGTGCAATAAAAATCGTGCCGCCCAACCTGCACCGATAACTCCACCACCAATAATGGCTGCTGTCAGCTCGGCAGTATCCAATGCAGTTGTGCCATCAGCTTCTGTTGATTGTTCGCTTTGCATACGGGACTCATTCATCGAGTGATCTATCAAGGAACCAGCTAAACGCGAAATCACGCAGGCATATCGCGCTTGACCAACTTCAAACGCTCACGAACTTCATCCGGGCCTATTACACGCGCACCCATGTTCGTCACGATTGTCGCAGCCTTTTCAACCAGTTGTGCATTGGTGGCTAGCGTACCTTTTTCAAGCCACAAATTGTCTTCAAGTCCCACACGCACATTGCCACCGGCCAGCATCGCCGCAGCGGCATACGGCATTTCGTTGCGACCAATCGAAAACGCCGAGAAACACCAGCTGTCCGGCACATTGTTTACCATTGCCATAAACGTGTTGAGGTCATCCGGTGCACCCCAGGGTATACCCATACACAACTGAATAAGCACTGGATCTTCGATAATGCCTTCATCAACCAGTTGTTTTGCGAACCATAGATGCCCGGTATCAAACGCTTCTATTTCAGGTCGCACACCGAGTGCTTTCATTTTTTCGGCCATCGCCCGGAGCATACCGGGTGTGTTGGTCATGACGTAATCGGCTTCAGCGAAATTCATCGTGCCGCAATCGAGCGTGCAGATCTCCGGCAAACATTGTGCAACGTGCTCGACCCGTTCAGTGGCGCCAACCATATCAGTGCCGGCATCGTTCAAAGGTAACGGTGCTTCAACACCACCAAATACCATGTCACCACCCATACCGGCGGTGAGATTGAGCACTACATCAACATCGGCTGCGCGGATTCTCTGTGTTACTTCGCGATAGTAGGCGACCTTGCGGCTTGGTGTACCTGAGTCAGGGTCACGCACATGGCAATGCACAACCGCGGCACCGGCTTTGGCAGCGTCGATCGCACTATTTGCGATCTGTTCAGGGCTGCGAGGTACATGCGGAGAACGATCTTGGGAGCTACCGGATCCCGTCACAGCACAGGTGATAAAAACTTCACGGTTGGCGTTCAGTGGCATGGCAATTACTCGAGGGGTTGAATGGGTGAGAACAATAGGCTCTACCGGGCAACAACCTCAGCCTGTTTAAACGGATGGGACCGGCGAACAGGTCAATCGTATACAAAACATGCGTTTCAGTCCTGATCTGATTGCGTCACCCACAACCTTTACACAACCAGATCAACGGCAACCGGCTGACAATACATTTCTGTGCAGGAGAGTCTCCAGCAGCTGCCGTCACAAAGTCAGCGCTCTGCTTTTTGCAGGATGGCGTGAAGCCGTGGTCGATTATCGCGGATCTCGTCAGCACTTAAGCCTTCAAGTGAGTGCGGAAACTTCAGCCATGCGCTGGTCTCATGCAAATAATAATCAGGTGTACGTGTTGATTGGTTGCGGGAGGGTTTGTAATACGGCACTGCGATCCGGATATCGCCGGGCAGGTTCCTTCGCAGCCTATTCGATAATTCACCGATAATGGCATCAATGCTCTTGCCGGTATCAAAGACATCGTCAACAATCAGAAGGCGGTCATCGTGGGTTAACTTCTTGGTCAGATAATTCAACCCGATCACCCGCACAGTCTCCGCCTGTTGATCAATTGCATGATACAAAGACGCACGGATTGCAATATGGTCGGTCTCCAGACCATGATAGGCCAGCAATTCCTGCACAGCCATAGCCACTGGCGCTCCACCGCGCCATACAGCAGCGATGAACGTAGGTCTGTAACCACTGCTGTACACACGCCAGGCGAGCTCGAAAGAATCTTCAAGCAACTGCTGTGCGGCTATGTACAATTTATCCATGGCTGTTTTCCTGACTACTGTGCACTTCAAAACCGATCTTTAAAACAGTTTTAGCAGCCATCTCAAAATTGATCGGGGACGCCGAGTCCCGCACGCTGATCCTTCGTTGTGTGCCGATCTGCGCTGCTCATTTACTGCGTGGAAACCGCGCTGCTCGAGCGCTACACGCCTTGTCCGAGCGCACAATCTCAATTTTTAAATGGCTTCCAACAATATACGGTTATCAACGTTGCATGCGGTAGACTTACAGTTACTAACAGACCGGCAGGGTGGCTGGCCGACAGACATGACTCTATCAGAAAAAACAGACGATCCTCAGGGCACAAACGTAGCGAAACGCTATGTTGCCGAAGCTGATTTATTGGAAGACGCCTATCGACTCGGTGTTGATGTATTTAACAGTGGATTCTCACCAACATTCATCATCGGTCTGTGGCGCGGTGGATCAGGTGTTGGTATTGCGGTGCAGGAGTGTCTGCAACATCTGGGCGTCGAAACCGATCATATCTCCGTCCGCACAAGCTATCGTGGCGCCGGTCACTACCAGCACATGGTTGAGAACGCCGGCAGTGAAATCAGAGTGCACGGTACCCAGTATTTACTTGAAACACTGAACGCTGATGACAGATTACTGATCGTTGATGATGTGATGAGCTCAGGACTGAATGTTGAGGCGGTCATTGACCGGCTCAGTCGGCGACTGAAACGCAACATGCCCGAAGAAATCCGTGTCGCAGTCACCTGGTGGAAGTCTGAACGGATGCAAACCAACAGACCGCCGGATTACTTTGTTAATCAGACAGATGACTGGCTGGTGATGCCCTATGAAATGTCGGGGTTAACGCGCCAGGAACTACTCAAACACAAACCGTTTTTGTCGGACTGGCTCAATCCGTCAATCGACGATCTCAGCTGATTCAAGAGCAGCCCGAAGCAGAACATCAGCACCGGCACTCGCCCATGCCGGGGTTATCTCTTCGGCCTCGTTGTGCGACAGACCGTCAACACACGGGCACATAACCATACAAGTCGGTGCAACGCGGTTGACCCAGCAGGCGTCATGCCCTGCCCCTGAAACAATATCCCGATGGCGAAGTCCGAGTTGGTCAGCAGCCCGGCGTACGTTGTCGATGCAACCGGCATCAAAAGCTACCGGATCGTATCCACCAACCTGCTCTATCGAGATGTTGAGTCCGATCTCCTCTGCGATCGATTGTGCACCTTCTCTGACCTGCGATTCCATATCCGTTAACACACTCAATTCGCGATGCCTGATATCAACGGTGAACACCGACTTACCCGGGATGATGTTGCGTGAATTCGGAAAAACATCACAGTGACCGACAGCACCCACCGCGTCCGGGGCATTGGCCCGCGCGATCTCGTCCACCAGCAGCGTGACCCGCGCCATCCCCAATCCGGCATTCAGACGCATCGGCATCGGCGTCGAACCGGTATGGCTCTCGCGACCTTCAAGTGTAAACTCCAACCATCGCAGGCCCTGCCCGTGTGTGACGACACCCACGTCGGCACCGGCTGCTTCGAGCACGGGCCCCTGTTCAATGTGCAGTTCGTAAAACGCATGCATTTTTCTGGCGCCGACTGTCTCTTCACCAACAAATCCGATACGTTCGAGCTCATCGCCAAAGCGACAACCGGCGGCGTCCTGTCGATCGAGAGCCCAGTCGAGGGTATACATACCCGCAAAAACACCACTGGCTAACATCGGAGGAGCAAAACGACATCCTTCCTCATTGGTCCAGTTGACCACTGAAATCGGTCGTCTGGTTTTGATATTCAGATCATTCAACAGACGCACGATCTCAAGACCGGCTAACACGCCTAGAACACCATCGTACTTACCACCCGTCGGCTGCGTATCGAGATGACTGCCTATACAAACAGGCAGCGCTGTCGGATCTGTCCCCGGCCGATCGGCAAACTGAGTACCGATCTGATCCACACCTACAGTACAACCGGCCTGCTCACACCAGGATTTGAATAGCTCACGTCCTTTTGCATCATCATCCGTTAATGTCTGGCGATTGTTGCCGCCGGCCACACCCGGGCCGATCGCTGCCATCTGCATCAACGAGTCCCAAAGGCGCTCCGTGTTAACTCTGATGTTGGTATTGAGAGGTTCTGCCACGAGATTCGGTCTCTTGGTTAGTCAGTTAGAAAGCAGGTTAAAAGGGCAATAATCGTTACTGACAATTGTATGTGCGTCAGCAACAATAGCGCGCATACCGAGTGATTGAAAGACACATGCGCCTTACTGCATTTCCTCCATTAGCTGATAGAAACGCAAAGCTCCTGATCCTCGGGTCAATGCCGGGTGCCCGTTCTCTGGAAGAAAACCGTTACTACGCCCACCCGCGCAATGCGTTCTGGCAAATTGTAAGTGATTGTTATGGCGGTTCCAGGGATAACTATGCGGAGATAACGCAACGTTTACTGGATGCAGGTGTGGCGCTCTGGGATGTTTTGCTGCATTGCGAAAGACCCGGCAGCCTTGACGCCCACATCAAGCAGGACACAATTGTCTGTAATGACTTCGAGCAATTTTTGACTGCACACCAGTCAATAGAAAATATACTGTTCAATGGTAAAACCGCTCTGCACCTGTTTGAAAAGCACATAAAACCAGAACCGTTTTTCTCAAATCTTCAGACGCAGCCTAAACTGCATAGCCTGCCTTCCACCAGCCCTGCTATGGCGGCGATGAGCTACCCGGAAAAGCTCGCGATCTGGCGCCGGCATTTGTTCTGAATTCGCCAGATGCTTGCCCGGAACCCAAAAACCACGTGCAGAGACATAAACGCAGGCTATAATCGACGATCTCCACGGGGCCGAGCCTACTCATTGGCATTTTTACAACAAATCAGCGCCCACGTTTATTTGCGGCAAATCCTATCTAAAACATTGATTTTTAGAGTGTTTCTGCGCCATAAGCGTCAATTTTTTATCGATCGCTGTTCACAAACGACACCTTTTGTTGCATTTGACAAAGTAGTTGTCGTATTCTCCCCACAAATGTAAATTATCGTTGTACAATCGCAAAACCGATCTGGCAAAAGCAGTCATAGTATTTTTCGACTACTGACGTGGCTGACGACTTCAACCCAAGTCGTTCAACATCGACAGAATGAAAGCCACGACGGTTTCTCTAATCTCGGAGGCAAATCTCAGAATGAAGAAACAAACTTTCAAAAAAAGTGCGCTGGCACTGGCTGTAGGAACAGCAATGGTCGCTCCGGCGGCAATGGCTGATATATCCATTACTGGTAGTGTGCGCGCTGGTGTTGTAGCTGACGATAGTTCCGTCCAGGACTTCGCAATACGCTCGGTAGGCTCGCGCTTCATCATGTCCGCAAGCGAAGACATCGGTGGCGGCCTGACCGGTATCGGTCGTATCGAAGTCGGTATCAACCCTGACTCGACTTCCGGTGGCGGAAGAACCACGACTGGCCGTGACGCCGGTTTTGATCGTACCCGTCAAATCTGGGGTGGTGTGAAAGGTGGTTTCGGTACAGTAAAAATCGGTGCTCAGTATTCTTCGTTCTATGACACGGTTACCGGCAAGGGCGATATCGCCTGGTGGGGAAGCTGTTTCATTGAATTCGAATGTGCACGTGAACCTACTGTATTGAAATACTCAGGTGGAACAGGTGGATTCGGTTTTACTGCTTCTGTACAAGGCGTGGAAGCCGGCAACGATAACAATCAGTCTGATGAGTCCATTGACGAAATCGAAGCTGGTGTAAGCTTCAAGTTCGGACCGGCAAGCGTCGGTGCGGCTATCGCGATAGACGAAGACTTCGATGGTGACCAAGGTACACTGATCGGACTTTCTGCTACGGGTAGTTTTTCCGGTGTGGGACTCTCACTGGTACTCCAGTCGGCTGACGAAGATTTTGCCAACGACACCGACGACAATACCGTTGTAACACTGACAGGTTCATATGCAGGTTTCTACGGATTGATCACTTCTCGTGACACATCAGATGACACACTGACTAACCTGACACTCGGTTACCAGTGGAACATCGCCAAGAAAACTCTCATGTACTTCGAGTTCCAGACTCTTGGCAGCGACGACGCGGATGACAACCAAATCCTTCGTGCTGTTCTGAAGCGTGATTTCACTTTAGTTGGTAGCTAATTGAGTGCTCGCTAACATAGCATCAAAGTAAATCCGGGTAGCCCTAAGGGCCTATCCGGCTGAAAAGCCCGAATTATTCGTAATTCGGGCTTTTTTTTACCTGTCAACACAGGTTAGCTAATCCCCGCCTCACAAAATATCCCGCTGCGGATTGAGTTTTTTTCGCGTTTTCGCGACACTGATCATACTGTGTTACCCAGTGGATAAACCTGACCTCTACACTCCATAATCGAAGACAAGCTGACAGCATGATCGGTAAAGACCTGCCGCTGATATTCACTCACATTCCCAAAACCGGCGGGATGTCTATGTTCGCCAGCATGTGTGAATATCACGGAATGAAAATGGCTGATATGTACAACGTCTCAGCCTATGACAACAACCCTGCTGTAGTTGAAGAGTTTTTAACAGATGGGGATAAGAGCGTATTTGCCGGGCATTTTCCGTTTGGCTTACACGAATGGCTTTCGCGACCTTCTTACTACATGGCGATTGTTCGCAAGCCGATTGATCGCATCATGTCGCTGTACTACTACTCCATACAGTACCGCGACTTTATACGCAGCGCGCGCAAAACAAACGGACAATCATATGATGAACTGTTTGATGCAAAGACTGCAGCTGATTTCTACAAAGATTTTATGCCGTGGATTAAGGCCGAACAAACGCTCAACGGGTTTTTACGCTGCCCATCACCCGAACTCGACAACGGCATGGTGCGCCGCTTCAGTGGTTTCGGCTTAAACAATGCCCCCTGCCCGTCCGATGCACTGGAGACCGCCAAAGCGAATATCGAACAATATTATTCAGTAGTTGGCGTTCAGGAACGCTACGATGAAACCGTGCGTATGGCGCGCATCGCCTTCGGTGTCAATTTAACCGAATTCCATATCAATCGCGGCGTCGACAAGAAAAAGAAAAGTAAGAAGATTGATATCAAACAACGCAAACGGATCAAGGAAATGAATCGCCTGGACATCGAGTTGTATGACTGGGTACTCGAGCGGTTTGAACAACAGCTGGAAAACCCTGCCCCACCGATCCAGGTACCAGGCGGTAATCGCACTGATTATGAAAACGTGAAACTCTGGCGAGCCATCGGCAGTTCGCCTGCGCGACAGGAAGCAATGAGGGCAAGCCCGGT
>CALFCF010000013.1 GCA_937951345.1 uncultured Granulosicoccaceae bacterium
TAAAGACATTTAGTATGTTCGAAGAACTCAACAATATCCTTACATCGCGAAACCGCAATTTACAGATCTTTTTTCGTAATGACGACGGTGGGTGGGCAGACAAGGAACTTGATCAGCTATGTGAATGGTTCACAAAGCAAAACTTGACCCTTGATATCGCCTGTATACCCACAGCACTGGATAGCGATTCTGTTGCCATGCTAACGCACTGGTTGGATTTGCCTGATTCAATCATACGTCTTCACCAACACGGCTATAGCCACCAGAATCACCAAACCGAGGGTCGAGCTTGTGAATTTGGTGATCAAAGAACTTTTGAGCAACAGCGTATGGATATAAAAAAAGGCAAGCAACTATTGTCAGACGTACTGGGGGAAAATATGGAGCCGGTCTTCACACCTCCTTGGAATCGTTGTACTGATGCAACTATAAAAGCATTGCAGGCCGAGGGTTTTCAGTATTTATCGCGCATCACCGGTTCTACTGAACTTAAAACAGTCCGTCCACTAACGACACAAAACGTCGCGATAGACTGGCTAAAAAAGAAAAATGGCGCCCGCCTGGAAGGCAAACAATTCATCGAATACATCACGCGTCAATTTGACACGAAAGACCGAGCGCTGGGGGTAATGCTTCACCACGAACATATGGGTAGCGCAGAGATGCGGCTTTTGCACGAACTGATTGAAACATTGCGTGATTCGCCAAACGTTTCATTCGGAAGCCTTGTAGAGGCAGCTACCCCTGAGGGGCGCGACGAAGTGTGCCTTAAGGATTGAACCAATCGGCTGCAGGGTAGTCCGACCAGATATTGATACCCAATCTGATGAGAAGTTCCGAGACCGCTGAAATTAGTCACACTGACGCAAATTATTCGGTAAAACTCGTGTTTTTTCGATATCCATCCGCACCAATATTCGGTTAAATTCCGTATACTTGCAGCCACAGGTGATACCCATGAAATACCGCAAGAACGAAGAATCCATCGCCGCTTTGGATGCGGAGCAGTACCGAATAACCCAGCAAAACGGAACTGAGCCCGCTTTCACTGGCAAGTACAACGACCACAAAGAATCCGGCATCTACGTCGATGTGGTCTCGGGTGAACCGCTGTTCGCCTCCAGCGACAAGTTCGAATCCGGCAGTGGTTGGCCCAGTTTTACCCGGCCGATCGACTCATCAAACGTTAAAGAGCTGAGCGACGCGAGCCACGGTATGATCAGAACCGAAGTGCGCTCTTCACACGGTGACAGTCACTTGGGACACGTTTTTCCTGACGGCCCGCCAGAGCGGGGCGGACAGCGATACTGCATCAACTCGGCCAGTCTGCGATTTGTCGCGCGCGACGATATGGTTGCTGAAGGGTACGGTGAGTTTTTAGAGCTTCTAGAAAATTGAGCGCTCAAGGATTGAAGCATTTAGAGATGACCACTACAGGAGAACACAATGACTGACCGTGCAATATTCGCCGGTGGCTGTTTCTGGGGTATGCAAGACCTGATACGCAAACTGCCGGGTGTCGTTAACACACGTGTAGGTTACACCGGTGGTGATGTACCCAATGCCACCTACCGCAATCATGGCACGCATGCCGAGGGTATCGAAATTCACTTTGACAGTGACAAGATTTCCTATCGGGATTTATTGGAATTTTTCTTTCAAATTCATGATCCAACAACATTGAACCGACAGGGTAACGATATGGGCCTGTCGTACCGGTCAGCAATTTATTTTTTGAACGACGATCAAAAGGCTGTTGCAATCGACACCATCGCTGACGTGGAAGCTTCCGGGCTATGGCCGGGGAAAGTTGTTACTGAGGTCGAACCTGCAGGCGAATTCTGGGAAGCTGAACCGGAACATCAAGACTATCTTGAGAAATTCCCCGGTGGCTACACCTGCCATTTCCCCAGACCACAATGGCAGATACCCCGTCAAAACCGGCAAAAAGCTGCCGGCGAATAACCCTACGGATAAACTTAAAACATTAACCACTGAACAATGTGATGTACACGGTTGCAAACGGCCAAAGCTTCACAGACCTTCATATACACACCACCAACACAACAAATAGTAAGCATCAAAGCAAAATAGGAGCTAACCATGATGTCGAATAAAAAATCTGTACTTTCCTTAGCCTTCGCATCAGCGGCATTGTTCTCTGTCAGCGCGATCGCAGACAAGACCTATGTATCTGACCAGGGCCATACAGAAGTTCTTTTTGGTTGGAATCATGCCGGTGTAACTCGCCAGAATGCAGAATTTACCGAAGCCGTCGCTACGCTAAATCTGGGTGAAAAACTGGAAGATTCTACTGTCAACGTGGAAATCGCAGTCGATAGTTTATCCAGTGGCTTCGGCAAATTAGACGATCACCTGAAACACAGCGATTTTCTTAACGTTGAAAAGCACCCAACCATCACTTTCAAAAGCACTGGTGTTGAAATGACTGGTGAAAATACAATGAATGTCACTGGCGATCTGACTATTCATGGTGTGACTCAACCGGTCACACTGGCAACAGAGATGACACTAAACGGTGATCATCCACTGGGTGGCCGTATCGACTATTACAAAGGACCTTGGGTTGCGTTTCAGGCAACCACCGAAATCGACCACACGGCTTTCAATGTGGGCGGCTTCAGTACCGGTCCGATCGCCATCACAATCAATACTGAAATGAAAGCTGAGTAATTACGGGTTCAACGACAGCAAGGCTCAGTAAAGGTAAGGGTTTAACAATACTCACTTGCCGGTTATTTTCCATTGTTAGACACGCAATTCTAAGCTAAGGAAAACTAAGAAAAACTGAGCGATATACTAGGCCAGTTGGCAGGCGTCACAATGTGGCGCCTGTCCTGGCTTGCTCTATTCACGAAGGCGAAAACAGTGACATTGAAAATTAAGCAATTTCCAGTTAGAAAAGCAGTTTAAGCGTCGCTGCGGGTATTCGCACACTGTTTTCTATTCACCCCCAGTGCCCGTCTGCCGTCGCAGCTCACTCGATTGAGCTCAACCCGTAGATTTCTACGAATGTCGCTGAATCGTGCGACCTGCTTAGGTAGCCTGACTCTGGTGGCGAACCCTTCATGAATAGAGCAGGCTAGGATTGTTTTGAGTCAACTAGATCATCCCACCCTGGCACGATAGTTTTCTTACATCCCAACCCCGATTCAGTCACCTCGCGCGCGTGTTTTCAACAGAATAATCCGTCATCCGGAAGTCTCTTAACCATCGGTTCATGTCAGCAGATTTGAGCGCTGCGATTGTGATTACATGCCCCAATCCCGAGGCGGCAGATTAACAGCCACAACCGACTACTATCTTCTATATTCTGCACGTACAATGCACCCATTTGGCGCATGCCGGCAACAGATAACCCGGACTTTTCCATGACATCGTCAGTCGAACCCGAATCCAAACCGGTCGAGCGCGTCAGATCACGACAGGCTCTGGCTGAGATTGTCGACAGCTGGCGCAGGGACGGCTACAGAATCGGTGTGGTGCCTACCATGGGGGCGCTGCATGCCGGTCACTTGTCGCTGCTCAGTCATATCAAAAATCACTGCGACAAGATCATAACCACAATCTTCGTCAATCCCGCCCAGTTCGGGCCGGACGAAGACCTCGACAGCTACCCACGGGAGGAAGAATCGGACATCGCAAAACTCGCCGCAGAAGGATGCGACGTCGTGTACCTGCCCAGAGTTGAGGAAATGTATCCCCCGGGTTCGTTAACCCATGTACGGGTAGAAGAACTGTCTGATCTATTGGAGGGCCAGTTTCGGCCACAGTTTTTTTACGGTGTGACAACCGTTGTATCAAGACTTTTTATACACACACGCCCGGATGTCGCGATTTTCGGCGAGAAAGACTACCAGCAACTACAGATCATTCGACGTATGGTTGTTGATCTCGGTTTTCCAATACGTATTATCGGTGCGCCTACGTTGAGAGCTGAGAGCGGACTGGCACTCTCGTCGCGTAATGCGTACCTCTCAGAACAAGAGCTTGCAAATGCCGCAAGCGTTTTCCGCGAGTTAAGCAAAGTAAAAATCGGAGTCGAAGCAGGCGGCGATATTGTTGATTTATTAAAGCATGCAGAAGTTGAATTGCTGTCAAATGGTTTCAAGTCGGTTGACTATATATCGCTCGTCGATACTCTGACCTTTCAACCCATCGTCAGTCTTGAAAATACAGACGACGTCAGAGCAGTGTCAGTCGACAATTCCAATAGCATGTCCTCAAACGAAAACAACCAGGAAGCACGACTGCTGGTCGCCGCCTGGATGGGGACTACGCGACTCATTGATAATATGAGTGTGACCTTACCGTGAGGGCAAGGCCATAAATAGAGCAGGCTAGCTGCCCGGTGGTTTTAACACATCCGGGTTAAACTGCGCTAAAACCGGCTCGGCACCGGCGGCCAGTAACTGCTCAGCAACAACGCGCCCAAGCGCTGCCGCATTGTTACGCGAGTCGCTTGCCGATGCCCGTACCACGATCGATCCGTCGGGCATTCCAACCAATGCATTGAGCGTTAGTTGATCGGCGTTGAGCTCAGCATAAGCTGCGATCGGCGTTGTACAACTGCCACCGAGCCTCGCGTTAAGACTTCTTTCAGCGGTCACCCGATCAGCTGCATCAGTATCGTGTAGCAAAGCTATTGCATCATTGGTTCTGCTATCACCGGTTTTGCATTCAATACCAATAATGCCTTGCCCGCAGGCAGGCAACATTACATCAGGTGCCAGTCGCTCAGTCATGCGCGCATGCAGACCCAGTCGGATCAAACCGGCGCTTGCCAGAATGATGGCATCGTATTCGCCATCATCGAGTTTTTTTAGACGCGTGTTGATGTTACCGCGTAAAGATTTTACTGACAGATCAGGCCGACGCTCCAGCAACTGGCACTGACGACGCATACTGCAGGTGCCGACCACGGCTCCATCCGGTAAGTTATCGAGACTGTCAAACCGGTTGGACACAAAGCAATCGGTGGGATCCTCACGTTCAAGTACTGCGCCGAGATGCAAGCCTTCAGGAAAATCTGCAGGCATATCCTTCATGGAATGAACAGCCATATCTGCCTGCTCAGTTAGCATGGCGCGCTGCAGGTTTTTTACAAAAAGTCCTTTACCACCAATTTTTGCTAATGGTTGATCAATGATTTCATCGCCACGTGTACTCAATTCCAGCAGCGTTGAAGAAAGGCTGTGGCGCTGTAAACGCTGGCAAACATCATTTGCCTGCCACAGCGCGAGTTCACTTTTGCGGGTAGCGATACGTAACATACACGGTGCGTCTTATACAGACTGGTTTATGCCGGACAATTGCTGACGGCTAACGAAAACGGCCAGAAGTGTCTGTTTAATTGGCGGATAAAAGTTTATGTTAATGGCCTGGGCTATTGCCGGCAAACACTACCCGGCTATGTACGCGTGCTTAGTGTTCTAACTGACTCTATCATTGCTGCCAGATTGTCAGGCTCAACATATTGGTGAATACCATGGCCGAGATTAAACACGTGTCCCGGTGCGGAACCGAAACTATCCAGTACTTTCTTGACTTCCTCATGAATTTGCGCCGGGCTGCCGTACAGCGCAGAAGGATCAAGATTACCTTGAAGTGCAACTCTACCGTCAACCTTTTTTTGCGCGTCAGACAAGTCGGTTGTCCAGTCAACACCCAGTGCATCACAACCGGTATCAGCCATCTTATCCAGCCATTGTCCACCGTTTTTGGTAAACAATACGATCGGCACCCGTGTGCCTTGATGTTCCCGGCTAACCCCATCAACCACCTGCTGCATATAGGCAAGCGAGAATTCAAGATAACGCTCGGTGGACAGAATACCGCCCCAGGTATCGAATACCATGACTGCCTGCGCACCAGCTTCGATTTGCGCATTAAGATAATCCGCAACAGATCGTGCGATCTTCTCAAGCAGTGTGTGCATCAGCCGTGGCTCACTGAACATCATGCCCTTTACTTTGGCGAAGTCTTTACTGCCACTACCCTCAACCATGTAAGTGGCAAGGGTCCACGGACTGCCGGAGAATCCGAATAAAGGTACTTTGCCATCAATTTCACGCCGGGTAACGCGTATAGCCTGCATGACATAGTTCAGTTCATCGTTTGGATCGATCGTGGGCAGTGCATTGATGTCAGCTGCCGTTCTCAGCGGGTGACTGAATCGCGGCCCCTCACCAGCTTCGAAATGCAAACCGAGCCCCATCGCATCGGGAATTGTCAGGATATCCGAAAAAATGATGGAGGCATCCAGCGCAAACCGCCGTAACGGCTGCAACGTTACTTCACAGGCGAGATCAGGCGTCTGACAGAGTGTCATGAAATCGCCTGCCTGTTGCCTGACTTCACGGTATTCAGGCAGGTATCTTCCAGCCTGGCGCATGACCCATACCGGTGTACGTTCAACCGGCTGACGTGCCAGAGCACGCAAAACCAGATCGTTCTTTAAATTGGAGTTGTTAGGATCGGACATAGAATTTTCGTGGCTAACAGACTTTACGGACGCTGGTGCAATTCTCGACTATTGGTACAACCAAACGCGGCACTAACGAAAATTCGATCACGTCCGGCATCAGGCATCGCGCATGCTGTGTGAAGCTGCATGCCGCTCCATTCTAGCACCTCGAAACGGGTATCCAGACGGGTAATCCTCAGGGAATCTGCACTCTTTACGTCGAAATTTTGTCAACAGTCACGCATCGACAATCTCGTGCAATCAGATCAGCAGTACAGCAACATCGCAGCGAGAAAACAGAACAGCCAAAGTAGAGGATTACTATCACTTGGTATATCTTAACAGAGGTATGATAGTCTTTTGACCTGTATCCTTTACCCCTGATTTTATGCACAGATTCAAGAGGTAGAATTGATAAAAGTACTTAACCGGGATCTTGACAGTCACTGTAGACCAGACCATTTACCTACCCGGTTACATGTACCCAATCTCTATATTTAGAAATTTGCTGCCACTTCAATTAGCTCACAAAATATCGATCTTACATCGAACAATATGCGGAGAACGACCGTGAATAGATTATCTAGTTATAAGCACACACCTGCGAGACAAATGGTCTCCGGTTTAATCAAAAATAGTAAAAATGTGCTTGGGCCGATTGTCAGGCTTTTTCTTTTCACACTCGTATCGAGCCTGGCGATAGTTGCGAACAGTTCAGCCGCCGAAGGTAAGCAGGTAACGCTGACTGGCGAAATGATTGATACGTGGTGTTACGTTTCGCAGATTATGGGTTCATCTGACGTCGTTGTCGGCACGTCTCATCACGTGTGTGCTGTCTGGTGTGCAGCTGGTGGTATTCCGGTTGGTTTACTCGACAAGGAAACCAACAAGGTTTACATGATCCTGACATTCGAAGGCGACGACACAAGCGCCGCCAACGACAAGTTGTTATATCTGCAAAGCCATGAATTGACGGTTAAAGGTACCGCGTTCGAATTGGACGGCTTGAGTTACCTGAATATTGATGAGGTGGTATCAGATCAGGGTATTGTCAACCTGACACACGAAAAGTTCGGTATTGTGCCTGGTGAAGCCAGACCCTGAGTTATTGAGGAGCATCCAAAATGAAACGAAAGTATTCAGTCAAACTATCAGGCCTTGCCGCTGTCACAAGTCTTGTCGTACTGGCTGCCGGGTGCGCAACAGCACCGGGCGATATACAGAAGTGGTCAGTTACTAATGCAGAGGCCCGTGCACTCACAGGCACGGTCGTCGATGTTCAGTGCGAGTTGAGCGGTAACTGCCCAGATGCATGTGGCGCTGGCAAGCGTCAGCTTGCGATTAAAACAGAAGATCAGGGGGTGGTGCTTGCCGCTAAAAACCTGAACTTCTATTCCGGCGCTGCTGATGAACTGTCGCCATTCTGCGGTCAGGTTGTCGAGGTCAATGGATTGTTTACTGAAAACAGGGGTATTCGATTTTTTCAGGTCCAGAATGTACGCACTCCGGGCGGACAGTGGCAGAAGGGAACAAGATATCTTCAGGCATGGTCAGAGCGCAGTGGAAAATCACCCAGCGTGGCGAGCAAGTGGTACAACAACGACGATCGTGTCAAAGATGTGCTTGAGAAAGACGGCAGGTTAGGGCTGGGTCAGGCAGCTGATGACGAATATTTTAATTAAAGTACGTACAAACGGAAACGGAGAGTGAAAACGGCTATAAACATGGGTGACTCTGCCAAAGCATTAACAGGATTACTGTCGTTTGCCTGCATGCTGCCGGCATTACTCCATGCGCACGGCAAAGAGCACCATGACGATGCGGGTATATCGGTTGCGATTGAATCTGTCGCAACTGAAGCTGATGCCATCGGGGCAGAAACCTTGTCGCCCAACGTGAACGTTTTACCTGAAGAACTGGCCAATATCGGCGGTCCGTTCAGCCTGATTAACCATAAAGGCGAAGCTGTTACTGAGCAAACTTATACCGGCAAGCATATGCTGGTATTTTTTGGTTACAGCAACTGCCAGGTGATGTGTTCGATTTCGTTAAAACGTATCGCTGACGCGTTGACGATACTGGAAGCGGACAAAGACAAGCCGTTGTCCAAGTTTAATTCGCTGGTGATTACTGTTGATCCGGAAAACGACACGCCGCAACAATTAAAGAAGAGTCTGGCTGCCTATCACCCGGCACTCACCGGGTTAACGGGTACGCTAGAGAATTTGAAACCGGTATATAAAGCTTATAATCAAAACCCGGCAATACTGGAATTTGATTTTAACGGCAGCCCCGTTGTTGAGCATCAATCCTACTTCTATCTAATGGGGCCGGGCGGCAACTTGCAGACACTGTTCCCACCGATCCTGAGTGCAGAGAGTATGGCTGGCGTAATAAAAAAGTACTTGCCGATTTAAACAACGGGCAAACTTAAAATATTTCGAATTGCGCACTTCGCGAATACATGAGCATTTTGAGCCGAATTTCCACGCAGCCCTGGCAACGCAGGCGATAAATCAGAGTTTCCTTAAAATATTTCGAACTGCGCACTTCTTGGTTTATTACCGCAAATAGCAGTAATGTCCTGCGGACAGGCCGATAGGCAAATCACCAGATTCATCATCGCGCGCATCACGATAAAATCACCTTTTCGAGTCACGGGTGCATTGGGTTTAATGGTGCCGTCGACCTCAACCGGCGTGTTCTGCCACAGATTAAAAGGCGAGGGCAGCTCGACCGGTTTATAGCCTGCCATCACCATCGCTTCCCAGAAATTATCAGTGCAGTTGGCGTGATAGTCCTTGCAACCCAACAACTCGTACCGATAGCGGTCACAGGCGGCCAGCAAGGTGTCATGCGTACCACTGGCAGAATCTTCGGTTATTTTGATTATGGGACGACGTCGGTTGGTCACCATCACATCGCCTTTTCGCGGGATTATACTTTCCAGAAATACCCGGCAGTGCTCCATCGACATAAACTCTGTCATGTTGTCAGCATTTAATGCCCAGCAATCAACCACCTGAGTACCGTGTGTATTAACAACACGAATATGCTGACCTTTTTTAACAAAGGCTGCCTTTGCCTTTCTTGCCGGAATGGTGACGGGCACTGCAGACTTTGATGAGCCTGAACGCTTAGCCGTTGTGCGCTTCTTCTGTACAGCCACTTTAAACTCCTTATTAACGATCAGAATTCATTAATGTAGTTTTGCCTCTCCCAATGCGTTAACGATGGTGCTGGCATTGTGTCTCATCATATCAAGATAAGTCGCCGCCGGACCACTTTCAGCAGACAGCGCCCCCGGAAAAAGCTCACCACCGATAACAGCGCCGGTCTCATTGGCAACCTGCTGCATGAGTCTCTCGTCAGAGATGCTTTCAACAAACACGGCAGCAATATTTTCGACACGGATTTGTTTGATCAATTCGGCGACATCACGTGCAGAAGGTTCACTTTCGGTGTTTACCCCTTGCGGCGCGACAAAATCCAATCCGTAGTCTCGAGCAAAATACTGAAACGCGTCATGTGATGTAACAACGGTACGGGCATCTGCCGGAAGTGAAGCTATCATCGTTTTGATTTCTTCATCCAGCATTTCTATTTCAGACACATAGCTGGCACGATTTTCATAAAAAGAAGCGGCGTGATGAGGTGCAATTTTCGCCAATGCTGCAGTGATGTTATCAACGTAAGTAATCGCGTTACGTAGACTCTGCCATCCGTGCGGATCAAATTCACCGTGTGCATGATGATCTTCAGTATGCTCATCATCATGAGCATCACTGTTCCCATGGCCATGATCATCCTTGTGTTCATCATCGTGACCCTCACCATGCTCATGGTCGCCCTTGTGCTCATCAGCATGACCTTCGCTATGCTCGTCACCATGATCGTCCTCGTGATCTTCATCATGATGGTCACTATGTTCATCACCATGTTCAAGAGTGATGAGCTTCATTCCATCAGTTGTTACAACCAGTTCGCCGTTAAACTGGGCCGCTTCAGCCAGGCGTTCTAACCAGCCTTCAAACAAAAGCCCATTAGTAAACATGATTTTGGCTTTAGCAACCGATTTCGCATCAGACGGATTAGGTTGAAATACGTGTGCATCGCCATCACGCCCGACGAGGGTTGTTACATCCACATGATTACCACCAACACGTTCTACCATGTCACCGAGGATTGAAAAAGTGGCAACCACCGGAATGCGATCTTGCGCTGTTGCCGAAAACGAGATAGCTGTGGTTGCAATTAGTACTGCGCTTACAAGTGCAAAAGGAATGCGGTGATGCTTCATGATTTAAAAGAGTTTGTTAGTAACGATTTTGCAGTGGTGTTGGGTCCGGGAATCAGATATTTATCGCGCGACGTCCAGCTCGTAGCGCATACACGATACCGCCCTGCGTACCAAGGATTACCGAGAAAGAATAGAAAACACCGGCGACAAGGATGATCGCAGGGCCGGAAGGCAAACTAAAATAGTAGGAAAGCAGCAAACCAGTGAAGCTGGACAACAATGCTATCGCGGCTGCCAGCACTATCAATCCACCAATTCTGACGGTCCAGAATTTTGCCGCCGCGCCAGGCAAAATCATAATACCCACAGCCATCAATGTGCCCAGAGCATGGAAGCCGCCAACCAGATTCATGACCACAAGTGTCATAAAAATAAAATGTGTTAATGCACTCAAGCGGCTCACCGACCGCAGAAACTGAGAATCGGCACATTCAAGCACTAGCGGTCGGAAAAATACCGCCAATACAAAAAACGTCACTGATGCGATACAACAAAGCAGCGTTAACGCCGCATCATCAAGCGCGAGCACCGAACCGAAAAGCACATGCATTAGATCAACATTGCTGCCGCGAGTGGAAATAATCAGAACGCCCAACGATAGGGATATCAGGTAAAAGGCAGCCAGACTCGCATCTTCACGTAAAGTTGTTACGCGGGTAACAAAGCCGGATAGCAGGGCGACCGACATACCTGCGATTAAGCCACCAACGGTCATCGCCCCGAGAGACAGACCGGCAACCAGGTAACCAATGGCGGCTCCCGGCAAAATGGCATGCGCCATAGCGTCCCCGGTCAGACTCATGCGGCGTAGCATCAGGAAAACGCCTAACGGTGTCGCTCCTACCGAAACGGCGACACAACCAAGCAGCGCCCGTCGCATGAAACCGAATTCAGCAAACGGTGAAAACAGTAGCTCGAACATCAGGCCGAATGTCGATCACAGGAATGGGGAGGGCCGCCACAGGCCTCGCACATTTGGCGCGCACGGAATTGATTTTCCGCAGTGAGTACTTGCTCGGTTGGTCCGTGAGCAACCAGCTCTCGAGCCAGAAGAAGCGTATCCGGAAAATGCGAACGAACGGCATCCAGATCGTGCAGAACGGCAAGCACTGTGCGACCTTCTCCATGCCAGCGTTTTATTACTTCAATCAAATCAGACATGGTACTGGCGTCGATAGCATTGAAGGGTTCGTCAAGAAGTACCAATGGCGAATCCTGCAACAACAAACGCGCAAACAACGCCCGTTGCACCTGACCACCGGACAGTGTGCCGATTGCGCGCTTCTCAAATCCTTCCAAGCCAACATGAGTCAGCGCTTCGGCTATGCGTCCGTAATGCGTTCGACCAATTCCGCCAAAAGCACCGACCTCACGCCACAATCCCATGGCAACCAACTCCTGTACTGAAATGGGGAATGAGCGATCGATCGCTGCGGTCTGCGGTAAATAAGCAATATCCTTATTTTCAGTATTGCCAAATGCCATACGACCGGATAAAGGCGGCAGCGACCCGGTCATGCCTTTAAGTAGCGTCGACTTGCCAGCACCGTTCGGTCCAACGACGGCCGTTAAACTTCCCTGGCTGATGGTCGTATCGAGCCCCATCACAGCGGGGTTGCGGTTATAACCAAGTGAATAATCTTCAAAAGCTATCGCGTAACTCATAAACCACCCGGCGTGGCTGTTGCCCAGAAAAATAACAGCCAAAGGCACACAGTCAGCAAAGCTGCAATAACCAGACGACGGCCTGCGCCCCAGGTGACGAGTCCTATTGAAGGAGAGCGAAACCAGCTCACAGGGCTGCTCCATCTCGACAGACGACACAGCGACCATGGAGCTCGATGACCTGGCGTGTCAAAGCGAATCCGGCGGCTCCCGCTACATCTGACAACGCTTCAAGTATCTGTGGTGCCATAGTTTCCTCAACCGCACCGCAGTCATCACAAACTGACAGAACAGGGGTTTGGCGATGCTTCTTGCTGCGGCAAGCGATGTAAGCGTTCATGGATTCAAGACGGTGTACCAACCCTTTCTCGGCCAAGGCAGTCAGCGCCCGATAAACCGTCGGTGGTGCCACTTTCGGGTTCACTTGGCGCAGTTCTCCCAGCACGTCGTAGGCTGATAATGAGCCACTACTACCCCTCAGAACTTCCAGCACTTTCTGATGCCAATCCACTGTTCGTTTTTCTTTGCTCACGCAGAATCCGGACTTTATGGTGTTATGTTATAACATATCATCTCAGATTAGACACACTGACGCAATTGCACGTAATTGGATATTGCAGGAAGTGACTGCATTGAGTGTTGCAACACCCCGGCAGAAGCGTTGAAGTTACTGCAATTTAGACGTGATCTGATCAGCAGCCGCTCACAGGGGCCACATTTTTTCTTGCTGAATGCGGTTTCCAAAGGGATTCCAGCGAATTCACCACCGCAGGTGCAACAGTCTATGCACCCACTTGTTTAGAGCTGACGGTAAAAAATCAGAAAACTCCCTCCCAGCGCCAAACACAATCCGATAATGGCAGAAACTGTCCAGATATAGGATTCGGCCACTGTTGATACCAGCATCGCGACTATCGGAAACAACACGGTTGCATAGCTTGCTCTTGCCGGGCCGACGCGTTTTAGCAATGACAGATAAGTGATAAATGCCAGCAGTGAAGAGACTACCGCCAGGTAGACAACGCCACCCCAGAACAATCCGGATGGTGGTATCACCCATGTCTCACGCGTTACCAGGCAGAGCAGGGTGAGTATCAACGCCCCCCAAGCCATCCCTTGACCAATAATATTGGGCAACGAATAGGTTTTAGCCAGCCGCATGGAAATTAAATTGCCGAGTGAAAATAGATAAGTGCCTGCAAGAGGTAACGCAATCGCCCACCAGTCGACTGATGTGGCGGACACATCGTGTATCTCCGGTCGCAATAGTAAATACAGGCCGATTGTCCCCATTACACCGGCGAGCAGTACATGCGCTTCGAACGCTGAGCGCAAAAACAGTCGCGCATTGATCGCACCGAAAATTGCAGCGGTTGAAAAGATAACCGCTAACAGCCCGGAGGTCAGGTAATTGGCGGCTATATAAAAGCTTAGAAAATTCATCGAGAACAAACAGAACCCCAGCAAAGCCAGCCAGACTTGATCCTGCCATGCAATAGAACGCCATTTACGAGTAACGACTAAACCTGCACACATCAACACCGCTGCCAGAATCGCCCGGTAGGTTAACGACAGGAGCGCTGACGCATCTGCAACCTGCAGAACCATTGCATACCAGGAAAACCCCCAGGAGAGTACAACAACAAATAGTAATAGAATGGGCATCTGCGCTTAGCTGAAAACTACAAAAGGCGCAGGATCTTAGTCAGTCAGTATAAGATCCTGTAGATCACCCACTTGATAC
Organism: uncultured Granulosicoccaceae bacterium; assembly: GCA_937951345.1. GTDB lineage: Bacteria > Pseudomonadota > Gammaproteobacteria > Granulosicoccales > Granulosicoccaceae > CALFCE01. The sequence goes on from CALFCF010000013.1 coordinate 14,197, forward strand.
ACTACAGGGTTGCGTATTTGTGCAACACTCTCTGGATGTAAGCTATTTAACTGCGCGGAAAGCTCATCAGCTTGTGCGCGTGAATCAAATAATCCGGTCGCCAGTCCGAATTCCCCATCACCATTTTGTTTATCCTGCAGCCGATACACCATAACGGCGTTGTCCAACGGCAACTGACTCATCACTTCACCCAGCGAACCAATATCGTTAGTGCGTAACAATTCAACTGTGTAAACGTCCGGGTTTTGCTCGTTGATTTCAGCCACAGCCGTGCCTGTAAGCGTTAGATCAGGATAAGCTGGCGCCACTTTCTGTAGCGTTTTTTGCTCGAATACGCGCACCGGCTTTTTGTCACTATCCGTTATTTCGCTGATGGAGTCTGCACTCGCGTCTGTCGGTCGAAAGTTACGCAGCCAGGAAAGAATTTCACGTTGATGCTCTGTATCTATCTGTACCGTGACAGTCATTCCTGCACGCAACACAGGCGCATTTTCCGGTGAATGTACCTGCAGACTGACCGGAACCCGTTGTACTACCTTGACCCAGTTACCGGTGGCATTTTGCGGTGGCAGGAGAGTGAACTGCGCGCCCGTTGCTGGCGCAATACTTGATACTATTGCCTGCCATTCAACACCAGGGTAGGCGTCGACTTCTAACGTGGCTTTCTGCCCTTCCTTGACGTGCGTTAGCTGCGTTTCTTTAAGATTTGCCTCCACCCATACCCGAGCGCTCTCAATGAGTGTAAACGCCGGATTACCGGCCTCCAGAAACTCACCTGATTGAAGTTGTAAATTACTGACCACTCCGTTTGCCGGTGCCAGGACAGTGGTTTTTGCAAGCTGCGACTGCGCCATCTCATTGGCGACTCGGGCCTGCAGATACAACGGATGATCTTCAACCGGCATATCAGGATCACCATTGAAGCTGATCAGTGTTTTTTGTATACGCTCGTTAAGTACAACAACACGTTGCTGCGCGGCTCTTAGCTCGAACAACGCTTCATCATGTTCCTGACCACCACCCAGGCCCTGACTTTTGAGCTTCTTTTGGCGCTCAAACTCCTGGCGCAAGAACCGCACACGGGCATTTGCCTCATCGGCACTGACTAGTGCTTCGCGGTGCTCGGCACGCAGTGACTCGATTTCCGCACGAACCACTGCCTTCTGAGCTTCTGTCTGCATGACATCCAACTGCATGGATTCTGAATCCAGCCTAAACAGCACGGCACCCTTTTTTACAAGCTGATTATCCGTAACATGAACTTCGACTACGCGGCCACTCACATCCGAACTGACAGCGATGATATTGGATTTCACGTAGGCGTTTTCAGTCGATACATAACGTCCGCCGTGTAAATAGAACGCGAAAGCTATAACAAATACCACGATCGGCAGCAAAAACAGCAATGCCCGCAATTTGCTATTTTGCTTTGGGGCAGCGTTCACATGAGCCTCATCATGCGCTGATTCAACGGCGCTATCATGGTCAACACTCATGACATCACTTCGACTTCATCGCCACGCATACGTGCATGCTCGAGTGCGGCGAGTTCTTCAATGTCGAGTGACTGCAGATTGGCCTTAATAAGCAGTAGCGTGTCAACAAACTGTTCACGCTCCGCTGCAGGGATGCCGGCAAGTGCTTCAGCACGAACGTCAGCCGCATGGCGTCGCATAGCAGCGACCACAGGTGTAACTTCAGCCGTTAGATAAATTCGTTTCACCCGCCTGTCGGACACATCAGATTTTCGATGTACCCAACCTTTGGATTCCAACCGATCCAGCAATCGCCCGAGGCTGGGTTTTTCAATCTCCATAAGGTCCGCTAATGCAGTCTGTGTTTGACCGTCTTCGCGAAACAGATGGGTCAGCACCCACCACTGCGAACGAGTCAAACCAAGATCACGTACACGGCGATCGAACTCGGTGCGCATCAGACGGGCGACGTCGTGAAGAATCAGGCCGAAATTGCGATCCAATCGCTCTTTGAGGATCTTGTCGGGCATTTCCAAATTTAGTTATCTAAGCAATAATAAGCCATAATAATATTACTCAGGCAATTAAATCCAGCCCTTTCGACACAACAGGTTCACATGCTTATCGCGTCACCCAATCCGTACCTGATTCTGCTAACAGCGTCGCTTTGCACGATGCTGTATTCGGCAACGGTGACCGTCGTAAATGTCACACTGCCACAGCTGCAGGGTTCGCTGTCGACCAGTCCGGATCAGATTGCCTGGGTCGTTACGCTTAATGTGGTGGGCACAGCAATCGTGACTCCGTTAAGCGGCTGGCTGACAGCCAGGCTCGGTGAACGCACGTTACTGCTCGGATGCGTTACCGGCTTCGCGATCACATCATTTCTTTGTGCAACCGCGACCTCACTGACACCAATGCTGATGTTTCGGGTGGCTCAAGGCATGCTCGGTGCGCCCATCGTGCCAGTGTGTCAGGCCATTGTTTTACGGACATTTGCCGGCGACAAAAGCGCACAGGCACAAGCATTCTTTGGTATGGCAGTGGTGCTTGGTATGGGACTGGCACCGGTTGCCGGCGGTTACGTCGCAGAAGCTTATAACTGGCGAGCGGTGTTTTTGTTGCTTGTACCGTTGAGTATTGCCGCACTGCTGATGATTCTGTTCTTTATCGAGCAGCGCGGGCAGGGCGAAAAATTGCGACTGGATTGGACCGGCTTTTTATCACTGGCAGCCGCAATTGCTTGTCTACAGTTGCTACTGGATCGTGGTGAGAGTCTGGGGTGGTTCGATTCAACAGAAATCATTATCTATACCGGTGCGTTGATGCTCGCGATTTATCTGTTCATCGTACAAACAGCCACAGCGAAAAATCCATTCCTGAATCGTGAGCTATTAAAAAATCGCAACTACCTGATCGGGTTACTGCTTGTATGCGCTTACGGCATGCTCAACTTCACACCGATAACACTGCTACCGCCACTGCTACAGAATCATCAAGGTTACCCTGATGCATTGATTGGTTGGCTGCTCGCCATGCGCGGTTTCGGTACGTTTGTCGGCTTTTACATCGCGGGGCGCATGGGGAAGATCGATCCGCGCATCAGCATGGTGGTAGGTTTCAGTCTGATTGGCATTAGCGGACTGATCCTCGCCGTTGTCGAACATAACAGTCGCGTAGACTGGATTGCCTGGGCCGGACTGATTCAGGGACTGGGCAGTGGCATCCTGTGGGTGCCGGTGACACGTGCGACGTTCTGGACACTTCCGGACAGACTGCTACCGGACGGGTCAGCAATGTTTCACCTGCTACGCAATGTCGGCCAGAGCATCTACATCGCTCTGTGCTTTGTTGTCATTGTAAGGACCGGGCAAACCAGCTATTCGGAATTAACGCAACATATCAATCCATACAACGAGGGGTTAAATTTTGACTGGGTACGCGGCTTATGGAATGTGCAAAATCTGGAGTCACTGGCATCGATCAACAATGAAGTGTCCCGTCAGTCACAACTGATTGCATTTAACAACGCATTTCTACTTTACAGCTGGACGTGTTTTGCAGTCATACCAGTGGTATTTTTATGGAATCGAAAACGCGTTTAAATAAGAAAAGTAATTGCAGCATAAACTTTTTTGTGCACAAGAAGACCGGCGACTTTCGTATGACAGCGATCTATCTATCAGGTATTGGTTAAATATACGAACAACATCATTCGGTCTTAGCAACCAACTAACTCGATAATTTCCTTCATCTGAGCCTTTGGTTATATTGTTCTAAAAGGTCTTCCACAATCGATTCGACACTCTCGTTTATATCAATCGTTTTTACCCGTTCATCAGGCTCCGGGGGTTCGAGTATTTGAAACTGACTGTCAAGAAGAGACAACGGCATGTAGTGATGTTGTCGTTTCTCCATACGCTCTGCGATTAATTGATAGGACCCTGATAGATGAAAAAACTGCAGTGGTATGCCGGCTTGCTCTCTAACCGTATCTCGATAAGCTCGCTTTAAAACGGAACAAGCGACAACCAGAGGGAGTTCGTGCGTGGCGATTGTGTTACTGATAGTCATCAACCACGGTTTTCGATCATCATCGTTCAGCGGAATGCCAGTGGACATTTTCTCGACATTTTCTGGTGGGTGCAGCCTATCGCCTTCCAGAAAAGTAGCACCTATTCCATCGGCGAATGCCTGACCAACTGATGATTTCCCGCAGCCGGACACACCCATAAATAGGAAACATTCGCTCAAAGTGATGCTGTGATCCCGCCGTCGACAAAAACCGTTGTGCCATTAACAAATGACGACGCGGCAGACGACAAAAAGATACAAGCCCCGACCAATTCCTCGACACGCCCCCAGCGCCGGGCAGGGGTACGATTTTCCAACCAGGCCGAGAAATCTGCGTCAGCAACCAGAGCCGCATTTAACGGTGTATCAAAATACCCGGGTGCAAGCGCATTGCACTGCAGGCCGTATTGAGCCCAGTCGGTTGCCATACCTTTGGTCAGATTGGCGACAGCACCTTTGGTAGCAGTGTAGGGCGCGATACCGGGGCGAGCCAATTGCGTTTGCACACTGGCAATATTTACAATTTTACCTTCACCACGTTTGATCATATGCCGTGCACAGGTTTGACCAACATGAAATACCGACGCAATATTGGTTTGTAACAACCGCTCAAATTCTGCTGCCGGAAATTCCTCAAGCGGTGCGCGGTACTGCATACCGGCATTGTTAATAAGAATGTCGATTGCACCATGGCTTGCCTCGAAATCATCAACTGCCGTTCGTACAGCGGAAGAGTCTGTGACATCAAACGCCAGCGTTTGCACATCTAACCCCTCATTGCGAAGGTTGTCAGCAGTTTTCTCGAGCTTAGTGCGATCACGACCGTTAAGAACAACGGAGGATCCGGCAGCTCCCAATCCACGTGCCAATGCCAGGCCTATACCCTGGGAAGACCCTGTTATCAGACTACGTTTGTCGCTAAGATTAAATAATTGCTGACTCATCAAATTGTTCCTGACTGGAGACAGAGCATCTTAATCATTTTTGAATATTGGCTGTTGAGAATCTCTGTACAATCTTGGCTCTTGGGGGACGCGAAAGCGAATTTCAAAACAACCTGGGATGATGGTCATCCCGCGGCAGCACAACGAGTTGCCATGCACCCTATCCATGCTTTAGCGAGAAAAGGATGCTCGGGTTGTACCTTTGTGTTTGATACGCTTTGAGCTACACGCCAATCATTCGATATGAAAGCACTGGTTATACACGCCGCCAAAGATTTGCGGATAGAACAACACGATTACGTGCCGCCGGCAGCGGGTGAAGTCCAGATTACGATGGCCTGTGGTGGTATCTGTGGTTCGGATTTACACTACTACAAACAAGGTGGTTTCGGCAGCATCAAACTTCGTGAACCCATGATCCTGGGGCATGAAGTTTCGGGTTATATCAGTGAACTCGGGGAGGGCGTGCAAAGTCTGGAAGTGGGGCAACTGGTGGCAATCTCACCGTCACGCCCCTGCAATGCCTGCAGGTATTGTTATGAAGGGTTACAGAATCAGTGCCTTAATATGCGTTTCTATGGATCGGCGATGCCATTCCCTCATATTCAGGGAGCGTTTCAACAGGTACTGAATGTTGAAGCAAGTCAATGCGCCATTGCCGCCGGACTGTCACCCGCAGTCGCTGCCATGGCAGAACCCCTTGCCGTATGTCTTCACGCTACCCGTTTGGCTGGTTCGCTGGTGGGAAAGAAGGTACTTATCACCGGGTGCGGTCCGATCGGTCTTCTTTCACTGATCTGCGCACGAAGAAACGGGGCGGATTTTATTGTGGCTACCGACGTGTCCAACTTTACCTTGGGCATTGCCGCGTCTAGCGGTGCGGACCGGGTAATCAATGTTGCAACAACTGACAATGCCCTCGACGAGTTTTTACCTGAAAAGGGGACTTTCGATGTTATGTACGAATGTTCCGGATCAGAGAAAGCTCTCATTGACGGTATTGAGGCTATGAGACCGGGCGGGACGATACTTCAACTGGGGCTGGGAGGCGATATGACCTTACCGATGATGGCGATAACAGCCAAAGAGCTTGTGTTACGCGGCTCGTTCCGGTTTCATTCCGAATTTCACACAGGAATCAACTTGCTGCGAAAGAACTTGATTGATGTGACGCCGTTGATTACACACACGGTTGGAATCGATGACGCTATAGAGGGTTTTGAATTGGCGTCTGACCGGGGCCGATCGGTCAAAACACAAATAGCTTTTTAAGAACATACAGCGCACAAATTTGGATAAAGAAACTCAATTGGCCAGATTCTCCTTTAGAACAATTTCTACTCTTATCTGCTCCTGATCCATATCGAAGTTGGTTTTATCGCTCTTTGCCTTTAACACTCGAATTGCGCTTCTGACTATTTGCCCTCGGTGTTGCGTTATGACCGCATCAATGGAGCTATCCCGTAATCCATTCTTACTGTGCTCAGTCAATTCATGAACGATTACCGTTAATTTTTTGCTAATCGCAGCTTCTTCAATAAACTCAGTAACAGCCCGATTGCCCGAACTTAAAGAATATATACCAACGATGTCTTGGTTATTTTTGATCGTATTCTCAAGAGCACGATAAATTCTTTCTGTATTGCCGTGGCCTTCAATAGTGGGCAATACGTTTAGATGCGGAAACTCTTCGCGCAGAATTTCATCAAAACCATGCCGTCTGTTAAGACTGTCGTAAGATTGAATCGAATTAGTCAGTACAACTATCTTTCCCTTTTCAATATTTGACGGTACAAACCGTCCCATCAATCTGCCAGCGGTTTTACCGGCGGCGACATTATCGATTCCAACAAAATGATCTACATCGCTCGAAGGCTGATCCGACACCAAAGCAACCACAGCAATTCCGGCTGCCCTGAGCTCAGCTATAGCGTCACGTGATTGAGGTGTTGTTCGCGCCATAATCGCGACACCATCAACTGATTGTCGTTTGATCTTGCGCAACTGGCTGACCAATTTATGCGGGTCATTAGCGGCCACTTTTTTAATACGGATTTCTGTCCGGTCACTACTGATAGATAGCCGCACCGCGTTAATCTGCCTTATTAGCTCGGTTAAAAACTCAGACGAGTCGTCGGGTAGGACAAATACCAGCTGATACCTGCGCTTTTTCGCCAAATTTGCAGCGGATACGTCACGCACATAGCCAAGGTGCTTTATCGCCGCATTCACCTTATTGACCGTCTCGGTCTTCACGCCCGGTCGCTCATTGATGACCCGATCAACCGTTGCAAGACTCACTCTGGCCTCTCGCGCGATATCGCTAGTTGTCGGTCTCATCCGGGTTTGCATGGTTTGTTGGGGCTCAGCGAAATGGCTTTGCGATGCTAGACAGAATTGTATACGGAATGTAAACTGGATTCATGAGGTACGTACCTCATAATATCATGACTAAAAAATACGTAGCCGCTGACTTCAATAAGCGTGAGTCACAATTTGGGGATTGATCATGAAAAACAAAAAGGTATTGTCGATTTTGGTGTCAGGTGGTTTGCTTATGGGGGCATCCCACTTGAAAGCGGAGGATCTAACGCTTTGCTGGGCGGCGTGGGATCCGGCAAACGCACTGGTTGAGCTCAGTAAAGAATTTGAAGCCGAGTCTGGCCATAACATGAGCTTTGAATTTGTACCCTGGCCAAATTTTGCCGACAGAATGCTGAACGAACTGAATTCCGGTGGGCAATTGTGTGACTTGCTTATTGGCGATAGCCAATGGATAGGTGGTGCTGCTGAGAACGGCCAATACATAAAACTCAACAGCTTTTTTGAGAAAGAAGGCATCGATATGGCCAATTTTATTCCGGCTACCGTAACTGGTTATGCAGAATGGCCGAAAGGGTCGCCTAACTACTGGGCACTACCAGCGTTTGGCGATGTTGTCGGGTGGACTTACCGCAAAGACTGGTTTGAACGGCCGGAACTGCAGGCAGAGTTCAAAGAGAAATACGGTCGAGATCTGGATGTGCCGGCAACACTGGAAGAATTGAAAGATATTGGCCAGTTTTTTCAGGGTAGGGAGATTGACGGTAAAACTGTCTACGGTGCATCGATTTACACAGAGCGGGGATCCGAAGGGATAACCATGGGTGTTACTAATGCACTCTATAACTACGGATTCGAATACAACAATCCTGATAAGGCCTACGACCTGGATGGTTTCGTAAACTCCGAAGGCGCAATCGCAGGGCTTGAATTCTACAAGGAACTATACGATACCGTGACGCCACCCGGGTCATCCAACTGGTATATGGGTGAGAACATTGATGCATATAAGTCGGGACAGGTTGCTATGCAAATGAATTTTGCATTTATCTGGCCTGGTGTTGAAGCCGATCCTAATGTGGGCGGAGGCAAATCAGGCTATTTCCCGAATCCTCCAGGACCCGGTGGACACTTCGCACAATTGGGTGGGCAGGGCATTTCAGTGGTCGCCGCATCAGAGAAACAGAACGCTGCGCTTGAATACATTAAATGGTTTGCGCAGCAGGAAGTTCAGGAGAAGTGGTGGGCAGCTGGCGGTTACTCCGCTCTTAGCGCCGTTGTCGAAGATCCGGGCTTTGCCACGAGCCAACCCTATGCACAAACCTTCCTGGACTCAATGGCTATCGTAAAAGACTTTTGGGCAGAACCTGCTTACGCTGATCTGTTGCTGGCGATGCAAGAGCGTGTTCACAACTACGTCGTTGCCGGCGAGGGAAGTGCTAAGGAAGCACTTGACGGCCTTGTCGAAGACTGGGTTGAAGTATTCGAAGACGAAGGAAAGCTTTGACCAGGTGTTGAGACACAGGTAGTTAATAGTAATCCTGTATCTAAAAAATCCTGTGTCATTTTGATCTAACCAACAGAGCGCAAGAGGCGCTCTGTTGCGACGCACATGTATAGCTGGTGGCCGCTATTTACGTAATTCCTCCGCTGTTGTGATCAAAGAACGTCTGTGTTCACATTTAATACCAACCGGGATGGATATCATTCTTCACGATAAATATTGATTCTCATGTCGAACCCGGATTCGAGCGAAACCACAGCAAGAACAACACCCGGTAACTTCAAATCAGCAGTCACTGGATTGTCTGACCGGGCTATTGCATGGATATTTGTAGCACCAACAATATTCCTGTTACTGGCAGTCAACATATTCCCATTGATCTGGACCATCGTCCTGAGTTTCACCAACTATCGCGTTAATCGTCCCAATCGGGATGTTGAATGGGTAGGTCTGAAAAATTACCAAAGAATTCTGACAGACAATGGCACATGGGAAACAATGCAGGCGACTGCGCATTTCCTGATCTGGACAATCGTGCTGCAAGTGTTAATAGGATTCGCGCTCGCCTATCTGATAAATAAAAAATTCAAAGGCAATGATCTATGGACAACTATCATCGTACTTCCGATGATGTTAAGTCCGGCCGTTGTCGGTACATTCTGGACATTTCTCTATCAACCGCAAATTGGCTTATTTAACTACCTGGTTACGTTTTTCACAGGCGCCGACCCTGCCAGTTTTTCAATGATCGGCGACAAGCACCTTGCACCCTGGTCAATCATTATTGCAGACACCTGGATGTGGACTCCGTTCGTGATGTTGATTTGCCTCGCCGGCCTGCGATCGATACCAGATTCCATTTATGAGGCAGCAGAGTGCGACCGAGCGAGTCGATGGCGGCAGTTCTGGACAATCACTTTTCCGCTGGTACTGCCCTTTCTGATGCTGGCAGTACTGTTTCGCGGTATCGAAAACTTCAAAATGTTCGATTTGGTTGTGCAACTCACCGGTGGTGGCCCCGGTAATACAACCACACTGACATCCATCGATTTAAAGCGCGAAGCCTTTGAAAAATGGCGAACCGGGCAATCCTCGGCGTATGCGGTCGTTCTGTTTGTGACAGTTTTCGGACTGGCATCGATCTACGTTAAAGCACTGAACAAAGTGAAAGATCGATGAATTTCTCTGTCACCGAGCCATCAGTGAGGACCAAGTGGTTTGCAGGAATCACGGTGGTGCTTTACGGCCTAATCACCATCATTCCATTACTCTGGATTATCGCCACCGGCTTTAAGACTTCAGAAGACGCAATCTCTTACCCCCCAAAGGTTGTGTTTAAGCCAACGTTGGAGGGATACGTTAATCTCTTTACCACACGAACGCGTGTCAACCAGGATGAACTTGAAGATCTTCCGCCGCCTGAAACCTGGTATGAACAGCTGGTGCGGGATCGAGGGCAGGTTATCGCAAGCCCATCACGATACGGCGAACGATTTCTAAACTCGTTAATTATCGGTTTCGGCTCAACCGCACTGTGCATGGTGCTAGGAACGGCAGCGGCCTATGCGTTCAGTCGCTTTCGCCTCCCGCTAAAAGATGATCTTTTGTTTTTTATTTTATCGACACGGATGATGCCACCTATCGCCGTTGCGATCCCGATATTTCTTATGTTCAAAAACCTCGGGCTTAGCGATACCCACCTGGGGATGATAATGTTGTATACGGCAGTCAACCTCTCTTTATCTGTATGGCTTCTTAAAGGCTTTATCGATGAGATTCCTGTTGAGTACGAAGAGGCTGCGTTGATTGACGGATATACTCGTTTTCAAGCGTTTTACAAAGTTGTGCTGCCGCAAGCAGCAACAGGCATAGCATCAACCGCAATTTTCTGCCTGATATTCGCATGGAACGAATACGCTTTTGCCGTGCTTCTGACATCCGGCAATGCTCAAACCGCTCCACCTTTTATCCCGACTATCATCGGTGTAGGTGGCAAAGACTGGCCGGCCGTCGCTGCCGGTGCCACATTGTTTTTGGTCCCCGTCATGGTGTTCACCGTATTACTGCGAAAACACCTTTTACGCGGAATTACATTCGGGGCGGTACGCAAATGATCAATTTTCTGCAAGGCTTATTTCAGCTTAGACGTGGCCCATGGGAAATGATTGCCAGCATTCTTATTGCTGCAGGCGTGTTCATGCTAATGCAGCCGTACAAGCTGGAACTGTACACCTACTCGTTTGTCGTTACGCTGATCGGCACAGTGATGTTTATCATCGTTAGCCATTTTAGAGACTAGAAAATGGCACAGATAAGAATTGAAAATCTCCGTAAGGAATTCGGTGCTTTCACTGCGGTCGAATCATCAACCTTCAACGTCGAAGACGGTGAGTTTTTTATGTTGCTTGGCCCGTCGGGCTGCGGCAAAACAACAACACTGCGCATGATGGCGGGACTGGAACTCCCTACCAGCGGCCGAATATTTATTGATGACGAAGAAGTCAGTAAAAAGAAGGCAAGCCAACGGGATATCGCGTTTGTATTTCAGATGTTCGCTCTTTACCCGCATATGAATGTTGAGAAAAACATCGCTTACCCGTTGATAAGCCAGGGCATGCCAAGGAAACAAGTCAGGCAGCGCGTATCGGAAGTTGCAAATATATTGGGTATAGAAAGCCTATTAAAATCATCGATACGCGGCTTATCCGGTGGGGACAGACAACGGGTTGCCCTCGGTCGAGCGATTGTTCGCGAGCCGAAGGCGTTTTTTATGGACGAACCACTAGGCGCATTGGATGCTGAATTCAGAGAGCACATGGCTTCGGAATTAATGTCTCTACATAGTCGAATGAATGCGACCACCGTCTATGTTACTCACGATCAGCTAGAAGCTATGCAGATGGGTGACAAAATCATTGTAATGAACCATGGAGTAGTCGAACAGTTTGGCGTTCCGCAACAAATATATGATTGGCCTGCGACCATGTTTGTTGCTGATTTTCTGGGGTCACCTTCAATGAATTTTTTGCACGGTAACGGAACGATAGCATCGGCATCAACTCAGGTAAAAATGAACGAAACTACGATCAACATCCCACGCCAAACCGAGACCATGGAAGGAGAATTCGCCGTGGGTGTAAGACCGGAGCATATACAACTTGATGACGCTGCCAGCCTGCGATGCGCAATCAAAGCGACCGAGTACCTCGGCACAACGCAAATTGTTACAGCAACCACTGAATTTGGTGAGGTAAAAGCCCGTGTTGCATCCAATCTTGATGTGACCGTGGGAGCCCAAACTGGATTGAGCCTAATTTCTGACACCATCACGGTCTTCAATAAAGCGACAGGCAAAGCCCTTCTTTCAGAAGCAAATAAGGCGGTGCTGGCACATGGCTGAAATAACCCTTGAGAACATCAGCCATTCGTTCGGCAATGTTCAGGCACTTAATGGCTTGAATATGACGGTTCCTGATGGCTCTTTCGTGGTTTTACTCGGGCCGACAGGAGCAGGGAAGACAACAACTTTACGTACAGTTGCGGGTCTTGAGTCACCCGATAGCGGTACCATTTATTTCGACCGCGAGCCCATGAATGGATTAACACCCGCACAGCGTAATGTTGCCATGGTGTTTCAACAGTTTTCCCTGTATCCGCATCTCAGTGTCAGGGATAACCTGGCATTTCCGCTTAAATCGCCACTATTAAAAACACCACCTGATGTCATCGAAAAAAAAGTGAATGAGGTTGCCGGGTTACTTCAAATCGAACACAAACTGAACAACCGGGCAACGGCTTTGTCAGGTGGCGAAATGCAGCGCGTGTCTATTGGGCGCGCGCTCGTACGCAACCCCTCGGTCTACCTGATGGACGAGCCCTTAAGTTCACTTGATGCAAAACTTCGCACAGATCTTCGAATAGAGTTGAAATCGATTCAATCAGAACGGGGAGCAACACTGCTTTATGTTACCCACGATCAGATAGAGGCAATGACCATGGCAACTCACGTTGGAGTACTCGACGAAGGCAAACTTGTTCAAATAGGCTCGCCACGAGAAATATACGAGAACCCTGTTAGCATTTATACAGCCAGTCGACTTGGGCAGCCGAGAATAAATATTGTCCCTGCAGATATATTCGGCAATGCTCCGCAAAACGCAACATGGATGGGTTTGCGGCCCGAGCACATCGTGCAGGGCGAGGGCACAGAATGCACAGTATCAGGTATTCAGCGCCTCGGCGACCAAACACGCTTACATCTAAAGATACATGACCACGACATAGTTACCGTCACAGATGCTCATACTGCATTGAATACAGGTGAAACGATTCTTATTAACGCAGATAACCCTTATTTTTTCGACAAATCCGGTGACCGCATTCATCCATAGGAATAAACAATGAGTCAGTTTATTAACGAAAGGGACAATATCGTACAGGAAGCACTCGACGGTGCGTTGGCAGCCTCAGGTGGCGCACTCTCACGTTTGGACGGCTATCCACACATACGCGTAATTACGCGATCCGACTGGGATAAATCAAAAGTCGCGCTTGTTTCAGGTGGTGGCTCTGGTCACGAGCCATCCCACGCAGGATTCGTCGGCAAAGGCTTGCTAACGGCTGCTGTGTGCGGGGATGTATTTGCTTCACCGTCCGTAGATGCGGTTCTTGCAGGCATTCTTGCCGTCACCGGGGAAGCTGGCTGTTTATTGATCGTCAAAAACTACACCGGTGATCGTCTTAACTTCGGTTTAGCAGCAGAGCGTGCCCGTGCTTTCGGCTTGAATGTGGAAATGGTTGTTGTTGATGATGATATTGCATTACCGGATTTACCGCAGGCACGAGGTGTTGCCGGCACATTGTTTGTTCATAAAATTGCCGGAGCACTGGCGCAAAACGACGCGTCACTGGAAGAAGTTGCAAATGCTGCAAAGCAAGTCATACAAGGCATCTTCAGCATCGGCATGTCGCTGAGTACCTGCAATGTACCGGGTTCACCGGCCGAAGAGAGAATAGCTGACGGAATGGCAGAGCTTGGACTCGGCATTCACGGTGAGCCCGGGGTTGAACAGGTTAAATACACCGATGCGAGCTCAGCTATTAAAGCCGTATGTGCGAAATTATCCGGCGAGACGGGTAATCATGATTACGTCGCATTGATTAACAACCTTGGCAGCGTGACGCCACTGGAGATGTCCATCTTAACCAAGGAGTTTCTTGCTACGGATGTGGGTCAAAAAGTTAAATTCTTAATCGGACCGTCACTTCTGATGACATCACTTGATATGCGTGGATTTTCTATATCAATGCTTCCTGTGTCTGGTGATTATGAAGCATTACTTGGGCAAGCAGTTACACCCCAGTCATGGCCTGGCATGACGGCAGTTCAAGGTGCAAATATTCAACCATTGCCGGATGGACTGGCACCGATAAAACCTATGCCGTCAAAAAACGATGACAACAAAAAATTCATACTAAAATGTTGTGAAGTTTTCGTCGAAAACGAGAAGGTATTGAATGCACTTGATGCGCAATCCGGGGATGGAGACACCGGTAGTACGCTGGCAGCAGCCGCTCGTGCCATGATTGCATCTTTAGATGAATTACCGTTGGCGGACCACACGCAACTTTACCGCGCTATCGGGATGCAACTAAGTCAGACAATGGGTGGCTCTTCAGGTGTATTGCTCGCAATTTTCTTCGCCGCAGCGGGTGATGCGTCAGCTTCCGGTGAAGACTCTGTCGACGCGCTGAAAACAGGGCTTGAACGCATCCAGCAGGTAGGTGGCGCGTCTAAAGGCGACAGGACCATGATTGACGCACTCGAACCAGCCCTTGAAATGCTACCGGATGGCATCGACAAAGCTGCTGCCGCAGCGCGTGAAGGAGCCAATCTGACATCAACGTTTGCCAAAGCAAAAGCCGGACGGTCCAGTTATGTATCAGAGGAAAATCTGATCGGACACAACGACCCGGGTGCTGAAGCGATCGCTTTGTTATTGGAGGGATTAGTCATCGAGTGATAGATATCTTCCTGATCTATACAGGCAAGGCGGTATTTGAAACTATCTCTTCCATTGAAAGTAATGATGTCACATTAAAAATGCTGACATCTGAAACCAGTGATTGATAAAACGCGTCATAAGCCTCTGCATCCTTGACACGTACTTTCAGTATGTAGTCAATATCGCCAGCCAGACGATGAGCTTCCATTACCTCTGGTCGGGCGCGTAGAGCTTTGACAAATTTCTCCAGCCATTTCTTTTCGTGTTGCGAAGTGCGCACCAGCACGTAGAAGCAGCTACCGAGCCCAACCGATTGCGGGTCGATTAAAGCGACTTCCTTTGTTATTACACCCAGCTTGCGTAATTTCCTGATCCGGTTCCATACCGGTGTTTTGGAAGACCCAACCTTTTTTGCCAATTCGTCCAATGGCAGTGTCGAATCACTCTGGAGTATTCGCAAAATCTTCCTGTCGAGTTCGTCGATCGTGTCTTTCATTCCGGAATTTCCTGTCAATCAAGAATTTTGTGCCTACAGCTTACCCTTATATCGGAATATATTCCTTATTTAGCTACGCATATAGCCTTACAACAGAACATTATTCTAAAATAATGATCATATACGAACGTATTCACAAAAAAAACGTACCCAAAAATCGTTTGAAATCTCAACATATCTGCCCTGTTGCTGCCTTGCCGGGCGATTACTTGGTTGTGGCGATTTTCACAAGATTTTCACAAGACACTCACTCATGACCAAACAGAGCTTCTCCAAAATCATCACCGCCAACCTTTTGCACACCGGTGATGTTGTCTACCTGGATCAGGAATCAAATTGGGTTCATCAAATCGAGAAGGCGTTAGTCGTCTCAAGTGAGGAGCAAATAGACAGTCTCGTTGGCGCGGCTCAACAATCTGAGGTCATTGATCCGTATGCGATTGACGTTTCCACGGAAAATCCGGAAATAAGTGCGATAGGCAACAGGGAAAAGATCCGACAACAAGGACCCAGTGTTATCGCGATCTAACAGCTACGGAAATCCCGGATTCCAAAACCCGTAAAACCAAGAAAGAGTAATTTACTGTGTATCAGTATGATGATTTCGATTCAGCCTACGTTGCTGAACGTGTAAATACTTTCCGCCATCAAGTCGAAAAACGACTCGATGGTCGTCTAACGGAAGAAGAGTTCAAGCCTCTGCGCCTGCAAAACGGCTTGTACCTGCAATTGCACGCTTACATGCTGCGGGTTGCCATCCCGTACGGCAGCCTGAATAGTCAGCAAATGCGGGCTTTGGCACACATCGCTGAACGTTGGGATCGTGGCTACGGTCACTTTACAACGCGACAAAACATTCAGTTCAATTGGGTCAAACTCGTTGAGACACCCGATATTTTGAAAGCTTTGTCTGATGTCGGTATGCACGCCATTCAGACGTCAGGAAACTGCATTAGAAATGTGACAGCTGATCACTTCAGTGGGGCAGCTTCAGACGAAATAGCCGATCCGCGCCCTGTTGCTGAGTTTTTACGTCAATGGTCTACCGATCATCCGGAATTCCTGTATTTGCCACGCAAATTCAAAATTGCTGTGACAGGTAGCAGTAATGACCGTGCGGTGACAAAAGCACATGATATCGGTTTACGAATTATTAAAAACAAATCAGATGAAATCGGTTACGAAGTCATCGTAGGAGGTGGCCTGGGACGGACACCAGTGGTGGGCACCGTCATTCGCGAGTTTCTGCCACAAGTACATTTGCTGAACTATATGGAAGCGATATTACGCGTTTACAACGCAGAAGGACGAAGAGACAACAAATATAAAGCGAGAATAAAGATACTGGTAAGAGAACTGGGGATCGAGCGTTTTCGCGACAAGGTTGAATCAGAGTTTGAGCGACTCAATGATAGCGCTGATAAGCTCGAAAGTATAAACGAAAAAACAGAAAGAGAGCGTATCTCAGAATTCTTCGAACCTCCGCAATTTGATACAGATACAGATCTCTTCGAATTCGAAGCCGCACGCCGTAACAATCCGTTTTTCCGGGAATGGGTGAAAACCAATGTGCACAATCACAAGCAATCTGAGCATGCCATCGTCACAATATCGTTGAAGGCGACTGGAGCCATACCGGGTGATGCAAGCAGTGATCAAATGCGTGCAATTGCTGATCTGGCAGAAACCTATGGCTACGACGATATTCGTGTCAGCCATGAACAAAACATTATTCTCCCGCATGTGCACAAGCGCAATTTGCCATCGGTGTATGCAGAATTACGAAAGCATAAACTTCAGACAGCCAATGTCGGACTGATCAGCGACATTATTGCTTGCCCCGGTCTTGACTATTGCGCACTGGCTACTGCCCGATCAATACCAATAGCCCAGAAGATTTCCACTCATTTCTCAGACTCAGCCTATGCAAAAGCAATCGGTGAAATGAAAATCAAAATATCCGGTTGTATTAATAGCTGTGCTCATCATCACGTTGCGCATATAGGAATACTGGGGCTGGAGAAGGGCGGTGTGGAAAGCTATCAGATCACACTCGGTGGAGACCATCGCGAGAATTTGAGACTGGGTGATCGTGCCGGACCGGGATTTTCTGCTGACGAGATTGTCCCCGCCATCGAGCGGCTGATCGATGCCTATTTGGGTTTACGCCTCGATCCGCAAGAGACTTTCCTGACTGCCTACCAGCGTGTCGGCATGGCACCTTTTAAAGCAGCGCTTTATACCGAGCAGGGGCCGAAACAAGCACTTGCATCGTAACAATCCAGCGATTATTGCATTTCACGCTGAACAGAACTCGCACTAAACGGTGCACCTATATTTTATTGGTTTGTTTTTATGCCACTTTTTACCAAAAACGGAAAGACTGACGATAAGGACATCGATTACGTTGCCTTTGACAACTGGGACCAGACAGAACCAGCAGCTGTCGATGTGCCCATCGATGTTTTGCCGGAAAATATTGTTCCGTTAATTGCCAATATTCAATCCATAAAGATTGAGTTTCCGACATTCTCAGATGGGCGTGGTTTCACTCTGGCTCGTTCAATCCGGGACAACGGTTACACCGGTAATCTTCGAGCATCTGGACATCTAATAACAGAGCAGTTCAGCCAGGCCATTGATTGCGGTTTTGATGAAATTCAAATTGACGAACAACTGGCTGCCCGGCAAGCAGCTAATGACTGGAGCTATGTAGAGCGCAGAACCTACCGTGACAAGCTCAGATCGAGCAATCCATCTGGCAAATTTTTTCCTGTGCCCGACGGTGTGTGGTCAGAAACCGTAACGGCAGTGCAACACTTCTCAGACAATCTCTTCCGCTTTCGAATTACACGCCCGGATGGATTTCGCTTCCGATCCGGCGAATTTGCAATGATCGGACTACCCAATGCAGAAAACCCGGTTTTTCGGGCTTATTCCATTGCATCGCCTGCCTGGGATGAAGAACTGGAGTTTTATTCAATCAAGGTGCCGAATGGTCCATTGACCCAATTTCTTCAACGTATAAAACCCGGTGATCAGGTTTTGATAAAACGAAAAGCCACCGGTACATTAGTTAATGATGTTCTGTTACCGGGATCGCGCCTATGGATGCTGTCAACCGGCACGGGGATAGCGCCATTCGCGTCACTGATACGAGATCCGGAAACGTATGAGAAGTTCGAGAATTTGTACCTTGTTCATACCGCCAGAACGCATGACGAACTGCAGTGCGGTTACGACATAACTGAGAAAACAAGAATCGACCCGCTGGTTGGTGAACACGCGGCGAAACAGATGATCCACTATGCGTCAACCACGCGTGAAACCAGTAAACAAATGGGGCGTATCACCACACTTATTGAAAATGGAAAAATCTTCAGCGATCTGGGAGTGAGCGGACTGTCACCGGAAACAGACAGGATCATGATTTGCGGATCCATACAAATGATCAAAGATTTAAAAGACATTTGTATAAAAAACGGGTTCACCGAGGGAAGTCACCGCGAGGCGGGAACGTTTGCTGTCGAACGTGCTTTCGCTGGCTGAAGCGTTTTCTTTTACACGATGTGTGCTACAAGTCTAACTTGACTGTTTGGTATTACCCGATTATCGCCACACATAGTGTTTGAGTCAGACAACAGTGTAGGCACAACAAAAAATACCATTAGCATCTTGAATCGTTAGTCTAGTGCTATGTGTAACTCGCTGTAGCCGCGAAAGCGAAGACGTTCTGATCGTTTTGATGACACAACGTTGAAGCCAGGGTACTGATTGATAAATTTTCCAACAGCAATTTTCCCTTCGAGTCTGGCCAGATTCAATCCGATGCAGGCGTGTGGCCCACCGGCAAAAGCCAGATGACGGTTGGGTTTTCTTCTAAGGTTAAATTTATCCGGGTTATCAAATTTTTGTGGATCACGATTAGCAGCGCCAATGATCAGATGCAGATTGGTTTGGGATGGAATATGGTGGCCATCAAGTTCAACATCACAAGTTGTCAGGCGGTTACCTAGCTGATTCGGACTTTCGAAGCGCAGAAACTCGTCCACAGCGGTATTTATCAAGTCTGGGTTTTCTATAAGGTTCGCCTTCTGCTGCGGATGAGCATCAACAGCTCCTATCGCATTACCTATCAGGTTAGTGGTTGTTTCATGACCGGCATTGAGTATGAATATGCAGTTATGTAGTAGCTCAGCTGTACTTAGCTCACCTTTGTCGCTGAACATCAGCCGCGTCAATACGTCGGTATCCGGATTACCTGGATTTTTTCGTCGATGTTTTGCCAGATCATCAAGGTAGTTAGTGAATTCGACTACCGCATTATTACCAGCGATCTCACCACCAGGGCTTAAATTGTGTTCCAGTGCTCCCAGTATCGATAACGACCAGTCTCGCAACGGTTCGCGTTCGTCGATCGGTATATCAAACAGGTTACCAATAATGTGCACCGGTATTCGCGACGCGAAATGCTTAATAACTTCCACAGCTCCATTCACACGGAAATCCGGTAACGACTCCAGTAGTGAATCAACCAGTATCAAAAGCCCTGTTTCCAATTTAGCTATTGCCGAAGGTGTCATAGCACCAGCCATTATTTTTCGCACCCGTGTGTGCAGAGGTGGATCATTGAATACCAGGGATGTTGTGTGGTGCTCAAGCAGTGGTGAATCGCCGTACTTGGGTTTGAACACCGTCTGTTTGTCAGAAGAGAAGCGGTCAGTATCTCTGTAAATGAGTTCCAGTAGATGATAGGGGGAGATCAGATAACTTCCGTCCGGTTGCGCGAGCACCGGTGCTTCCTGTAGCAAGCCACGATAAATCGGGTAGGGGTTTTCGGTAAACCCTTCAGGAGGGCGTGCAAGGTCCAGATACATGACTGGAGAGATCTGTTTGGAGAGTCAGTAGATATTGTGCACCAAGTTGACCTGGCCGCTGAGTATTCTCAAGCACCTAAAGCTTTGAATACAGCGGGCAACGCCAAAGCGGATTTGAAAGTATTCGCGCAAGAGGCAGGTAAATGGAAATGTCCGCGATAAATACCGACCCTCAATCTTCGACGACAATATTCTGCTTGTTTTGATACAAAGGAGTAATGACGTAGTACGACTTTTGCAGGTTTACGATCAATTATCAGACGTGACTAATGGAAAACAATGTATTGAAATCAGTGTAATCGTAACTTTATTTGACTCGACCCAAAACCGTCGAATTTTTAGAGGCTAATATATTGATTTTCATGGTATTTATTGTTTTGATCAAATGGCCTGTAACGCGCGTGCTATAATCTATGTGTCGGTTAAACTCTCACAAGTGATTCCGGTGACGGTATAATGATATGTAGCTTCTTTAGTAAACGAGTCCTCGTTTATCGACTAATTCTAGTCGCGCTATGCGTGTGCCTATCATTCAGCACCGTTGCGAGCGCTATCATTATGGCTCCTCATAGCATGGCGACTCACGGTATGCCACAAGTTGTTGCCAGTGATCATATGACTCAGCATGATCAGTTTCATACAAGCAATCACGTTAAACACCACAACCCGAACCAACACGCGCAAATTCACATTTGTTGTGATGATGGCCATGAGGTTTGTTCAACGTCATCAGCCTGCGCCACTCATTGCGCCGCTTCATTTACACAAAGAGCGCTGAAACTTTGTCCCGTCATAACGATAATTGATTTCGAAGCCGTCGCAGTATTTCTCGAGCCTGCGTCTCTTGACTTAGACGGCCCATTCAAACCCCCGCGTTAGCCTCACTCCACCTGATGTGACGTTCACGATTAGTCCACTTTGACTAACGTGGATACTTAAATATCCTCCAGAATTTCGTCTGGAAGTGGAGATAAAAACCATGTCGAATCGATATCAGCGAGCGCCAGCGCTTGCTTGTTTTGTGCTCCTGTGGAGCTGTTTAGGCGTATCGCTAGCGCAAGAAATTCCAAAGGCAGAAGAGAAACAGGAGTCGGCTAATCCTGCATTTGTCTTCGACTATTTCTCGGTATTTGAAAATTATATTCCATTTGATGAAGTACCCGATATAAGTTGGCGTGATGCGAACGACGCCGTTGGCCAATTCGGTGGTTGGCGCGCCTACTTAAAACTGGTGCAAGAAGAAGCTAGGAGAAAAGCCGAGCAAGAAAAACAACAATCGGGGGACGATAAATGATGAAACGTGCTCCGATAATCTTGCTGGTATCACTGTTTGGTAGTGCAGGTTGTGTCCAATTTGATGTAAAACAATCGCTCTCAGAAACGAATAGCGCTTTGCCTGAATTTACCAATGGCAATCTTCAACTGCTAATTAGTGAAGATCAAAAAAACACTGCAAGAGAACGAACAAACGAATTACTCGCTGATGAGCTTAGCCAATCTTCAGCTATAGAGGTAGCGTTGAAAAACAGTCCTGCGATACAGGCCATGCTCTCAGAATACTGGCAAGAATCTTCGGAAATAGCATCGTCCGGTAGTATTCCTAACCCTGTATTCGAATTTGAACGTGTTAGCTCTGATTCTGAACTAGAGATCGAACGGCTACTATCCATTGGGCTGCTGGATCTTATCCGTTTACCAACGTTAAAGCGCAAGGCTGAGCTAAAACTTGACGTCAATCGCTTAGCCTTGAGCAGTAATGTTGTGGAGCACGTAACGGAAGTTAGAAATGCATGGGTAAATGCCGTAGCTGAACAACAGCTGGCTACTTATGCAGCGCAGGTATTCTCCAGCGCTGAAGCCAGCGCTAAGCTAGCTGCCAACATGCAGGCAATTGGGAACTTCAATACGCTCTCTCGAGCGAAGCAACAAGTTTATTATGCTAATGCTGCCACCAACCTAACAACTGCTCGACACTCCGCTTTGGCTGCCCGCGAAGCATTGGTGAGAACACTTGGGCTTAATAATCGTCAAGCAACAACGCTAATACTGCCTGAACGTCTTCAAGATTTACCCGATACACCCATATCAGCTGAAGAGGTCTCATCTGTTGGGGCGACAAGTCGCCTGGATGTGCAAATGGGCTTGGCGGATGTAAAAATGGCAGGCTTCGCACAAGGCATCACCTTACTCGACGAGATTACTGATATAGAAATTGCTGGTATCTCAGAAACGGTTTGGAACGAAGACGAAAGAGAAAGCAGTACCGGCTATGAATTAGGTATTGAGATACCGATATTTAAAAGTGTTTCACAAGTGCGTGATCGCTTAAACGCAAAATCACTATCAGTTACCAATCGGCTTGAAAGTATCACACGTTCAGCGAATTCACATCTGCGAGAAGCTTACTCTGCTTACCGCTCCAGTTATGATCTGGCTAAGCATTATCGCGACGAGATCGTTCCACTACAACAACTTATCTCCGAAGAAAACGTACTCAATTACAACGGTATGATCATCGGTGTATTTGAGCTGCTGGCCGACTCACGCACACAGATCGAAGCAGTGCAGTCCTCTATTCAAGCAACCAGACAATTTTGGATGGCTGATGCAGCACTGCGCTCAGCCATGATTGGCAAACCAACTGCAATGGTATTTGAGATGTCTGCAGGTGGCAATGAAAGTGGAGGAGAGGAACATTAATATCTATCTACGAGTTAAACATAAATACTGTTTTCGGAGGCAAAAATGACTTCGCGTAGAAAATTCTTAACCAATGCAGGTATCGCCGGAGCAGTAGCGGCGAGCACAGTGGCAAAAAGCTCACTTGCCGGTATACCAGAAATTGTGCTTCAGGATAGCGCAGAAACCATGCCGCCACTGGTACCACCTAACGGAAGACATTACCACCCCGTGGTGACACCTAACGGATGGTCTTTACCTTGGCGGATGAATGCTGGTGTTAAAGAGTTTCACCTGGTCGCAGAGCCAGTACTGCGTGAAATGGCAGAAGATTTTACCGCTCATCTGTGGGGATACAACGGCCAATCACCCGGGCCCACTATTGAAGTCGTAGAAGGTGACAAGGTACGAATTTTTGTTACCAATCGGCTGCCAGAGCACACCAGTGTACATTGGCACGGACAGCGCTTGCCTAACGGTATGGATGGCGTAACGGGATTAAACCAACCCGGTATCCCATCAGGCAAAACGTTTGTGTATGAATTTACCGCGCGGCGACACGGTACCTTTATGTATCACCCACATGGTGATGAGATGACACAAATGGCAATGGGCATGATGGGCTCCTGGGTAACCCATCCTAAAGACCATGTTCATGATGAAATCGATCGGGACTTTTGCATATTGTTGTCAGGTTTTGACATTGACCCCGGTAGCGCAACACCAAAGGTCATGACTATGCTCGATTTTAATCTTTGGGCATGGAACAGTCGCATATTTCCCGGTATAGATTCCTTGAACGTTCGACACAATGATCGAGTACGGGTTCGCATTGGCAATCTAACCATGACCAACCATCCGATACATTTACATGGGCATGAGTTTGTCGTTTCCGGCACCGACGGTGGTCCTACATCTCCAGGATCAAGGTGGCCTGAAGTTACCACTGATATTGCGGTGGGCCAAATGCGACAAATCGATTTCCTGGCTGACGAAGAGGGTGACTGGGCATTTCATTGCCATAAAAGCCATCACACCATGAATGCCATGGGGCATGACGTGCCAACATTGATCGGTGTTGATCATCGAGAGGTCGCCGCGCAAATCACCGACCTAATTCCGGATTACATGGTCATGAGTGAGCGTGGAATGGCCGACATGACTGAAATGGAAATGCCGCTACCCGATAACACGGTACCGATGATGACAGGGGAAGGCCCGTTTGGTTCGGTAGAAATGGGTGGAATGTTTTCAATGGTTAAAGTGCGCAAGGATCAAGCACCTGATGATTACTCTGACCCGGGCTGGTTCAATCATCCAGAGGGGACCGTAGCCTTTGAATATAATGGTCCAATGCCAGAGGTACAAAGATCATCCGATGCGGGTAACAGCTCAATGCCAACAAGCGAGAAAGCCAACCACACAACCGAAGTTCAAGTAAAAGGTTTTGAAAAAAGCGGTTAATTATCGATTAAACAATATAAACTCTAAATGTATTATCTCTGAATAACGCTCTAGTTCTACTGAGGGTTTTCAGAGCGAAAGCTAACGACACAAAGGGGAAAAACCATGAACACAACGATACAAATTATTTTCTCAGCTATATTTGCTTTAGCAACTATAGTCAGTCCGTCAACGGCGATGGCTGACGAGGAACTACCAAAAGTTATGGGAGAAGTCAAAAAGGTTAAGGCTAAATCTGGAAAAATCACAATCAAACACGAACCCATTCCTAATTTGGATATGCCAGGTATGTCGATGGTCTTTCGAATTAATGAAGGGGTTGATATTACCCAATACAAAAAGGGCGATGCAGTGGAATTCACTGTGGTAGAGCGCGACGGAAAAATGGTGATTCTATCTATCGATAAATCTGAGTAGGGGACTACGATGACCAAAGTATTTATCAAATCGATTGCTAAAACACTCTTTGTGCTAACTATCGGCATTACCATAAGCTCGTTAGTCTTTGCACACGGTGAGAATAAACATGAAAACGAAGCAGCCGACTTTGACGCGGTAACGACTGAATTTGGTAGTTATCAGCCTGATCTTGAACCAACCAAGACCATTGAAATTTCAATGGCAGATACCATGCGCTTCTCTCCAGCGATGCTCACAGTAAAAAGTGGCGATGTGGTAAAATTTTTAGTTTCCAACGAAGGTGCATTGCAACATGAATTTGTGTTGGGTACGCCAGGATCCCTAGCGGAGCATGCTGAACTCATGATTAAATTCCCGAGCATGGAACATGAAGAACCTTATATGGCACACGTTGATCCAGGCAAGGAAATGGAAATCGTTTGGCAGTTTTCAAAAGCCGGAGCTTTTGAATTCGGTTGCTTGTTGCCCGGCCATTTTCAGGCGGGCATGAAAGGCATTATCACAGTGGAATAACCATTATCACACGGTAGATATTGTGCACCAAGTTGACCTGGCCGCTGAGTATTCTCAAGCACCTAAAGCTTTGAATACAGCGGGCAACGCCAAAGCGCATACTTGTTCTAAATCAGACACTGATTTCATCAGAATAACTAATCCGCTTTGGTGCTGCCCGGTTTGTTAACGCTGTAGTTTTGTTGGTTGGTAAAAACAGTCTGATTAAAAAGACGTTACACCACAAAAGTTGGCCACTAATTCCTTTTAAAAATTATCCGGAAAAAGGCAAACCGCATCAGCTTCCACATACGCAGTATCTGCAGTCGCCAGACACATATAGCCGCCGTTTACGGCTTGCTGGTGCAACACTATCGCAGCATCAGCACGGCAAGCACCCCCGCTCGCGATAGAATTACTACTTGCATCACATGTAGCAGTGCAGCTTTGCCCTGCAGATAGGTTAGTGCAGCGATTGGTACGTATTTCAGATATTCGTCTAACTGGTATACCGAAATCAAGTAGCTCTCTAATTTGCTGACCACTTAGTAGCGGGCCTTCGCCCACCTCAACCAAATCAACTGCTGTTATATCTGAAAATACCGCTGGAGATCCTCCAAAAAATGCAACAACCGAATAAAATGCACGAAACGTTGGTTGAAATTCAGTTTCATCAGTAACCGTTGTAACGTAAAAGCCATTGCCATTCACCGGAAGTGGAAGCGCATAAATATTATACGAAATGGCACCATCCACCGAGTCCCAACGTAACAAACCGTCCTCAGCTCGCACGTTTTCCGGTGGGTCAGACGCTAATACAGCAGGTGTTTGTAAGACAAAAAATAAAGCGACTAAAACACTTAGAATTTTTGACAACGATAAAATCGTATTTTGTTCTTTGTTATTCACTTTAGTCTTCTCAAGTTAGATCAACCGTTGGGTGGCAGCCTTCGTTCCGTGGCCAATAAACTCCATCTGATAAAAACACTAACACATCAGAGAACCAAACTAGCGTGAAACCCTCGTAACCTTTGTTATAAATGTTTGTTTTATCCGAAATATTAACGAGTGTGAGACAACAACTACGATGTATTAAGCATAAAAATACATCACAGAAACCCAACAGTAGGGGAATATAGAGCCAACCTACAAGCGGTCTAACCAGCAGTATTCATACACCCGTAAATACCGGCCATGGATAAAAGGACATGAACCAACCCACCATTAAACGGATTTTTACTTGTGTAATGAAAAAGGTAATTGTTAGCCCGACTTTTAGCGCTATCGACAGGTAGAGCAGGGTGACCGACTTTAGCGTAGCGAACTTCTTTAAGGGAAATACTCTACCAAACAAAGCACCATTGAGCTATCGGACTTAAACCGGATATAACAATCACAAACAGCGTTCCGGAACTCTTTTTGCAGTGAGTAGTTGTATAAAACCGTCCAAATCATCCGACCTACACATTTACTCACCCGATGACCGATACCCCTAAACAATCACTATCGCTCTGGTGGACTGAGTTGTTGTCGTGGAGCCCGCGCCTGTTAGCGCTATGTCTGTTGTTGGTATTTTTTGGCTTGTTATTACGGTTTGTCAGTCGAGCGCTACCGCAGATTGCTGAACGATTCTCGCTTGATCAACACCTGACATTACTGCTGATTCGCACCTGCCGGGTAGCGATCATTGTCGTCGGCAGCATCACAGCACTGGGAACCATCGGTATAAATGTCTCAGCATTAGTAACTGGTTTGGGGTTGACCGGCTTTGCATTGGGCTTCGCGCTTAAAGATACGATCTCAAACCTGCTAGCCGGAATTCTGATCCTGCTGTACCAGCCGTTTCGACTGGGGGATTCGATAGACGTGACCGGATTCAGCGGCACGGTGGTAACCATAGATCTGCGCTACACTGAGCTCGACCAGAGTGGACAGAAAATCCTGATTCCTAATGCAAAACTCTTTACCGACCCCATTGTTGTAGTAGAGCAATCCGCGTAAGTATCCCTCCTTCCGCACCACAGAACCATTTCGTGGTTCAAATTACCGTAGTTACCCTACCAAAAAAATATGCGAAAGAAATGCGAAAGAAATGCGAAAGAAATGCGAGTAAAGGTGATCACCCACTTCTGAATGCGTAGATGCTCATTCGCAGTGTAAACTCCACGGATGAGTAAGGAATTTACAGACCTGGATAAACGCCTTAACGCAGCAGCGATCACCACGCGTTCATCCGTCACACACTACGATATCACCACGCTGCGCCTTTTCGTGTCAGTAGTAGAGCAGGGCAATATCGCGCAGGCGTCGCGCATCAACCACATTGCTGCATCAGCGATCAGTAAACGTATTTCTGACCTCGAAGCGCGCGTTGGTGTCAATCTGCTCTATCGCTTGCGCGGTGGTGTAGAACCGACAGAGGCTGGCAGTGCCGTGTTACGTCGAGCAAAACGTATCCTGCTGTTGCTAGAGGATATGGAAGCTGAGTTAAGCGAATATACCAATGGTATGCGAGGACAGGTTCGATTGTGGGCGAACACCTCAAGTATTACTCAATTCCTGCCTGAGGATTTAACGGATTACGTGGAACGCTTTCCAGAGGTTGGTATCGAACTACGCGAGGAAACCAGCCAGGCTATTGTCGATGGTGTTCGCGAGGGCCTTACTGATGTCGGCGTTTTTTCCGGACATATTGCAAGCGGTGATCTGGAAACACGTACCTATCGTCACGACAACCTCATGGTCATTCTTCCACCCAATCATCCATTAGAATCCTTTGAGCGATTAACGCTTGCCGACATTGCACCCTACGATAATGTAGGCCTGCAGGATGGCAGTTCACTACAACACAAACTCATGAACGAGGCCGCTGCACTAGACATTCCACTGAGATTTCGCGTGAAAGTGCTGGGCTTCGATGGTATTCGCCGTATGGTCGAGGCAGGCCTCGGATTGGCGGTGCTGCCCGAGGGCGCTGTCATTCCTTACATCAACATGGGTGGATTCTCCGCGGTTAAGTTCGACGAACCCTGGGCAGCGCGTTCGCTGATGCTGGGTTTCAGGGACTACAAGTCGTTGCCGGTAGTTGCACGCACCTTAATTGAGTGTTTAGCACCGGCTCCGTCGTAAGCAGAGTCTCGAACCAAGATGCCTACCCTCGTCATTAAAGAATGGTGAAGGCAGGCAAAATTTGCGATGCTTTGAGAGGAACCGGGGTTGGATACTTGCGCGCCCTGTCAACCACATTCCCTGGAAGGTGAATCGTTTATGTCCGCTGCTGCAGATGTTTTTGATTACGTCATCATCGGTGGCGGAACGGCAGGTGCACTGCTGACCAAACGCCTTAGTGAAGATGGCGCCAGCGTTTGTCTGCTCGAAGCAGGACCACGCGACTTAAACCCGCTGATACACATTCCCGCTGGTTACATCAAGAATATCTATTCGAATCGCCTGACCTGGGGCTTCGAAGCAGAACCCGGTGCAGGTACCGCACAACGTCGGTTTTCGCTGCCGCAAGGTCGCGTGCTGGGTGGCTCCAGTTCGATTAACGGACTCAATCACAACCGCGGGCAAAGTGCAGACTTTGATCATTGGGCCGAGCGTGGCAATCCGGGGTGGTCCTATAACGAGGTGCTTCCTTATTTTCGTCGCAGCGAATGCAGGATCGGCGAAGCCGACGAACGCTACCGCGGGCGTGATGGTGAAATACCGATAACTGACCTCGATTGGCATCACCCGGTATCCTCGGCGTTTGTTAATGGCGCACAGGAACTCGGTATTTCTAAAAATCCAGACTACAACGCAGCGCAACAGGCAGGTGCCGGATATTTCCAACGCTACATAAATAAAGGCGTTCGTGTCTCGTCTGCACGCGCTTTTCTGGGTAGCACAAGAAAAAGACCAGGCGTTAAGATTCGCACCCGCGCGCAAGCGACGAAAATCCTGTTTGACGGTAAACGTGCCGTGGGCGTACGTTATATGAAAGGAGGCCATTCCGGCGAGGAGCGCACAGTAGCAGCTCGTCGCGAAGTTATCGTCTCTGCAGGCACAATCAATACCGCAAAATTGTTACAACTATCCGGGGTAGGAGAC
This sequence comes from uncultured Granulosicoccaceae bacterium, assembly GCA_937951345.1. Lineage (GTDB taxonomy): Bacteria > Pseudomonadota > Gammaproteobacteria > Granulosicoccales > Granulosicoccaceae > CALFCE01. The sequence continues at coordinate 43,541 of CALFCF010000013.1, forward strand.
GCAGGATTACTGGGTGATCTCGGTGTTCCCGTGGTTCATCACTTGCGCGGTGTCGGCAATCATTTGCGTGACCATTATGGGGTACGCATGGTGTCGAGAGTAAAGGGCATCAGTACCATTAACAACCGGGTGCAGGGACCACCGCTGCTTTTAGAGATTGCCCGCTGGTTGATTCGAAAACCGAGCCTGCTGGCAGTTAGCCCGTCACTCGCACATGTATTCTGGAAGTCTGACAAGAAGATGACCAACCCCGATTTACAGTTTGTCTTTACACCCGCGAGTTTCCGCGAAGGCGTCGTGGGGCTGCTCGACAAACAGCCCGGAATGACCTGCGGCGTATGGCAGGAACGACCGGAAAGCACTGGTTTTGTTCGAGCGCGTTCTGCAAACCCACTAGAGACACCCATCGTTCAGCCAAATTATCTGGCGGAAGAAACCGACCAACAAATACTGCTGGCCGGTATGCGTCTTGGTCGGCGCTTGATGCGCACTGCTGCGTTGGCACCCTATTTTGAATACGAAACAGCGCCGGGAGACGACGTGCAGACAGATGACGAGTTCCTCGATTTTGCGCGCCATACCGGAACAACGGTGTACCACCTGATTGGCACAGCACGGATGGGGCCTGACTCGGATCCCGATGCGGTGGTGGATGCTCAGCTACGTGTGCATGGCGTCGACGGGTTGCGTGTCGTTGATGCCTCTATCATGCCGACCATGCCATCGGCTAATACTAATGCAGCGACACTGATGATTGCAGAGAAGGGCGCAGATATGATTCTGGGATTGGCGCCGCTCGGCACGGTTGAAGCTTAATTCACACGTTTCAGTAAACGAGCATCTATACAAAACACTGAGAGTGTTGCTTTGAACCGTTTATTGATGCCATCTTAACATTGAGATTGTGCGCTCAGCCAAGGTCTGTGGCGCTCGAGCAACACAGAGCGGCACATAACGCAAGATCAGCGTGCAGGACTAGGCGTCCCCGATCGATTTTGAGATGGCTTCATGAAGCCAGGACAAGAAAGAGAATCAGTATATGAACGTTGGATTTGTGGGTGTTGGTCAAATGGGCGGCCCGATGGCGATCAATCTCGCATCAGGTTATAAGGTGATCGCCCATTGTCGGAATGATACCGACCGTAACGCGCTGCAAGGTGCCGGCATATCCGTTACCGAAAACTTGCAAGCGCTTGGTGAAGCAGACGTTATCTTCCTGTGTTTACCTGACACCGACATCGTTGAACAGGTTCTGTTTGGGGAACATGGTCTGGCAGAGGTTTTACGTTCGGGAACGGTGATTGTTGATACCAGCACCATTGCCTATGGTGCGACGCTTTCTATTGCAGAAAAATTGGCTTCGCATGATGTAAAGTTTATCGATGCGCCCATATCCGGCATGAGAGCACGTGCTGAGGACGGCAGTCTGACCATGATGTGTGGCGGAGATCAAAGCCTGGTCGACGAACTCAAGCCGCTGCTTTCAACCATGGCCTCAAAAATCATTTATATGGGCCCGGTGGGTAGTGGGCAACTCACCAAACTGATCAATCAACTTCTTTTCGATATTAATGCCGCCGCCCTGGCCGAGATTCTACCGCTGGCAGTAAAGCTTGGGCTCGATCCAACCAAAGTCGGTGACGTTGTAAATAGTGGAACCGGGGGCAGCTATGCCTCGGAATTTTTTATCCCGCATATTTTAAATGGCGTGTTTGACCAAGGATATCCTCTGAAAAAAGCCTACAAGGATTTAATTAGCGGATCCGGAATATCCGCTCAGCATCAAATTCCGACGCCTGTTTTATCGGCGGCAATGGCAACTTATCAGACGGCTTTATTAGCCGGACATAGCGACAAAGATAAAGGCGGGATGATTTGCGTCTTTGAAGATTTGCTTGACGTTAAGTTTCGATCCGACGGTCAGGAAGAATAATCGACATGACTAAAAAACAAGGTTTAAAACGTAACCTAACCAACTATGGCGATAGTGAATTCGCAACCTATCTGCGTAAATCGTTTGCGCGTTCGATGGGCATTTCCAACGACATGCTGGATAAGCCGATTGTTGGCATTGCCATGACCCCTTCGGGTTTTAATAGCTGTCATCGCGGCATGCCGGAACTGGTGGACGCCGTTTCGCGCGGCGTGCTCGCGGCAGGAGCGTTGCCTCGACCTTTCCCTACTATATCGCTAGGCGAAGTTTTCCTCAGTCCAACCTCCATGGTTTATCGCAACCTGATGGCGATGGATACCGAGGAAATGGTGCGGGCCCAACCGATGGATGCTGTTGTCATGATCGGCGGATGCGACAAAACGGTACCAGCTCAGCTAATGGGAGCTGCATCGGCGAACATCCCGACCATCCAACTGGTGACCGGCCCCATGTCAACAGGGAGACATCGTGGTGAACGCCTGGGCGCTTGTACGGATTGTCGCCGCTTTTGGGCAAAGTTTCGCGCTAATGAGATTGATCATGCAGAGATTTCAGAAATCGAAGGAAAACTATCGACAACCTCAGGCACCTGCGGCGTTATGGGCACGGCAAGTACGATGGCCTGCATCGCAGAAACGCTCGGTATGTCTTTGCCAGATACTGCTGCCATACCCTCAGTGCATTCTGAGCGCTTGGTGGCTGCTGAAGAAACAGGGCGCTCCGTTGTTCAACTAATCCATGCTCCAATACTTCCAAGCGAAATCATTACTGAAAAGTCAGTTGAAAACGCTTTTCGTGTACTTATGGCAGTCAGTGGTTCGACCAATGCAATCGTCCATCTCACTGCAGTTGCAGGTCGTCTGGGGTTAAAGATTTCCCAAGAGCGCCTCAATCAAATATCCGATGAAACCCCTGTTCTGGTTAATTTGAAACCGGTGGGTGAAGGCTATATGGAAGATTTCTATGCTGCTGGTGGTGTGCGTGCAGTGTTGCATGAGATCAAGCACTTGCTTCATCTCGATACAATTAACGTTGCTGGACAGTCGCTGGCGGAAATCCTTGCAGAGCCGATGGATTGGGTAGATCGTCGATATATCAAATCATACGATGATCCGGTTTCCGATGTCGGTGGATTGATTTCAATAAAAGGCAACATCGCCCCCGACGGAGCGATATTCAAACGCGCGGCAGCCACCCCCGAGTTGTTTGAAGTCGAAGGTCGGGCCGTTGTGTTTGAAGATCTGGAAGATCTCTCTACCCGTATTGATGATCCTGATCTTGACGTACAGGCGAATGATTTCCTTGTCTTAAAAAACGCAGGTCCAGTGGCTGCAGGTATGCCCGAAGCCGGCTACCTGCCTATCCCGAAGAAGCTCGCTCAAAAAGGCGTAAAAGACATGGTGCGGATATCAGATGCACGCATGTCCGGCACCGCATTTGGAACCATTATCCTCCACGTATCCCCGGAAACGGGTATCGGCGGTCCATTAGCGGCGGTCGAAACAGGGGATCGTATCCGTTTCTCAGTAAAAAACAAGCGTATCGATTTATTGGTTGAAGACCAGATCATAGTCGATCGATTAAAAAACAAAAAACCCGCCAAAACACCAACTCGTGGTTATCGGTCGCTATATAGCAAGACTGTATTGCAGGCCACAGATGGTTGCGACTTTGATTTTCTCCTTCATGCTCCGGAGGAATCCAGGTGAATAATTTCAGCCCTAACTTTCCGATGAAACCGCTATGAATCTTTTCACCAAACTCCAACAACGTGGACAAGAAAATAACCCTATTAAAGTCGGGCTAATTGGCGGCGGAAAATTCGGCACCATGTTTTTATCCCAGGTTATTCGTTTGCCGGGAATTCATGTCGTGGGCATAGCTGATTTATCACCGGCTGCCGTTCGATCAAACCTTGAATTACTGAATTGGCCTCCTGATTTGTACAATGCCACTGGCATCGACGAAGCCGCTGGCAAAGGCACCACTTATGTTACTGATAACTGGCAGGATCTGACGAAACAACCGAATATAGAAATCATCATCGAAGCCACAGGCAACCCGATTGCTGCTATTGAGCACTGCATGGGTGCTTTTTCGGAAGGCAAGCATGTGATCAACGTAACGGTTGAAGCTGATGCTTTTTGTGGCTATGGACTGGCGTTAAAAGCGCATCAAGCCGGTGTGATCTACAGCATGGCTTATGGCGATCAGCCAGCCTTGGCCTGCGACCTGGTTGATTGGGCGCGTACCTGCGGATTCAAAGTTGTAGCAGCAGGAAGAGGGCATAAATGGTTGCCACATTATCGCCAGTCAACCCCAGACACAGTGTGGGACCACTGGGGGCTGACAGCGGAACAGGCCGAAAGAGGGCGCTTGAATCCCAAAATGTTCAATGCCTTTCTGGATGGATCAAAGCCTGCGATTGAATCAGCCGCTATTGCCAACGGCACTGGCCTGGATGCACCAACCAATGGTCTGGAATTCCCTCCCGGTGCAATTGATGACATCCCCTCAATCATGCGTCCTGAATCCGAAGGCGGCATTCTGGAACGCAAAGGCATGGTAGAGGTTGCATCATGTCTGACACGGGACGGGCAACAAATCCAGCATGACATTCGAAAAGGTGTTTGGGTTTGTTTCGAAGCAGATACCGAATACCTTAAAAATTGCTTTGAAGAATACAAAGTTGTGACTGATCCGTCCGGCAGGTATATGACCAATTACAAACGCTGGCATTTAATCGGGCTGGAACTAGCGGTTTCGGTTGCAGCTGTGGGCTTGCGAGGTGAAGCAACCGGTTTTGCCACCTCGTTTAGAGCGGATGTAGCGGCAATCGCCAAACGCGATCTCGCTGAGGGAGAAACGCTCGATGGTGAAGGTGGCTACACTGTCTCTGGCGGATTACGCCCGGCTTCAATTTCGGTTGAAAAAGGATATTTGCCTTTAGGGCTGGCGCATAACGTCACACTCAAAAGCTCCATTTCAGAAGGTCAGCCAGTGACATGGCAAGACGTAGACATCGATACCACGACAACGGCCTATAAACTACGTAAAGAGATTGAATCAAAGGTGGCTGGGATTAAAGACTAGGGAACCTCTGATTTGCATATAATCCATACAAACAAAAATGAAAAACTTTTGTGATAGTGATTTTCCGTGGTGTCTGAGAATTGGTGGTTTTGGTAGCACACCCATCTATCTTCATCTGTCTGTCTTTGCGTTTTTACTTCTCTTCTGGTTTAAATCCAGTTTTCTTGTTGCACTTTGGGCGACAGTTTTAATGTTCCTACTAGTTTTTATTCACGAGTTGGGGCACGCGCTGGTTTGCCGACTTGTGGGAGCAAATGTTGATATGATTTTTGTGGGTTTGTTTGTGGGGTTTTGCATATATACTCATTGGGACGATGAGCAGGACGAGCGTGACTTTATACTGATAGCCTGGGGCGGTGTATTCGCTCAGCTAGGCGTATTGTTAGTGTCTCTACTGGGATTCGCCTTGTTTGCTGATTCGTCTGTGCTTATGCCGTCCTATAGTCGAGCAGACGGCATGAGTTTTACACACGTGACCTGGCTGGTGTTGGTTGGCTTTAACGCCGGACTGATCCTCTTAAACCTTCTTCCTGTTGACCCTTTGGATGGTGACAAAGCCTGGCAGATGAATCCATGGAGAGTCGCCAGAGCCATGTGGTATGGCTGGAAAGTCCAGCAATCCCGTAAGTCCGCTAACAAGTAATACCATCGCAAGCATACCGAGTTACCCATCAGAAGTAGACACAATAATTTATCTCTTATTGTGGATTCTATATTTCAAAGTAACCGCCTTATTAACGGCATCTAGCGCATTGCTTGTCAATCTTCCATGCTTATCTCCAGTCACAACGGAGAAAGCCCATGCCCCAATCCCAGATCACCGAACGCCAGCAATACTGGCGTGATCATGTATTAGCCGCAGC
>CALFCF010000014.1 GCA_937951345.1 uncultured Granulosicoccaceae bacterium
TTTCATATCCTGTGCGGCACGAGTTCAAGGTGAGACAACCAGCCTATTTGCGCCCCGGCAGCCGGAAAAGGAATTATCTGAAAAGGGGGTTATCCATACAGAGTATTCAGTGTATATGAGCATTACTGTTGGAGCGTTCAGTTCAACAGGAATCTGCAAGTCAGTACGAACGCAGATTCCCGACATCCGGGCAAGTGCTTTTCCAGACTTTTCTTTCGAGTCTTTTTAGAACAAGTTCTATCGCTCGGTCTCCTGCGGTTTGTAAATATTACTCAGGTTCGCGTATGGGGTTCCAAAAAATCCACCTCCGGTCCACACGGCACGACCTTCGAAGGATTGATGGTTTCATGACTTGCGTAATAGTGATTTTTAATGTGCTGCATGTTAACCGTCCCGGCGATACCGGGCTGTTGATAAAGGTCCCGAACGTAGTCCCACAAATTCGGATAGTCGACGATACGTTTCAGATTACATTTAAAATGTCCCACATAAACCGCATCGAAACGTACCAATGTCGTGAACAAACGCCAGTCTGCTTCTGTTATATTCTCACCGGTTAGAAATCGCTGTCTCGATAGGCGTTGTTCAAGCTGATCAAGGGATTCAAATAGAGGAACCAGTGATTCTTCATATGCCTGCTGCGTAGTTGCAAAGCCACACTTGTATACACCATTGTTAATCGTTTGATAAATAAGCTCGTTGAGCTCATCTATTTCTGCCCTGAGTGGTTCGGGATAGTAATCACCTGCTTTAGCACCGACGTCATCAAAAGCGGAATTAAACATACGTATAATTTCGGGTGATTCATTCGACACAATCGTATGGGTGTGCTTATCCCACAACACGGGAACAGTCACCCGACCGGAATAATCCGAAACGGCTTTAGTGTATACCTGATACATATATTGAGATTCGTTTACTGTGTCAGGTACCACACCGTCGCCGGATTCAAATGTCCAACCGTTCTCAGCCATGTACCAGTGCACAACAGATACAGAGATCAGTTCCTGCAAGCCCTTGATCTCACGAAATATCAGGGTGCGATGTGCCCACGGGCAGGCGTGAGACACATAGAGGTGATATCGATCAGGTTCCGCTTTGAACCCGGCTTTTCCACTGGGTCCGGCAGAGCCATCGCTGGTTACCCAGTGCCGAAACTGCGGAGTTGTACGTACGAAACGACCCTCAGTTGCGCTCGTGTCATACCACTGATCAACCCATTTTCCTTGCTGTAAAAGTCCCATCAATTCTTAACCTTGTTGTATCGCGCCACGACTACAGGACCGTTATTCAACCCTTGTAGAAGCAGACCTGCGTGTTGCTGTATTTTGCGGTTCATAACGTATCTATTATAAATGACAATCTGTAGCCTTAAAGTCCTTGCCGTTCAAGCCAGATAGCAATGCCTACAAGGCAAGTATCCCATCCAGGCGATTGGGCATCGCCCGGATAACACAATTCTCAGAACAAGCCTGAGGCGCTTGAGCGTTGTGACATATAGCCGCTATCAGGAATGTCTTGTGGAAGCATTCATTGTTTCGAGGTGTGATGAATGAGCGAAAAACCCCAAAAAAGCTGGCTTGGAGTAGTGTTTGGTGTTCTGTTTGCCCTGGGAGGAGCTGTATCGTTATACGTGACAGCATTCAAGCCGATTGTAAGCTATATCAGCACCAGTGGATGGGTAGAGGTACCGGCGTCAATCATCAGTGTAAAACTAAAGCGGTACCATGATGACTCTACTACCTACAAAGTGGAAGCACGTTATACCTTCGAGTACAACAACGATCACTATTCAAGCGACCGGGTCAGTCTCAGCACAGGAGACGACAGTATCGGTGATTATTGGCAGAACCTGTTCAAAGAAATCAAACACCATCATTCACAAAACGAAGTATCCGCATTCGTTAACCCCAAAGATCCAGAACAATCTGTACTGGATAGAACTTTGCGATGGAAGGTCATATTATCCGGCGCAAGTGCCGCACTGATATTTTTTGGTGTTGCGGGCTTTTTTCTTTGGGCGTCATTAAAACCCGTAAAGAGCAACGCGGCACGCAGACAACAAGAAACTATCTCCGGTATACCGAGTAACCAGAAAAGCTCAGCAAAACTCTCAGGAATATTCGGTGCAATTCTTTTGCTAAGCGGTGCAGGAATTGCGGCTGTCGCTTTACCCACTGAATTGAAGAGCAATAACTATGGGGTGCTCCTGGTGTTGATATTTCCACTGACAGGTGCAGGCATTCTTCACCATGCATACAAAATACATCGTGACTACCGTAAATTCGGACCTACACCGCTGTATTTGAACCCTAATATTCCTGGTGTCGGAGGCCAGTTGGGAGGTTGGTTTTCTATCTATACAACGCCCGCACAACGTCGATCAACACGATTAACCGAAAATTTCTCCCGAAACAATTTAACAGCGCGATTGATTTGCACCAGGAAAACTTACGGCAAGAACAATACGAATTCAAAGATAATTTGGCAGGCTGAACAACCTGTCTTTATCGAACATACGGGTTATGGCAACAAAGGCACGTTCATTTTCCAGTTACCAGATCACGCTTTAGCGAGTAGCGACAGCAAGCCGGGCTATAGAATCGACTGGATGATGACTGTTGAGGGACAATTAAACGGTCTTGGATATTTTTTGCGTGATTGGCTGGTCACGGTCGAGGATAATACAGATGAATTGAGTACAACGTTATCCATCCCGGACTCTTTTCTACAACAGGCAAGGCACACACAAGCGCAGCAGGAATTGCAATCTGCGAGCAGCCAGATTCCGTTGGTTGAGAACAGCCATTCCATCCAGATTCACAGCCGTGCCGGCAGATACGTCAAATCCGTTTTGTCCGGCATATTGTTCGGTAGCATATTCATGGGTTCTGGCATCTTTACCGTCTCCCAGAACTGGTGGCCGGGATATCTATTTGTGCTGATCGGCTCGCTTATCAGTTTGACATGTCTGTACAAACTAGGGAAATCGATAGTGACGACGATAGAAAAGGATTCCTTGTCCGTTTACACCTGCACACGGCTGTATGGGATTGCGATCTCAAAGAAATCGAGCACCCTCATTGACGAGGACCAAATTGACCTAAAAAAAACGTCTAGCAGTCAAACTGCCCGAAAACGAACCGAGTACTATGATTTGCGCATAGAGCACGGAGATGAAGCCATCACTCTGGCAACAGCAATCAAGGGAAGAGATGCGGCAGATAGACTCAGAGACATTCTGACAGAGCGTTGTTTTACGCAGAATTCGTTACCAAAGGCAGCTTGATTTTTACTGGTTGGGAATAGATGATGGATATCAGAATGACTGGTATTCAACCAAACCACAAAAATTCTTCCATGTCTGCAGATTCAGATTCGCTAAAACAATCCGTTGTTGAGAAATTTGGTACTCCTTGCACTGTGGTTGACCTTGATATTGTAGAAAACAATATCGCCAATGCTCAACAACGGTGCAACGATGCCGGAATCGCAAACCGCCCGCATATAAAAACCCACAAATCGCCATTCTTTGCCAATCAGCAACTTCAGGCAGGTGCAGTAGGCATCACCTGCCAGAAGCTCGGCGAGGCGGAGGTTATGTTTAATGCCGGTATAACCGATATTGTTATCGCTACCAATCTGATAGGCGCAGCCAGATCGGGGAAACTCGCGGCTTTGCAGCAACAGGTAGCATTAAAGGTTTGTGCAGACAATCAGGTCACACTTACCGAATATGCAAAGGCTGCCTGTCAGGCTGAACGCACGATAGATGTACTGATCGAATGCGACACCGGCCAAAAACGCGCTGGCGTTGAGACTCCCGGGCAGGCGCGCGAACTGGCAGAGATTATTGACTCCAATCCCTGGTTGGATTTCGCCGGATTGTTGTTTTATCCATTGCTGGATACCTGGCCGCAAACCCAAGCCTTTTTCGATGAAGTGTCTGCCGGTTTAAGCAAACTAGGCATGAGCGCTGGTATCGTCTCAACCGGTGGTACACCCAACTTCGTTAATCTCGGCAACTTGCAGGGTGCTACAGAACACCGTGCCGGTACCTGTATTTTTAACGATCGCATGATGATGGCAGCAGGAGTTGCAACACTGGATGACTGCGCTCTACAGGTCTTTACCACTGTTGTCAGTCGCGCAGGGGCCGAACGTGGCATTCTGGATGCTGGTTCGAAAACGCTAACCAGCGACCAAGGGGGTTTAGACGGATTTGGCTATATTGTTGAACACCCTGACGCGAAGATCATAAAGTTTTCAGAGGAACACGGATTCCTCGACTTATCGCGCTGTCAGCCGAAGCCAGGGATAGGCGATGTCGTCAGAGTGATACCCAACCATGTCTGTGTAGCTGTCAATATGGTGGATAATTTAGTAGCAGTGAGAAACAACGAAATTGTAGATGTTATTCCCGTTGCCGCTCGCGGTAAGCTGGTTTAATCCGGCAGATCAGGTACCCGGTATCGAACACCCTGCTCTACCTCGTTTCAATCTTATCGATCCTAACAAACCATACAGCCTAATTAATCCAACTATCCAACTATCCGACTATGCAGATATCACACAGCTGCAATGTCATGCATTTTTTAGGACCTAAAAATCAGCCGTCCTTATCCATACAACATTCTTTAAGCGTTAAATAAATCACTGCATTTAACGACTTAAAACGAATCACGCAACACGGTCATTTCTTTCCTATAGCTTGTGTTAGTAGTAACAACACTGTCGATACCAACACCATGATAGTGGATATCGCAGCAATTGTCGGGTCTATATAATCGCGCAACGCGCTGAACATATGCTTTGTTAGTGTTGCCGTACTACCACCTGATACGAATATCGCAACAATCACTTCATCGAACGAGGTCAGAAAAGACAGGAGCGCAGCAGTCACCACTGAAAACTTGATCTGCGGTAGCGTTATCTGGAAAAAAGCCTTGATCCGTGTTGCACCGAGGCTAACCGCAACACGTTCCTGATTTAAATCGTAGGAACGCAGCGCTGCTGTAATAACAATCATAACCAACGGCGTGGCCAGCGCCGTGTGTGCAATCACTAGACCGGTAAGTGTATTGTTCAATCCGAATTTACCAAATGCATAGAAAGTACCGATAGCAATCAAGATAACCGGTACGATCATCGGTGTAATCAGCAACATGAATATCCGCTTTGCTAACCGGTGGCCGGATACAAACAACGCATAAGCGGCCATCGTACCGAGAATGGTTGCCACCATCATGGTTGCCGTAGCTATTTTCAGCGATACAACCGTTGCACGCATCCACTTGCGAGACCCGAAATATTCGTTATACCAGCGCAGCGACCAAGTCTCCGGTGGAAACTCAAGATATTGAGAATCCGAGAACGACATCGGTATCACCAGAAAGGTAGGGATTATCAGCAGGATCATGATGATGGCTGCCAGTACATACAACCATAAGCGACCACCGTGGGTCACCTGTGTACTCGATGCAGGGGTACGCCACCAGCTCATCGAAACACCTGCTTTTTAAGTTGAATATTCATGCCCGGATCAACTTTTCCCGAACAACGCTGCATCAAGTTTTAGCACCCGCCCGGCAATAAACAGTACCAGCAACGTAGCGATCAACAACACAACGCCGAGTGCACTGGCTGCTCCCCAATTAAACTGGTTCTCCAGTATTGCGGTGATTTGCGTTGACACCATGATGACCCGTCCACCGCCGAGTACAGCAGGCGTCACATAAAACCCCAGACAAAGCACAAACACTATCAATGAGCCGGCTACCATACCCGGCAGCGACAATGGCATGTAAACTGTCCAGAAAGCCCGTGCAGGTGATGCACCGAGATTGGATGCCGCGTGCATCATGTCGCGATCAATTTTTTTCATTGCGTTGTAAAGTGGCAACACCAGAAACGGCAACATGATGTGCGCCATGCCGATCAGCGTACCCGTCATGTTATGCACCAGCTTGATCGGTGACTCCCAAAGCCCCATGTTTATTGCAAAATCATTGATGATCCCTTTGCGTTGCAGCAATACCAACCATGCATAAGTGCGCACCAGCAAGGACGTCCAGAACGGTAAGAGCACCGCCAACATGAAAAAACCAACCCACCGACCGGGTAGTTGCGCCAGAAAATAGGCTAACGGGTAACCCAGTAAAATACAGATTAAAGTTGTTAAGAAGCTAACCTGGAAAGTCGTGGTAAATGTTCTGGCATATGACTTGTACTCAATCATCTTCTGGTAGTTTTCAAGCGAAAACCCACCTGCTTTGCCGATAAAGGACAAATAAAATAGCCAGCCGACAGGTATCAGGATAACCAGCGCGATCACCACTAACGCCGGGAATGTCAAGCTCAGTAGCTTCCACTGTTCGCGTTTTTCCTGTTCAGCAAGTGCAACACGGTTATCATCTGACACTGCCGGAAACTGATTGCCTGTCTGATTATTCTCCACAACAGTCTCAGCAGAGGTCTTACTCATCGCTGAGAATTACCCGTAGGCACAACAATAATATCGCGACGAAAGATTGCCAACTGCACCTGTGAGCCGGGATTTGCCGTGATACCTGGCGTAGCAGTGCCGGTACTCGACCGGACGCTGACTTCAGTACCGTCGTCCAAAACAACCAGCAACAAAGCAGTTTCGCCCTGAAACACCGATTCCTTGACAGTACCATTGAAGAAAAGTGTGCTATCGCGATCGGCAGTGCCAGGTTCAACCATCAAACGCTCCGGCCGGATAACCAACGACCAGTCTGTCTCTGCAGGTGTATCCGGAACAGATGAAACCCGTTCATCGCCAACAAAAAGCTCATTACCCGTTCGCTTTAACGGAATCATTGTAGATTCACCAATAAAATCAGCAACGAACGCATTGCTTGGCTGGTTATAAATAACTTGTGGCGCATCGACCTGCATCAACTGCCCGTTATCTATAACGGCTATCCTGTCTGACATTGTCAGAGCTTCACGTTGATCGTGAGTGACATATACGGTGGTAACACCCAGCTGCCTGTGCAAATCCTTAAGTTCGATCTGCATTCGCTCGCGTAGTTTTTTATCCAGTGCAGATAAAGGCTCGTCCATTAACAATATGCGTGGTTCGAATACAAATGCACGTGCAAGCGCAACACGTTGGCGCTGCCCACCCGAAAGCTGATCAATATGGCGCTCACCCAACCCTGACAATTGGACCGTATCCAGTGCCTTGTTCACTCGCTCACGTCTCTCGCTTTTGTTAACGCGGCGCAGCTTCAGTGGATACGCAATGTTTTCGGCAACCGACATGTGCGGAAACAAGGCATAACTCTGAAACACCATACCGACTTCGCGTTTGTGTGGCGGTGTCAGTATCATCTCTTTATCGCCAAAACGAATGCTTCCGGCATCCGGTCGGTTGAACCCGGCAATTGCCATCAACAAGGTGGTTTTGCCCGAACCGGAAGGACCCAGCAGAGTCAGGAACTCGCCGCTTTTTATATCCAGATCGACAGTGTCAAGCGCATATAGCTGCCCGTATTGCTTGGTCAGCCCGCGGATGGAGATGGGCAGAGCAGAATCTACGATAGATGATTCATTCACGGCGCATCAAAACAAGGATTCAGCGTGAGTACGATAATCCGATTTCACGTTGTAGAGAAGTGCCGACCCCTGCATGTGACGCAGGGGTCGCGTTGGGTATCAAAGCACTTTACCAGTGCTTGTGTACTACTCGCTCAACATTTCAATGTAGAGTTCAAGTGCTGTTTCGCGATTTTGCGCATACCAGTCAAGACTCACAGGCAACATTAATGGCACATTGTTCGGATGAGAAGGCAGAGACTCTATTAACTCCTTAGGCGCTGTTGTTAATTCGTATGCCTTTTGATTGGTTGGGCCGTAGGTAATATGAAACGGCAGGTTGGCTTGATATTCCGGTTTGGATACTTCAGCCAGAAATTTCATTGCAGTGTCTTTATTGGGCGCACCTTTTGGTATGGCAAAGCAGTCGTAGTCGAGCAACGCCTGATCAAAGCTATAGCCTACCGTTGCTCCGTCTTTTTTGGCATTGTCGAAACGGCCGTTCCAGCCGGTACTCATATCGACTTCAGCATCCTTCATTAATTGCGCCTGTTGCGCACCGGATTCCCAAAATACAGCGATGTTGGGCTTTAGCTCACGGATTTTGTTAATCGCGCGCTGCATACCTTCTTTGGTCGAGAGCACGTCATAGACTTCTTCGGGTGGCACACCGTCTGCCATCAGTGCGGGTTCTAGAGCGCCATCGACGTTATTTGCGCGGTAAGCACGTGTACCGGGGAATTTCTCAACATCGAAAAAATCTGCCCAGGTTTTTGGTGCTCCGTCGCTGCCCGGCTCACCATATTTATCGGTGTTCCAGGCCATGACTGTGGCAAACACATCTGAACCAACACAATAGTCGGTGTACAGGTTGGGATAGAAATCCGACACATCAACAACGTCAAAATCAATTTTCTCAAGGCAACCTTTCGCCGCAGCCGCAGCTCCACCGCCCGAGCCGGTAACCACAAGATCCCAACTGACCGAACCTGACTCAACCTGCAAACAGGTTTTTGACATACTGGCGCCGGATTCACGGTTGATTTCGATGCCGGTATTGGCAGATGCATCATTGAATAACGCAGCGTCCTGTGCTGCACCGTAGCTGCCGCCCCAGGAAACCACTGTGACTGGATCAGCAGCTGTTGCGCTACCGACCACCATAGCGCTCGCCAGCGCTGCTTTAACTATCGGTTTTAGTGATGAGGTAACAAGCGTGCTTGTTGTTTTACGTGTTATTGATCGTTCTCCGAAATACATCATTTTGCGCTCCTCCTTTGTTCAATTCGCCGGATCCCTGTGCAACAGATCCGTGTCTGATGTTTTGAGCCTCACAATCACGCTACCATAAATTTCGCAGTCAATCGAATTGATGACGCATCTGGATAATTCGTTCCGAGTTTCTTTGCTGAGCAGCGCTAGCCCAGACGGTCTCGCCAACGATAGTAAGCGACCGTAGGAGCGAGAAACCACGGATTGCCCGTGTAAAGCGGTCGTGTCGGGAAGGTGATACTGTCCATACCCAACTTGTTTGCCTCCACCCCAAGAATTTGCTGGCCAATACGCATACCAAAATAACTGGCCATAGAGACACCTGAACCACAATACCCCATGGCGTAATGCAAACCATCATGCTTACCGGCGTGCGCGAGTGTGTCAAAGGTATAGGCAACGAAGCCCATCCATGAATGACTGATGCGGATTGATTCAAGCTCGGGAAACAGGCTGACAAGATCCCGCTTTAACAAAGGTGCACTGCGCACCGGGTCTGTTTCAGAACTGGATACCCGACCACCAAACAAAATACGCGTGTGATCCGGTGACGGGCGGTAGTAATAAACAACCTTTCGTGTATCGCTGAGTATTCGCTTTGTTGGTACAAGTTTACGCATAACATCCGGCGCAATCTGCTCGGTCGAAATAATATAACTACCTATCGGTATAACGCGTCGTCGTAACCAGGGTGTCAACTTACCTGTATAGCCATTGGTTGCGACAACCACCTCTCTGGCAAACAATTCACCACGGGCAGTCTTGAGTTTAAATCCATTGTCAGAAGGAGTTATTTGTTCCACTTCGCAATGCGGTTGAATGTCCGCGCCGGAAGACTGAACCCGCTCCAGCAATTGCTGGTGATAACGTGCCGGGTCAATGGATGCGTGTTTCTCAAAAACGACTCCACCAAAGTAGGCGTCTGTGCCAAGTTCTGAATGCTGCTCTGCGCGCGGCACGATGCGATAAGGTACTTCGAATTCTTTGGGTTGATTTTCGAGACCAGCGACCAGCTTATTAAATGCCCTGTCAGAGTGTGCAGCGTGAAATCGCCCGGTGATGTGAAAATTGCAGTCAATATTTTCATCTGAAACAAACTCTGCAATCCAATCGAGCGCACGATGGCCGTTTTCAGCGACTTGTCGTGCAGTCTCTTTGCCATATCGTCGCTCAAGATCATCAAGTTCCGGTTTTATGCTGGTACTGATTTGTCCACCGTTACGGGTGCTGCACCCATACCCGGCATCTTCGGTATCAAACACAACTGTGTGCCGGCCACCCCGGCTGGTGACCAATGCGGCATGCAGTCCGGTATAGCCTGATCCGATAACAGCGACATCGGCGCTGGCCGGCAACGGGTTTGCATCAATAACCGGGCGCGGGGTTGCATCCCACCAATAGGGGCTGAGTTTAAAGTCCGGCGTGAATATCGAGTTGTTTGTCATGGACTATTTGAAAAGCAGCAAGTGCGGTTAATGTAACCGCTCACCCTCAACGGTTATACGGTGCATTAACCTCGCCTGCCCCGGATAATCATTCAGTGCCTTATGCCAGGTCGCACGGTTATCCCAGAAAGCAACAGAACCACTCTGCCATTGAAAGCGATGAGTAAATTGCTCATGCTGACAGTGTTCATAGAGGTAATCCAAAAGCGACCTACTGTCACCTTCTGATAATTCATTAACGCGGACTGTAAAGTCGGGATTAACATAGATGGCACGTTTACCACTTATGGGGTGCACGATTGCTACCGGGTGAACAGCATCCTGTGTCGCCTTCGTCGTATTACCGAGGCGACCACTGAAATCATCTTTGTCATCATCACTATAAGCTTCAGGGCCGAAAGCATGGCGACTCGAATGCGTTGCGGTTAAACGGTCAATACGGGTCTTAACGTTTGCCGGTAGCCCATCGTATGCTGCAAACATGCTCGAAAACACGGTGTCACCACCTGTCGACGGCAATTCTCTGGCAACCAGAATTGACCCCAATGCCGGTTCCTGATCATAACTGTGATCAGTGTGCCACTGCTCACCGATATTGTTAGCCTGATGAGCCTCTTTGCGTACCTCTGCGATTTCAGGATGCGTGTCTGTTGGTTTAAAAAAACGATTAATGTTGATATTGCCAAACGCACGGGCAAATTCAATATGTGCTTCCGGTGTCAGTGATTGCTCGCGAAAAAACAGTACGCCATATTCGCCCAGCGCGTTGCGCAGGCGAGCGATATCTTCCGGCTGTATGGACTGCAAATCGACGTTCGAAATGTACGCACCTACCCCGTTTGCAGCTTCAATTGTCAGCGACATCTGTTTACCTCACTCCATCAGTGACCAGTCATAGGAACTTATAACTCAACCAATTGAAGCTTTCGTGTAGAGACCCATAAAGACTGTGCGTTCAACTGACGGTTCATACATCACATCATCCGATACCTGGAAACGCTAAAGAATATCTACAAGACCCGCGATTGGATCGACTCGAAGACGATCGCCGGATTTTATCAATGTGGTGACATCGCCATCATCAAACCGGTCACACATCGTTATAGACGCAAGGGCAGCTCCTTGCGCAAGGATCGTATTGGTGCGATTGAACAAAATCGCCAGCGGTGCCATATCGCGCGACTTCATTTCGTGTAACATCCAGGCCGTGGCTACACCACCCTTTGCTGTGTTCAGCACTAAAATTTTGTCGACATAGCTTTGACCGCACAACGCATGTTGCGGTCGTGAGAAAACACCTTTTAATCGATCCAGATCATAGCGGGCAGAAAAATTGTCGTTAGCGACCAGGGCTTCGCCTTCGACAGCCGCCCCAATTCCGACGTGACATTTTAATGTTCGTGTCATGATCTCAATCGACCCACAACTGCTGCATCGATACAATCTTCCATGGACGCGAGTAACGGCCGGTAGCCGTATCCACCCAGAATATTGACGATTTTTGTCGAGTTGGACAACAGTGTCGACCAACCATTGGCTTCGCGAATCTCGGCAGCATATTGTTGATAAAAGCAGGTACCACGCAATACTTTGCCACCAAAAGTTTCTATCGAATCAACAAAGCCTGCAGCCAATGCATCGGTATACACCGCCTGCGATGTACAAACGTACATATCCGTATCACTGTGACGTTGCCTTCCTTTGCATAAATTCGCTACCTGTTGCATCTCGAGCAACGACAATTGCGGTGCAGCGAAAACAACGACATCGATAGCTGCATCTTCCTCTGCAAACCCACCCTGCAATTCCTGGCAATCATCAGCCGTGATGGTATCAACCGGTAAACTACTTTCGTTTTCCGGCAATACCGAGTCTATGACTCTGCACTCAGGCGTTACCCCTACAAGATGAAAAAGCGCTGTTGAACCGTAGCTCGCCATAGCAGCACCGAAGTGTTTCAACGCATCGGATGTTGCCGGCATCTTGATGCCTTCGACTAACGGTACTTCCCAATAGCTACCACAGCGCTTGCCGATAACGGCACCCAGAATACCCCAGTCAGTCAAAGTACCCGGTTGAAACTCAACAATGAAACGACGGGTTGCTCGGCGCACCTGATCCAGATGAAACCCATACCGAGGTGTATACCCGCTTAGTGCAGCTGCCAGCGCAGACGGCCCTCCTTCAAAGTTCGAACGGGCACCGCAAACACTGTTGGAATAAATGACGACACCGGTATCACCAAAGGCCACATGTTCAGCATAGGCTGGTGGCAGGATAGTTTGATAGTTAATACAGGTGTTAGTCAGTACAATGCCCAGTTCAGAGGCAGCAGCGATAAAACGGCGCTCCAATCCAGCCATCTCTTCAGTTTGACCGAGAGGCCTGTAGCACTCGAGGTCAACACCTCGTGGATCGGTTATCAGAGGTACACGCAAGTCGCGTTCGTGAGCGTCAAGTGCTGCGAATTTTTCAAATAACGCTACACCACATTCACCCAGCGATTCCGGGTCAGCCATCATATGCGCCTGACTAACCGGCACCATGTCTTCAGCATCAAATAGTCGACCAATCTGTATCTGATGCTCAAGCGCCCACTGCCGTGCTTTTCCCTGTTCGCCGGCAAGCATCGACTGGCAGTTGCTATCAAGATTCATGAGACATTTTCAGCATGATCATTGGCGACCTGTCGTACCTTGACCATGTAATGCTCAAGCGACGGTGTTTCCTTACCTGCAACTTTGGCCAGATCATCGTAGCGACGTACTTTTACAATGGCATCAAGATTAGGATTTTGCTCAAACTCACGAACCTCGTTATCGCTCATTGGACCACCCTGCAATTGCAGCGAATGGACTGAGGCTTCTGACAAACCAGCAAAATATTCAGGCTCTGTTTTACACAGATAACGCTTGGCAGGCACATGAAATCGTACACAGTCGACGATCACCGAAGGGAAAAATGGCGCCAACCACTGTGCACCGGCTTCTTCATGTAATTTGTCAACCAGGTCATCCATCGCAAAGCTACCAAGCTCGCTGGTGAAGTGACCGATATCATGCAACAAAGCTGCGACCACCAGCTCGTTCGAGTCTGAATTTTCTTCCGCCAGCAAAGCACATTGCAACATGTGCTCAGACATAGTGACCGGTTCACCCAGATATTCACAATCACCTGACTGAATAAAAATGGATTCAATGGCTGAAACTATCTGCATGTTTGTATATTCAGTATTACTCATGCCGTTTGTTGTGACGAACTGTGCAGGCGTTGTTCAAGCACCGCGAGGGTCGAGAGCAACCCGTCACGATCCGGGTAACAACCCTGAAGCCAGCGACCACCCGCATCTGAGCCATCAGACGAATCTGTAGCCGCAAGCTCGAATGCGGAACGGGCATGAAGCACACGCAAGTTGTCAACAAGAAAACATTCGCCGGGGTTCAATTTGAACTGCAGTTGATTTTCCGGATCGTCGATAATTTCTCCGAACCGACGGTAAGCCGCGTAAAACATTTCCATATGTTCGAACGGAACATCGGTTATCGCAGCCGCAGACCGATTGTTATAACGGATACAACGCAGCTCCTGTTGACCACGCAACTCGATCATAGGCATGCTGGTGGTCAACGCGGTTCCCGCCTGACCACGGAATTCAAAGTTAACGCAATAACGGGAAAGTAAATCAAAGTACACGGGATTCTCCGAATACAGCTGCATAGCTGCACGAAAACCGTCGACAACCTGATTCTCCCCACCAGACGCGGCATTTTCAAGGCAATACAATAATTGAAGCGTCGGCACGGGATCACGGTATGGGTTATCCGTGTGAGCCTGCAAGCCTGCGCTGGTATAGGCAAGGTTATCGGGTTGCGGTTTACTACGCACTTCAAACCACTTACCGTAATTGGTTTCCCGGACATAGCCAAATAAATTCACGACATCAAGCAATGCTCCACTGGTGATCGGGCACTGCGTCAAATGGGCAAATCCGTACGTGACAACCGACTGTAACCACGCCAGCAAAGCCTGTTCTGATGATGCAATCTCTTCAAAGCTACTCGAAACAGTGCCAAGTGATAGACCTGAATCAAACAACTCAATACCTGCAGGCACCTGTGGATCGTTTTTATTACGCGTATGGTCGTACCCGTGCGCGCGCAACCACGGCGCCGGAAAAACACTTGACGTTCCGCATGGTGCAAATTGCACTGCAAGATCACCGTCAACTACTTCAGCAGAAGACACATGTAAATCCGAGGGTATTTCTGCAAGTGTGATTAATCGCTGGCCGTTATCCGCCGATCGGGTATGAGGTTCAAGCGCATTATCACGTAACCAGATCGCATGGAAACGCGACTGCGAGTCGTCAGACCAGGACAACGTCAGCGAAGTACCGTTGGTATCCGCATCAATCTTGACAAGTTGCATGTGTGTTACCCGTTATTATTCCGGATTGAACAACTCAAGCATACCGGATATATCGTCATAAATATGGTCAGCATACGGTGCGAGCGCTCCATTTGCCGTCGTACCGGTCAGTACACCCACAGTCAATCCGACCTGAGCATTACGACCCATCTTTAAATCACGCGGACTATCGCCGACCATAGCCACTTCAATATTCACCAATCCAGTGCTTTCACAAAAGGCGTTTATCATTCCGGGATCAGGCTTAACACCGAAACCACTATCGGCACCGCAGACAAAATCAAATCTGTCTCTGCATCCCATGGCTTGAAGCGTACGCTCTGCACTTGATTGGTCGTCCATGGTCGCCACTCCCAAAACCAGGCCACACCCCCGGAGGGTATCCAGGAAACCATTCAAGTCAGATAGCACTGCCATATAGGAACCATGCTTCGTGTTAAAAATGTCATAACAGGTTTGCATGTGTTCGTCTTCCAGCGTCAAGCCCAATTGACTGGACCACGCCTCGTATATTTGCTGATTACTGCCGGAAGCCAGAAGACTATCCGGTTGCCATGTTTCATCTGCTGCGATAAAGCCACCCGTCGCTAATAGTTTGGCTGCATCCTGCGGGCGCCCGGCGGCTTGCGACAGATAGTCTGCCGCTTTACGGTAAAGCGGTAACCACGTCCGGTTGAAGTCGATCAAGGTACCGTCTTTATCAAACAAAATACCTTTAAGGTCTGGTGAGTGCACAGGCGTAAGATTATTTGCCATTCAATTTATGATAGCCTGCATTATTATTGAACGGAGCGACTTCATCAATGTTGTAAACCCGGTTTAATCCAACATCGCGACGTAACACAAAAATCGCCAGCAAATTGTTGGTTTATCCGCCACAACCGGACAAATTACCCATCGTACTAACAGGCAAATCGAGGAATTATTTGTGGAACAGAAACTTTCGACTACCGTCGCCCAGATGGTAGAGACCGCGAAATCATCGATCGACGAAATTTCGATCGAAGAGGCAATTGCCAGCATGGATAGCCCTGATGTCACGATAGTCGATATTCGTGATATCCGTGAGCGTCAGCGTGAAGGCTTTATTCCCGGGAGTTTTCACTGCCCTCGCGGCATGGTTGAGTTCTGGATTGACCCTGATAGTCCCTACTACAACAAACGATTCTCCGAGTCGACGCGCTTTCTCTTTCATTGCGCTGTCGATTGGCGCTCTGCGCTTACAGTCGAAACTGTCAACAAAATGGGCTTTGACGGCGCACTTAATGTACAAGGCGGATTTAAAGCCTGGAAGGAAGCTGGAGGCCCTGTTGAAAGGTATCCCGATAAAGACTAACAAGTCCTTCACACCCATACGTCCGGGTTGAACCTATCGTTGTGACCTTTCTCAAGGAGGCCGACTTGCTGGTTGGTATCACATCAACCAGCCATTACCTGATCGCACCGACAGGCAGACAATATCGATAGTCTATTGGCAGCGTTAGTGTTGGCAGCATTCACCAAGCATTAGCATTAGCACTAGCACTAGCACTAGCACTGCCGTTAGAAATGACCGCACATCATCAAAAGCGGTATTATTCTATTATTCCAACTTCCCTTAAGCAAAACTAACCAAACACTGTATTTTTTATCGTTTGTGAGAATACTCCTTTGGCCGCATATTTATATACGCGAGTTAACAGGAGAACACTCAATGTTTAAACGATTTATCGAAGGTTTCGAATATGCAGCTAGAGCACGCACATTAAATATACTACAAGGCGTGTCAAGGGAACGACTGATTGCAGCCGGCATATCACCAGAGCTTCTGGCGCAGGGTATTGACGCATGGCCATGGCGCATTGAAACATCCGATGCTGCTGAATTAACAGCTGTATCAACTTCTCTGAAAACAGCAGCAGTTGCGAGCATTCAAGATAATCATGCTAACAATGCTGATGTTGAGAAGGAATGCGAGTTTGACGCTGCCGCTTAGGAATCAATAAAAGTATCGATCGGCAATCGGATGCAGGATGCATCCGGTCGCACTGTGAAAATAGAAATCACTACCGAAATCACTACCGAAATCAACGATGCCTATCCGGATCACTCCCGGGAATGCCATCAACGCATGTGACTAACATGCATCTTTTCAGTCTACTTCACTACAGTTTGCGCTGGCTTTTTGATCACTTCGCAGGCAAACGCTTTGATGTCAACTCTGGCACGCTTTAAAAAATACCGGTCATTTGTCTGAACAAGTGCAATTACGTCACCGGATTTCTCAAGCTTTACTCGTGTGGACAATACCGGCGCAACGCCCGGACCGTAGCGAAACGTTCCGACCATGGGATGGCGATTGGATGCCAGTAGCAGGGATATTGATTTCACACCGTCTAAATCACATTCAATGCTAACCGGTACAATTGCGGGATTCTCTACAGACGACGGAACTTTCAATGTAACAGCATTTGATTCGCTTATTGACTCCCCTTCAGTCAGGCGTTTCAGCAAATCATCCGAGTTATCAGCCCCGAACATTTCAGCCGGCCATTCGGCAAGCACCCTACCAGCACGCGACAGCATAAACAGACTTCCACTTGCAGCCATCAGTAACTTCAACACATAGCGACGACGCACAAGCGAATCTGCTACAACATCATGCATAACAACTCCAAATGAATTCAGAAAGCATCGGCAAATAGGAGGAAAAGTCAGTTTAAAAACCTGACCAGTCACTGTGCTTACACAAATTGTGCTAATTGCGAATACGCGACTTCCGTGCCGAAACCCAACAGAATCACAAGCCAAGCAGAGAAAGATACTTCATCCGTCTGATGATGTCACGTATCGAAAAAGTGTTCATTTTTTGTCCAAACTTAGAATGTTCGAACGTATTTCCGAAAAACAACGTCGTCTTTTTGGCGATGCGTTGAATGTCCGTTTTCTGTCGTAGTAACAAAAGAAATGTGCACTGTGAAGAAACGCAATCTGATAACGACGTGGGAAAACGACATTAAAATGTGAATTGAAGATCCCGGATCAACAACTTAGGGAGCCAATGTGCAAAACATGTATCAAAGTTCATAGACACAACAAAATATTTGCTACCAATCAGTCGATAACAAAGCTAGACTCAAAGTTCGGTTAATCGACAGGAGTAACGCGTATGATGGCACCGGCAGAGATTATTTTTCGAGACATGCCAAGATCAGAAGCTCTCGAACGTCGGATACTTGAAAAAATAAATAAGCTTGAACAGCTACACGATCACATCACCAGCTGTAATGTGATTGTCGAAGAAACCCATCAACACAAACACCGGGGAAAGCTCTTTCACATCAGAATTAATCTGACTGTTCCCGAACGTGAACTCGTTGTTAGTCATGAAAAACATGACAAACAAGAGCATGAAGATCCTTACGTCGCGGTCCGCGACGCATTCAAAGCGATGCATCGCCAATTGACCGATTACTCACAACGTTTGCGAGGGTCAGTAAAAGCGCACTCGCGTCCTGACACACCAGTCGTTCCACCACCTGACCTGGTGCTGGATTAGCTTCTACCTTCATCCTTGCATCATCCGCGCACAGGAACATCACTTGCGCGCGGATGACCGAAAGACGTCAGATTAGCAAGGTGAAGATAAAACTAAATTACAGCTAACTCAACCAACTCGCGTTTGAACGGCAATTGACCGTCATCGTGGGTGGCTGATTCAAGTTCACGCGCATAGCGATGCCCGGCATAAACGGCCCAGGCGATGGGTGCGGGGGCATCTGCATCGCCAATTATCGACACACTCTTGATACCGGCAGGTTCAAACTGCGCCTGCTGCGCGTTCAAACTATCCCAAAGGCTTCTGTTCGATTCTCGTGAAGCTACAATCAACAACGCATCGGCCTCAGCTTCCAGGCTGCGACCTGAGTATGTGCACGTGTGTTCAACCAATCCTGATTTAACAGACGCTACCGCACGGTTTAACTGGATATCAACACCACTATTTACCAACCGATTGTGGATTGATGTTTGCTCGAGCGTATTGAGCGTCCACTCAGCTACATACGCAGACGGTGTGATCAACACCACTTGATACCCTTTCCCGGCTAACAATTCTGCCAACACCGAACCCATGTAGTAGTGATCATCATCATAAATAACCACGCGATGTCCATCGGGTAGTCGATCGTTCATCAGATCATCAGGTGTAAACACGGGAACAGAATTATCACTGACGATAGGTGTTACGTGATAGCGCGCCACACCATCCCGACGCCAACTTGATCCGGTTGCTAGAACCACATGATGAAAACCAAATTCAAGAACCTGACTGGCATCCAGTTCACTTTCGAGAAAAGTACTGACAGACGGCAATTGATTAATTTGATATTCACGATAGTCACGCACCCGTCGCCACGCGGACAGGCCGGGTAACTGACTCTCCAGATTTATTCGACCACCAACCTCATTGGTCTTTTCAGCAAGCGTCACTTCATAGCCACGGCGTCCGAGCGACATTGCAGCTTCAAGTCCAGCAGGTCCCGCACCAACGACTAACACTGTGCTATCACTTTTTTTATTCTCGATACGTTCAGGATGCCAATCGCGACGCCACTCTTCCATAAAGGTCGGGTTTTGTGTGCAACGTGACGGTGAGCTAGTCATATCACCTGTAATACAAATATTGCAGCCAATACATTCACGAATATCTTCGACCCGCCCTTCATCAACCTTACGCGGTAGCCAGGGATCGGCGATCGATGGCCTGGCACATCCAATAAAATCAAGCGCACCGGATTTGATTTGACTGACCATCATATCTGGCGACGTAAAACGACCAACACCAATAACCGGTTTACTTGTTAAGTCGCGTATACCGCTGACCAACGATTGCTGGCTACCTGATTCAGCGAATCTCGAGGTCACTGAACAATCTTCCCAGGCACCCTGCGCCAGATCCCATGCATCAGGCAGGTCCGAATGAAGATCTATCAATTCACGCAATTCCTGATTTGAAAACCCAAGCTGTCCGGAAACGCTGGTTTCTTCAAGCGACAAACGCACGGTAATCGCGCAAGTGTCACCCACCTCTTCTTTAGTGTCACTGACGAGCTCTCGAAAAAGTCTAGAGCGATTTTTCAAGCTGCCACCGTAAGCGTCGGACCGTTGGTTGGTAACAGTTGACAGAAAATGCTGTATCACACCAAACCCATGCGCGCCGTAAAGACAAATAACATCAAATCCGGCCATTTTTGCCCGCCTGGCTGCCAGTCTATGCCACTGACGAAAATTCTCTATGTCGCGCAGTGTCATCTCCTTCGCCTGCACAGGGTCGTTGCTGAACGTTCGGACAGGTAACGCAGTCGGTGCCATGGGCACTTCGCGGGTATAAAAGTTGGGCGCATTAACACCGGGATAAGTCAGCTCGATTCCCGCCAGTGCATCGTGCTCATGAATCGCGTCAGCCATCCGGGCGAGCATCGGTATATCGTTATCATCCCAAAGTCGCAATTCGATGAAGGGCGTGATCTCTGATGTGTGGTGCATTTCAACCTGTTCGGTAAAAACAACACCCCAACCGCCTTCAGCCTTTATGTTTCGCATGGCAGCGGCGGCACTCGGATCGCGGTAACCACCACCGTTACAATGCGGTACCTGATAGAAGCGGTTTTTCGCGACAACCGGTCCCAGTTGCAAAGGTTCAAATAGCAGGTCGTATCGAGGGTCACGACTCATCAGTTATCTTCCTCTTCAGGTATGACTGCAATGACGTCGATCTCCATCAACCATTCAGCCTGACCCAACCCTGCTACGACCAGTCCGGTCGATATCGGATACACACCCTTCAACCAACGACCGACAACCTGATATACCGGCTCCCGGAATCGAGGATCAGTGATGTAAGTAGTCGTTTTAACAATATGCGAGAGATCGCTACCCGCCTCTTCCAGTATTTGTTTTACATTTTTCATGGCTTGCTCAGCCTGCGCAGCTGGATCACCCAACCCGATCAGATTTCCATCAAAGTCAGTTCCGATCTGTCCGCGAACATAGACCGTGTTGCCCGCTACAACGGCCTGACATAAATCATTATCCAGTGTTTGATTGGGGTATGTTTCACGGGTATTGAAACATCGAATTCGTTTATGCGTCGGCGCAGGCATGACCTTATCTCTTTGCAGTAGAATGTGGTAGTTGGAAACAACAAAGCAATGGTAAATACAAACCAGTGTCTCCCTTAATAGACCAAGTATAACCTGCTGGAAAAACTACGGTAGTATCACTTTTTATGTACTTATCCCAATCGGTTTGATGCACAACCAACTTCACTTTCTGGATGACAGTCTGTGCACGAGTATCGAGTTATTGCCGGAAACCGATCACGAGCATCGGAAGCTGTTTGCCAGTGGTCTTCTTTGGTGCTATGGATTTCATCATGAGCAAGCCCACCGACACTTCACTCAACTGGTTCAAGCAGCACCGCAGTGTGCACTGGGTTACTGGGGTTTAGCCTATAGCTGCGCACCCTTCTACAATCGACCGTGGAGCTGGTTTACTAACGCGCAGCAGACACGTAACGCCGAACATGGATTCAACACAATAAAACAGGGTTTGGCTTTATTCAGGGATGATCAAGATTCAAAAACTGAAGATAGAAATCATCGTTCACTGGTGTTTCAACTGCTCTCCAATCTGGCCTTACTTTTCAGGCAGCCTAAGCCGGTGGACAGTGCAACATTTCAGTCGTGGCAAGTCGAATACGCCGATGCCATGTTAACGCTGACTGATGCGTATGGTAAGCAGCCCGACATTGCGACACTGATAGTTGAATCACTTCTTAATTGTACGCCCTGGCAACTCTGGAATATCAGAAACGGTGATCCCACCGAGTACTCACGCGTGAATGATGCGATCATGCTACTTGAATCAGCCTTGAATCACTCGGAGTCTAATCGCTCGCATGTAGGGTTATTGCACATGCACATCCATGCACTTGAAATGTCACCCGAACCGCAACGTGCAAGCAGATCAGCCAGTCAATTACGTCAGCTATGCACATCCATGGAAGCCATACCTCCACACTTGCCGCACATGGCTACACATATTGATATGCTGACAGGCCAATACCGCGATGCTATCGAAACCAACATTCGAGCTGTCTGTCTTGATCAAACCATTCCATTTGACGCCAATGAATTCTATTTGATTTCGCGATTACACAATATGCATCTTCAGCTCACGGCCGCCATGATGGCAGGACGGCGATCGGAAGCGACACAAGCACGGCGCAACATAGAAAATCTTGTTAACGAGTCAAATTCCCGGATGCATGACGAATGGCTGCGTCTGTCGATTGAGGGATTCTATGCAAATCGACTGCATACACATATTCGATTCGGCGAATGGGATCTCTTGACAACGGAAAGCCTGAACAAGAGAAAAACCGAGTTTTCCACTATGCCGTTTGCGCAGGCCATGACAGTTTATGCACGCTCAGTCGCACATGCCAACGTAGATAACCTGAACGCTGCAGAGCAAGGTCTGGTACAACTTGAAAAGCAATATAACGATGTACCGGACTGGTATGTCATAAACAACAATCCGGCGCGGCGTATTCTGGCTGTTGCGTTAGCCATGCTTGAAGGCGAATGGCGCTATCACGCGGGTGATGTAAACGGAGGCCTCGATAAGCTCAGAAACGCTGTAGTGGTATGCGACGAGCTGGACTACTGCGAGCCGTGGCCCTGGATGCACCCACCAAGACACGCACTGGGTGCGTTGTTACTCGAACAAAAAAAGCTGGACGAAGCAACCGTTGTTTACGAAACAGATCTGGGCTTGAACGACAAGCTACCACGCTGCCTTCAACATCCACTGAATTTGTGGTCACTGACCGGACTGGCCGAGTGCTACAACACCCTTGGGAATAAAAACGGATCAGAAAACATAGCTAACGCACTCAGTCTTGCATCCGGCTATGCAGATATCAAAATTCAGTCTTCGTGTTACTGTCGCAAATCCTTGTAACAATTTTTAAAGGGGCTGCGCTTACAGAGCAACTTACTATTATCAGTAACCGGCCGCATGACCATCCTTACGCGGATCTGACCCACCCACCAGCACGCTTTTATCGGAACCTTCCGGCTGACGAATATGTATCGCTTGCGAACCACCAACCGGGCTTGCCGAGCGTTCTATTCGATGGCCCAGAGAGCGAAGTGCACTGACTGTTTCATCGCTGACACCGGATTCGATTTCGACTTCTTGTGTAAAAGGTGAAACCATAAATCGCGGCATATCCTGCGCCTGCTGTACATCACGATCGTAGTCCAGCCAACGGGTTAGAAACTGCATATGCCCCATCGCCTGATACTCGCCACCCATCACACCAAACGGCATAACTGTCCGGCCGTTTTGTTTGATCATACCGGGAATGATGGTATGCAGAGGACGTTTACCGGGTGCTATACAATTAGGAGACGCTGGATCTGTAACAAAACCTTCACCCCGGTTTGTCAAAACGACACCACTATCCTCGGCGACGATGCCACCACCATACGACATAAAAAGTGTATTGATAAAGCTGCAGGCATTACGCTCGCTATCCACTACTGTGATGTAGACCGTATCGTGATGCGGTTTACCTGCAGTCAACGATACATCAGCGACTTCGTTAGCTTTAGTCCGGTCGATTTGCGCACTCAGTTTCTTCGCGAAATCCATCGACAGGATTTCATCAACGGGCACATCCACCTGCGCAGGATCTGCCAGATAACGTGTTCGGGCCTGGTAGGCAAGACGACAAGCCTCGATCTCAAGGTGAATACGTTCTGCTGATAGCGGATCAGGATCAACGTCAAACTGGCTCATAATGTTGAGCAGCAATAACGCGATCATGCCCTGACCGTTGGGTGGACATTCATAAATTGTGTGTCCACGAAAGTCAGCGGATATCGGCGTAACGTAGTCACCTTTTGCCTGGGCAAAATCTTCCAGCGTATGTACACCACCCTTTGCACGTAAAGTCTTAACAATGTCAGCGCCTATCTCACCCGAGTAGAACGCGTCACGCCCGTCAGCTGCGATTTGTTGCAAGGATTTGCCTAAGGCTTTTTGAACCAGTAGATCACCCGCCTGCATCGGTCGACCGTTCGGTTCAAAAATACGTGCAAGTGCCGGGCTTTGCTGAAACAACTCCTGTTGTGCCAGCGTATCCAGTATCACCCGGGGGGCAACAGGAAACCCGTCCATTGCATAACCAATGGCCGGTTGCATTAAATCAGCGAATGGGAGACGCCCGTGATCGGCATGCAACTGACACCACGCATCAACTGCGCCGGGTACGATAACCGAATGCGGTGACGTACGCTCAAGTTGCAGACCGTGTTGTTGTAAGTAGTCAACCGTCAAACCGTTCGGTGCTCTACCCGAACCGTTAAAACCTACAATGTCGTTTGATCCGGCTGGTGAATACAAACAAAAGCAGTCCCCACCGATACCGGTGGACTGCGGTTCAACAACACACTGTACTGCACAGGCAGCTATCGCTGCATCCATCGCGTTGCCACCCTGTCTCATTATGTCGAGCGCAACTGCAGTCGACAGTGGTTGAGACGTACTAGCCATAGCAGTCGGTGCATGTACAGCAGATCGTCCCGGTTGCTCGAAGTCACGTAATGCAGGCATTCAATTCACCTTGATTTGTCAGTTGTTTTTAAGATTGATGTACGTCTGACTTTTTGAGCCAAACTTTCAACACAATTATGGCAGCCAAGGCAGCGAAGACAACCAATCAGAAGTTCTTAAGTACTACAGAAAATACCGCGATGTACGCTTTGTCTTAGACAGAAACAGATAACCTAAACTGGACTACTGACCATCGTCGGCAAACGCTTGTTCACGTAATTCAGATACCGCATTAGCATGCGCATCGAAGCCTTCATAGGTCGCGAAAATATGCGTTTTAGGCGCCATTTCATTATAACCTGTCTTTGTCATATGCCCGACAGAACAGCTTTTCATAAAATCATGCACGCCAAGCGGTGAGTGTGTATGAGCTGCACCTGAGGTGGGCAACACACAATTAGGTCCCATCATATAGTTGGCTATTGAGCCTGCTGTATGCTCACCCAATAAAATTTCCGCCGCGTTTCGAATGTGGGACAAGTGTTCATAGGGATGTTTTGACAACACCTGCAAATGTTCCGGCGCATAATCGTTAATAAAACGGTAAGCCTCCTCTGCGTTTGGCGTTAAAACAATACCACCACGCTGACCACCGAGTACTGCTTGCGAGTGAGCCGCCTGACCCTCACTCATCTGTTGCCAGTACCCCGGAATTTTTTCTCGTGCAGCTAATGCCACGTCCTTTGACCATGTAACCAGAAATGCGGAGCTGTCCGGACCGTGTTCTGACTCGATAATAATATCCAGCGCAGCGATCGACGAATTCGCGGTTTCGTCGGCCATGACTATCACTTCGCTCGGACCCGCTGGTAATCCCGTGTCGATAACATGCTGCAGTCGTTGGCGTCCTGCGACAAACCATGGGCTACCGGGACCAACAATTTTCCTGCACGCTGGTATCGTGTCTGTACCAAAGGCAACGGCTGCCACTGCTTGAGCACCACCTGCTTTATAAACCTGCTCCACGCCTGCCAGACGTGCAGCAACCAGCGTTGCAGGGTCCACCTGCCCGTCCGGGCCAGCCGGCGTCACTACAATAACCTGTTCTACACCGGCGACTACTGCCGGTATAACTGTCATCAATGTGACAGACGGAAACGATCCTTTGCCGCGTGGAGAATAGCAGGCAACTGAATCAATCGATGTATAGCGTTCTCCAACAAGGACACCTGGGCGAATTTCCTGCATCCAGAAGTTTTGTGGCATCTGCGCCTCATGATAACGGCGGATGTTGTCCGCCGCATATTCGAGCACCGAGATCATTTGTGCATCCAGGGAATCAAAAGCCTGGTCAAAATCATTCGCAGTGGCTGCGATGGCATCATGCGTTAAAGGCACTTGATCAAACTCACGGGCAAATTTTGCCAGTGCATGATCACCTTCTGCTTTAACCGCAGCAATTATAGGATCAACTTTATCCAGGTAGGACGCTAAATCATCCTCTGCCCGCAGTAACAAGTTAGCCCGCTGTTCTTCTGTCAGAACAGTTAAGTCATGCAGGGATACCGCTTCATTCATTGGTCAGGTCAATGGGTGCTTGTCACTGAAAAATGGATCAATGACTAATCCGTCAAAGCGATCGATTAAACCACTGTCTCTACATCTCGGCAAACGGCCTTTCACCAAAATGATATATCGGGCATAACCTTTTCGTCACAACGGCGCCCTACACGTGGAAATTCCAGAAGTTTTCGCAGAATCAGCTCAACTTTACCTTAATTTCAAGCAGCGAACGTGACTTCGCTTCTATTCCCGATGGGCACACAGCGCAGGTGCTGTGCGCCTGTGGAGACTCACTTTCGGCCAATCCGTAAAGTCCAGAGATCGACTGGGGTAGGTACAGCGATGCGCGATTGCGCAAGGACGCGTCTTTCTCTTAGTAGATAACGCCACCAACGGCATCATTCCGGCCACACCACGACGAGCCGAATCTGACACAAGCGGTCACCATCCTCAAATTACCTGCATCGGGTTAGAATGGCTCCTTTGCAATCACGCTGGTTAACCCGATGATCACCATTGGTATTCTCAAGTGCGGCGCCGTCCCCGAACATATGCAGAGCAAGCACGGCGACTACGAAAAGATGTTTTTTGATCTGCTGGGCCCTGATCTTAACTACAGAGTTTTCGACGTCGAAAACGGTGATGTGCCAACCCAACCGGATGATGTCAACGGCTGGTTAATCACCGGCTCAAAACACGGCGTCTACGAAGAGCACGACTGGATACCACCGCTTGAACAACTGCTACGCAATGCCTACGAAGCATCGATACCGGTTGTCGGAATTTGCTTTGGTCATCAGATCCTGGCCCAGGCCCTGGGTGGCAGGGTTGAAAAGTTCAGTGGTGGATGGTCAGTTGGTCAGATTGAATACACACTCGACGGCGAGTCACAACCGACCTGTGTCAATGCGATGCACCAGGACCAGGTTATCGAACCACCAGCAGATGCAGAGACCTTCGGCTCAACCGACTTTTGCAAGCATGCTTTCCTGCGCTACAAAGGTCCGGCATTAACGATGCAGCCACATCCGGAATTCAATGATAGTTACACCGCTGATTTGATAAAAATGCGCAGCACTAGAATTACACCACCGGGATCAGCAGCAGAAGCGTTGAAAAATTTTGGAAAACCGCTCTCGCAACAGCGATGGGGCGCGGAAATCCGGGATTTTTTTCTAAAGCACAGCAGAGCGTAAGTCGACTGATTAGCTATGAATGACTGGACTGAACAGCTACCGGCTAGTGTACACAGCTGGCTTAACGGCCGTCGCGTCGACGACGTTGATTGTATCGTACCCGATCTGGCCGGCATTTCACGCGGTAAAACCATGCCGTCGCGAAAGTTCGCCCGCAGTGATCGAACTTTCCTGCCGGTATCAATATTCTTTCAGACCATTACTGGCGACTATGCCGAGCCCGGTGAATTCGCAGACCCGTGGACCGAAAAAGACCTTGTTCTGACCCCGGACTTCAATGCAGCGACAGCAGTACCATGGTCTTCAGATGTCACACTGCAAGTGATTCATGATGTACTGGGACAGGACGGCGAGCCGGTCTGGTTTGCGCCCCGCAACGTGCTGCGTCATATCATATCGCTCTACCACGCCGAGGGCTGGGAACCGGTGGTAGCACCGGAACTTGAGTTTTATCTTACAAAACCCAATGTCAATCCAGACGAACCGATAGAACCGCCGATTGGTCGCACAGGTAGGCAAGGCGTCAGCAGGCAGGCCTATTCAATGTCCGCTGTTGAAGAGTACGGCACCATAATTGACGATATCTATGATTTCAGTGAAGCACAGGGTTTTGAAATTGACACGATCATCCAGGAGGGTGGTGCCGGTCAGATAGAAATCAATTTGCAACACGGTGACCCGCTAACGCTGGCCGATCAGGTATTTTTTTACAAACGCACAATTCGTGAAGCAGCGTTGCGTAACAACTGTTTCGCAACTTTCATGGCGAAACCCATGCAGAATCAACCCGGTAGCGCCATGCACATTCATCAAAGCGTGGTCGATAAAAAAACCGGGCAAAATATTTTCAATGATCAAAACGATCAGCCCACTGATATGTTTCACGGTTTTCTGGCAGGACAACAACAACATTTGCCAGCCGTGATTTGTATTCTTGCACCCTACGTTAATTCGTACCGTCGCTTTGCCCGCGATGACGCAGCACCAATAAATCTTGAATGGGGTGCTGACAACCGATCTGCCGGATTACGCATACCTGTCTCAGAACCGACCAGCAGACGAATAGAAAATCGTGTGGCCGGCATGGATTGCAATCCTTATCTGGCACTCGCAGCCAGCCTAGCCTGCGGTTATCTCGGAATGAAAGCCAACGCGCAACCGCGCGAAGCGGTGGTCGGTGAAGCGTACTCCTTGCCCCATTCACTACCGTGGGGACTACATGAGGCGCTCGATCTTTTCGAGAGCAATGAAAGTATTCAAAAGCTATTCGGCACCGAATTTTGCGATATCTACTCAGCAATAAAAAAGCACGAACTTGATGAGTTTCAACGCGTTATCAGCCCCTGGGAACGCGACCACCTTCTGTTAAACGTTTAGCTGCCACCCGACTACCCGTTTCGCGTGGATCTTCTGACCATAAACGACCAGCCGGGCAAGTACCCCAACAGCTGGTATCACCATAGTGCAAACAGCCAGACCAAACGACCGCAGTTAAATGACGATCTGGAGGTTGATGTCTGCATTGTCGGCGGTGGCTATACCGGCTTAAGCGCTGCCTTGCATCTGGCACGCAATGGTATCAACTGTGTCGTGCTTGAAGCCAACCGTGTAGGTTGGGGGGCATCCGGTCGAAACGGTGGTCAGGTGGGCATTGGATTCAATCAGTCACAAGAGTGGCTGGCGAATCAGCTCGGACAAACCGCCGCCCAGGCGCTGTGGGACTTAGGCCTTCAGGGCGCTAGACTGGTCGAGTCACTAATTGTCGATCACAACATCAGTTGCGATCTGCAAAAACATATCCTCTACCCTACACATTCAAAGCGTTACTTCAATGAAATAGTAAAAGATATTGAAGCTTTGCAGAAAAACTACGAAGCAGACAAGCTGAACATTGTTCCACCTGATGAAATAAACAACTGGCTCGCAACGGATCATTACCATGGCGCCGTACTGAACCGCTATGCCCGACACCTGCACCCATTGAACTACGCACTCGGTCTTGCTGATGCTGCATCAAATGCCGGAGCAAAACTATTTGAAAACAGTCGCGTTATCAAAACTCGCCTGCCCTACTTACGCTCACATGTTTCGATGACCGGACATCGAGTGGAAACAGAGCACGGTAGCGTAAATGCCGAGCATATAATATTTGCCTGTAACGGTTACCATAACGAACTGCATCCGCAAATCGCTAAACATGTAATGCCCATTAACAATTACATTGTCGCGACTAAACCATTACCTGAAAATTTCCCAGACAATCTGATAGCGAATCGAGTAGCGGTGGCAGACTCTCGATTTGTAGTGAACTACTTTCGACTCAGCCAGGACAATCGACTGTTATTCGGTGGTGGGGAAACCTGGAACTATCGTTTTCCAAAAGATATTTATAAACTGGTAAGACGAAACCTGATCGAGGTATTTCCGCAACTGGCAGATACCGAATTGGAATTTGCATGGGGCGGCACCCTTGCAATAACCCGTGAACGTCTACCATTCCTGCGCAAATTCGGCACGAGTGTCTGGGCAGCAGGAGGATATTCAGGGCACGGTGTCGCTCTATCCACACTGGCTGGAAAACTGATGAGTGACGCGATACAGGGCGATGACAAGGCGTTTAAGTTATTGTCCCAACTTCCCTGCACACCCTTTCCGGGTGATGATCGATTTCGGCCCGCACTGTTAAAACTGGGTATGGCCTGGTATGCGATGCGTGATCGCATCGGTTTGTAAGTTTCTCTGAACCACACTTCCAACAGTGGTGCACTCACCTTAAGAATTTCATCTGTTTTAATCGTTCTTCGAAAACTTTGCGTTTTAACGCTGTCACACAACTTCAATTATTCAAATTATTCGTCAACTTATTGGCACTCAGTGCGTTCAAATTGGTGATTTGTAAATCGTATGAGTCAGGATAAAAAAATTTCGCTATCATCACGCCGATCTATCTTATTGCGGCAAAAAGTCCAGTCTGTACAAATCCCAAATGTATTCGCGCTCCAACATAACTTTACTCGCCGTAACAGTGGTGCTCGCGAGTTACTGGGTTCTAAGACTGGTTAATAACGAGAGTGCGCTGTCATCTTCGGCTGAGATTCCGATAAAAACTGCATTCGTTGATAAGCCCACAGAAAAAGCATCGTCAGCAGCAAACCATCTGACATCTGAGCTTCCACTGACGAAAACTCATTCCGCCGAAGTAGAATCTAAGGCAGTCAAGAATACCGCCGCAGCTGCGGCATCGCATCAACAGCGTAATAATAAAGACAAACAGAAAGATCAACCGATTCCCGCGGATCAGCCAGCAAGTCCGACAACTAAGCAGCTAGCAAACAACGCGTCGGAAACCGCTTCCCTGCGCCTTGCCGCAGCATTGCAATTGCCTGCTGTCAAAGCTTCTAAAACAGTTGTTGTAACTTTAAGTGCTAAACCGACAGCCGCAGAGAAAAAAGCATCTGACTCAGAACCCAAGAAGCCAAAGCAAGCCGCGACTCATGCGCCTCTGGATGGGGTAGACCAAGCGGAATCAAGCATTGACACCGCGGCAGTGGCGGCAGCTGCACGGTCCACCCAACCAGGCAACATTTCCGAAGACACCGAGGTTGAGCAGTCAGATACAACGACGACTACGCTGGCCGCTAATTCCTCAGAGGGCGAGGATCAACTGCATGCGAACGACAATGACTCCAGTGACCCCAGTGACTCCAATGGCTCCGAGCTAACGACGCTACCCTCGATCAATCCCGCACAGTCCCCATCGGAAAAGCAGAATGAATTTTCCGGTAACGATATCACCGCATCAGTTGAGATCACATCTGAAGGAACAACGTCTGTCACCCGGCCCAAGGTTACTACCGCTTTCATAGAACCTGAACTACCGTCGAAGAAAATAACTTCAGCCTCGGCAGGGACTACGCAACTACACGCACAACACACCATAGCCGACGGAGATACGCTGTATTCTTTAGCGCGACGTTTTAATACAACCGTTGAAATACTTCAATCAATAAATAAAATGTCTGATAACCGACTGTACACAGGTAACGTCCTGCTTTATCCGGCGGATCAGTGATCGATTGTATTGCGCATTCGCGCGGCGACTAAGACGGGTACGATCTGCTAATTATAATTTCGTAAAAACCGATCCAGCCGTTCACAACCTGACTCAAGCACATCAACGGGTTGCACCAGAGAAAACCGCACATGACCGCCGGTCATACGCCCGAAAGCACTACCAGGCAGTAAAGACACTTTTTCTTTTTCCAGTAACTGACTGGCAAACCGTGTATCGTTTTCGTCAACACTACTGACATCGATCATCACAAACATACCGGCATCAGGTTTGGTGAAACTGATCCCCGGCATCTTCAGCAAATACTCACAGACCAGGTCACGCCGTTTTTTGTAAACATCGCGCATTTCCTTGACATAGTACTCGTCGTTGTTGAGCGCAAACGCTGATGCGTCCTGTATAAATTGCGGACAACCAAACTGTGACATCGCTGCAAAATCACCGAGATGCGATGTTAATTCCTTTGGCGCAACCACCCACCCCATACGCCACCCACTCATTGCATGCGACTTGGACAGTCCATCGATAACAACCAGATTGTCCAGACTGTCAGCGGCAGTGCGTAACGATATGTGGGGTTTATCAAATGTAAACATTGAATAGACTTCATCCGACACCAGCCAGATATCCCGCTGCTGACAAAAAGCCGCCAACCTGTTCAGATCATCGCGTGGCATGATCGCACCTGTCGGGTTACCCGGTGTGTTTATAAAAATCACGCGCGTTTGCGGCGTTACTGCAGCTTCAATCGCTTCGGGGTCTACCAGAAAAGCCTGTCGCGACTGCGCATCTACCAACTGCATTTCCACTTGCAGCGCGTTGAATATGGGTTCGTAGCCTACGTACATGGGATCGATCAGAACCACATGATCACCTGGGTTCAACAAACAGGACATAACCGCATAAATGCCCGGCGTGACACCGGGGAATACAGACACTTCGTCTACACTGCAGGGGTGTGGTGAGACACGGGTTTCATAATCAGCAACAGCTCGCCGTAAACCGAGTTCACCCAAGGCAGGTGAGTAATGCGTACGTCCGACTTTCATATGGCTGACAGCATTGTCAACAATAGGCTCCGGTGTTCTGAAATCCGGATCACCAATGGACAACACAACCACATCTTCGCCACGCCGTTGCATCTGCAGCGCTTTATTGTGCACGGCCCACGCCTCGTCTTCCGCAGAGGCGATACGCAGTGCGAGATCGCTGAATCGAGTCATCGCATCACCCCTGAACTGGCGCTACACGATTAAACAGAAACAAACTGACAATCTCGAACAGCATTTGTGCTGCATTCTGTGCTGTATTGGTCGTCGTGTCATATTGCGGAGCAACTTCCACAACATCTGCAGCGACAATGTTCATACCTTTCATACCGCGGATCAGCTCGAGTGCCTCACGTGTTGTCAGACCACCCACTTCAGGTGTACCGGTGCCCGGTGCGAAAGCCGGGTCCAGACTATCAACATCAAAGGAAAAATACGTCGGACCGTCACCAATCACCTCATGTGCTTTTTTTATAATCGCAGCTATTCCCAACTCATTAAGTTCACGCGCCGGAATTACGGTCATACCCGAATTCTCCGAGAACTCCCATATGTAGTCTGCAGCGCCTCTGATTCCAATTTGTATTGTCCGTTCAGGATCAAGCACACCATCCAAAACAGCGTTTCGAAACGGCCCACCGTGATGAAACTTTTCACCTTCATAGGTACCGCCTGTATCACAGTGCGCATCGATGTGGACCATACCCAGCGGTCCGTCTTTGGCGGCCGCCTTCAGCAGAGGATGACTCACCGAATGATCACCACCCACAGCAACCGGTCGGACATTCGCATCTACAATCATGCGCGCAAACGACTCGATATCACGATGACTCTGTGCGAGGTCGAAGCGACTTTGCATAGGTACATCGCCAACATCTGCAACCTTCATCTCGTGAATCGGAGCAACCTGTAACGCATCGTTGTAAGGACCGATTCGCTCGATCGAGCGCAAAGCGCGGGGACCGAAGCGCGCACCGTTGCGGTTAGTTACTCCCAGATCCATCGGTACACCAAAGAGCGCAATATCGAGATCCAGAAAAGCGGTTGATGAAGGCTCCGGCTCAACTACCGGTGCATCGAGAAGTGTGGGTATTCCTGCGTAAGGTGCCTGGCGACGACCACCGCTGGAGAAAATCATATCCGCAACGCGTTTGAAGACCGGGTTGTACATATCTTCGCCCGCAGGTTTGTCATACCGTGCTTTGAGTTCCGCGAGTTTTTGCTCATCCCATGCCATGATGTTTTCTCCGGCTTTAAGGTCAATACATTTTTCTAATTGATTCGAACGTATCGAAGGTGTTCGTACGTTTTTATTCCATTTAAGAGACAGTATCCGTGCCCGTTGATCTGCTTTACACAGTCCTACTCACCACGAAATACCGGTTTTCGCTTCTCATTGAATGCGTTGATCCCTTCCTGACGGTCTTGCATGGGAATCGTGCGGTTATAGGCCTCAATCTCAAACGCATAGCCGGTCATAATATCGGCGTGAGTAGCCATATCCAGCGATTTCTTGATTTGCATGGCTGAGACCGGCGCAACACCGCACATCTTGCGAGCGGTTGAAAGGGAATGCTCGAGCAACTCTGAGCGTGGCACTACAGCATTAACAATGTTCCAGTCGAGTGCTTCCTGTGATGAAAATGGTAAACCGGTTAACATGATTTCTTTCGCACGGCGTACACCACAGGCACGCACCAGATTTTGAGTTCCAGCCGCGCCCGGCATAATGCCAACCCGTCCTTCCGGAAACCCAAAGCGAGCGGTCTCGGCGGTATAAGAAAAATCACAACCCAACGCCAACTCGAGTCCGCCACCGAAACAGTCGCCGTTTATCGCTGCTATCATCGGTACAGGACAAAGCGCTACTGCACGCATCATTTGCTCAAGCAGCGCGTGCTGCTGACGCCATTGCGAATCAGTCATGCCTTGCCGCTGTTTAAGGTCACCACCGGAGCAGAAACCACGCTCACCACGTCCGGTAAGGACGATCACGCGCAAGCCCTGTTGATCCACATACAGCGATTGAAATACATCACGCAATTCACCCATCATCTGAGTGTTCAACGCATTTAGTACATCAGGTCGGTCAAGCGTAACGAGCAGTAAATGCTCCTCCGGTGTCTCAACTGACAGGGTTTCATAAGAATTGATCAACACGAGTAGAATTCATCCACGTTGGTAAGCAGGGTTATACAAATCATTGTACCTGCAATCGCACACCAGATTGATTTTGGGTTTATCACGTACTGTCCTACCGGGTTGGCAAACCATTCGTTAGGAGCGAACTAACCAGGCAATCAGCGCACATAGTCTGTAAAGTGTTTTGCTATAAACTTACAGAACATTAAGGTAACGATCGGACCGCGTGCGCCACTCGTACAACTGGCGCAAGTCAAACCACCCCACCCGCCGATCAACAGCACAGCAGAGCCCTGCATGCCAGACACCACACCGCAAAAGCTATCCACAGCAATATTGCACTGCTATGGACCTATCGCCGCACCGCTGGCCGCGGCATTTATCGCGCTGCAGGTGATTGTTCCGACCTTCTATGCTGAAAGTACCGGTTTATCTCTGACAGCCATCGGTCTTGTCCTGCTGGCAGCAAGATTGTGGGATATGGCAACCGATCCGATCGTAGGGACTCTGTCAGATCTGACCCCCGGGCGTTTTGGCAAACGCAAAATATGGATTGTGTTTGCCACACCACTGATACTGCTTGCCGTGTGGAAATTGTTTCTCCCGCCGGCTGATACCAGCTGGCAATATCTGCTGTTCTGGACGGTTGTAATCTATGTTGCCGGTACGATGGCGATTGTTCCGTTGAACGCCTGGGGCGCGGAGCTCTCGCCGGTATATCACGACCGCAACAGAGTCAGCGGTACGCGTACCGGTTACGCGCTTGGCGGCACCCTCGCCGCGCTATTGATTGCTGCAGTTGCAGGTGGGGATGACACCAGTATCGCTTCTGCGCTTTACTGGATCTTTCTATTTGTGGCATTCAGTTTGATAGCGAGTGTTTTGTTAGCTGCAGTAAAGGTTCCCGACAATGCGAGCGTCTCTTTACCGGAAAACACGATAAAGCAGGCAGTGTTACTGCTGCGAACAGCCGGTCCATTCAGGCAGTTGCTGGGAAGCTTTCTGATAAACAGTATCGCCAACGCGATTCCTGCGACTCTTTTTCTTTTTTTCGTAAGTTATGTACTAAACGTTCCGGAAAAAGCCGGGCAACTGTTGTTCGGCTACTTTTTACTGGCTGCCTTATCCGTACCCTTCTGGATAAGAATGGCTAAGCACTTTGGGAAACATCAGACCTGGTCTGTCGCAATGTTGCTAACCTGCATCGCGTTTTCAATCGTACCTTTTATATCGCAACACACATGGTATTTCTTTTTCGTCGTGGTGCTGTTGACCGGATTTTTTGCCGGCGCTGATCTGATATTGCCTGTTTCGATAAAGGGCGACTTAATAGAGTGGGATGCCTTCCACAATGGCCTGCGACGACCCGGGTTGTTTTTCGCGCTGTGGGGTACAACAACCAAACTTGCGTTTGCACTGGCAATCGGCATCGCTTTTCCGTTGCTGGAGCTGGCCGGTTTTAATACCAGTACGAACGCCTCCACAAATAGCAGTGCAGCAGCGGTGGCTCCCGTGCAAGGTCTGTTTGCACTGAAACTGATGTACTGTGTGCCAGCGATTGCGCTGAAGCTGACAGCAATCAGCATGATGCGCAACTACCCGATAAC
Organism: uncultured Granulosicoccaceae bacterium; assembly: GCA_937951345.1. Lineage (GTDB taxonomy): Bacteria > Pseudomonadota > Gammaproteobacteria > Granulosicoccales > Granulosicoccaceae > CALFCE01. Next base: position 35,944 of record CALFCF010000014.1, read on the forward strand.
CCGCGAAGAACACGAGCGCCTCTCGTCCACCGCCGCAGACCCGGACAGAATATAAAGCTGACGACAAGCAAAGCAAAACCCCTGCTCGGCCGCAGGAGCGATGAATACCGGGGCCGGTTCGAGTACACTTGACGTTACCCCGGCATCGCACTCTCACACGATGCTCTCTGGAACACACGCTAATTTATTGCAATGAATATTTTGATAATTGGATCTGGCGGTCGTGAGCACGCACTGGCCTGGAAATGTGCACAATCTCCGCTGGCAACCCATGTGTATGTTGCACCCGGAAACGCCGGGACTGCTCTGGAATCCGGCGTGTCTAACGTTGAACTAAACACTGAGGACACCGACGCGTTGATCGGCTTTGTGCGTCAGGAAAGCGTTGCACTGACAATCGTCGGACCGGAAGTACCGCTGGTTGCAGGCATCTGCGACCGTTTCCAACAAGAGGGTTTAAGAATTTTTGGTCCGTCACAGGCGGCAGCGCAACTCGAAGGAAGCAAGGCATTTACCAAGGATTTCATGGCGCGGCATAACATACCTACAGCGGCCTATCGGACATTCGAGAAGGAGCAAGAGGCACTTGACTATCTGGATTCCCAATCGCTGCCGATTGTCATCAAAGCTGACGGGCTTGCAGCAGGTAAAGGTGTTGTTGTTGCATCCACCCGTGAAGAAGCAACTGCTGCGATTACTGACATGCTGTCGGGCAACCGGTTTGGTAAGGCCGGACACCGTGTGGTGATCGAAGAGTTCCTGTCTGGTGAGGAAGCCAGCTTCATTTGTCTTGTACAAGGCAGGCAGGCGGTGCCACTGGCAAGCTCGCAGGACCACAAGGCACGGGACAATGGTGATGAAGGGCCAAACACAGGTGGTATGGGCGCCTATTCACCGGCACCTGTGGTGGATACAGCGGTTCATGAGCACATTATGAAAGATGTCATCTACCCCACTATTGAAGCTATGGATGAAGAAGGTGCACCCTTCTGCGGGTTTCTCTATGCGGGTTTAATGATCGATCAGGGTAAAGCGCGGGTGGTTGAATTCAATGTGCGGCTGGGCGATCCGGAGACACAACCGTTGTTAATGCGTCTTGAAAGTGACCTGGTAGACACCTGTATTAAAGTACTTGACGGTAATCTGGACGAAATCGATTTGCAATGGCGTAATGGATCTAGCGTTGGCGTTGTCATGGCAAGCCGGGGATATCCGGGTAGCTATCCGAAAGGAGATACGATCACTGGCCTGAGCGATTGTGAATCAATTGACAGTAAAGTTTTTCATGCCGGTACAACACTGACGGAAAACAACGAGATTGTCAGTAGCGGCGGTCGCGTGCTGTGTGTTGTCGGTCTGGCAGATAACGTCAAAGAGGCTCAGCGTGTGGCTTACCGGACGTGTAGCAAAATAAACTGGCCCAATGCGTACTACCGTAGTGATATTGGTTACCGCGCTGTCAGGCGGCAGGATGCTGCCAACAATAAAGAGGAAATCGCCTGATAATAAGCGATAACGACAAGAGAAAAGAACAAGCGCAGAGCAGAGGTGATGCAGTTACGTCCAAAGATACACACGCGTTTGTGCCTGCGTTTGTGCTAGCGTTTGTGCCCGCGTTGGGCTCGTGTTTAGGCCGGCGTTTAGGCCGGCGTTTGGGTCGGCGTTTGGGCCAGCTGATCTGCCTGAGAAGATACGCCGGCGTTTAAAAAACGCCAGCGTATTCAGCGATGTCTACCGCTTCATAGCATCAAAAAACTCGTTGTTGGTTTTAGTTTGCTGCAGGCGCCCAAGCAGGAACTCCATCGCTTCGATCTCATCCATACCATGGATAAATTTTCGAAGTATCCAGATTTTTTGTAGCTCTTCCTGATCAATCATCAACTCCTCGCGACGTGTGCCGGAACGGTTGATATTGATAGCCGGGAATACACGCTTCTCTGCAATTCGACGATCAAGGTGCAGTTCCATGTTACCCGTACCTTTGAATTCCTCGTAGATAACTTCATCCATTTTGGATCCGGTATCAACCAGTGCCGTGGCTATAATGGTCAGACTACCGCCTTCTTCAATGTTACGTGCTGCACCGAAAAATCGCTTCGGACGATGCAACGCATTGGCATCAACACCACCGGTCAGTACTTTGCCCGACGCAGGTACAACCGTGTTGTAAGCGCGCGCAAGTCGTGTAATTGAGTCCAGCAAAATCACAACATCTTTTTTGTGTTCAACAAGTCGCTTGGCCTTTTCAATAACCATCTCAGCGACTTGAACGTGACGGCTCGCCGGCTCATCAAACGTACTCGAAATGACTTCGCCTTGTACCATACGCTCCATTTCGGTTACCTCTTCCGGACGCTCGTCGATCAGTAGCACGATCAGGTAACATTCAGGATGGTTGGCAGCGGTGCTTTGAGCTATGTTTTGCAGCATCAGGGTCTTACCGGCCTTTGGCGGTGATACCAAAAGTCCGCGCTGACCTTTTCCTATCGGTGCAGCAAAATCAATGATTCGTGCTGTTATGTCCTCAGTACTACCGTTCCCCCGTTCCATTTTGATTTGGCTATCAGAATGCAGCGGTGTGAGATTTTCAAAAAGAACCTTGTTTCTCGCTTGCTCAGGTGGCCCGAAGTTGATTTCGTCAACCTTTAACAGTGCAAAGTAACGCTCACCCTCTTTCGGCGGTCGGATTTTGCCGAAGATCGTGTCACCCGTTCGCAGACTAAAGCGTCTGATCTGACTTGGCGAAACATAGATATCGTCTGGACCCGCCAGATAAGAGCTATCAGCAGAGCGCAGAAACCCGAAGCCATCCTGAAGAATTTCGAGTACGCCACCACCGTAAATATTCTCCCCCTTTTTGGAAGAAGCTTTCAGGATCGAAAATATAATGTCCTGTTTGCGTTGACGGGCGACATTTTCAACACCGATCGATTGAGCGATCTCGATAAGCTCGGTCGGGTTTTTCTTTTTCAGATCAGTCAGGTTCATCGCCTGATTGGAAGACGAATCCGATGAAGACGAATCCGATGAAGATGACGACGATGAAGATGAGGATGACTTGGAATTATTTTTTGTAGGATTAGCCACAGGACTGGAACTCGAGCGTGAGTTGGATTTTCGGGCGGGTTTCATATCAGAACAACCCTGGAAGTTGAGGGCAGATAGTCCGCCACGTTAGTTGTATTTGAAATCAGCATACTTGTTAAATCTACGATAAGCCGAATTTTTCACGCGCAACCATAAAGGCAGTTCGTTAACATTCAGCAATCAGATATTTATAGAAAAAATTTATGGAAAGTTCGCTACAGTACGAAATTTTATTAGATCGTATTGTTGGGGTTTGTCGCCGTGATCAATTTATCAAAATCAAGATTGCGAAAAACGTTTGAATATTTGGTTGCAGATGCCAGCTTGCCTAAAACAGCAGCTTTGCTTCGCGGAATATGTTGTCGTGTTAGCTGTCGTTGTAGCTACTATGTTCGCTGAATGATTATTGTTTTCTTAGTACAACCTGCTTATTAGAACCTTCGATAAAAATACAGAAGCAAGACAATTTTTCAAAAATAATTGCAACTAATTGCCATGACTTATTTTTTGCTGGTTCTTATCTTTTGCTGGTTACTGGGTCAGTTAGGTGTAAGCACATCTACAATTTTACAGCTTTTCAATACAACTAATATCGGGTTTCTATCTAACGGTTCTTCAGCTAAACGACTATTCGATTAAAAGACTTTGAACCGGAGGTTTAAAAAAGCTGTCGCTCAAAACGCTACACCGTCTGCATAAACGCCGCGATAAGGTGTATCGCTAAAAATAATTATCGGCAACCTCTAAAGATACATAGCTTGGAAGGTATATAGCTTAGAAGGTATAAAACTGAGCACGTCGCCTGAACAGGTACCTGTGTCACTTGCAAAAAGTATGCTCAGAGTATGCTTAAAATACGCTCAGAACTATCTATCCAATGAAAATCAATGAAAATATAACTAAAACAGGTAGTTAATTAATTTGCGGTTCATATCAGCACCGCTTTGCGCTGCCTGGCAGTTGCCTCAGTAGTAATAGCGAAAAGAGTGCAACTAGCGAACTGGATTGATCACCGTCGTATTCAAAAACCACTCGATTCGCCGTCTGGACATCTGATTAAATTTTTTTCGTACCGTTCGTTCCTGGATCAAGCCCGGCTATTCGTACAGATTTGCATTCGCTTTTTTCTTATGTCGCCGGTTTTGCAACCTACCCGATTCTCCGGACACACTGTCGATAGAACTAAATAATACCAACTGCAGCCTTAGACCAAAAAAGATTAGAGGGACAGTTACGAAGGCGCGTCTGGAGATACGGCCCAGAAGAACAGACACTGGGACCTTTTTGAACGGAGTAAGTAAAATGTAGCATGCAATCAACCGTGGGTCTACCCCGAAATACTCTCTCAGCGACTGAATCAACCCGATTGCGCTCAGCAGCGCGGACGAACACCGACTGATCCACAGTTACTGTAGCTAGTTCAAACAAACGGCTCGTCAGCTTTCGGGGGACAGTGACATCAGGAAAGGCCAAAACAACTGACTCACCGGGATTGGCAAGCACGCGGCCCTATGTAGTCGGGGATTTCACAAGCTTCTGCAGCGATACTGAAAAACAGACAGCGCTAAAGCTATCTGTAATGGCTATCTGTACTGCGAAAAGGAATTTCCAGCTGTGATGATGCTGGCTGGAAATTCCCCGAAAAGGATCAGACGTTTTCGTTGATAAAATCTGACAACTCGGCCTTGGACATTGAACCCAGTTTGGTGTTCTCAACGCTACCGTTTTTAAACATCATCAAGGTCGGAATACTTCTGATACCGTATTTCACCGGTGTCGACGGGTTATCGTCAATGTTCATTTTGGCAATTTTGACCTTACCGGCAAATTCAGGCGCCACCTCTTCGAGTACAGGTGTCAGAGCCTTGCATGGCCCGCACCACTCAGCCCAGTAATCCACCAAAACCGGCTGATCAGAATTAATCACCTCGTCTTCAAAATTGGCATCAGTCAGATTGGTTATATCATTGCTCATCTATTTTTCTCCCGGCAGGTATGTGAGATGATGGTTTTGCCCCACATTACCATGGTGATTGTCAAAGCAGCTTACCTGCTACAGTCAATATAAGTGTAGGATTGTTGTTTTCAAGCGTTCAGATAGTGACAATTGAATTCAGTTCCCTCCCAATTGTCCCAGCCCAGGGACACTTTGAGAGCTATCCAACTGATATATATCCAGTTTTCTCGAATAGTCCCAGTGACCAGAGCATTAATTTGCATAGAGCTCCCGTGATTCATGTCTGTTGACGCCACACCATTCGCTGACCTTGACCTGCCACCCGCGCTGCAGGAGTCGATTGAATGGCTCGGATTCGAGGCTTGTACGCCCGTTCAGGCATTGACACTGCCGAGGATCATCCTGGGTAACGATGTCGCGGCACAGGCGCAAACAGGCACCGGAAAAACTGCCGCCTACCTGCTTGGTTCGTTCACGCGGCTACTCGCGGACGCGAATACCCCGGCCGGCCAGAAAAACCCGCGGGCGCTCATTGTCGCACCCACGCGGGAGCTGGCAATACAAATCAAAAAAGACGCTGACGATCTCTCCAAATTTACCGACCTGCGCATTTCTCTGGTTTATGGCGGTGTCGACTATGCCAAACAGGCAAAGGAACTGGCCGACGGTGTGGATGTTCTGGTAGGCACGCCGGGACGTTTAATCGATTACCTGAAACAAGGCATCTATTCGCTGGATGAGCTGCAGGTCGTGGTGCTCGATGAGGCAGACCGCATGTTCGATCTCGGTTTTATAGCTGACATCCGTTACCTGTTTCGAAAAATGCCACCGCCCACCGAGCGCATGAGCCTTTTATTCTCAGCAACACTGTCGAATCGTGTGATGGAGCTTGCCTACGAGCACATGAACGACGCGGAAACGATCCGTACCGAAATGGATTCGGTCACTGCAGAGCGGATCGAACAAACCATCTTCCACCCGTCAAAGGACGAAAAGATCAAATTGTTGGTCGGGTTGGTTCGCATGCTGGAACCCTTCCGCTCCATCGTGTTCGTCAATACAAAGCGAGCCGCAGAAAAAGTGGAAGCTTACCTGAGTGGCAACAGTATTCGCTGCGCTGCGCTGTCCGGTGATGTCCGGCAGAAAAGACGCGAGCAACTGTTGCAGGGGTTTTCGCAGGGTGACATACCGGTGTTGATTGCTACGGACGTAGCAGCCAGGGGTTTACACATTCCTGACGTAACGCACGTGTTTAACTTCGATTTACCGCAACAGGCAGAAGATTATGTCCACAGAATCGGCCGCACAGCGCGCGCCGGAGCAAGTGGAGAGGCCATCAGTTTCGCCTGCGAGGAATATTCCTTTTCGCTCCCGGAAATTCAGAAATACATTGAAATGGAAATCCCGTATGCACCGATTACAAGTGATTTGATTCAACCGCTCGAACCACCAAAATTTCAGCAGCGAACAAGCCGCCCTGGTGGACGTGGACGGGATACCGGGTCACGACGTCCGCATCATTCAAGGCGGCGCTAACGTCGCTTGGGTGGGTTTACAACCGGGAACCAGATACTAGCCGGCCAAAAGTGAAATCCCGCAGTCACCCGCAACAGAACCAATTAAATTCTTTTAAATTCAACAACTTATACAGGAAAAACGCTATCTGCTTTTTTTCCGGTACCGCATAGCAATATACGTAGCAATAATGTAAACTATTGTTGCTACGTATATTTGGGCTCTATCCCGCCGCCATTAACAAAACTCAGTTCAGTGCAATCTTTCTGCAGTAAACCGGTGTTTGGGCAACTTTGCTGGACGCTACCCAACTCTATGTCGCTCCAAGGATGTTTTTCCGATTTTTTCAGCGCTGATTAATTCAGCTTACACCTGCACAATTTGAGGTTTTTCAAAACATGGCAACCGGTACAGTCAAGTGGTTCAACGAAGCCAAAGGTTTCGGCTTTCTTTCACAGGATGACGGTGGAGACGATGTATTCGTACATTTTTCCGCAATTCAAATCGACGGATTCAAAACTCTATCTGAAGGTCAGAAAGTGACTTTCGAAGTAGAGCAAGGAGACAAAGGTCCTCAGGCTAGAGCGGTACAGCCGGCCTAAAGAAGCGACAGGAGGAGTTCCTGCCGCATTGACGGCAGGATAAGGAACAACGCGGTTGTAGCAACTTCGATTTTGCTTTGGTAGTTTCTGCGACCGTCGTCACTGGATTAAATGTCCAGTACAAGGCTTGAATCAGTACCAAGCTTGAATCAGTAACAGGCTTGAATCTAGACCAAGCTTGCAGCACTGACGGGTTCGCGATTCAAACCCTGAACTCTCGAATTACAAACCACATTTTTGTGGACTCATATACGGTGGATGACTATAAAACGGCGGTTTGACATAAACCGGCTGCTTGCAAGGTCAACTACCCGGGTTACCGGTACACCTCTGTTCCAGTGCACCCGCATCCAGCGACACCAATCTACACTCTTTGTCTCAGCTAACCGGGATATCTCAGCTAACCGGATATGCGCCTCGGACGCAGCAATCGGCTGACTCAGGCGATTTGCCGGTAGCGGGTTCGTTACGCACTCTGCATACCACTGAATCGCAACTATGTCGGAACAATGCCTCTTCCGAAGCCAATCAGTGTGCTAGCCGAGCACTTGCGACAGTCTATGCAGTCACTTTGGACTTATTCCAGACCTGCTCCAGTCGCATATCATCTATAATCTCGCCGGTTACGCCGTATCTGTTCCTTTTTGGAGACATTGTATGAACCGCCAGCAGGCACGTGAAAACATGATTGAGCAGCAGATTCGTCCGTGGGACGTGCTTGATCAGCGCGTTCTGGACGTTTTGGGTGATATACCCAGAGAAGCGTTTCTGTCTCCGCAGTATCACGACCTGGCCTACTGCGATCACCGTTTACCCATCGGTGAGGAGCAATTCATGCTCAATCCGAACATCGACGCACGCATCCTTCAAGCGCTGGATCTGGAAACGACTGATTCGGTGCTTGAGATCGGTACCGGCAGTGGTTATCTGGCCGCGTGTCTGTCCCGCCTTGCCCGCAGCGTAGAAACCATTGAAATTCTGGCACCACTGGCTGACGCAGCACGTAAAAGATTTGTCGAATTGGCGTGCAGTAATGTGTCCAGCCATCATCAGGATGCATCGGAGACCTGGGACGCTGCAGATGAATACGATGCAATCGCATTCACAGGCTCTGTCGATAAGCTGCCGGAATATTACAAACAGAAAATGGCCGTCGGTGGCCGCTTGTTTGCAGTTATTGGTAGCGCTGAGGCACCTACGCAAACAGCGATGCTGTACCAGCGCATGTCAGAATCCGAGTGGATTGCCGACAGCATTTTTGACACAAAAGTCCCGGCACTACAAAACTTTTCGCAACCGACAAACAGTACAAGTGCATTTGTCTTCTAACACCTGTCCGACTTCCTGCCCGTAGGAGTTTTGTGCCGGAACGATTGTTGCAGCCGCTGTGTAGAGATTAATCGGTACTCTAAACACAGGGTTGGCCAAGACGGCGCGATGAAGAATTTACCTATCCGTTTAAAATTTAGCAGCATCGCTTCGGCATGCTTGATATTGCAGATATTCGCGATATCGATAGCGAACGCCGATGATCATCAATTCGACCTGCAGACGCTCTACGAACGGGCAAAACAATTTGATGCTGAGCTGGCAATTGCTCAGGCTGAGTATGAGTCCGCCCTGCCTGCAGAACGGCTGGCACGCTCGAATGTACGCCCGCAGCTGTCGATAGGTTACCGAGCATCGATAAATGATGTAAACGATGACTTCAGAGGCAGCTTCACAGAGGACGGCCCTACCCTGTCGCTGCGTCAGACCATCTACAATAAACAACACTTGGCAACCATTGATCAGGCCAAAGCATCGATAGCACAAGCCGCCGCTCAGCTTGAATCAGAGAAACAGGCGCTAATACTTCGCGTTTCACAAGCCTACTTTGACGTTCTGCAGGCTGAGTCTGAACTTGCTTTCAGACGCTCAGAACTCAATGCAATCGAGCGCCAGAAAGAGCAAAACGAACGTCGATTTGATGTCGGACTGGTTGCTATCACTGATGTGAAAGATGCACAGGCCCAATTTGATCTGGCCACCGCACAGGAAATAGCAGCTGCCAACACATTGTCCACTGCGCGTGAGGCATTGAGCTTGATCACTGGCGTGTCGATCAGTGAACTGGCACAACTCCATGACGACGCCCCGCGTCCAGCACCGTCGCCAGCGAACGCTGATGACTGGGTGAAGGTGGCTTCGGAACAGAACCTGCCACTCGTTACCGCAGACTTTGCCGTAAAAGCATCGAAGGCTGAATTGTCCGGCAGTCGTGCAGCACGGTACCCAACACTCGATCTCGTTGGTATAGCCAGCAGCAGCGACAGCTCCGCCGGTGGCTTTCGAGGTTCAACTGAATTTGGTGAACTACGGCTTGAGGTTAACCTGCCACTGTTGACTGGCGGTCGTAATACCGCACAAGTCAGACAGAGCAAAGCACTGTTAAGAGCAACACAAAAACAGTACGAATTACAACGACGAATAACGGTACAGGAAACACGTGATGCTTACCGAAACGTGGTTGCCACCATTTCACAGGCAGGCGCGCTGAAAAAGGCACTTGAATCCACACAAAAATCACTAGAAGCGCAAGAAGCAGGTTTTGCAGAAGGCTTGCTGACTTCACTGGAAGTACTCCGTTCACTAAGGGATACCTTCCAGGCACAATCTGACTTTTCTACGGCGAGATACCAGTACATCGTCAACTCATTGTTGCTCAAGCGTGCTGCAGGTACACTTTCAGAGGAAGACGTTAGTGAAATAAACGGCTGGTTGAAATAAGTCGATCAGTCTTGCATTGCGCTACGTTTAACTACTTTTCCATTCCTGCGCTACAGCGCCGTTGCTGAATAAACCCAAAGCATAGAATCATCCTGGAATCATCCGGCAGGCTTTACCGGGTCAAGCAACCCATATCAGACAGATAGCAAAAGCAAAAACTATCTGTCACCCAACCAACTATGTCTTGTGCTGTAACCGAAGGGTACGGGCATGCACGCGCGCTGCAGTTTCCGCAAAGGCAGCAGCGTTGATGTAGACTGCAGTATTTACGCAGGCAACATACCTGAATCACCTATCAGATGAACTTTTCGATAAGTCGGTTTTTAAGAAATTCCCCTAAGAAGAAACCCGTCTTTGAACAAATAACCGTTTATGCCAACAAGCCCGAATCGTCGTTTGTTATCAAAGACAAATCAACACTGGATAAACTTTCGGTACTTATCAGCGAACGTCAGGTCGTCAATCTCGCAGAAACAAAACTTCCCGATTCAATAACTCTGGATTTTGTTAGCGACAACCGTAAGTATGCAGGTCGTTGGCTCTACTCTAAAACGGGTTATATAAGAATATTATCGAAGAACAAAGTTCCTACCTACCAAATACCACAGGCTCAAGTGTTTAGTAAATTGCTTGGTATTGAATGATGAAACATTAAAACAAAAACAGGAAACAGGAAACACGCAAAACTAAACGGCGTCCGATTGCACTAAATCTGCGCCCTTCTCACCAATCATCATTGATGCAGCGCACGTGTTTGATGACGTGACTCGTGGCATTACAGAGGCATCAATTACCCGTAGTGCTTGCAATCCATGCACCTTCAGGTCGGGTCCGACGACTGCCATCGGATTCGATGAAGGCCCCATGGTACACGTCCCAGTCAGATGGTAGCCCGTGTTGCCGGTACGTTTGGCATAGTCCAAAAGCTCATCATCACTTTGACAATCGTCTCCCGGGACTTCTTCCTGTTTGAAGTAGTCAGACAACGGCGGTGAACGCAGAAACTGCCGGCACAGCTTCATGCCACGTAAAACTGTTTCGCGATCCTCTTCATGTTGCATATAGTTAGGTTGTACAACCGGTGAATCCTGAGGGTCACGCGAGGAAATATGTACGTAACCAGTGCTCAACGGACGTTGTTGCGTAAACCCGCAGGTCGCTGCTGCAAAGCGATCCAGTACATACACTTTTCCCGCCTGATAGCTGCCGGGCGTGAACACAAACTGCATATCCGGTGTAGCATCAGCAATGTCAGCGGAATTCAGAAACGCATAAGCGATTGAAGGGCTATACGCGAGAATACTGGGTTTTCCCCGGTACCAACGCAGAATCTCACGGAGTAAGTGTGGCCCGCGTGAGAGCTTGTTCAATGATGGTGCGTTATCGTCGAGTCGTGCTGACAGTCGAACAAAGTAGTGATCCTGGAAGTTCTTCCCGACACCTGGTAACGCATGCACAATCGGAATATCGAATTTCGACAGCAAGTCTGGTGCGCCTACACCCGAGCGTTGTAACAGGGTCGCTGAATTAACTGTCCCTGCGCAAACAATCACCTCACGATTGGCAAACAGTGATTGACGGTCAAGTGTCTCAACACCGGTTGCCCGGTTACCTTTAAATAAAATACGAGCTACCTGAACACCTGCCATGATTTGCAGGTTAGCGTTTGATTTCCCGTTATCCAGAAAAGCACCCGCTGCCGTGACCCGTCGCCCGGATTGTATAAACCGCTGGTAATAACCTGTACCGCGTTGAACTGCACCGTTGTAGTCGTTATGCATGGGTAAACCATATGCACCAACTGCATTGATAAACGCATCGCAGATGGGATCCAGCCTATCGGGATCGGAGATATGTACCGGCCCATGTGCACCACGGAATTGAGAATGTTGTTCCGTCCCCTCTTCGTTGCTGGTAAGCGTTGCCACACGCGATTCGCTGCGACGAAAGTACGGCAACACGTCGCGATAACCCCAACCGGAGTTACCCAGTGATTCCCAATAGTTAAAGTCAGCGGCTTGCCCACGGTTATAGACCAGGCCATTGATAGCAGTTGAACCACCCAGTAATTTACCCTGCGGTATATACACCGACCGGCCATCCAGTGCATCAGCAGGTGACGTCTGGTATTGCCACATCAAATCAGGGTTTTGAAGATTTTTTGAAAAGGCAGCCGGGATACGGGAATAAATGTTGTCACGCGCAGGTCCTGCTTCAATCAATAGGACACTGGCAGACTGCCCGGATTCAGACGATGCCAATCTGCTCGCGACAATGGAACCCGATGCTCCACTGCCAATCACGATGTAATCCGGATTATCCATAGAATATTTAAAGCCGGGGCTTGAACATGTTCACATTAGGCACTTTCAACTGAGTTGTGATCATAGTTAAGTTGATAATGTCTAACCATTGCACCTTACACTACGTGCTCGCTTTGAATGCACATTAGCTTCGCACAGGCTGGAGTGAAAATCCATTAAGCACATTTATGTGCTGCATTTAGTACTGCTTTTAACTAACAGATTTATCGACGCCTTTATTATCGACGCCTTTATTTAGGTCGAGTATTCGATCCACACACGTCGATTTACTCGAATTTTAATAACGGTTGCAACGAAATACGGCATGCCACTCTATCACCCGCTACATTCAAGCTATAGTCACCGTTGAGAAGACCGCGTTTATCTTCCATCGCATCCATTCGCACATAGCCGATGCCGATTGGGCGGTTGATGCTATGCCCATAACCACCACTGGTTAACCAGCCCACCTGTTTGTTATTGCGGTAAATGGTTTCCCGCCCGAATAACTGCACATCTGCATCGTCAACAACAAAATTAGCCAGTTGCCGCTTCACCACAGGCTTGCCGGATTCGAGCATACGGCGTAAGTCGCTTAGAGACTCTCTACCTTTAAATGGTTTGTCACTTCGACCAAGTTTAACCGCCCAGTCAAGACCGGCTTCGAATGGATTAGTGGTGGGACTGATATCACTACCCCAGGCCCGGTGAAACACCTCCAGCCGACAGGACTCTATACAACGATACCCTGCATCGAGTAATCCGTGTGCTTCACCGACACGATGCAGCATTTCATACACGGCAACAGCCGATTCAACCGGCACGTGCAGCTCCCACCCGGGGCCACCCAGATAACTAAGCCGAATAGCTTTGACTAGTGCACCGGCGATCGTCAGTTCTTGCAAGGTCGCAAATGGAAAGCGCGTGGAACTAAAGTCATCCGTTGCATATCCAGGTAAGGCTGCAAGAATAGCCTGAGCTTGAGGCCCCATCAGCGACAATACACTCCACTCAGAGGTCACATCAATCAACGTGCAGTCAAGCTCAGCAGGCAGGTTGGAAGATATCCAGTGAAAGTCACGTGTAGCGAACCCGGTTCCGGTAACAATGTAGTAGCTTGTCGGATCAATTTTACTGACTACGACATCAGCCTCGATCCCACCGTTGTCGTTCAAGAGTTGTGTGTAGACAACTTTACCAACCGCAACATCCGTATCGTTAGCAGCAATCCAGTCCATCGCCCGGGTTGCATCCTTGCCACACAACAGAAATTTCGCAAACGATGTCTGATCGATCAGAACAGCAGCATTTCGCGCTGCCAGATGTTCGCGCCTAACCGCGTTGAACCACCCGGGTTTACCAAAGGTGTAGGTTTCATCAGGTGATTCACCAGCTGCAACTGACGCAAACCAGTTGGGACGTTCCCAACCGAGTTTTTCACCGAAGCACGCACCACGCGTTTTCAGTAAAGGGTACAGCGGAGATGTACGCGCAGGGCGTGCGCTTTTGTTTTCTTCATACGGCCATGCCATTGTGTAGTGCCGGCTGTAGGCTTCAAGTGTTCGCTGTCTGACCCAGTGTGTATCAGCGTGTGGTTGACCGAATCGTCGGATATCGACGGGCCACAGATCATAAGGCGGTGCCCCATGAGCGGCCCATTCCGCCAGCGCCATACCTGCGCCACCACCGGATGCGATGCCGAAAGCATTAAATCCGGCGCCGACAAAAAAGCCGGCAAGTTCAGGTGCTTCACCCAGTATGAAGTTACCATCCGGTGTAAAGCTTTCAGGCCCGTTGATCATTTGTTTGATACCGGCATTCTCAAGTGCAGGTACACGACCCGAAGCAAATTCGAGCATCGGTGCAAAATGATCAATATCGTTATCCAGCAAACTAAAAGAGAAATCCTCCGGTACACCGTCTGTCGCCCACGCCTTTGGATTCGGTTCATAGCCCCCCATCACCAAACCACCGACCTCTTCTTTGAAATAGGTTAGACGATCCGGGTCGCGCAGTGTGGGTAGCTCCGGCGTTACACCATCAATTTGATCGGTGACAATATACTGATGCTGTACCGATACCAGGGGCACAGTAACACCAACGGTTGCTGCTACTTGCCTGCTCCACTGACCACAGCAACAAATGACTTTCTCGCAAGCTACAAACCCGTCGCTGGTTTCAACACCGGCAATAACACCGTCGTGCAAGCGAATATTGTTTACTGCAATGCCTTCGAGCACTAACGCACCCTGCTGCCTTGCACCCGCAGCAAGCGCGCGCGTGATATCTGTTGGATTGGCCTGACCATCCGTCGGCAGAAAAGCCGCGCCGACCACATCATCGATTTGCATTAACGGCCACAATTCACGTGCTTCTACCGGTGTCAGTAACTGCATATCCAGGCCGAAGGAAGTCGCAGTAGTGGCTTGTCGTTTAACTTCGATCCAGCGATCGGCGTTGCAGGCCAGACGAAGACCGCCGTTCATTTTCCAACCGGTGGATAATCCGGTTTGTTGTTCAAGGTTACGGTAGAGGCTGACAGAATCACCCAGTAGTTGCGTTATACCGGCGCTGCTTCTGAGCTGCCCAATCAGACCTGCTGCATGCCAGGTACTGCCGGACGTCAGCTGATGGCGCTCCAGCAGCAACGTTTCACAGCCCAACGCAGCCAGATGATAAGCAGTTGAACAACCCACAATACCGCCGCCGATGACAACAAAGCGCGACGACTCAGGTAATTCCGACACAGTGTTACTCCGTAGACATCACGTTAACAGTAGAAGCCATCTCAACTTCGAGCCTGCACGCTGATCCTTCGTTGCGTGCCGTTCTGCGCTGCTCATTTACTGCGTGTAAACTGCGCTGCTCGCTCGCCACACGCCTTGCCTGAGCGCACAATCTCAATGTTGAGACGGCTTCTAATTATTTCAGCAATTGAAAAGCCGTGTAGCTTGTTTCAAAGCGCTGCAGATTCTCTGCCGTGTAGGCAGCATAATCAAAGTCGATCGTCGAATGGATTTCAGACACCATGCTCCAAAGTGTCTCACGTAATAACGATGCACATTTCATCGCCTGATAGCGTCGCCATACATCATCCGTCACAGCGACTTCAAAATACGCATCGAGTAGCCAGCGCTCATCAACTTCTGTTAATCCGTTGTTGGATGCGATCCCACCCAAATCAAACAACGGCGAGTTGAAACCGGCATATTCCCAGTCAATCAACCAGAGCCTGTCACCTTCATCGATCAGATTGGCGGCGAGTAGATCATTATGGCCAAAGACAATATCAAACGGTGCCGACGCCACCTGCAATTGTTCACTCGCCTGCAAGAGTTCAGGCAAACGGGCCAGATGTGTGCTGCTTGTACCTTCAAGGCTTGCAGCATAATCACGAACGACATGAAACACCCAGAAGAAAGGGGCGGCACCGCGCAGGTGTTCAGGCACGACGCTATGGCAGGTTTTAAGTACCGGCAGCAACCTTTCGAGCACTGCGCGGCTGGCTACATCTTCCGGCGTTAGCGTTCGACCATTCACAAAGCGCATGACCAGTATGCCGTCGGATACATGCACAATTTCAGGCGAGATCCCGGCGCCAAAAGCGGCCTGTCCCGCGGCAACTTCCCTGACTCTGCTGATGTGATGGACCGGGATATCAGAACCCAGACGCACGACATATTCAGCACCATCGTCGTCAGAGACCTTGAAATTGTGGTTTGTAATACCACCGTCCAGCGATTCAATACGGATTCCACCCTGCCAGCAAGGCAGGTGGCGTATCTGCTCATCTACTGCGGTCGCTATATCAGTCAACAGATTTCTCCTGATTTAAAGCAGTTTTTCAGCGACTGGCACACTCAGTATCCGGGATAGCTATACCAATGAGTAACACAAGGCCTATCGCGACTCAGTATAATTAGCTACGTACCAACGAGACACGTGCCTCAACCGCCCTAGAGACGCTGATTGTACTCCAGTGTCTCTCTCACACCATCCCAGACTTCAGGTGACCCATGCATGCTCTTTTAAGAATATTGATGTTCACCGGCTTGTTAACCCTATCAAGCGCAACAATTGCGCAATCCATGCAGCTCAGCTTTTCCAATGAAACATTCGAAACAACCAACGTCTTCAGCGATATAGAGATATTCGAGTTCACCATTGATATTGACGCGCCGCTGGCTGCAGGTCAGTTCGAGAATCCACCCATCAGCAGTGTCACCTATCGGGTTTTCGGTATGCTGGTCGAAGGTACACCTTCGGGCTTCCCCGGCTTTAATCTGGAGCGTGAAATCACCGGCGAAGAGTTCTACGCACAAGGCAGTTCACTGCAATTCGAGATTGCAGATACAGCGGTGCTGGAAGACGGTGTACAAATTGCGGAGCTGGTCGGTAGTGAGGTGGTGTTTCTGTTCGACGGCAGGGAAGTGGACAACGGCAGATTCCACCCGGCTCGTGTAGAGCTGCGGGCCGACGGTACTGGTCGACTGCAAAACAGTAACAACGTTCCAACACTGGAGCCATTGCTGGAAGTAGATCCCGGATCAGAGTACATCGTTGACTTGGTGTTTGACGCCGGTAATACCACGTTAATTGTTGACCCCAACGTAATTGTTGATCCGAATGGCGTCAGTATCGATGGGGATGGCAACGGCGGAAATAGCAGCGGCGGTGGTAGTCCCAGTATTATTTTATTGCTCGCTCAGCTAGCAGTTGTGTTTTTTCGCTGGTTTGTTAACGTGCAACCCGTGCGAATGCTCGGGCTTTAAGCAGGCAAAGCTTCACTGATATTCCAGTCGTTGGCTAGTACCGGATTGATTGAAAAAGTATACTGTCTTCGCACTTTCGCTGAACCTTACCGGCAAACAGCACCTGAGCTTCTGTTACCTCTAAAGCGAGATCAAACTGTATGAATGACACGATTGCACCGGAAAAAGGATCGTCTCCAGAGGCCATCGAAAATCACTATGGCACCGGTAACGAGTACTTTGCCCTGTGGCTGGGTAACGCGATGGCGTACTCCTGTGCTTTATGGGATGAAAACGATCCCGATCAGTCGCTCGACGACGCCCAGATGGCGAAAATTCTTCATCACTGCGACGAATCACATGCGCGTGACGGTAAACATGTACTCGATATCGGCTGCGGCTGGGGCGGTGTCATGCAGCATCTGGTTGATCACTACAATGTCGGATCAGTTACAGGATTGACCCTCAGCGATAGCCAGAAAGAATGGGTAGACAATAAAAACGACAAACGCGTTGAATCACGGCTGGAGAGCTGGAAAGACCACAAACCCAAGAATACCTACGACGCCATAATCTCAATTGGTGCGTTCGAACACTTCGCCAAGCTCGGTATGAGTGGCGAAGAAAAAATCGCAGCCTACCGGGAATTCTTCCTGAAGTGCCACTCCTGGCTACAACCGCGAAGCTACCTGTCGTTGCAGACGGTCGCCTATGGCAATTCACTTACGGAAGACTTTGACAAGTTCATCTCCAGTGAAATTTTTCAGGAAACCGATACACCCAAACTGCACGAGATCGCCGCCGGCTGTGAACGGCTGTTCGAAGTCGTAAGACTGCGCAATGACCGCGATGATTATCGCCGCACTCTACGCGCCTGGTACACCAATCTCAGAGCAAACCGCGAACGCGCAGTAGAGCTGCAAGGCGAAAAAGAAGTAAAACGTTTCGAACGCTACCTGCGCCTGATGGCTTATATGTTCGAAGTGGGTGGTCTTGATTTACACCGAATTACCCTGCGCAGGATTGATGATCCGAAGTGAACAGCTTTATTATTCTTGACAGATACCGAACAGTTTCATTTTAGCTTATATTGCAGGCTATTCCTGTACGAAACATAGTCATATAAAAAGTCTCACTGATTACACCCAATACAAACAGGTGCATTGTGGCGCAACCATCCCGGTCGAGCTTTTTCGATCTAAATGCGAATTGTTCCTGAACCGGATAATTAAACGTATATTCAACATGACTCTCTGCACGAATTAGCTTATGCCTAATCGCGAAGAACTCGATCGTCACCAGTCCAATCGTGGAAACCGGTGGTCTTTCGCCACTTCCAGACAAACTAATCTTACACTGGCGTTTGTTTTTTGGCGCTTTCTCCAAGTCTTCATGACTTAGACTTACAACGATTAATGAATCTGGATCATGCCAGACAGAGCGTCCTGCACGTTGATTGGTTTGTTTAAAACTTCCCGGCAATACGTCACCTTCGGCTAAACCATCCGCATCAAAGGTCTCGTCAGACTCAACAAAACCTCTGCAACGCTCATGGATCGATGAGAATATCTCAGCTGGGTTCGCCTGAGGTTCTTGCTTAAATAAATAAAAATAAGCTGAAAAAGAAAGGATGATGAAGAAAAACACCACTAGAAACGCAAAAATCATTTCTCGTAAGAGTCTATCGCCCTCTTTCACAACCACTGTAAGCTACCTGATATCCGCCCGAGTTAGTCCGACTACACTGTATTAGTCGTTTTTCGTTTGGATTATTTTAGCACCTCTAGTTTAACGAAGGCACAAGATAAGACTCAATCAACCCTGTCCTTGGCCAGGTTTCAGCGCCAACTACAAATGTCGTTGTCAGGGTGTTATCGGAGTCTGCGATTTTTCATCCTTGGAACTCTTCAGAAAATTAAGCTGCCAGATTTTTTCTGCTCTTGAACCTAAAAACCAGAAACTCAATGCAAGGAGCGCAAAGAAAACGGCTTTATGCAAATCGTTCCAGAAGAATTCGAAGAACTTGGTGTATAAATTTATAAATAGAAATGTCAGACCAAAACCTCTGGTCATTCCATCGTCGTACTTTAAACCGTGATAAATGGCTGCGATCGCGGCACCTGCAAACAGTAGCGCCCACAAAAACAACTCTGCCCGCCCTGCCCTTTGCCAGGATTCCTGGTCACCGTAGTTACCAAAGATAGACATAATCCAAAGCGCGATAAACAGGTAAAGCAGTCCGACAGCTCGGGTTGATCGCAAAAACTCACTTCTGGCATTCCAGTGCCTGAATAGGTAGGAACCACAGACGACCAATACAAGTCCAAACAACACAAACCGCAACGGGTAATTCATACCCAGGAAATACGCACCCCATCCGGACGCATACCCGGTTTCCGCACCAAACCAGCTACCAAGAGAAAGTAACGCAAATAGCCAGACAAGCTGAGAGGGAAACCATAGACCCAACGCAGCGTAAACACCGGTTGCCAATAAAAACAGTAGTGAAAAATGCCCCGAGCCTGTATCTATTGCCTTTCCCAGAAACCCGATAGCAGCCGCTGTGGATAACACACCCAGAAAAATTATTGCCTCGTTACTGTAAAGGTTACCCGGGCTTTGCTTCTTTCGCCGAACACCGAGAAAATAAAAGCCGCCCGCCACCGTGGCAAAAATGGCGCATTTAATGGAATCCGGTGCGTTGACTATCCGTTGGAATAACTCGGCAAGCCACTTATCAGCAGTCACAGCAGATAACGAAATAACAATACAGGCAATCGCCATCCAAAAGGAGTATTTTGCTAACCCTTGCCAGTCAAACGAGATTACCTCGTACGCCGATTGAAGTTTCTGGCTTTCTGGCTCGGTAATGACATCACTTTCCTGCCAGTGTTTTATAGCCTTGGCGAGTACTCTTCCTTCCTTCTTCGATACTTGCATGGATCGCTACCCGGTTCCTGAAAACATTAAAAATTGCGGTGATGGAATCAGGCATCAGATAGAACCTGAAGCAGGCTTAACTGAACACTTTCTTCAGGTCACGCACCCAAAAAAATCACAGCAAAAACACCAAACAGTGCAAAATCGCCTGTTTAAGTCATCATTTTTGATTAATTGAGTATCGGCAAAGAAGCCATCAAACGCCATTTTTTCAGGAAAAGTACCGCTATGCGCCCCTGAGAGTATCGCCAATCGAGACCACTGCGTGTTCTGGCTTGCACCTGGATCACATACCTATATGATAAAAAAACAGAACTATCGAAAGCATTAAGACCTGGCACCGGTAGATTTACGATGCCGGAAAGGATTGGTTATACGACGGGCATGGCTTATAAAAAAACCGTTCCGAATTGAACGACCTATTTTTCAAATCTATCTTTTATCAAAATATTGTATTAATACTTGAACGATTACCGAACAATTAAAAGCCACCAATCTCCGCCCATTTTTCTTCCGAAATTATTGATAAAGGACACCCTTCATCACGGTAAGCAACCGCTTTAATAATTTTGTTCCCAAAACTTTCATGCTTCCAGCTATCGGTTACATAAGTACCAATGACTAAAAAATCTAAAGATTTAGTTAGACTTTTTGCATTAATGCCACCTCGACTTTCTGTCGCTTCCTTACATAGTTTTCTCGCCCCATACGCGAATGTACCTGTATACAGAAAAGAATTCCCTTCAAGTGAAAACGATGGAGGTGGATCACAGAGAGGCAGCGTTGTAGCTTTTGCTACCTCACCTATTTCGGGGGATTCACCAGTAAACTGATTTAAAGTTGTAACTAGCTCAGCAGACTCTTCATCATCAATCACACCATCCGCTAGCATACTCTCAACTTTCTCTAATAAATTTTCGACCAAAGGGTTATCAGATCTGGATTTAGATTGAACCAGCCAGCTTACTAATACCGTTGCCTCCGCAGTGTTTATTTTACCGTCGGCCGTTAATCCTTTACTCAAACCGATTAAAGTATCGATGTCGCGGTCATTAATTTGTTTACGATTAAATTTCGTGTAAATCTCCATAGCACATCCTTTTTTGTTTAGAAATTTGGCAGTATGCGCCTAGTGTGATCTTAGCAATTGCAGCAGTGAAATATAACGCTTAGCACATAGGCAACTAGCGCAAGGCTGCGGTTCTGGGCGGAGCCCAGGTTCGTTGGCTTGGGCAAGTTGTCCTTTGCTGCATTTTGTTAGTTGCGTACATCTCGCAGTTCTCTTATTTTCTTGACCGCTGCATCAAAATCATCGAGCGCAGATTCGATTATACTTTCAGCCTCAACCATCTTACTTTTCAAATCAATAGTATCTGGCATCTCGCTGATCCATCCATCTATCTTCAACCGGCGAGCTTGAAATTCACCTTCACTGTCAGTTTTCTTTCTGAGGAAAGCAGCCCAATCCTCTTCTCGCTTTTCATCTCCATTACATTTCGCACAAGATAATACGAAATTATGGATGTCATTACTGCCGCCCTCAGAAACAGCTAGAACATGATCCAAGTGCCCCGTTCGCGATTTACGATCAATCTGTTGCGCACAATAAGCACAACTGGAACAAAAATACTCCCACAAAGCACCTACCTCTTTTTTTTTCGGATGAGGATCAAGAACAGCAATCAGACTGCGTCTGATTTTATTCTTCGCCATTGAAGGAGTATCTTTAGGCATATCTATCCTGAGCAGCTAACAGCCTGTTAGTGCGCACGTCTCATAATCTCCCAAGAATCAGGATCAAAACAGCGCCGCAAACAATTGATACAGCGTACACAAACTAATCAACAACAACCACTAAACGAAAGATTAGATCCAACAACAATAAGAAATAGGAACAATCCAAGACCTTACACTGTAGAAACTACGAATTGAATTAGAAATATATCGCCACCAAAAACCCAACAACTACAAGAAGGTAGCCTCCCTGTATCGGGTGGTTGTACTGCAGCGGTCTCTGCGGCTAGGATGCCGCAGCGAAGCCTCCATGGATGGATTCGGAATTATGTAGCTGTTGCACAAGGGGGTAAGCTATTGATACAGCAAAATATTTCTTAGAATATCAGAATAGTTTTGCTATTTGTTTGGCTAGTTGAAGAGCAATTTTAGATCGATCCGGCATCATTAAATAAGATAGCTGAGACAAGAATTTCAGACTTTCTCGGCCCTGCCTTACAGCCGCAGTTGGCTGAGAAGACAGATTGATTCTAGTGCTGCTAGAAATAAGCTCAGCAAAAGCGTCTTGGCCTTCATCGCCTGTAAGATTGCAACTCCCATAAGCAGCCATTATCTCATTGATTTCACATACCCTGTCAGGGTCGATAGCTCTTACGGCCAGGAGGTATTTTATCGAAAACAGCAATGGCCATCTTAATTCTTTGGCGTTCTGCCACTCACTGGGATCAAGCGCAGGGCTAGGATCTGTGTGAGAACATGCAATGTAGTGTATGAACTCATCTGATGTTACTGCGCCGTCTGCTGCCAAGACTTCTGCAACTGGAGAAGCTATAGCGCCAGTGCCTTGCTCGCTAACCAAGCGCATTAGCTTGAATATCCTTGAGTAGTTTCTCCAGGGCTTGTAACTGGGATTGTTCGCAGGGTAGAACGGCAATTCAGTGGCTTCATTAATCTGCCCCTGTGATGCCTGCTTGAGATCCATTTCGGTCGCCGCCTTAGCCATTTTTCGAACATTGTCGAACTCAAAATAACTCAGCCGGCCCTGATCCCATCTCCACATTTTTTAGTACGCTATTTTCGTGCAGCAAGCGAAATTGCTTTTGTAATAATAACACTAACAAACTTCATGCTGATCATTGACAATGTTAATTTATTCAACCACAATTGATGTTGTAATAATTAACACGGTGAGTTTAATGCAAGATTTTGCAGTATTGACGGATGAAATTGAAACAGAAGTAAGGCTCAACGAAATTGGGCTTGAAAAATCAAAGCTTATTGAGGTTGTTGATGCTGCATTCATTGCTCGCGCAAACGCAACTGACCACCACCCAAAAAACGCTGGCGGCATGTTCTCGTGGCTGGACGGCGTTAGGCAGATGCGTGACAGCTTCGTTGGAGACAAGTGGCAATCTTCTCGGCATTCGAGCGTTGACTATATCGAATGCCCAACAGATATGGTTCGTATAGGTTTTTGCAATGTAGTTGTTGCCGCATCAATTGAGCACGATCCTGAGCCTGTTTCGCCACGACGCAACAGCGCGATAGAGTCTTGCTACGCAAATTGCCAGCAATATGGGCTGCCTCATATGGGCGAAAAAAAACAAAACGATCCTTGGAAAACTTACTATTTAATGGTAGGCGAAGATGGAACAGCAGAATTATCTTTACCCCTAAAATGTGAGAGCGGCAAGTTTTACGAGCTTGTCGAAAGAATATTTCTAGTTACTCAGGATGATTTGGATTCAGACTTTTCCTTTGATGATGTGTCTGAGTCTTCTGAGCCAGAAATTGAAATAGAAATAAAACGGAAAACCTGATGAAGCCCTTTAGTCCTGATCGATTTAACATCGCGCAAAAGCGCCGCCGATTGAAAGGGACTGAGCTGGCCAATCTTTCAGGCGTCACTGAAATAACAATTTCTCGAATTTCAAAGGGCAAAAACGAACCGGATACTTCTACCGTGGAGGCGTTGGCGAAAGCGCTGAATTATCCAGTCGCTTTCTTTTACGCGGGCGAAATTGAGATACTTAACAAGGACGAAGTGAGCTTTAGAAGCCTCTCACGAATGGCAGCATTGGACCGAGACGCAGCTATAGCGGCTGGCAGTATAGGCATGTTGCTGGCGGCCTGGATTGATGAGCGATTCAACCTGCCAAGCGCAGATGTTCCAGATTTTCGTGAAAGCGCACCAGAACAAGCAGCAGCCCTATTGCGCCAGCATTGGGGTATTGGCGAAAGGCCGATATCTAATCTGCTGAAATTGCTGGAATCAAAGGGCATTAGAATCTTTTCGCTTTGCGAAAACACCAAGAATGTTGATGCCTTTTCATTTTGGAGGAACGATCAGCCCTTTGTGTTTTTGAATACTTTCAAAACTGCGGAGCGAAGTTGTTTGGACGCTGCTCATGAGGTCGGCCATCTGGTGCTGCACAGACATTCCAGCATGGGAGCTTGTAAGCAGGCTGAAACGGAGGCTAACCAGTTTGCATCAGCTTTCCTTATGCCCAAAGCCGACATGCTGGCCAAAGCGCCTAGAAGGCCGACTGTTGACAATATTCTAAAGGCAAAAAAGCGTTGGCGAGTTTCGGCAATGGCTATGACAACGAGGCTCTACAGCCTGAACAGGCTAACCGAATGGCAGTACAGGTCCGCATGCATAGAGCTGTCCAAGCGCGGCTATAGGACATCAGAGCCAATAGGTATAGATCGCGAATCATCAACTGTATTGCAAATGATCTTTCAAGAGCTTTGGAAAGATAAAATTACAAAAAAAGAAGTAGCTGCTGATTTGAATATAGCGATGGATGAACTGGAGAGCCTAGTGTTTGGCTTAATAGGCGCGTCCATAGACAAGCCGTCGAGTACGGCAAAAAGTCAGTTAAGATCGATTTGAAATAACAGGTAATTCCAGACGGATAGCCGCGAACTATCCGTCTGGCGGTTTTCGGCCAATGCATGGCAGCCGAGCGGAGCGGCCCAGCCTTCCGTATGGAGTAAGCTGAGGTGTATAACTATTCCCGCTTATTATGAGCAAGAAGCAGGGAACGCTCCCTAGCAAGTATAGCAGCTTGCTGGTGTCAAACTTTGCGCTTCTTTGTAGCTTTTTTGTGCAGATCAACAATAGCCTTGCCAGCGTCGTACTTGGGTTGGTCACGCTTTCCGGTACGCAAGCGGGTAATCATCGTCCGGTCGATCTCAGCAGCTTCAGCGACCTGCTGGTCGGTATAACCTGCATCCTGCAATTCAATAAGTAATTTCACAAAATCTGTAGCCATGTTTTCAATACGCGATTTAGTCCGAGCTTGATATTAACTTAATGTGTCAAATGGCACAAATATCGCTTGACTGTATGTGCCATTTGGCACACAATGAATCGCATGAAAACAAAGAAAGGACAACACTATCTTCTCTCTGCCGAAGCTCGCACCATGAGCTTGATGCAGATCATGCGCCTGTCTGATGAAGAAGCGTTCGAGCTTTTCAAAAACTCACGATGGACTGATGGTGAGCCTGTATGCCCTTGCTGCTCACACAAAGAGCATTACTGGATTGGCACTCGTAAGCAGTGGCGCTGTAAGGACTGCGGTCATACTTTCAGCGTTACCAGCGGCACTATCTTCGCCAATCACAAACTGCCCCTGACTCACTATCTGGCCGCAATCGCGCTGTATTCAAACTGTGCAAAGGGCATGTCAGCGCTTCAACTATCGCGCGATCTTGACGTTCAATACAAAACTGCTTTTGTCCTGGCTCACAAACTACGCGAATCTATGCTGGACGATGATGATTCACTCATGACTGGCGAAGTTGAAATGGACGCGGCGTATGTAAACAAGCATGTGCGACCTAAGAACGACATTAAGGATCGCATTGATCGTCGCTTGAAGCGCAACCAGAACCCAAAGAAACGCGCTGTAATGGTTATCCGTCAGCGTGGCGAAGCGGGCGAAGGCGCTGTTAAAACCCGCACTTTCCTGACTCGTAGCGAAAATCAGCAAACAGCTTTCCACTTGGCGATTGACAATATTGACCGTTCAGCAGTGATCTTTGCCGACGAGCACAGCAGCTATGACGTGCTGCATGCTTCTTTACTCACACAGCGCGTGGTCCACGCTCGGCACTACGTCGGCCCTAACGGCGAGAACACCAATCAGGCTGAATCGTTCTTCTCACGGTTCCGCAGGATGCAGTATGGCCAGACTCACCAGATGGATAACAAATACATGGATCGTTACGCTAACGAAGCTGCGTACCGTGAAGATACTCGCCGCCGCAGCAATGGTGAAATATTCGAAGATATCCTGACCCGTTGCGCTAAATCACCAGTATCACGCGATTTCTGCGGATACTGGCAAGGTAACAACAAAGCTGGCGAGTCTCTGGCTTACTGCTGAGAGACTCTAGCTGCTGCCAATTCATCTGTTAATCGGTAGCGGCACCCATCTTTCACGACCCATCCCCGCTTTATCTTCCGCGTTAAATGGTTCTTTATCTTGTCCCGCAGCATCCGGCGCTCGTCTGAGGTTTCACAAGGGTGTCCAGCGGCAATCAACTTGTCGCATATCTCGGCAACGGTATGAGGACCATCGCTTATCATCTGCGCGACTTCTGATTGATAGGGGATAAGCCTGCGATCAGGGTCCATGTAGCGTTTGGGCGTGATCGTGCCCAGGTTAAAGGTTGGATCAATTACCAGAATGGCTTTATCAAGGGCTGCTACGTTCTCTTGTAGCGCAAACAGTTCGCGGGTGAGATAGTCAGCTTTGGCCTGTATATCCCTGCGCTGCTTGATTAAGCCGGATATGACGAGATTTCGCGGTTTTGAATCGTCCATGCTGCCATTTTAAATCTGGCCGCACGAAATAGCTTTGTGCAAGTGCTACCTAATTCCGGATGGATTCACGGCGTCCGCAACAGTGCAGCAACCCGGGACAGGCAGGCGGAAATTTGAAAAGGATTAATCGGGGAGAAAAAACGTTCTAAACAGCCAACGCTTTTTTCGCAGCGTTTATCTTCTCACTGCTTATTTCTATATCCTGCTGAAACGCCAATGCATTTTTCTGATACAGGTTTCTGCAATAAAAATGGCGCTTCTTACCGCTGGTTGTGCGCGGAATCTCTCGTGATTTACTGAGCAGTATTCGATTAACCAGATAACTTTCCTGCGGGAAATTGGCTAGCAAATGATTAACCGCATCATCGTCGATTGGCCCCTGACGTTCTACCAACACCACAATGTCACTTTCAGGATCAAGAATATCCGTTTCAAAGACAGCTACCTGTTCGTGAGATATGCCAAGCAGATCTGCAATTTGTTCTTCAATCGCACTGACAAGGTAATTTTCACCGTTACGGATTACGATATTCTTTATTCTTTCAATAATATAAAGCTCATCATCCTTGATGATGCCCATATCACCGGTGTGCATCCTGCCATCCTTAAATCGCGCAACGAGCTCACCTTTATCACCCACATACCCGATCGCAACCGAATGACCTTTTAACACAATCTCCCCGGCTATCCCTTCCCCAGCAACAACCTGATCATTTTCATCAACGATTTCAGCTGTCATACCATCAATCGGTTTACCCGCTGTACAAATTGCAATATCAGACGCAGGCACATAATCCGCCAATGACTCTGCATCAAACGGAATTTGCCGGGTGTCAGTGAGCGCTTTACCGATACCCATATCATCAGGATTAAAACAAACAAATTTAGCCTTGTTCTCTGGTAACGAGATGGATGTGATAATGGTTGACTCCGCCAGGCCGTAGGCCGGACGAATGTTACTCTCGTCAATACCGGCATCACGGAACCTGTCAACAAACGATTGAATGGTTGATACACGAATCGGTTCCGCACCGATAAAAAGATGTTTAACCGAACTCAGATCAAGCTCAGGCAAATCTTTTTCAGGTATTCGTTTAGAGCAGTAGTCGTAACCAAAATTAGGGGCTGTTGCAATTGTGCAGCGGTGCTCCGTCATGCCTTTTAGCCACAGGGATGGGCGTTTGACAAATTGCACCGGTGTCATCAGGTACAGTGGATAACGATTACAAAAACTGAATAGCACCGTGCCGACCAGCCCCATGTCGTGAAACAGTGGCAACCAGCTAATCATGCGCTCATTCTCATCCATGTTGACAGCGGCTTTGATACCCGACACGTTAGCGAGGATGTTGCCGTGCGAAATCACAACAGCCTTGTGATCACCCGTTGATGAGCTGGTGGTTTGAAAAAAAGCAATATCGTCAGCTGTCGGCAATGTATTGATAACCGGCGTGTCACGCTCAGGCCAATCATCAGACGCTGAAGATTCGTCCGTGTCAGTGTTGCTGGCCCCGTTGCCAACGCTATCTGCAACACGAATAACGCGTACTGACTCAGGAATGGACTCATGAAACTTCTCTGTCAGACCACGCTCGATAACAACCGTGCTGGCCAAAGAAAAACGCGACCCCCAATGCTTGATCCGTTCACTTAACGCCTCATGACTACCGAGTGCCTTAGGCATCGGGAAGATCATGGGAATAACACCGGCTGAGATCGCACCGTAAAACGACACCAGCGTTGCATAGGGAGAATGGCAGGCGATCATGCAGACCGACTGCGCTTCAGCACCTGCTTCAAGCAACTGCTCACCAAACGCGTAAGCCTGTCGCGTCAGCCTGGCATAACTGACACGAACATAGTCTTTTACCGAAGGGTCAAAACAATAAAGGTCCGACTGGTCGTGCTGGTGTCGAACGTGATCTGCCATTACGTCAAGTAACGTCGTAATAGCAGAGGATGAGTCGCCGGCGGAGCCTACTGATACTTTCTGATTCATAGCTGTGGACCGGCGAACTTATTAAGTAGTCTGGCTACCGGAAGAAGAACCACCCAAACCCTTTAAATTGAAAACAGGCGTGATACAACAATAGATTATGCGGGCAATTTACCTTGAATCTGCGTGACCAGGTCGCTGATGGTAGTAATACTTGCGGATTCACTATCGCTGAATTCGAAACCAAAATGCTCTTCGATTTCCATGACCAGATTGATTCTGGCAAATGAATCCAGACCACTGTCTTCAAGATTAAGCGAAGGCTCAAGCTTGCCAAGTTTCAATTGCGTTTTCTCGCTGACAATTGTTTCAAGCTGATCGATGATGGCTTGCTCGTCTGTCACTGCATGCTCCTCTGGAACGGTTAAAGTCTGTTGTGCCGAGGTGTAGCTGAAATTTTTGACCACTCGAAATGTAGCTACATATTAACGGCTTTGATATCAATTCGCTATCGATTGGATAGGCTATCGGTCTCTCAGCGCGTGCTTCCGGGCGTACGGATAGGCCACCTGTAGCCGGACCAGCCACCTCAAAATAGCGATATCGCGACTACTGTACTCCGGATTTTATATCAAACTGCGCGATCACGATTATACAGTGCTGATCTTGGTAAATCGGGTTGCGTTTTAAAGCGCCTGTGACCCCACATATACTGGTCGGGTGCTTCAAGGATAGCTTCTTCGATGAGCTTGTTCACTCGCGTTGCATCAACTACCGGGTCATCTGATGGAAAGTCCGTCAAAGGCGGAGAAAAACGGACGGTATAACCATCGTAGTTTTCGTTACGGTAATTTCCCATCACGATAATTGCGGCATCAGACAATTGCGCAAGCGTCGATGTTGTCGTCAAGGTTGCCGCCGGATGGCCAAAAAACGGCGCAAATACGGCGTTCTTAATACCATGATCATGGTCAGGCGCGTACCACATCATTTCTTTGGAACGCGCTAATTTTAGTATCTTTCTGGGCTCTTTACTGCTGACACAACTGCTTACGTGGCGGCAGCGACCTTTGAGCATCACCGCATTGAACAACGGATTTTTCTGGTTTCGATAGACCACATGCATAGGAACATCGTCACCAATGTACTTGCGGATCAGCACACTGCCGAGTTCGAGTGTCGCGAAATGCCCACCCAGTAGAATGACACCGTTACCCTCAGCAATGGCCTTATCGAGATGTTCAGTACCGGTGAAATTTATACGATCCAGCATTCCATCAGTTTTACCCCACCAGCTCATGGCAATTTCAAGAAACGAAACACTCCACTGCTCGAAATTACGTTTAATCAAGGCTTCTTTTTCTGCTTGCCCCATGTCAGGAAAACAGATTGAAAGATTGACATCTATGATGTTGTAGCGCTTGCTCATCGTTCGATACATCAAACGACCAAGCGCGCGACACAAACCAACCTTGAATCGATATCGAAAACACTTGTGGATAACCCAGGAAACTGAGAGTACAAGAACATACATCCAGTTCCTCGGGTCAAGGTATAGGCGCAACATCCAACTAGTTTAGTCGAATGTCATTCAATGGTGATACACACCCCTTACCCAACAACGCTCTGCGTGGCGTAGTCCGACAAGATTTTACGGGGCTGATTTATGAGGTCCGATGATTGGGTCTGGATAAGCGTGCTAGCGTTTGGCGGCGTATTCGCACGGCTAAGCCAGCAACAATAACTGGCAGGTGGATTTTACGTTTTCGCCACGATACCGTCGTAGTTTCGCGAGCCATGATTTCGGTGCCAAAGACGGTATAGGTGACGCTTGAGGGCAGAGTCTTCATGGTCGATAAACTCGCTTCTGTAATGACCGATCTCGTGATTGTTTAGGTACTGGATGTGTCCCCGTTCAAGCGGAGCCTCAAACCAGATAGCCTCATCAGTGCAAATCTCATCGACAGCATCCAGCGCCTGCAGGAGCGGTTGATCCATCTCAACGCCTGCGACTTGATAACCTTTTCTGACCAGTGACGTATTAGCGCGAGCAAACAAGCGCTCATCACGCCAGGAAAAAAACGGCGCCAGCAATACTTTAGGTGAACCCGGCCCGTGCTCCTTCTGGCGATCGAACAACATCGGCTGATACAAACGTTCAAGTGCATCAGATTGTTTAGCGGCAAGCCGCTGGTGCACAGTGTATAAGCTGCAAAACCGGCTAAGGCCACCCTCTTTCGCAGGCTGCTTGCACAGGAGGCCTACATAGTCAGGTACCGCACGTCCAAATGCATTATCTACATGGAATACCAGCTCAACGGAAGTTTTAGAGCCGCGTACACCGTAGCCATAGGCCGTTCCGGTATCACGGACGCTGTAAATCATTTCACCGTCCCACTTCTGTGCCACGGTAGGCGCGATGATCTGGCCTAGCAACCAGTAAATCTCGACCAGTACATCACTGTCAGTTTCATCAATCTCGTCAACCGGTAGTCCACGCAGTACCGCAAAGCCCCGACCGGCATCCAGCATGTGCCGGAGTTCTGCGACATGGCTGCGCACAGTTGGCCAGGGCAGCGTATTTTCTTCACGCTGCAAATGCTTCATGGGGTTTTCACGAATGTGGTCAGCGACAGCCAGAATCTCTGTAACCGCACGATCAGAGAGATCCACCTGCCACATCGCAGGCTCAAGGTCCCGGGCAACCCAGGTCAGCGTATTGGATGTGATTTCGCGCAAAGCGCAAACTTCGTGACGATGATCAACCGCAGGAACGCCCTGCCAGCTAGTAACACCGGGAGAATCTGAATTAGCTTGTCCGTTGTGCGTGTTCATGAGTTACAGAGGGCAAATCAAACAGCTGTTTGTGTTTCATTATAGATCACAGGGAATTCCTCTCCACTCATGGGCATGCCGTGACTGAGCCGATCTTCAAGTCCGGGGAACGGTGGTGAGATTTCGCCACCGCGGGTCACGTAGATTGCATCGTCACCCATCAAGCGAGCCGAGAACGCGCGCCGGCGTTCACCACTTAAGTTCTCCGGTGCACCGTGAACAGTCATATAATGAAAGGCAATACAGTCCCCGGGTTGTAGCTCCCACGACGCGATATCGTATTGATCGCGGTTATTATCGATATCGGGCATTACAGACAACGTATCGCCTTCTCGTTCGTAGCTTGAGCCGGAGAATTTGGTTGGCAGAAATGTCTTGCCCCAGTTATGAGATCCGACGATAAATTCAGGGCAAACACTTTTTGCAACTGAATCAAGCGGTATCCACAAACTGCAAAGTTGTCTACCACCTACGCAGTAATACGGTTGGTCATGATGCCAGGGCGTTTTTTGTGTTGTTCCCGGTTCTTTAACCAACACATGCTCATGGAAAATACGCACCTGATCGGAAGTCACGAGTTCGGCACAAATCTGCGCAGCCGGCGATTCGAAAAAAAACTTTCGATACTCATCGATTCGCTGCCAGTTACAGTAGTCACCAAAGAATTGCCCACCCTGGCCCTGCTTGGTGTAATTCTTACCATAGGGACCCGGATCACTCATGTTCCGATCAATCCCGGCTCGCAACGTGTCGACCCAGTCGGAAAAGACTCCACGAATCAGCACGACGCCGTCATTGGCGAACGTATTGACTTGCTGTTGGGTCATCAAGGGGTTTGACATAGGCTGATCTCCGCGTAAAAAGTCAGCTAACCGCTAATTGGCATATCAATACAGTATAACAATCAAGCGATTGATAGGGCCATGACTTGATAGAATTCCCGGTTGTAGTACCCAAAACCTTCCTACCAATGAGGATTTCCGGATGGCTGTAACGACACTGGTAACTGACGACCTTGCGGATGGTAAGGTTGCCGAGGTATTCGCTGATATACGCGAAACGCGGGGCAGCGACTTTATAAACAACTTCTGGCGAGCGCTCGCAGTAGACGCCGATCTACTGGAACGAACCTGGCTTGAAATAAAGACCGTCATGACCGGACCAGGTGAGCTCGACCCCTTGACCCGCGAGCTGATCTACATCGCCGTATCCACTGCCAACGGTTGCTCTTACTGCATTCACTCTCACACGGCAGCCGCACGCGCCAAAGGCATGACCGATGCCATGCATGCTGAACTATTATCTGTTATCGGGCTTGCCGGCAAGACCAACCATCTGGCTGAAAGTCTGCAGGTTGAAGTAGATAAAGCGTTCATCGCATAAACATTTTCCCAACGGCTCCGAGCGATACAGCAAACTGCCATGCACCAGCGTTCTGCCAATACGGGCTATCCGATGCACAGGGTGTTGTTGCTCCATGGTCTAAGCACGTTACTGCTTCCGGTCTGGTTTTGTCATGCAATTTTAAAAAGCCTTCGCGATCGTGATTTGACTTACCTGCGTGAGCGACTCGGGATGGTGCCGAAAGAGCCACAAAACAGTGGAATTCGTCTCTGGGTTCATTGTGCGTCGGTGGGCGAAGTCAATACGGTAATGCCGCTGCTAAAGCAACTGCAACAGATGCAGGGTGATATTCGATTTACAGTTACCACTTTTACGCAGACAGGCAAACAGGTGTTCGAAAATTCCGGTTTGAACAATAGTCGCCATTGTTACCTGCCTATCGATCACACATGGACCGTAACGCGTTTCCTTAGACGCAGCAAACCGGATTATGGTCTGATCGTTGAAACTGAAATCTGGCCATGCCTTTACCGCGCATGCAGCCGGCAGCAAATTCCGTTGAGCCTGATAAACGCACGTATTTCGCCGAAAACCCTGCGTTTAACAGAAGGTGTAGCATCTAAGACAATCCTGCCGTTACTCGCCGATGCCGTGTCTACTCTATCAATGGTGATTGCACGCAGTGCGAAAGATCAGGCGGCTATCGAACAACTGTTATCAGGCAACGTGTCTGCAAATACCACCAGCAACGTACCACCCCCGATAGAGATCGGTGGTAATCTTAAAAACGACGTATCTTTATCGACTGATGATAAAAACGCTGACAAGACAACCCCTCCCTTGTCAAGAGAATATTGTCTTCTGGCATCTACGCACGAAGACGAAGAGTATCAGCTGTGTAAAGAATGGATTACCCGCAATCGAAAAGAACTGTTGGTGATCGTACCGCGTCACCCTGAGCGCGGCGAGAAACTGGCAACTAGTCTAGGCACGCTGTGCAATAACATCGTCCTTCGTAGTCAGCAACCTGACAGCCAGTACAACAACACTGTAACAGTAGACCCTGAAACCCGAATCTACGTGGCTGACACGCTTGGAGAACTACAACGGTTCTATCGGTTTGCGGGTGTCACATTTACCGGAGGATCACTTGTACCTGTTGGCGGACACAACGTGCTTGAACCCGCGCGGTCCAGGTGCGCGATTGTCAGCGGACCACACACCCACAATTTTGATGCTGAAATATCCACATTGCGTGAAGCAGAGGCGTTAATGGTAGCAAATGATGCAGCCGCGGCTGTCGATGCGCTTATCACGTTATTTGATGACGACCAGAAACGCGAACACATGATTAACAATGCACGCGAAATCAGCAGGACGTACAACGTCATACCGGTTTATAAAGAGCTATTGCTGGCAGATTTCAAAAACTACAACATTAAGATTACGGCACTGAATGTTTAGGAATTAAGCGCATAACGCCGCCTTCAGGCGCATTGCATGTGCTGGCCATTTGTGTGCGAACATAGCGAACTTGCGAGCTGCAAACAAATGGACAGCGCGTGCGATGTCGCTCTGCAAGGCCTTGTTAGCTTATTTTTAGGCCGCAATTTTCACTGGATGTAAGTTTACGCGTGCAGCCATTGCAACTAGGGCATCTATTGAGAATACACTGATATGGCCTCTAGAAATATCACCTATACGGGAACGCTGAACACCCATACGATCAGCTGCTTCTTGCTGAGTGATACCCTCTTCCGCAATATAATTTCTAATGCAGTCCATGAGAGCTGCTTTAATCTTGAGT
>CALFCF010000015.1 GCA_937951345.1 uncultured Granulosicoccaceae bacterium
GCACCTTTGATGGCGGCCATGTATTTCTGCGACGAATCGGCTTCGGCGTTCTCGAAGGTATTGCGGGTCTCATTTGTGAACTTGCAGAAGTTAACCTTGTGGCTGTGACTCGCACCAGCGAGCATTCGAATATTGGCACCCGCACAGAAAACATTCGACTTGCCAGATTGCATCACAACAACCCGCACTTCCGGGTGTTCAAAACGCATGCGCTGAACAACATCCGCCAGCTCGATATCAACGCCAAGATCATAGGAGTTGAGTTTAAGCGCGTAATCGCCCATTAGCCCGGCGCTCTCATCAACATCCATGTACAGGCAGGCGACATCATCGCGATAGTCAACACGCCAATGACGGTACTGATCAGGTGAGGTTTGAAAATCGATGCGTTTGCTCATATCTCAGGTGATCTCACCGCATAACAAACGGGTTAGCCGGAAACTCGTCGGATGTGTTTATCCAAACCGCTTTCGTCTCCAGGTACTCATCAATGGCTTCCATACCGTTCTCCCGACCAAGACCTGAACGCTTCATGCCGCCAAACGGCATCATGTAGCTAACCGCCCTGTAAGTGTTAACCCAAACTGTTCCCGCACGCAGTGCTTGCGACATGCGTATTGCACGGCCGATATTCTGCGTCCAGACACCCGCAGCAAGCCCGTACACAACATCATTGCCGGTTTGTATGGCTTCTTCTTCGTCATCGAAACCGAGTATGGACAGCACTGGCCCGAACACCTCTTCCTGCGCAATGCGCATATCATTACTGACGTCACTGAAGATGGTCGGCTCAACAAACTGATCACCCTTTAAATCACCTCCGCTTGCCGGCGAACCGCCATACAACAGATTCGCACCCTCATTTTTGGCAATATCGATGTAGTCGAGAATTTTCTGATACTGCGGTGGTGTGGCAACCGGTCCAATATGGGTGTCATACGACATCGGGTCCCCAAGACGTGCGGTGCGAGCCAGTTTCAGTAACTTCTCGGTGAACTCATCCTTGACACGGTTGTGCACCATAAGACGGGAGCCTGCGATACAGGTCTGGCCAGTTGCCGCAAAAATACCGGATACTGCACCAGAGGCAGCAGCATCGAGGTTGGCATCGTCAAACACAATGTTCGGTGATTTGCCGCCAAGCTCCATCGATACACGTTTCATTTGTGCAGCGGCAACAGCATACAGTTTTGCACCGGTGGTATCAGAGCCGGTAAACGATATTTTGGCAACGTCAGGGTGCGAGACTAATGCAGCACCTGCGTCCTGTCCGAACCCGGTCACCACATTAAACACACCGGGTGGGAATCCTGCTTCTTTTATTATCTCTGCAAATTCAAGCGCTGATGCAGATGTGTATTCAGACGGTTTTATAACAATCGAACAACCTGCGGCGATAGCCGGTGCTGCTTTCCAGGCAACAAACATCAACGGAGAATTCCAGGCAGCCAGCGCACCGACAACACCCACCGGCTCGCGGGTCTTGAAAGCAAAGTGATCCGGCTTATCAATCGGTACAACCGAACCTTCAACCTTATCAGCAAGACCAGCATAGTAACGCCAGAACTCCGGCATGTAATTTAACTGACCAGCCATTTCAGCAATGAGCTTACCGTTATCGCGTACTTCAAGCTCTGCCAATCTTTGCGTATGGTTCTCAAGCAGTTCACCGACTTTGTACAACAGCTTGCCTCTTGCAGTGGCATTCATCTTCGAAAACGGTCCGTTGTACATGGCTTCTCGCGCAGCCTGCACAGCACGGTCAACATCTGCGGCATCACCTTTCGGAATTTCAGCCCACACCTCACCGGTGTACGGGTTCCGCGTTTCAAACCATTCACCCGCGAGTGGATCGACGTATTCACCATTAATAAAGTGCTGATACTTTTTCATTCGACACCCGTACCTTTTGTATACATATAATAAGAGCTATGGTTCATACGCTATTAATCCGTTGTTGATCCGCTATTAATCCGTTGTTGATCCGCTACTGTTCCGGGGAAATTTTAAACAGCCCTTGCGGCATACGCTGCTCGGCTTCTGCGTACAAACGTTGTGCTTCCTTGTCCAGCCGATCGGCCGCGGATGCCCTGCCCATCTTGCGCTTTAACCCGGCGTTGGCCTGTTGAATCAACGCCTGTACATAAAGTTTCTCTGCTGAATTCGGCGGGCAAGCCATCCAGACAGATTCAAGCACCTCATGTGCTTCCCAGTAAAATTCGTTTTCAAAAAAAGCCAAACCGTATTGCCACGCAGCGGTATTTGGTAACTGGTGTAAAGCCACCCCTTCAACACTTTGACAGATCTGTTCAAACTCTGCCTCATCGTGACGCGCGTTGACACCCGGAACATGCGCATACGCTGGCAACTTTATTGAATCCTCAGTGTTCATTTTCTATACGGATCAAGCGATCAACGAATTCCGTTATGTGACGACAACTGAGTTCCGAGTGTTCAATGTGCGGGGAATGTTTGCAATTGTCGATCATCCGTATGTCGAGCGGCGAGTACAGTCGTTGCTCGAGCACATCAAGCTGAGCATGACTGCCGTACTGATCCTGATCACCTTGAATCGCCAGTACCGGCACGCGGATATAATCAATAACATCAGACACATCCCAGTCAGCCTCAAAGGCCGGATCAAGCCATGCGTTGTTCCACCCCCTGAAAGCCACCTCTGCGTCCTTATGGTATTTAGCCAATCGGGGTTTCAGATCAGCCGTGTCGAACTGTACCTTCGCCTGTCGAATCGCCTCTTGTGCAAACGGTTCGGTAAAAAAATGCGGGGCTATCAATACAACACCCCGGACGCGGTGATCAATCACTGATCCGGCGTAGATCGCAGAAATAGTCGCACCATCAGAATGCCCGACAAGTACACAGCGTTTAATGCCGGCTGCATCAAGCACCTGTGAAAGCACATCGGTTGCTTCGCGCGTCATGTAGTCGAGTGGCCTTGGCAACGCACACGCATCAGACTGGCCGTAACCGAAACGGGAATACGCAAACACACTACAACCGGTGTTTTGCGCAAGCAGTGACGGGAAATCACGCCACAATGCAACACAGCCGAGACCTTCATGTAACAGCACCAGCGCGAGTGAATCGTCCGGTGCAGCACCCCAGGCAGCGCACTCGAGTACGCCACCATCAACCTGGATGCTACCGATCGTATGTGCTCTCGTATGTGCTCTCGTATGCGCGTTCGTAGCAGAAGTGTCTGTAGTCACTTCGTTCGGCCAGTTGAATTGTGCAGCAGCGGTCATTCTACTCCGTAACTAGGGTATTCCATTGCTCCGTTACTCCATTACTGCAGAGGCTAAATTCTGCATTTCAAAGTCTGCATCTGAATTAAGCCGGATCACGCAGTTTAAAGCGCTGGATTTTTCCGGTTGCCGTTTTCGGCAAGCTATCGACGACTTCAATCCAGCGCGGGTATTTCCATTTACCGATTTTCTCTTTGACAAAATCTTTTACAGACGATTCAAGATCATCAACGTTTGTGTCAGGTTTGACGATAACGAACGCCTTGGGCTTCTCCAGCCCTTCTTCATCGCGCGCTGCGACGACAGCTGCCTCAACAATATCCGGGTGCGTTACCAGCGCCTGCTCTATCTCAAACGGGCTGACCCATATACCGGATACCTTAAACATGTCATCTGTGCGGCCACAGTAGATGAAACGCCCGCCCTCCGAGATCTCGTACTTGTCACCAGTGCGTGTCCATTCACCCTCAAAGGTCGTGCGTGACTTATGGCGCTGGTTCCAGTACCCCTCAGCAGCCGATTCACCCCGCACTATCAGCTCACCAATACTGCCGGTCGATACATCGTCCCCGTTCTCATCAACACAACGCAGCTCATAACCCGGAACTGCCGTACCCGAGGTACCGTATTGAATGTTATCCGGGCTATTGGACAGGAATATATGCAACAACTCGGTTGTGCCAACACCATCGATAATGTCGACACCGGTTAAGCGTTTCCACGACTCACCGACCGCAGCAGGCAGTGCCTCACCCGCGGAAACACAGAGTCGCAAATTGTGGGTAGCGCTCGAACGATTCTCTAATTCACTGACGGTCGCTGCATACAGGGTCGGTACACCGTAAAACAGTGTTGGCTTGTCGTGCTCGAGAATCTCAAGCACCGCGTCCGGCGTCGGACGGGCGTTATAAAGAAGTGTTGTCGCACCGACCGACAATGGAAATGTCACGGCATTACCAAGGCCATAGGCAAAGAAAATTTTCGCTGCAGAATAAACGAGATCGTCTTCAACTATCCCCAACACCTGCCGGCCATAGGTCTCTGCGGTTGCCTTAAGCGCCCCGTGTACATGACGAACACCTTTGGGCTGACCGGTGGATCCGGATGAATAGAGCCAGAAGGCACATTCGTCAGCCGAAACTTCAATTGCCGGGAGTTCATCTGCATCAGCCATGAAGGATTCGTACGACAATGTGCCATCCGGTGCATCATCACCAATAAACACAATCGTGCGCAAGTAGGGGTTGTCTTTCAATGCCGGCTCACACACTGACCAGAGTTCTGCTGACACCATCAGAACGGTTGCGCGGCTGTCGCGCAGTATCACATCGTATATATCGGTAGATAAAAGTGTGTTCAATAGAACAGGAATGACGCCGCCTTTTAGCGCACCCCAGAATATTTCCGGGTATTCAATCTGATCAAGCACCAGACAGGCAACACGTTCTTCGCGTTGAACACCGGCTCGTTTAAAGGCACCAGCAACTTGCGATGAACGAAGCGCTAAGTCCACATAAGTTTGCAAGCGACGTGAACCGGACGATTCACGGAAGGCATCTTTTTCACCACGCCCCTCAGTTAGATGCCGGTCTACAAACCAGCATGCCGCATTGCTGTTATCTGTCATAACAAGCGCCCTCTAGGAAAGACGTAAACGTAAAAGACCGTTTTAAAAATCTCTTAATTAAAAAACCGGAGAAAAAATAACGTAATACCCGGAAACAGCACCAGAAGAATAACGCGAACAATATCTGAACCGACGAAATAGACGACAGCCTTATAGGTATCAACAACCCGAGTGTCGCTATCCATGGTATTGATGATTAAAAGGTTCATACCTACTGGAGGTGTTATCAGCCCTACTTCGACGACGATAAGCACGAGAATACCGAACCAGATGGCCACGTGTTCCTCAGGCATACCAAAATCCAATCCGATGACGACCGGGAAAAAAATCGGAATCGTCAGCAGTATCATCGATAGGCTATCCATCAGGCAGCCAAACACCAGATAAAACACCAGCATAATGACCAGGATCATCCATGGATTAAGCCCCTGGCTGACCACAAACGATGATAGTTCCTGAGGCACCTGAGTCAGTGCAAGAAATCCGTTATAAAAAGCAGCACCGAGCACAATAAAAAATATCATTGCCGTGGATTTGGCGGTGACACGGTAGCTTTCAAATAATGTCGTGCGATTAAGACCCCCATTAAGCCACGCGATTAATCCTGTGCCTGCCGCGCCTACTGCAGCACCCTCAGTCGGTGTAAACCAACCGAGGTAGATACCACCGACAACCAGAAGAAAAACAAACAGCACCGGCCAGACTTTCAATAAGGCTCGAAAACGTTCTTTGACAGGAATGGGTGGGCGTGTACCGGCTGCATCGGGGTGCAGCCGAACGTATATCGAGATTGCAATGACATAACCGAGCGCGGCAAGCAAACCGGGGATGAAGGCTGCAAGAAACAACTTAGCTATGTTTTGTTCTGTCAGAATCGCATAAATAACCAGAACCACAGACGGCGGAATCAAAATACCAAGAGTGCCACCAGCCGCTACTGTTGCGGTTGAAAACCCGCCCGCATAGCCATAATGCCGCAGCTCTGGTAAAGCTACGCGCCCCATTGTTGCAGCGGTAGCAAGCGACGATCCGCAAATAGCACCAAAGCCTGCACAGGCACCGACAGTTGCCATTGCCACCCCACCTTTGCGATGCCCGAGAAAACCTTCTGCCGCTTTAAACAAAGCGCTCGACATTCCACCGAGCGTCGCGAAGTGCCCCATCAGCAAAAACATGGGTACGATTGACAGTGAATAACTGGAGAACGTTGTGAAGGTTTCACTTTTTAACCGGGCCAGCGGGATATTGAAATTGCCCGTCACAAAGTACAAACCGAACAGCCCGACAAGAAACATCGCGAGACCAATGGGTACGCGAATGAAGATCAATATCATCAGTGCTGGAAACGACAGGAAACCGATTTCAAGATTGCTCAAGAATCCATCTCCGTATCAACCGGTAGCACAGGGCGCATCATAAAAAGCTCGAGCACACGAACGATGGCCATATAAACGCCCATAGCCGCCGCGATGACTGCTGCAAATAAACTGGCTGCATAAGACCACCAGATCGGAAACTGCAACAGGAATGTCGTTTCACCGTAACGCCGCTTGGATTCCATGCCCTCGTATAACTTCAATGCGATGATCACCAGAACAGCAGCGAATACACATTCGATCACCGCTGCCAGAAACCGTCGGCCGCCCTCGGGTATACGGGCTGTAAAAATATCAACCGTCGCATGTCCGGATGTAATTTGGCACAAAGGCAGGAAAGCAAAAATTGCGAAGGCAATCCCTGCTTCAACGATTTCGAAATCACCGTTGACCGGACCGACCCCGAGCGCAAGCATTTTGGCAGCAAACTCAGGTGCGATCGATCCGATCGGTCCGTGCAAAAGCGAATTCAAACCACGCCCCAGCACAGATATACAGACCAGCACAATCAATGCTGTCAAAACCAGGCCGCCAGCAAACGCCATTGAGCGTGCTATTGTCAGCATGAATCTGTGCATCGGATTAAGACAAAGTTTGTGATTGGAAATAAGGACGCCCGGATAGACCGGGCGTCAGCAAGCTATGCGCCTGCCAGGCATAAAGGCTTAAACAGATAGATTAACTATACAAACCTACTTGGCCATCAGTTCTTTTGCCCGCTCAATCATAGCGCTACCATCAAGACCTCGATCTTTCATCTCAGACACCCAGGTGTCTGTGACCGGTGCAGCAGCAGCAGCCCAGGCTTGTGACTGAGACTCATCAAGGGTCACGATATTGTTGCCTTTTTCCACGGCCAGATCTCGTGAAGGACCGTCAGCGCCCTGTTGGACTTCTGCCGCGAAAGTGGAAAAAGACATACCTGAATTTTCGTCAACCACTTTTTTCAGGTCATCGGGCAACGCGTTGTACTTGTCTTTGTTCATCACCAGAACAAACGTGACTGTGTACATCATCGGTCCGGTGAACTCAGTGTGATTTTCAACCAGCTCAGGCACCTTCAGTGCGCGTGTTACTTCCCAGGGAATAGTTGTGCCGTCAATAACCCCTTTAGAGAGCGCTTCCGGCACTGCGGGTACCGGCATGCCGACAGGAGTCGCACCAAGCTGTTTCAACAGCGCGTTGACTTGTCGCGACGCTCCTCTGATTTTCATGCCGTTAAAGTCGGCCGGTGTATTGACTTCTTTGTTAGAGTGGATAACACCCGGTCCATGTACCCAACCACCCAGCACTTTCACCTGAGCGAATTCTCTTGCCGCGATGTCCTCATCGAGCATGGTCCAGAATGCCGCAGAGGCAGGCACTGCATCGTTGACCAGAAACGGAAGTTCAAAAACTTCGGTTGAAGGGAAACGTCCG
The DNA here is from genome assembly GCA_937951345.1 of uncultured Granulosicoccaceae bacterium. Taxonomy (GTDB): domain Bacteria; phylum Pseudomonadota; class Gammaproteobacteria; order Granulosicoccales; family Granulosicoccaceae; genus CALFCE01. The sequence continues at coordinate 7,689 of CALFCF010000015.1, forward strand.
GGTGTATACCCGACAACATTCCATGTCATATCTATAACGCCATCAATGACCTGATCAATAAGCTGCGGAGGTTTACCGCCGAGTTGCATTGACGGGAAGCGATTAATTTTTATTTTGCCACCCGATGCTTCTTCAATTTTATCTGCCCACGGATCGATTATTTTTGCAGGGATAGTGGCTTGAGCTGGCAAAAAGCTCTGCAGATTGAATTCAAAGTCAGCAGCGTGTGCCGATGTGAAAGTAAATAAACCGGAGAGCGTTGCAACAGCAGCGAAGCGTGATAGCCGGGTTAGTTGTAACAGTTTTTTCATTGTGTCCTCCAAGTAATGACAGACGCATTGTTATTGACCGCTTAGGGACCGGCAAAGCAACGCGCGCTATCAATATCTTACCGCAAGATGAGCCAATAATTTAACAGCCTAATAATACATTTATTCGAAACACCACTGATAACGCCTCTTAGTCAGAAAACAAGGCAGAAAACAAGGCAGAAAACGGGATGGTTGTTGGGTGGACAGCGTTTTCAACCCACTGTTTCAAGCGCTGAACGCATTTGCGCGATCACCGTTGAATAATCCGGTTGGTTGAAAATCGCACTACCGGCTACAAATGTATCCGCACCGGCTGCCGCAACCGAGGCAATATTGTCGACCTTGATGCCGCCATCCACTTCGAGCCGAATCGCACGCCCGCTTGCATCAATGCGGTTTCGTACCTGTTTGATTTTTTCAAGGACCGGTTCAATAAAGGTCTGGCCACCAAAACCGGGGTTAACGCTCATCAACAGAATGACGTCAACCTTGTCGATCACCCAGTCGAGCACATCCAGTGGTGTGGCAGGGTTAAATACCAGTCCGCACTGGCAACCCTGATCGCGAATCAGTTGCAGTGTTCTGTCGACGTGGGTTTCGGCATCCGGGTGAAATGTAATGATATCCGCTCCGGCGGCTGCGAATGCAAGCGCGAGACGGTCAACCGGTTGCACCATCAAATGGACATCCAGTGGTATAGGTGAGCCATCAGCATGCTTGCAATAAGGCTTGATGGATTCAGCTATGGCCGGACCGATGGTCAGGTTCGGTACATAGTGGTTATCCATAACATCAAAATGTATCCAATCGGCACCTGCGTTGATTACATCAGTTACCTCTTCGCCCAACCGGGCAAAGTCAGCAGACAATATAGAGGGGGCTATCAGATGCATGACCGTTCAAACTGTTGGTAACCCTAAACACAAGGGTAAATACACTAAGGGATGCGGACAGGACAGGCCACCAATAAACAGCTGACGTTCCCGGCAGTAGCATAGTGTACTGCTGAAACGGTCAAATCACGAGCTATAGCAAAGTGACTGCATAGACTGTTGCATTTACTCTATTAATACACTGATTTGCTTGGGAAAGGCGCGTTTGCGGCCAGGCAGCCGCTTGAGTTGATCAGATTTCAGGTAAAGAATGGCATTCTGTTGAGGGATTCCGTCGCCGTCACAAACGCGGTGCAACAGTCTATGCACCCACTTTGGAGTTATAGCGTTGGCCGCCCGAGAACAGGAGATCCACAGCAGCTATCGGGTGCAATAGCCAACCCCGGGATTTATCCGCCCGGGGTCAACACACCTGTCGTCAGGGTGACACCCTTAGCAGGACTTGCAGGCTGGTGCTCAATGAAGGGTCATCGTGATCAATCGCTATAAAGGTAAGTTCGCGGTCACCAACATCATCCGCACCGGGCGTCCAGCGAAACACACGGTTGCCATCACCCAGATCCTCAAAGGTAGCGTCGGCCGGTGCATTCATCACCTGTAATGCCGGTGCAATACCCTCCGGGTCAACAGGCAAAATGATTTTCTCAAAGGGTTGATTCACAAACAGCTGCTGCTCACTCACCGCATCGATTGAAGGGGCTCTGTTCTGACTCGCATCTTCGACAACAACAAGCCTGACATAACGAACAGTAGATTCATCCGAGGCATCGCGACCGGTAGCCCGCAGGCGCATGTCATGTACACCGACTTGCTCGCGATCGGGCGTCCAATTCAGAGTGTAGGAACCGTTAGCATTCTGCGTCAGGGTTGCCGCGTCAGGTAAACCTATCGCGTCGAGCGATGGTAAAACACCGTCTGTGCCTAAAACTGATATCTGCAAATTGATCGTACGACCGACCACAATGATACCCGCGCCCTCTACATGAATCCGGACGCGATCAGTAGATTGCGTCGTGCTATCGACCAGCACTGATACACTGTTTACAACCGGGTCATTAGCCACTGCCTCGACAACTTCAACAACCGATGATGAACGGACCTCAACAGTCAACTCAATATCGGACTTAAGATCCGGGCTGTCAGCGTCTGCAGTCGTCAGCATAAGAGTATGCATGCCCACAGCCTCAGGCGAAGGGGCCCAACGAAGCGAACGGCTGCCATCACCGTTATCGTCCAGTGTCACACCATTCGGAGCAGAACTCAGATAGATTGCCGGCACCGTGCCATCCGAATCAGTTGCGTTTACCTGAGCACTCAGTTGATCGCCAACTTGAATAACTAGATTACGTGCCATTGCCTCGAATACCGGCGGTACATCAGCCGCTGCAGACTGAGCAGCCAGCGCTGTTTCAGTTTGCGGCTCTGCAATATCTGTCTGGCTAGCCGTGTTCGGCTGCACCGGTTCCTCGGTAGTTCCGATCGGCTCTGGTGCAGGTTGCGGTGCAGGTTGTGGTGCAGGTTGCGGTGCTGGTTGTGGTGCTGGTTGTGGTGCAGGTGCAGAAAAGAAACGCGACAGGTTCCAGGTCGGGCCGATTACCGAACAACCACTAGCGCCCTGGTCAACACGTCCCGGGCAAATCTGTTCATCGCCTGCGTTGTTCGGTGGTCCGTGACCACACTGGACATCGTTGTATATCGGATTGTTGTTCTTACCTGGACCCGGACCGATTACCCGACAAACCTGACGCACTGTACGGGTACCAGCCGGAGTTTGTACCAACAGATCACCAGCACCGTGATCAAACGTCGAATCACAGTAACACTGTCCATTGTGCGAATAACTGTCAGCCCAGCTACGTCGAGGTGTTATGCGGGTAAGAATAAGGGTTGAACTTTCACCGTTGAATTGTTGTGTTGCCCGGAACGGTGTCTCCTGAGCAGACACAGATGACAACAAGGCCGAGAAAAAGACAATCAGCAACAGCTTATTGGTTTGTATTACGTTTTTCACTGGGTGATCACCAAACATTCTTTTCTAACAATTATTTTTTCTAGCAATACAACTAAGCAGGCACAGCTCGAATATAAAAAAAGCAAAAGCTGTTTCACCTATACAACAAACTGCACTACGCATTCATAGCAATTTAACCAGACTTAACTGGGTTGATCCGGAGGATTGTATGCTTCAATCCGAATGATCAACATCGTTACTGTAAGCGCTGTGCGACCCGCTCCAGGAAAAACGACACAACTAACGTAATAGCGAGAGAGTAGTCGGGTGCTAGTGAAGTTCTAACGAGTGGTAATTATCACAGCCAACACGTGGTGGGGGATAGCGAGAATTGTGACATTGCAGGAAATAAATCAGAATATGTGAACTACGACAAATTCTGGTTCCGAGGTGTGCCGTATATGTTACTACAGCCAAAACCTCAATCGATAAAAGGCTAAAACTGGTAAGTCAGCCAAACGATGCAAGCCGGTGCAAATCGGTGCAACGGACTCACTTTATTGACTGTAATTTGTTTGTATTGGTTACTGAAGTCGCAGCCAACAGTCAATCGCTTACACCGTGGATTGATGCAATTCAAGCAAGATTGGCGTTTGCAAACTGAATGCATCCTGCAAGGCCTGCCCCAGATCACTGATGCCTTTGACGTGTTTGTAGTCGGCACCCATTGCCAGTGACAGCTTTTCAAAATCCGGGTTTTGTTGCACAACGGCATTTGGTGTAATGCCTGCGTTAGTCATGTCATCCGCGATTTGCTGCAACGCATCGTTGTTCCATAAAAGCACGACAAGCGGCAGACGATGTTCAACAGCTACGGCAAGTTCTGCACACGTGTACTGAAAGCCAGCATCACCAACAATAACGAGCCCGGGTGTATCTGCTCTTGACAACACTGCACCGACTGCTGCCGGCAATGCATAACCCAGTGTCCCATAACCATTCGGGTGAAACCAACTGTTAGCTTGTTGCAAAGGCAGATAATTACAAGCGGTGTAAGCAAGTTGCGTCATGTCAGATGTCACCACTGCAGATTGCGGCAAATGTTTGGTCACCTCAGTCAGTACACGCCAGTGCTTTCGTTCAAACGGTTGTAGTTCATCGAGATGTTGCTTTCGCACCTGCGTTGTCCGTTTATACGCTTGTACAACCTCCGCACGTTCCGGTTCACGTTCGGACAGAGCCGAGCACAACGCTGGTAACAGAATGCGCGCATCGGCGACTAAGGTTTTTAACTGACTGCTTGTCGATACATGTTTAAACGGTACAGCGGGATCAATATTTATCCAGAGTTGTTTTTCAGGTAAACGTACTGCCTGCCAACAATCCGTTTCGGATAACTCACAGCCAACAGACAATAGTAAATCAGAGTCAGCGATCAACTCCTGACAAGCAGTCGAAGCCAGTTGAGCACCGGCACACAACGGATGAGACCCCGGAATGACACCACGACCGGCAACCGATGTGACGACCGGCGCGGATAACCGCTCCGCCAGCAACGTCAGATGTTCGGCCGCAAACCGACAACCACCACCGGCGACAATCACCGGGTTTTGTGCAGCAGCGAACGACTCGATCACTTCGGTTACACAATCGGATAGATCAGTATCTATCGAACTGACAGGTTGTAATTGCCAGGGGTTCTCAATATCTGCTGTGAGCACAGACAAAGGCACATGAATATGCACCGGACGCGGTCGCTCGGATTGGAAAACATTAAATGCTCTGTGTATCAGCTGTTCAACATCAGACTGATCTTCAGCAACACAACTGAAGGCAGAAAAGGGTGCGGTGACCCGCGACTGATCCGGTATCTCGTGAAGACGGCCCTGATAGGACGGTAGGTTATCCTCAGATCGAACTTCGAGGTCATTAATGGGCGATATAACAAGCAATGGTACGGAGTCTGACCACGCCTGTGCCATGGCTGTTGACAGGTTCGTCACGCCAGGGCCTGTAATAACAAAACAGACGCCGGGCTCGCCGGTAAGTCGGGCATACCCATCCGCCATGAAGCCTGCACCTTGCTCGTGCCGGGGTAATACGTGCGCTATCGGGCTGTGCTCGAGTGCCCTGTATAGCTCAATACTGTGTGTACCGGGTATACCGAACACATGACGAACACCGTAGTCGTTCAACAGTGAAACTATCGCTTCGCCAGTTTTCATAACAAACGCGTCATAGCAGAATCGTTAAACCCAAGCATCTGCCCGGGTTTTGAATAGTGTTGATCGTATCCTCGCGCTTCAAAGTGGAAGCTCTGCGAGTAACTTCTTGCCGATTGATGCATCTGCCTTTTTGTCAGCATTGCCGAGTGGCGGCCTCATGTTTAACCAACGCGCATCACCGGCTTGCGCTGCTCGCAAACTTTTCAATGTCGGGATAAGACCCGCCTGTGCAATGGTATTTCGAATTTGATCGAGCGCGTCAAGTTCGGGTGCGATGGATGCTTCATCCTGCGCGCAAAGTGCGTCATACACACGACGAATCTGCTTCACATTGACATTACATGTTGCAGAAATGCAGCCGGCAGCACCCAATGGAATCGCTTTAACCAAACTGCTTTCTGATGCCGGGAAAACGGAAATTCCGGGAGCTGCCGCCATCACGGCCTCTGTATTTTCCCAACTGCCGGAGCTGTCTTTATAGGCAACAACCGATTCCGGAAACGCCTCGTTGAGCCGGGCGGTTAGCGCCGGGCTGAATCCGACCTGCGTATTCTGAGGTATGTGATAGAGGCAAATTTTCGGATTCGATGGCGCAGTCGCTTCAACCAGCGCAGCAAAATAATTGAACAAACCATCGTCACCCGGGGAAGGATAGAAAAACGGTGGCAGCGTCATAACGGCTGCACAACCAAGATCCAGCGCATGACGGGTCACCAACAGCGTATCGTCCAGTGAACACATGCCCGTTCCGGGCATTAACTGATTGGGGGCTGCAACACCGTCAGCGACAATTTTTTCCAGTAGATCGCATCGCTCAGCAACCGATACGCTCAATGCCTCACCGGTCGTTCCAAATGGCGACAGGTAATGACTGCCACTGGCCAGCATCTCCCGGCAATGAGAAAAATATAAATCCTGAGCAATCGATCCATCATCCGAGAAGGGTGTCAATACCGGCGTCACTACGCCGTTGAATCCGCCTTTTTGCATCATTTCTGATCACTTTGTCTGTAATTGTCCGGCATTCAGGGGGAAGCGCTAAAAATTGCGCATCTAAACACCACCGATATGTCATTCTACCCTCCCGGCACAACCTTTCGCACCCCATAGATGTGCCTGCTGTAGAGGCGAGACAACTATCCGGCGACCGCGCTATCATGGGCGCAGCGGCAAAGCAGAAAAGTCGATGCAGGGGAATTTCAAAAGGTAAAGGTATGGCTTCACTTGACGTTCAACCCGACGATCTACTGTTGGTTATCGATGTGCAGAACGACTTTTGCGCCGGTGGTGCGCTGGAGGTCCCTGACGGCGATGCTGTGGTGCTCGAAATTAATTCACTCATGCAGCGTTTTACTCACATTGCCCTCACCCAGGATTGGCACCCGCCGGGACACAAGAGCTTTGCATCCAGCCATGACGATGCAGAACCCTTTTCTGTTATCGACATGCCATATGGCGAGCAAACCCTCTGGCCTGATCACTGTGTACAGGGCAGTCCGGGTGCCGAGTTTCACGAAGCATTGCAAACAGACAGTGCTGATATGATTATTCGCAAGGGATACAGAAAATCTATCGATTCGTATTCAGCATTTTATGAAAATGACAAAACTACACCTACCGGGTTGAAAGGTTATCTGCAGGAGCGTGAGATAAGGCGAATATTCTGCTGCGGTCTGGCCACCGATTTTTGTGTACGCTTTTCAGCCGAGGACGCTAGCAGAAACGGGTTTGACACCTACGTTATCGAGCAGGCTTGCCGGGCAATTGATAACCAAAGTTCTTTGCAGGCTGCAAGAGACGCTATGCAGCAGGCGGGCGTCAATTTCTGTTAGCTGCTTGTTTACAGGGAAACTTGATATGACACAGAAACACCACCAAAAGATGGAAACCACCGATCAGCAACATCCGGGTCAGGAAGATCCGGTAAATGTGTACGAAGAGCCGCTGCAACCCTGCAGCTCTGATCCGTTAACGGGTTTTTACCGTGATGGCTGCTGTAACACCGGTGCGGGTGATTACGGGTCGCACACAGTATGCGTCTCAGTGACCCAAGCGTTTCTCGATTTTTCAAAGTCAAAAGGCAACGACCTGACAACCGCTGTACCGGCGTTCAACTTCCCCGGCCTGAAAGACGGTGATAAATGGTGCCTTTGCGCGGCTCGCTGGCTGGAGGCCGAGCAAGCAGGATGCGCACCGCGTGTGTACCTCACATCAACACATCTGAAAGCGCTTGAAGTCATACCACTGAACGTCTTACAAACCTACGCCACCGATTTGAACTAATCTGCTGCTAAACTTCTACACAAATACTAAAGGCGTCTATTTGACTGTAGCAACAGGCTTACTCACAAGACAGGCAGACATATCTTGACCGACCAGCAACAACTACGCGCCGCTTTCAGCACCTTTTTGACCGGTGTTACGGTTGTGACAACGAGCGCGTCTGATGGCACACCTGTGGGATTTACCGCAAATTCATTTACGTCAGTCTCGCTCGACCCTCCCCTGTTATTGGTTTGCCTCTCCAATACGCTCAATTGCCTCGAAGCATTCGAGCAGGCACAGCATTTCGCGGTCAATATTTTGTCATCCAGCCAACAAGATGTATCCAATACATTTGCTGCTTACGATGGTGACCGGTTTGAAAAGGCATCTCATCGCACAGGCAATAACGGCTGTCCGTTATTAAACGATTGCTGCGCCTGGTTTGAATGCAAGATCCATCAACGAGTCGATGCAGGTGATCACACCATCTACATCGGTAAAATACTCGATTATCAGTATGAAGAATCTGACCCTCTCGGTTATTCCCGACAAGGTTATTTCAGTTTGCAGCACGAACAAATGGCAAGACAACTCCATGCATCCAGTCCGGATGTTGTCACAGGCTACCTGATAGAAGTAGACGACTGTCTGGTCGTTCGAAAACAAGGTGACCAGTGCACGTTACCGGAGGCTTTAGCCGGTAACGCGCTTGAACAGCTTCACCTTGAACTGCAAGATGGAAAAATTAACCATTCAACCGGTATGCTGTATTCGATGTTCCAGTTTGGTGATCGTGGCAGTCACGCTGTGTACTACCGCTGCCGTGCAAAGACAGCACCTATTGACCTGACTAACAATTTACACTGCCTGCCCATTGCGGAATTACCGATAGAGAATTTCGAGACAAAACCCGTTCGCTCCATGTTGGCGCGCTTTCAACGAGAACATGCCACGGGGTCTTATGGTATTTATCACGGCACAGAGACGGCTGGAAACGTCACCCCGGTCAGCGACGAAAACACCCAGGCTTACCGCTCCTGAATTTGTCACCAAGCAGGTACGGGATAAAACAATAAAACCAACTAGAGGTATTCAATTCGCCCCATGCGATACTCTTCAGACTCCTTGTTACAACTATCACTGGCGCTCCTTAAATCGTTCGGTTGCGATGAGCAGGAAGCCACTATCGTTGCCGACCATTTGGTTAACGCCAATTTGTCAGGCCACGATTCGCATGGCATCGGTATGCTGCCGATGTATGGCAAACAAATACAAGGTGGCAGCCTGGTACCGAATCAAACACCCGATCTGTTTCCGCCTACAGGCGCTGTCACCTGTGTAGATGCGCGCCGAGGTTTCGGACATCACATGGCGCTGCTATCACTTGATCACGCCATGAAAACCATCCCTGAACACAAGGTGGCCATACTCGGTATGCGTAACGCCGGCCACGTCTCCAGGGTTGGCACCTATTCCGAGTACTGTGCCAGTAAAGGTTACGTGTCTATCCATATGGTCAACGTCGTCGGTCACGACTCGATCGTTGCGCCACACGGATCACGCGAGAGCGCCATCTCGACCAACCCGATCAGCATGGCAATGGCGGTCAATAACACGGCCTCCCCACTACTGGATATGGCGACCAGTAAAGTTGCATTCGGCAAGGCGCGCGTCGCGCATAACAAAGGTGTCGATATGCCGGATGGCTGCCTGATAGACAGCGAGGGTGTGCCAACAAATAATCCGTCACCGATGGTTGAAAACCGCGATGGTGCACTGACCGCTTTTGGTGAACACAAAGGCTCCGGTCTTGGCCTGTTCGTCGAATTGTTCGCTGGCGCATTGGTCAGTCGAGATACCGCTGCCGATGCGGAAAAAACACCGCATGGTGCTATCAACGCATTGTTTTCAGTCATTCTCGATCCGGCTGCATTCGACGATGTCAGTGCTTTTGAGTCGCGGGCGAATCTGTTTTGTGACTACGTCAAAAACCTGAAACCGGCGAAAGGTACTGATGAAGTGCTTCTGCCCGGTGAACCTGAAATCAGGGCGCGGGCTGATCGCAACGCCAATGGTATCGATGTTGATCCTCACACGATCGATGAACTGCTCGACATAGGCTCTGAATTTGAACTAGACAGAAATACCCTGCAAACACTGCTCGAGACTGTTTAAACTACATTCGGGTATATTCCCGATGCCTGCCAGGCTTTAAACAAGTGCTTAGTTCACAGTTAAAAATTCAAGGTAAAAAAATACTGAAGCCGATGCACAGTCTGCAAACCATTGACTACACAGACGCCGACGCGCCAAAGCTGTTCACGGCATCGCTACGCGAAACGGGATTCGGTGTGCTCAAAAACCATCCACTTCAACAACAACAGGTGCAGCACATTTATGATGCCTGGCAGCGGTTTTTCGATAGCGATAAAAAAAACGAATTTTTGTACTGCCCGGAAAAATTCGACGGTTTTTTCCCGACGACAGAAGCCGAATCAGCCAAGGGGCACTCGACCCGTGACCTGAAGGAGTATTACCACTACTATCCCTGGGGACGCTGTCCGGGTGCACTTCGACAAACGATAGACGACTATTACGCCCAAACCATTTCGCTTGCCACCGAACTGTTGCGCTGGGTACAAGAGAATACACCGGAAAGTGTAACTGCAAATTTTTCGGAACCTCTATCAACCATGATTGAAGGTTGCTCACATTCACTTCTGCGAATACTTCATTATCCACCCATCACCCGGCCTGATGAGACGAAAGCATTGCGCGCACAAGCGCACGAAGATATTAATCTACTGACAATTCTGCCGGCGGCCAATGAACCCGGATTACAAGTTCTGACGCGTAAAGAAGACTGGCTTGATGTGCCTTGTGAATTTGGAAATCTGATTATCAACACCGGTGATATGCTTCAGGAAGCTTCCGGTGGTTATTTCCCGTCAACAACCCATCGAGTAGTCAACCCGGAAGGCAATAGACGAACGCGATCAAGAATTTCATTACCCCTGTTTTTGCATCCGCGCGCAGAGGTTGTTTTGTCGGAACGTTACACGGCCGGAGAATATTTGACTGAAAGATTACGTGAATTACAACAGACTGATCAAACCGCTGAAACTGATGCTCGAGCATCGGCCGATGTCTCGTAGCTTAATAAATCCGGCAGAACCGTTCGATTCAAACATCCGACTTTTAAGGTAGAAATAGCCATGGCTTATGCAATAACAATGGACGCATGCGGAGGCTCCGATGTGTTCAAATCCACCGATATCGAAATGCCTGCACCGGGCCCGGGTGAAGTACTGCTTCACCACGAGGCCGTTGGTTTGAATTTTATCGATGTGTATTTCCGTTCCGGGCTTTATCCGATCGAAAATTTTCCGGCTGTGGTTGGCATGGAAGCATCCGGCACCGTCTCAGCGGTTGGCGAAGGAGTCAACGATTTCTCACCCGGGGACCGGGTAGCCTATGCCGCGCCGCCAATAGGTGCATACAGCAGTGATCGCGTTATTCGTGCCGACGCCTTGGTTAACCTGCCGGATAAAATATCTCACGAACAGGCAGCAGCAATGATGTTGCAGGGTCTGACAGTCCAGTACCTGATCAGACAAACCTATCCGGTTAAGTCCGGAGATACCGTTCTGTTTCATGCTGCCGCTGGCGGCGTCGGTTTGATCGCCTGTCAATGGTTAAAGCACTTGGGTGCAACCGTTATCGGAACAGTCGGCAGCGAAGAAAAAGCGACACTAGCTAAAACGAATGGTTGTGACCATACCATTTTGTACCAGACTGAGGATGTCGCAGCGCGTGTTCGTGAGATTACGGATGGTAAAGGTGTACCGGTAGTGTATGACTCAGTCGGTGCGTCAACGCTTGATGCATCGCTTGACAGTCTGGCACCGCGTGGATTGCTGGTAAGTTTCGGCAACGCATCCGGACCGGTAACCGATTTTAACTTCGGCACCCTTGCAGCAAAGGGATCGCTCTACGTCACACGGCCGACTCTAATGACATACATTGCTGATCCTGCGGCAATGCGTGCCATGGCAACAGAATTGTTTGATGTTGTCGGAAATGGCCACGTAAACATTACGGTAAATCAAACGTTCGCACTCAAAGAAGCCGCAAAAGCGCACGATGCACTTGAGTCCCGCGCGACAACGGGCTCTACGGTTTTAATTCCTTGATGCGCACTTGAAGCTAAACAATACAAATAATCAACACTGCTATAACAAAGCGGCCATCACCTTACGCGCAGGCGTAGGATGATGGCCGAGAGTCTGTCAGATCTCTGGCTGACGGCTTCTTTGGCTATTCAGGTGCAATAGCCGCTTCGAAAAGTTGACTGATTTTTGATTTCGATGTGCCGGCGATTATTCGTTCTAACTCATTTCCGCCGCGAAACATGACAAGCGTTGAACGTCGCGGAATCTTCAGCTCAGATACAACCGCAGAAGAACGGTAGGTATCCCAGTCCACGTTGATCAGTCTGACTTTCTTGTATGCTGCATTGCCGGATACTAACGCACGCACGGTGCGTTTTTGGGTTCGACAAGTGCTTCACCATTTAGCGTGAAAACTGAGCAGAAACGGCTCACCGCTGGCAAGCAGAGACTCATAGAGCTCAGGGGTATAGTTTTCGTAAGCGGGCTTTTCGCTCGAAAAAACCGGCGCGGTCGCGACAAGCGATACTCCGGCAATCGACAGGAATTGACGACGGTTCATAAGGTGTTGGCTCAACAGAAAATAATGGATTATTTGTAATATCGTTTAGTTCTAAAAAATCGATTAGTTCTAAATTACTTTATAGCTCTGGCGTTCGTTAAAGCGCTAAGTAAATCTATAGTAGTCGATAGTTACCAAATTTTACTGTAAATATCTAAGGAACCTCTGATTTCAAAAAGCAGCTTTCGAGCAAAGATAGCGCCTTTATACGGTACCAGTGCGTACAACAGCAATTTGTAGCTCTACAAACCTACGAATCTGAGCCTAAACCGGATTTGGCTCAGATCAGAAAAGTACCTGTTTCACTCTTTCTGCTGCAGTGAAATGCCAATTGAAGCTGCCACCACACAAACAACAGCGACAATCCCGTTAACGCCGAGGCGCTCACCAAGCAATGCAGCACCGACCAGGGCGGCCGCAGCGGGCTCGAGGCTCACCAACACACCGTAATTACGAGCGGGTAACTTTTTCAGTGCCTCATATTCCAACGTAAACGGAAGTGTTGTTGATAAAACCGCAACACCTAACGCCAGCATTATCACCGCAGGACTTGAAAATAGCGCAGGCAGCACAGGTATCGCAAACGGCAATAGAGCAAACGCCGCGACGAGCATGCCAAGTGTCAGGCCTGTATTACCCGTAATCCGTGTACTGACTTGCTTCGACAACAGAATAAACAGCGCCCAACCTGCACCTGCGAGCAAAGCAAACACGACACCGAGTGTATCGAGATCCGCACCGGACAGTGGAGAAAGTAGAAATATACCGATTGCTGCCAGCGCCACCCAGATCAGTTGGCGTGAATTTTTGGAGGTAAATGCGGCAACGCTTAACGGGCCGATAAATTCAAATGCGACAGCCGCACCCAACGGTATACGCGCGATAGCCATGTAGAAAAACAGATTCATCACAGCCATGCACAATCCGTAAGGCACAACCAGCTTCCATTGACTCATCAGCGAATCGCTTAGACAGGAAAAACTGATTCTATTTATAGCCAGCAGCAGCAGCGCTGAGATCAATACACGGATGGCAACTGTGCCATCCGGACCGAGTGTGGCGAACAAGTGGGTTGCAATTGCAGCGCCCAACTGTATGACCAGAATAGCCAGCAACACAAGGCCCGAAGGCGGGATGACGTGAATTAACTTGATGAGTGAATTTACCGAAACGTTTCGCTCAAAGGAAAAGAATTGATAGTCAGTTAAGATACTGCAGAGAAACCATTTAACACATTGACAGTGTTCACACCGATTTCTTCGACCGCATACCCACCTTCCATCACAAACAGCGTCGGTAATTTCAGTCGGCCCAGCAATTCACCATAGTCGGTGAAGTCGTCGCTGGTTAACTTGAAAAAACTGATAGGGTCTTTCTCGAATGTGTCGACTCCGAGTGACACAACCAATGCATCCGGACTGAACTTCTCTGTCGCGCGACAGGCATTTCGCAACGCTTCTGACCAGACACTGTACGGCGTGCCCGGCGGCATCGGAAAATTCAGATTGTAACCCTCACCCTTGCCTTCCCCTATTTCGTCCGCATAGCCTAGGAAATGCGGAAATGCATGCACAGGATCGCCGTGCAACGAGATAAACAATACGTCATCGCGCTGGTAGAAGATATCCTGCGTGCCGTTGCCATGGTGGAAATCGACATCCAGTATGACAACTCGCTCCGCGCCATTGTGTAGAAAACCCTCGGCTGCCAGTGCCGCGTTGTTCAAAAAGCAGTAACCGCCATACAGATCTGCAGCGGCATGGTGGCCGGGGGGCCGACACAACGCGAACACTTCCCGATTGCCGGAACTGACCTCAGCCTGCGCAGTCACTGCGCAGTTGGCACTGCTGAGTGCTGCCTGCCAGGTACCGGCTGTAATTGCAGTTTCAATAGCCATTGCGTAGTACCCCAGCTTGCCATCAATATATTCTGGTACCCGTTGCTGCATACGTCTGGCTGGAAAAACAGTGGGTAACGCCTCCCCGTCGAAACCCTCTTTCTGCCACTCGGACCAGGCGCTCTGTAGAAACTGAAGGTAGTCGCGCGTGTGCACGCGCTGCAATAAGTCAGTTGCCAATGGTTGCGCCGGTTTGAATTCCGTATGTCCCTGCGCCTTGAGCTGATCATGAATATAAGTCCAGCGCTCCGGGCACTCGTACGGCCGAACAAAGGTGCCACCAGCCAGCTCACCTTTAGGAAAATGCAATTGATGATCGTCTGAAGCGATGGTTGTAAACATGTTTATTCCGTAAAGAGGCGAACAGCCAGCAGCACAAACACCGTTGCCGATACGCGCGACAAATTTCTTGTCAATCTTTTTGAGCGTTGAAGCAAGCGCGCCAGCGTTGCACCTGACATACCTACGCAGGCGTTTATGCTGGTGCCGGTCAAATTGAACAACAAGCCCAGCGCCAGAAACTGCACTACCGGATGAGCGGCATGTGGATCGACGAACTGGGGAATAAAGGCCAGAATGAAAACCGCAACTTTGGGATTTAAAAGATTAACCAGCGTCCCGTTACGCCAGACAGCAAAATCATCAAGCGCGATTGACTCTGCCGGCGCACCAACAAACGCCGGTGTGTGCCAGGTACGCCAGGCCAGCCAAAGCAAATAGGCCGCTCCTGCCCATCTCAGCGCGTTAAACGCCAACGGGTAGATGGCCAGCAATGCCGATAGGCCAGACACAGCAAGCAAACAATGCAGGATCGATCCGGAGGCGATACCCAGACTTGCTATCACACCCTGCCGCGGGCCACCGTGCATACCCTGGTTCAGGCAATAGAGAAAATCACTGCCCGGTGTGATGTTCAACATCAATGCAGCAAACAAAAACACCGGCCAGGTTTCAGGAAGTATCGCCGTATTCACAGTGGCGAATATCTCACGTATGTTTCACACAGTTTCGCCAAGTGTGTCTCTACGATCGGTCGCAATCTTTTGTTCCTACTCTTTATCCCGATTGCGTATCTCGATTGCGTATCCTGATTGCGTATCCAGGCGACTACCGGTTGCCTGCTCTAAACTTGCATTGGCGCAACCAGCAAGTTATGCCCTCTGCCTGCAGCAATTTTCAAAAAAACTTATTGCCATCAAATAAACAGAGGGCGGCACACTTAGATCGTCAGGTGCGCTGTCACAGGGATGCTACACGATTACTTTTTCAGATTCGTCCAGATTTGATCGTATAGGCGCTGAGTTGCCTCATCACAAACCGCAACGAACGTACCTGCGGGTGCATCAGCAGGCGGATTCGCCTCGGGCGATGCTTTCAGATCGGCATCGAGCAGATCCGATACACCCTTGACGCCTGCAGTGTAACGGGCAAAGTTAGTCACCGCTGCAATGTTCTCGGGCTCAAGCAGGAAGTTCATGAACTTGATGGCATTGTCCCGATTGGGCGCTTTTTCCAACAGAACCACATTATCCATCCAGACGACATAGCCTTGTGACGGATAGGCATACTCGACGTTTGCACCTTCTTCACGGGCTTTGGCACCAAAGCCATTCCAGATCATGCCAACTGCAGCGTCACCCGAGACCAGTACGTCTTTAGCACCATCACTATTAAATGATGCCCAATGAGGTTTTGCTTCCTGCAGTAATGCATTAAGTTGTTTCAACTGGTCACGATCACTGGTGCATTGCGGAATACCCAAATGCAATGATGCGAGTGCCAGAACTTCGCCCTGGCTATCCAGTACATTAATGCGGCCGGAGAGTTCTTCCGGTGGTGAGAACACAATATCCGTAGTGCGGATATTATCTGTGTAAACATCACGGTTAACCATAAAACTGGTCGAACCCCACTGGTAAGGGATGGAGTGTTTTCGACCGGGATCAAAGTCCACATCAACCCACTGCGATTCAATATTGTCAAAGTTCGACAACTCACCCGGTTCGATGGTGTCGAGCATGCCTTCGTTACGCATAATCTCAACCATATAGTCGCCGGGCACTGCAACGTCATACGTTCCCATAGAACCGGCTTTTAAATTTGCCAGCATGGCTTCGTTGGAATCGTAGGTGTCCATGGTCACCTTGACGTCATGCTCTTCAGAAAATTTATCCAGCAGCTCCTGCGGAATATATTCAAACCAGTGGTAAATACTCAGCGACCCGGCGGACTGAACACCTGTCGACACCGACAAGGCCATCACGCCACTAACCAGCGCACTTGTGACAAATTTTCTTTTCATTAGCTAGCTCCTCTGCTTTATGTAAACCTGGGATTTCGTGACATCGTCCCCAGTCTGTCGGGACACCACAATACTGTAACAAACATCCGGAGGCTAAACGAGAAATTCGCACTGGTGTTCGCCTGCGCGTAAACTACACGGCTGCGGGTCTCCTACACGATTCGGCGGATAAACCTTGTCACAGCCCAAATACGCCAAATGCAGCCCAATTCGAGACAAAAGGCCTCTGTACGTCCATGAATGAGCAACCCATACCCATTTCCATCGATCAGATTCGAGCTTCCGCTGAGCGGCTCAAAGGTAAAAGCTTTATCACCCCCTTGCTGGAAAGTCCTTTTCTGAACCAGCTGGCGGGTAAGCGGGTGTTGGTGAAAGCAGAATGTTTGCAACGCACAGGATCATTTAAATTCCGCGGAGCCTGGTCTGCCGTGTCAGCCCTGTCGACCGATATACTTCAACGTGGGGTAATTGCCTATTCATCCGGCAACCACGCACAGGGTGTCGCACTGGCAGCCAAGCTGGCAGGCTCACAGGCGGTAATAATAATGCCGGGTGACGCACCGCAACTGAAAATTGCCAACACACGACAGCTTGGCGCCGAGGTTGTGCTCTACGATCGTCCCGGCGGTGAAAATCGCGAGAAGCTCGGTGAAGAGCTGGCTAACGAACGCGGGCTACATTTAATCCGACCATACGACGACCCGTATGTTGTTTGTGGACAAGGCACCTGTGGTCTGGAAATCGCTGAGCAGGCACAATCGCTGGGAATAAAACAGGCGACTGTACTCGTCTGCTGTGGTGGTGGTGGATTAACCTCAGGGATTGCCACCGCGTTAGAAAGTGATGCGCCGGACTTTATCGTCCGTCCTGTTGAACCACAATACTATGATGATGTTGTGCGTTCGCAAATCGCCGGATCCCGACAGTTCGTCACTGGTTCGCAACCTTCGATATGCGATGCGATCGTGACTCCGGCTCCCGGTGAACTGACATTTCCTGTGATAAAAGAAAAATGCAAAACCGGCCTTGTTGTCAGTGATCGTGAGGCGTTGATGGCAATGGGGCAAGCACTGATGCGCCTGAAAGTGATAGCCGAGCCAGGTGGTGCTGTTGCTCTTGCGGCCGCACTCTATCACAGCATAGAAATTGACAGCGATGTTGTCATTGCAACTATCTCAGGTGGCAATGCTGATCCGCAAACGATTGCTCAAGCGCTCGAGATGACAACTGTTTCATCTGAATAGTTAACTGGTAATCGTTTACCGGCTGAGCCAAACCGCCACCTCAAAAAACTAACCTGGTAACTCACCAATGAAGGTTCTGCAACACGTTTGCCTACTCAGTTACAGTGCGGCATGACAGATCGAACAGACAATTCCTTGAATGCAACACAGAATGTAACGCAAAGAACGGCGTTGTTCGATGAACTGGCAACGTACTTTGACCAACGCGTTAGCGCTACACATCTGGACAAGCGGCTACGCATTGAAGAAAGACGAAATCAAAAGTTCAGCAAACCAATACCCTGGTGGAAGCAGCTCAAATCTGTACGCTTTCTGTTCCGGTTGTTTTTGCATCTGACACTATTGCGTGGTCGCGGACAACGCAATGCGCTGGACCTCAAAGTCGAACATTATGAATTTGATCAGCCACGGGCAGCAAAAGCTGCGAAACCGGAAGTTCAGCATCTGCGCATTCTGCATCTAAGTGACTTTCACATTAACGCCCACCCGGATTATGCACGTGTCCTTGCAGAGCGACTAAAAGACATAGAGGCAGATCTGACACTTTTCACTGGTGATTTACGCGCCCGTTCATTCGGCAGTAATGCACCGGCACTGGCCGCACTGGAGTCGATAGCTGAGATGATTCCGAATTTAGGGGGACACTGCTACGCAGCTTTAGGCAACCATGATTCCATCACGCTGGTGCCACACCTGGAACAACTCGGCTTCCAATGTCTTATCAACGAATCGGTCGAATTTGATATAAATAATATACCGATTGTTCTGTCAGGGGTTGATGACCCGAGCGACTACCGTTGTGATGATCTGAGTGCCTGTCTGCCGGATCATCTACAAGATGAAAGTGCACGCACTTACCTTGCACCACGTCTGGCAATTCTAATGGCGCATTCCCCGGAACTAATAGCTAGCGCAGCTGCGCGAGGTTATGACATTTACCTGACTGGGCACTTGCACGGTGGTCAAATCTGCTGGCCCAGCGGCCGGCCGATTCGCTATAAACTCGATTTACCCTGGGAATACTGCAGTGGCGGCTGGCGCAAAAATAACCTGCAGGGCTACACTTCGCGCGGTAGCGGAACGACTATTGTCGACGCTCGTTTTAATTGTCCACCTGAAGTCACGATACTCACGTTCAGTGCAAATAAAAACTGATCTATATAATCTGAGCGATATAATTCTATTAACATGATCAGCACTGACCCATCCGAAAGATCACTGAAGTGAACAGATTATGTTTACTACATCATACGCAGATAATGCTGATGATCTTTCGCTGCAACAGTCTGATGAAACCGCTCCTCTTCATCACGTTTAACATCCAGATAAAGGTCGCAGAAGTGCTTACCCAGCATGTTGTTAAGCACGTCACTTCCAGCAAGCGCATGCAGTGATTCGCGCCACCGCGCGGGCAGCTGTATCACATCATCCGGTATCTCTTGCCCGATCGTAGGTGGTCCGGGAGCAAGATCGCTTTCGATGCCGTGAAGCATACTGGCTAGAACGGCAGCGACAGCGAGATACGGGTTTGCATCTGCTCCTGCAACACGATGTTCAATACGGGTATTGGTCCCCCGTTCGTGGGGAATTCTGAGTGCCACACCCCGGTGATCAAACCCCCAGTCATTGTGGACAGGGGCAAAGTTATCCGGGATAAAACGCCTGAACGAATTTCCGTTCGGTGCCAGTAGAGCCAGGCTATCCGCCATCAGGTGTTGCAGTCCTCCGAGTGACTGACGCATAACGGTTGGCATATCAGCCGGGTTGTCACCACTAAATGCGAATACGTTTTCGCCGGTTTCACTGTCGAGCAAACTTGCGTGAACGTGCAATCCGTTACCACTATCACCGACTGTTGGTTTGGCCATGAACGTGGCGAAATAGCCACATTTCTCAGCCACGTGGCGCACGATGCGTCGCAGCAAGACGGCCTGATCACACGCTTGTTCAATGTTTGCGCTGTGCTTCAGATTTATCTCGAATTGCCCCTCGGCATATTCGCTGGTGATCCCTGCAAGCTGCAGCTGTTGCGCATGACACACACTCTCAACCTCCTGAAGAAATTCGCTGAAGTCAGCAAGCAGATCCAAGTTATAGGTTTGTGGTCCACTGAAATTTTTTAATTCACTGGTGCCAGCAGAGTTATCTCGACGGGTAATACCCACAGGTATTTCACCATCGAGATTCAACAGCCTGAATTCCAGTTCAACGGCGACAACTGGTTTAAGTTTCAGCTGCAATAACGCACTGCGTACGTGTTCTACAACACAACGCGGATTCAGAAACCACGGGTGGTTGTCATCGTCAGCAACCAGCGTCAGCACTTGCCATGTTGGTTTTACAGCCCAGGGTACCGGGCCGAGTGTATCCGGTATGCTCAGGAGCAAGCGATCCGGATCACCATCCGGCACCCCGTACTCAACTGTATCAAGAGCAAATCCTCGCGTGTCAAGAAACAACGTACCCCGCGGCATTACAGCGCGACTGGCTCCATCACCGGCGTCCCACAGTTTGCTGGCCTGCCTTGCCGGTATTTGTTTGCCCCGGATAATGCCATTGACATCGACAAGCAATATTTCAAGCGTTTCGATGCCAGCCGGAATATCCAGCGGTGTTGCGTAGTGTGAATTCATAAAGTGTAATTCGCCGGATGTTGAGTCGATTACCCTCTCGTCGGCCGAGGTATAAATCGGTTGTGCTGCTTTAGTTTTATGCAACTCTTATCTGGACGTTTTTTGATAAAGTTTGCTATTTTTTTGTATCGCTACAGTTTGAAGAATTCATTTTCCAGATAGCATCCGCTTCTTCAGCGGTAAGTTTGCCATAGGAAGCCATATACACTTCTGAGGATTGCAAAAAAGGTGATCGATCAGTTTCTACCCAGACATCATAATGCCAGTCACTTGACAATACTGTGTAGCTACCCGCATCGCGAAAGTACCAGGCAGTAGTCCTCACCCGGTTAAAATCCGGTTCCGAACTCGATTGAATTCGCCTTACGGTTACCTGATCAAGGCTGTACTCCGGACCTTCAAAAAATACGATCCGTCGCAGCGCTTCCTGCGTCAAACCTTTCACTAGTTTGCCCGATGCATTACAGCCATCTTTTGCGATCAATACCGGACAACTGTCCTCGGCAATTTTACTACAGCGATACCCCTCTGCAACGGCATCAGAAAAAGACAGCTCATCGGGCGACATAGCGGTTACCAAACGCAGAACCTCTGTGTCGATCAGTGAGCCAAACACGAAAAGCTCATCATTTTCATCCCAGCTATCCATTGGAAATTGTGTCACTCAGTACCTGCGGACGTTTCAACAGACATTTCCAACAGACGGTAAGACAGCGACTTGCCGTGACTATCGAGATTCAGTGATTCATTAACTCCGCCTTCCAGCACATCTTGAATGACAAAATTCAACGCTGGCAACAAGGGCAGCTCATAACGGATAACCTTTGTCGCACCCTTGCAACGAAACCACTCCAATACCCGCGTTTCCGTTACCTGTTGCAGCAATAGCTGATAATCATCTGCGCGATACGGTATCAGCGAAATGTTAGAACAATTGCCTTTATCACCCGCACGGGCATGTGCGATATCATAGAGTCGTGTCTGCATGTGTTACTCGAAAAAGATCTTGGCTTGAATAAAAAATGAATACACATAAACGGCAAATACGTTGCTAAGACTACGGTATCAGATCCGGAACGCTAGTCCACGAACCGAATAAATACTGAACCTTCAACTACGGCACAATCCACCAACACCGAAGCCGTTGCAATTCGTGGTGTCACGCACTGGCGAACACCACAGCCACCGGCAGGCCCGCAACAATAAAGCGCTAACACTTCATCTGTTGCACGTTCTGCGTCGCGTCGCGAATCGCTATGCATTGCAACCCTGACACGGTATTCGCTGTCTGTCGGCAGATTCTCGGTTTTATCGGCTGTCTGGCTGGCAGAATTGGCACCAGTCCCGTGAAAGACTGATTGCGTACCCTGAATATCAATCCGCCAGACACCCACCTTGTCAGTGTTGATCTCTTCAAGTCGTTGCTGCAATGTATCAACTGCCAAACGGGCACGCTGCAACGCATTGGGACCGGCGTAACTGATTTCTCCTTCACCCAGGAAACCGTTATCCAACGACACTGTGGCTTTCAATGTATGCGTTGGTTTACGACCACGCGCACCGCGCACTTGTATACGATTTTCAGAGAGTGCTTCAACCGATACAGCCGTGATATCAAGTATCACGTCAGGCGTCAGATAACTGGCCGGATCGTGCATCTCATAGAGTATTTGCTCAATGACGGTTGCCCGCGTTACCGCTCCACCTGTGTCTGCTGGCTTGGTCACGACGAGACGTTTGTCGGCAAAAACTTCCAGTAACGGAAATCCGATTTGAGCCATTCCCTGCACAGGCTTCGCCACAGGATCAGCATAGTAACCGCCACTAATTTGTGCACCACACTCGATTAAATGTCCACCGAGTGTAGCCGCAGCCAGATCGTTATAGTCGTCATCAGCAAGGCCACAAACATGTGCAACCGGCCCGACCACTAACGAAGCATCGGTGGTTCGTCCCACTAAAACCACATCTGCTTCTGCTGCGAGGGCTTGCTGAATACCTGCTGATCCCATATAGGCGTTGGCTGCCACCAATTCACGACTGCCAATGCTTGTCCCCTCTATGCACGGTAAGCCACGGATGGTCTCGGTATTCAACACATGGGTCAGGTCGTCGCCGAGCACAAAAGCCACACGGGCTTCGTCATAACCTGCTTGCCTGGCTATTTCTTTGACGCACCGTGCCGCCGCCTCCGGATTGGCACTACCAAAATTTGCGACCACACGAATACCGTGTTCAAGACAACGTCCGAGAGCGGGTTCCAGGTACTTGTGTAACCAGGGCGAGTAACCCGCATCCGGGTTATCTACTTTAAGGCGCTGAGCGATAGCGAGGGTGCGCTCGGCGAGAACTTCATAGATCAGAAATCGCGGGCAGTCATATTGAGCCAGCGCCTCAATGACAGGTAGAGCTGCATCTGCACGATCACCGGCAAAACCAGCACCGCTGCCTATCACCAATTCAGGTATTTCTATCGTCATCATTCAAAGGCAATCACAACCGCAATTGGAATTAACTACGCTTATGGTACTGATTATGCGGTAACACAGAACTGATTCTCAAAGATTAATCAGATGTGTGAGCCGAATTAGACAGCCATCTGCATGATACCCATGCGTAAAACGACCATTCCTGCGAAATGACGCCTGAGAGTTCCAACAAATTATCCCTGGGCTTTTCACTGATGTTGGGTGCTTTCCTGTGCTTTGCATTGCTGGATACCAGCGCGAAATGGCTGGTAGTTAGCGGTCTACCGGCTCTACAGGTCGTTTTTATGCGCTATCTTGGACATTTCGTTGCTACGGTGGTTGTCTACTGGCCGCGTGAAGGCAGGCGCATGTTTCAGTCGAAAACTCCGCGCGTTCAGACGTTGCGCGCAGTACTACTGTTGTGCAGTACGACATTAAACTTCTTCGCGCTGGTGTATCTGCCATTGACGACCACCATAGCGATTTTCTTTGCCGCACCGCTGGTTGTTTGTCTGTTAAGTATCCCGGTACTGGGTGAACGGGTGGGGCTGCCCCGGTTTTCCGCCGTGCTGACAGGTTTTGCCGGTGTACTGATAATTGTTGAACCCTGGGGTGCTGCTTTTTCACCAAAAATGCTGCTGGCAATGGGTGCGATGTGCTGTGCGTCCTGCTACTTTGTGCTTACCCGGAAAATTGCCGGTATCGACAACAATTCAGTTTCGCAAGCGTTTAGTTCCGGTATCGCCACTGTGGTACTTCTACCTGTTGGCATTTATCTCTGGCAAACACCCGTATCTACATTTGACTGGCTACCGCTTATCGCGGTCGGTATCCTGGGTATGGTTGGCCATACGTTACTAACCATTGCCCATCGTTTCGTCGAAGCGTCTGTTCTGGCCCCCACGGTTTATTCGCAAATTTTATACGCCACGCTCTTTAGCTGGCTGTTCTTCAATCAGATACCCGATAACAAAACCGTTTTAGGCACACTGATAATTGTCGCCAGTGGTTTATTCGTCTGGCATCGCGAACGCACCCGCCCGGCAGTAACAAAGGGTGCTCGAACAAAGACGACTTCTGCAACAACACGTGCGGGACGTTAGCTGGAAAAAACCCGGTAACAGCGGGAGAGATTACGGATCAAACGAAGGAATAAATCATTAAGCCTGCGCACTTTCGTAAAGTGCTATACGTTTCGTTGCCTGCCGGACATGCAGTTCTTCAACCATAACGCCACCATGATTGCACACCGCATGGCCTTGGCTTTTCGCTGCTTCCCAGGCAGCTACCAGTGCGTGTGCTGCCGCCACTTCCTGATCGGAAGGTGTAAACACCCGGTGGGTAATCGACAATTGATCAGGATGTATCAAGGATTTGCCATCAAAGCCTAATTGCAAGCCTTGCCGGGCTTCGCGTTCGAACCCTGTTGCATCCCGGAAGTCTGGATAAACCCCGTCAATCACGATCAAATCGCTAGCCCGTGCAGCAAGAACCACACGCGACAAGGCATGGAGTAGCCCGATACGCAGAACATCAACACGACTGCCTTCATCAACAAGGTAGCGTCCGTCAGGAAGACCCAGATCAAGAGCAAGATCAGCCGTACCTACCATAACGCCAGTCACCGGTTCGCCATACGCACAAAGTTCATCCACGCGTTGGACACCTTTGGCAGTTTCAACCATGATCCACACATCCTGCTGGATACCTGCGTTGTCAAGCGCCTGTTTGCAGGCGTCAATCTCGTTAACGGATTCAACCTTGGGCAAGACGATACCCTGGCAACGAATGTTATCGGCAGCCAGGCGGCCAAGCGCTGCAATGTCGCGCTGCCAGTGCATCGAACTAATCGAATTAATTCGCACCAGGCAACGGCGGTTAGCGAAGTCCTGCGACAACGCCGATGCAAGCAACGTGTCAACGTACTGTTTGGCATCGTCCGCGACCGAATCTTCGAGGTCAATAATGACGGTATCTACAACCAGCCCTGTCGCTTTGGATACAGCACGCTGGTTTGAAGCCGGCATAAATAATACCGAGCGATTTAAATAGTTTGGCGTTGTCTGTTGCAATTTTCACTCTTGCCCGCTGTAAAATTACCGGGCTAGCGTTTTACAGCGTGTGCGTATCTGTGCGTATCTGTGCGTAACTGTGTGGTTATGTAAGACAGGTCAATCGCGTCAGGAACGAATACGCGCAACCGCGGCGTTACGGATCTCAGTCAGAGAACGGCCTGGTGTCAACGACTCAATGTTGATTTGTATATCCAACAGTGCGCCTGTATCACTGGAGCAGGCACGTTCGAATGCCGCTGCGAACTGATCCGTTCGATCGACAACCTCAGTGTGCATGCCATAGGCTTTACCGAGTGCTAAATAGTCCGGGTTTACTATGTCAGTGGCTGACGTTCTGTCCGGGTAGTGGCTTTCCTGATGCATGCGTATGGTGCCATAGCTGCCGTTGTTGATAATCAAAACGACAGGCAGCGCGTCGTACTGCATCGCGCTACCGAGTTCCTGACAATTCATCTGAAAATCACCGTCGCCGGCGAAGCAAACCACGGTACGTTCCGGCATGACTTTTTTGGCCGCGATCGCTGCCGGCAATCCGAACCCCATCGTGCCATTTTGCGGTGCCAGCAAACGGGCGTTTGGCCCGTAAGTTAAAAAACGATTGGGCCAGGCGGTAAAGTTGCCAGCGCCGTTAGTTATGATTACATCGTCTGGTAAAACATCGCGCAAGTGTGCGCAAACCACACCCATATCTACATCACCGGGTTGGGCCGGGCATTTTAAGGAATCAGTAAACTGCTTGCGCGCACGTTCACACCAGCGACTACGGTCACCCTCCAGTGCGCCGGCATCTGCAAGCTGACGTGCTACCGCACCCGGAGATGCATGTACGGCCAGTGTCGGGACGTAGACTTTACCGATCTCATCTGTCGACACATGTACATGAATAATCTTCTGCTTCGCTTCAGGCACTGAAAATAGCGTGTACCCCAATGTCGAGATTTCACCGAATCGAACACCAAGTGCCAACACGACATCTGAATCGCGAATCAACGACTGCAATTCTGCATGCATACCGACACCGGCACTACCGGCATAGACCGGCGAATGGTTATCGACGAGATCATTAAACCGAAATGCCGTAAGAAGCGGAATGCCGGACGACTCGGCAAACTGTTGCACAGCCTCACGTGACGCGGAGGGCCAGTCGCGCCCCCCTGTAATGATCAGCGGCTGTCTGCTGCCAGCCAGCATTTCGCGGATTTCGGTCAATGTATCGCCATCAGCAACCGGCAGGCTGGGAAAGCGCGCGGCGCATGGTGAGGCTTCGGTTGTCTCGGTTAAAACATCTTCCGGTAAGGCGATCACCACAGGACCGGCGCGCCCGGACACGGCAGTTGTGAACGCACGGGCAATTATCTCCGGGATGCGCGATGCATCTTCAATCTGCACTACCCACTTGGCAATCGAGCCATAGAAGGCCTGATAATCTATTTCCTGAAATGCCTCTCTGCCGAGCATGCCACGCCCGACCTGCCCGACGAACAAAATCATCGGAGCGGAATTCTGACGTGCTGAGTGGACACCGACGGATGCGTTTGTCGCACCCGGTCCTCTGGTCGTAAAACACAAACCCGGCTCACCCGTGAGCGCACCGTAAGCGGCTGCCATGTACGATGCACCGCCCTCATTACGGGTCACCATCAAATCAAATTGATCCTGCAAATCGTACAGCGCATCAAGCACGGCCAGATAACTTTCACCGGGCACTCCAAAACCGTACGTTGCACCGTTTGCAACCAGACACTCAGCGAGCAATTGCCCACCGGTTCTGACAACAGGAGGATTAATGTTGCTGTCGTTCGAGGCTAATCCAAGTTCAGTCATAAATAAAACCTAACAATCTGTTGAACCGGTAGTTGTGAAACTCGATTAATTACTGACGATCAGGAATCGTCTACCAAACGTTTTATATCGGTTCCGCTGGGCATGACGCCCATATCAGAATACGAACCGAGTTTGCGTCGCGTATCCTCGATGTCAAGGTTACGCAATGACAGCTGACCAATGCGGTCAACCGGACTGAATGGTTCATTCTCTACACGCTCCATCGACAGGTTTTCCGGTTGATAAGACAAATTGTCGCTCTCTGTGTTGACCAGCGTGTAGTCATCTCCGCGCCGGAGTCGCAGCGTGACACGCCCCGAGACTGCCTGCCCGACCCAGCGCTGCAATGTGTCACGCAACATCATGCTTTGCGGATCAAACCAGCGCCCCTGATACAACAGTGTACCCAGGCGCCTGCCTAGTGCACGATAGTTGTCAATCGTATCTTCATTATGAATACCAGCCAGCAAACGTTCATACCCTATATGTAACAGCGCCATGCCCGGTGCTTCATAGATACCTCGACTTTTGGCTTCGATAATACGATTCTCTATCTGATCGCTCATCCCCAGGCCATGTCGCCCACCAATCCGGTTAGCCTCATCAAACAGATTTACCGGCGAGTCAAAGCGTTTGCCGTTGATGCTGGCAGGCATGCCCTGTTCGAACTCCAGAACTACTTCTTCTTCGTCGATCGCAACCGCCGCATCCCAGTGACGCACACCCATAATTGGCTCAACGATGTCGAGACCGGTATCAAGGAATTCAAGGTCTTTGGCCTCATGAGTTGCGCCAAGCATATTGGCATCAGTTGAATACGCTTTTTCTTTACTGTCTCGATAGGCCAAACCTTGCTTGTTGAGAAATTCGCTCATCTCGGCGCGGCCACCCAACTCGTCAACAAAGTCTCGATCAAGCCAGGGTTTGTAGATGCGCAGACTGGCATTAGCGAGCAAACCATAACGATAGAAGCGTTCGATATCGTTACCCTTGTATGTTGAGCCGTCACCCCAAATGTGCACGTCGTCCTGGCGCATCGATTTGACCAACAAAGTGCCTGTAACTGCGCGCCCTAACGGGGTTGTGTTGAAGTATTTCTTGCCCGCCGACTCGATATGAAAGGCACCGCACATGATCGCAACCAGCCCTTCATGAACCAGTACCTCGCGGCAGTCCACTGTGCGTGCGATCTCAGCGCCGTATTCTTTGGCACGCCGAGAGATATCATCGAAATCGTCCTCGTCCGGTTGTCCGAGGTCGGCTGTGTAAGCGCACGGGATCGCGCCTCTCTGGCGCATCCAGGCAATTGCAGCAGAGGTATCCAGCCCTCCCGAGAAGGCAATACCCACGCGTTCGTTTACAGGCAGTGAGAGCAGAATTTTATTCATACCAACTATGCAAGCGTCTGACGGTTAAATCAGGCGTAATTAATCGAAATTGTCAGTCCGACTATCAATCGCGATATAGTACCAGACTCACCGTGTCTGCCGGGGTAAGCGCCAGGGTTTTCCTTGCTAAAGAGCTCGAAATCACTAAACCGGAAGGCAAAGAATCTCCAACAATATCGGATCAAATTGAGCACCGGGAAATCCAACTAATGGCATCAGTTAACTGGTCAGATGCATACGACAATGGCAAAGCTGTTGGCGGATCGGAGCCGTTCGTAGAAGCATGGGCGAAAAGTGCAGCGCATTTTTGGGATTCAATTGCACCGGAGCGACTTATCGCGGATCAGCCTTACAATGAAACGACAGGGCATACAGAACGACAGCGATACGATTTGTTCATGCCATCAGTTAAGCCTGTCGGGTTAATGATATTTGTGCATGGTGGCTACTGGATGCGACTGGATCCGAGCTTTTTTTCTCATTTGGCAAACGGTCCGAATGACCGGGGTTGGGCGGTGGCCATACCAGGCTACGACCTTTGTCCCGATGTGTCGATCGCCGAGATTGCGACGCAGATAGCGCAAGCTGTGACAACGATAGCGAACCGGCCAGAGTTCACTGATAAACCGCTAGTCCTGACCGGTCACTCGGCCGGCGGCCATCTGGTCACCCGTATAGTGTCGAGCACCGACCCGGAAACAAACGGTAAAACAAACGCTTCGAACAACCTGAGACTGTTACCTGTAGAAATTAATGAACGCATCAGACACGTTGTGTCGATCAGTGGCATACATGATCTGCGACCACTGATGAATACTGCGATGAACGACACACTCGGAATTACTCCCGTTTTAGCACGAACTGAAAGCCCGGCACTTTTGACACCCGCAAGTATTAAGGCAGTGACCTGTTGGGTAGGGGATGACGAACTGCCGGAATTTAAACGCCAGAGTGCGCTACTGTCCGGTATTTGGCACGCACTGGGGCCAACAACCCGTGTGATCGCCGAGCCTTCTAAAAATCACTTCACCGTTATTGACAACCTGCAGAATAAATCGTCACCGATTGTTGATTGCATTTTATCTGACTGAAAAAACGCTATCGCTTGTAACCGGAAGTGTTGTACGAGTGTGTAAGTGTGAACAGTTGTTATATGCTGGGACAGTCTGTTTAACAAAGCTGTCCGGGGCCCTATGATGGCTTTGCATAAATTAAGGACACAGGACGGAATCATGCTTATTTTGACAAGGCGCGTGGGTGAAACAATAAACATCGGTGACGAAGTAACAGTCACTGTTCTTGGGGTTAAAGGCAATCAGGTACGCATAGGTATCAATGCCCCTAAAGAAGTCAGCGTACACCGCGAAGAAATTTATCGCAAAATCCAGAATGCGCCGTCTTGGCAGCCTGGTTCCGAAAACGACCTTCGCAAAGCACAGTAGCAAATTTTAGATGTAACTGATCTAACTCCCTTTGCTTTGCGGCTCCTCTGCGGAACAGCTTGATCAGGCTGAAACACCTTATCGTAAACACCGATCAGCTATCCTGAAGCGATAGTGTCTGTCTATGCTGCCAGCTCATCTCACTAATCTCACTAGCCAGATGTCTCACAGGTTGGCTCGGAACAGTGTTTTGCAGCCGATAATGTAGTAATTTTACGCACACCTAGTTTTCCAGTGCGGTGCGGTTCTGCGTGGAAAAAAGCAGCTATTAGTCAGAAAGTTGCCAACACAAGACGATCTGCTATAGTGGATTGATGGTCAAGCGTCGACATATCGAATCGGCAGGCGCGGCAGTACTTACGGTGCTGTTGATCACACTGGTGCATCAAAAGCTGGTACGCGACGATGATCCGGCAACCGGTGAACGGACAAATGCTACGGCATTTAATGATAATGATCTGACTCCCGGCCATTCAACAACCACCAGTCAAGCAACCGATCAACCGTCAACCAACCCGCGCGATGAACTGCAAGCGCGCCGTGATTTCGATAAAGCGCAACGCATCACGGCACGTACTTTATCTCAACATCTGCCGTTTAAATTATCTACCGATCACGACAATCTGTTAGCCACTGGTGAAACGGATCAAGTGACGAATGAATTGCTGGAAACTGCTGCTTTAGCTGTTCGCGATGGTCGTGATGATTTGCTGGGGCGCAGCATTGCGCAACTGGCCAGCCTTGCACTGATTGAAGGTCAGTTCGAAGCAGCCGAAGTCTACCTCGATGAAGCAACTGACATTTTCGAACTCGCCGAGGATGACCTGGGTACAGCCGGTGTTGAACTCTTACGCGGACAGCTGAATATCGAACGGCGCTGGCGTGCACGTGAAGCCGCTTATGCGCAAGAAGACATGCAACTAGCCGGCTGGAAGATCGCTAAAGGGCGTGTACCGGAAGCTATACCAGCATTGCAATCAGCTGTCGAAACCAACCTGGAACTTGGGCGGTTAGCCGCAGCGGCGGCCGGCTATGAACTGCTCTACAGGGGCTACCTGAGAGAGAATCGCAGATCCGAAGCAATAGGATCAGCGATCGAAGCTGTCAGATTACACGCGTCATCCGATCGCATGAATCGTGCGACGCGTTTACTCGATGATATCGAAGCACTCGGGCTTGATGCAGGCACCCGATACCAGATTAATGATGAACTCAGAATGCGCCAGGAAGAATACCAAACCAGTGTCAGACAGCTGGGACAGGCGCGCGATTATGATCAGCTTTATCACCACTATGTTAATGAAGGTGATCCATTCAGGGCTTGGCAGTTCCGGATAAAATCGCACGACTCACTTACGCAGGTGTCCAAGGGAGCCATGCACCGCCGCCAGACTGGTGTCATCGCATTGCTTTACAACTCCAATGACAATATACGACAAGCCAATCGCTCACTCGATCAAGCCAGCCAGCTGTTCACGCAAAATGCAGCCGAAGAACTGAAAGCTTTTTCTGATGCACTACGCGCTGAAATCTATTGAACCGCTTTTTCTTCAATTACCCCTCGTAGGAAAACAAGGTCTGCCCACCTACCTGCTGTTTTAAACAAAACGGGGTAAACGCATCAACGGCTTTTTTGCCACGTCATGCTGCAGGCATTGCAGCCTCGACAAGATCCGCCCAATAGCTACAACCATAAGGGATAGCGTCGTCGTTAAAATCGTATTCAGGGTGATGCACACTTGCGGTGTCACCATTACCAATGAATATAAACGACCCCGGACGCGCCTCAAGCATGTAAGAGAAATCTTCGGCCCCCATCAATGGACGGGTATCACCTTCAACCTTGTCATCACCAACCAGACGTTCTGCAACACCCACCGAGAAATGGGTTTCTTCCTGCGTACAAACAGTTACCGGGTAGCCACGGGTAAATGACAAGGTACCCGTCGCACCGAACGCTTCACAGGTATGTTTAACCAATGCACCGATACGGGTTTCTGCCAGATCCTGCATCTCAGTGGTCAAGGCTCTGACTGTGCCTTTCAGTTTGGCCCTTTGCGGCAACACATTAAATGTGTCACCTTCCGTTTTCAGCGTTGTGACTGACACAACCAGTGACTCGCCGGGATGTCGGTTGCGCGAAACAATGGATTGCAATGCGATAACAACATGTGATGCAACAACCGTTGTATCAATAGCAATATGCGGCATTGCGGCGTGCCCGCCCTTACCCTCGATGTCGATAACAAATTCTGCAGTCGATGCCATTAATGGACCGACGCGGGTGGCAAACTGACCGACTGGCAACCCCGGCATGTTATGCATGCCATACACTTCCTGTATGTTGAAGCGCTCCATCATGCCATCATCAACCATGACTTTTCCGCCACCACCACCCTCTTCTGCGGGTTGAAAAATAACCGCGACAGATCCATTAAAATTACGCGATTCACAAAGATACTTGGCAGCTCCGAGCAACATTGCCGTGTGTCCGTCGTGACCACAGGCATGCATTTTTCCGGATACCGTCGATGCATAAGGTAATCCGGTTGCTTCAACAATCGGCAACGCGTCCATATCCGCACGCAAACCGACAACCTTGCCTGACGTTTGCGATTTGCCGTTGATCACCGCTACAACACCCGTTCGACCGATGCCTTCCACAAGCTCATCGACACCAAATTCACGCAGTTTGTCGGCAACAAACGCAGCGGTTCGCTGTACATCAAACTGCAATTCAGGGTGCGCATGTATATCACGGCGCCAGCCGGCGATTTCATCGTGTAAATCAGCTAGTCGGTTTCGTACAGGCATAAGCTTTCTTCCAAAAAGTTAAAACATCCGTCGATCATACCTGTGACCGGTGTCAACGGGAATAAGCAATAGGCTGGGTATGGGTTCAATAGGCTGGGTATGGGTTCGTTACTACGCTAACATGTATCCCATGCAATCTGACGAGTTTGAATATTGGCTTACACGTGCGGCGCAATGGAGCGCGCACTACCGGCAAACTATTGATTCGCGGCCGGTACGTTCTCAGGTATCACCCGGGGACATCCGCCGCCAGATCGACAAGGAACCGCCGCAAAAGGGTGAGTCGATGGAGACGATTTTCGCTGATTTTGACGCGATAATCCCACCCGGCATGACACACTGGCAGCACCCGCGTTTCTTTGCCTACTTCCCAAGTAATTCAGCGCCAGCCGCGGTGGTTGCAGAAGTGCTGACGACTGCATTGAGCGCGCAATGCATGCTGTGGCAAACATCACCTGCAGCAACTGAGTTGGAAGTCTGCATGATCGACTGGCTTAGGCAGGCGACCGGTTTGCCGGATAGTTTTAGCGGTGTGCTGCAGGACACCGCGTCAAGCAGCACACTGTGCGCCATCCTGACCATGCGCGAGATAGCATCGGGGTTCAATACCAACCGCACCGGTCTGTTCGGTCATAACGTGTTGCGTGTCTACGCATCAGAGGGCACGCACAGTTCGATTGACAAGGCCATGTGGATCGCCGGCCTGGGACAGGAAAATCTGGTGAAGGTCCCGACCGATGAACACTATGCCATGGACGTTAATGCGTTGGCGCAAGCGATAAACGACGACAGGCAGCAGGGATTCACACCTGCCGGCATCGTCGTTTGCGTCGGTGGAACCTCAATCGGTGCCACGGATCGCGTGCGGGAGATCTGCGAATTGGCGAGGCGTGAGGGTTTGTATACCCATGTTGATGCAGCATGGGCGGGTTCTGCGATGATCTGCCCCGAATATCGCCACCTTTGGGAAGGCGTGGAACTGGCCGACAGCATCGTCTGGAACCCGCACAAATGGTTAGGTGTTCCGATGGAATGCTCTGCGCACTTTGTTCGCGACCCGTCATTGCTGATAGACACTCTGTCGATTCAGCCCGCGTACCTTAAAACGAACCAGGAAGATATCGTCAATTTCAGCGAATGGTCAGTACAGCTGGGGCGTCGTTTTCGTGCACTGAAACTGTGGTTTTTGATCCGCGCTTACGGTATCGACGGTCTTCAGCAACGCATACGAAATCACATCAAATGGTCGCAACAATTAGCCGAACAACTGCAACAGGAAAACGATTTCGAACTTACCACGGCTCCGATCCTGTCGTTATTTTCCTTCCGGTATACGCCACAAGTAATTGCATCAATCGATAAACCGAACGAGCGCGCCGAACGATTAAATCAAATCAACAGGCAGTTACTGGAAGAAATAAACGATGACGGTGATATTTACCTTACACCATCAGAACATAACGGTAATTACGTTATTCGTTTCGTCGCCGGACAGTTTGATATGCAACAGCAGGAAATTGAGAGGGCGTTTACAACAATCACGCGTGTTGCCCGAAGTATGAACATAGAATGATGTGCATTTAAGACGATTTGATGGACTTGGAGGCAGAGGCCACACCAAAAAACACCAAACGAATCAAATACTGAATGATTCGAATGCTAAAAGTGTTAATACGATTACCGGAAATGACTAACAGCCGTTAGGTCATGATGAGATTACAAGCTAAAAGACTGGCATTATACAAGCGGAAACTTACTTAGTTCACCCGATGTCTGCCGCCCGTCAGGTAACGTAATACTGACCTTGTCACCTGGATTAACACTAATGTCGAGCAATCCAATGCCAATATTTTTCTTGAGTCTTGGCGACCAGGCATGTGCTGTCACAACACCACAGTGCTTGCCTTCAACGAATACATCGCTGCTGGTGTCATACGCACCGAATGTATCGGTGTAATCAAAAAGCACCCCCAATTGATGGCGCTTGATACCGGCAGCGTGCAGCTCGCGCAATGCTTGAATACCGACGACATCATCCGGCGCATCCAGATCAATGTAGCGTCCCATACGCACTTCGAACGGATTGGTATTGTCATCAGTATCCCCACCCCAGGAGAGCAGTCCACTCTCAATCCGTTCTGACGGATTAGGATTACCCGGCCCGATATTAAACGGTTGACCGGCGGCTTTGACCAGATCCCAGAGTTCTGTGCCCTTGCTGCTATCCATTAAATAGAATTCAAAACCACCCTGCAATGACCACCCTGAGCGCGCAACCATCAAAGGGATTCCCTGCAAGGTCATTTCTCGCACCTGAAAATGGCGGATCTTGAGCGCCTCATCGCCGAGTAACGCACCGACAACATCATCCGCCCGGGGGCCCTGAATTGCCAATGGAGACACATCCGGCTCAAAAATGGTGACGTCAAGTTTGCGTTCGCCGGCAATAGACCGCGCCCAGAAAAGCACATCGCTGTCAGCAATCGACAACCAGAAGCGGTCTTCAGCGAGCTTTAACAGAATGGGGTCGTTGAGAATGACACCACGATGATCGCAAATCGCGACATACCACCCCTGGCCGGTGGGTAGATTGTCGAGTTTTCGTGGTGTCAGAATTTGCGCGAGTTTGGCAGCATCCGGACCGACGAGCTCTACCTGGCGTTCAACCGAGACGTCCCACATGGCGACATGATTGAGCAAGCGGTCGTACTCTGCTTCCGGGTCACCATAACCGGTCGGCATCAGCATGTGGTTATAAGCGGTAAAAGAGACAACCCCGTCCTTTACCGTAGCATCGTAGAAAGGGCTGCGTCTGATGCGAGGTGATGGTGAAATTGTGAATGCCATAACAGTAAAGATAATAAGGAGTAAGAGCGGTACTCAATCAATATTTGATACCAATTGAATCGTGATAAAACTCCCTGAGTTAACAGCATTTACAACTTAGCTTATGGCTATTTCCCTTCGCAATCCCGTGCATGTTCAAATTGGCGCTACCCTATCATCGAAACCTGCTGGTAATGTGTCACCATGAGTCCCGTTATAGTCAATGAACGTCAAGTCCACTGTGGTGAGATTCTGCATCTGTTGGATAATCCGGATTCCGACCACGACGCAATCCAGTACCTACCCGACGGCGCACTGCTGGTCACCGAAGGTCATATAGAGGCAATAGGCGAGCGTGCGGTAGTGCTCTCGCAGCTACCGGACGATATTCCTGTGTTCGAGCACAGAAACGCGCTTATTACGCCCGGCTTCATCGACTGCCACGTGCATTATCCACAATACAATGTCATCGCATCTTACGGTGAGCAGCTTCTCGACTGGTTGAACCGTTACACATTTCCCGAAGAAGCAAAATTCTCAGACGCCGGTTATGCAAGCGCTATAGCCTCCCGGTTTCTGGATACTCTGATTGATAACGGCACAACTACCGCACTGGTATTCGGTAGCGTTCATCCACAGTCTGTGACGGCATTCTTTGAAGAAGCGTTACGACGTGAGATGCGCATGATTTGCGGCAAGGTAATGATGGATCGGAATGCCCCGGCCAATCTTCTAGATACACCCGAAGATTCAGTGGCGCAATCGGAAAACCTTATCAAGCAATGGCACAAACGCGATCGCCTGGGTTATGCGGTAACCCCGCGCTTCGCATTGACAAGTTCAGAACAACAGTTGAAGGGTGCTGCAGGCCTTTTGCGAAAATATGACGATGTGTTGCTACATACACATCTGGCTGAGAACGCACAGGAATGCGCAAACGTAGCAGAACTTTTTCCGGAGCATAGAAGCTATCTTGATGTATATCATCAATACGGACTAACCGGTAGTCGAAGTGTTTTCGCACATTCAATTTATCTCGACAAGGAAGACTGGAAGTGCATGCAACAGAGCGGTTCTGCGGTCGCACATTGCCCAACGTCAAATTTGTTTATTGGTTCCGGTTTATTCAGTCTTCAGGACGCGATCAAGCGCAACATAAACACAGGATTGGGTACAGATATAGGAGGTGGTGATAGCTATTCGTTGTTTCGTGTTATCAATGAGGCATACAAAGTTCAGCAATTGCAAAACTTTACGCTGGAGCCAATGACGGCTTTTTATCTTTCCACGCTGGGCGCTGCCCGGACACTTCGCCTGGATAAACACATCGGTAACTTTGAGCCGGGCAAAGAAGCGGACTTCAACGTACTGGACTACACGGCGACACCGGTTCTCAAACATAGAATCGCAGAAACAAACAGTGTTAATGAAAAACTGTTTGTTCTGCAAATGTTAGGGGATGACCGCGCCGTGCGACAAACCTGGATTAACGGAAAGCCGGCAAACTGAATTTTAAGAGTTACTAATTAGTCGCTTTGATAAACGCTTTAAAACTCTGCACGCTTCAATTTAAAACGTTTTATTAGCGCACACTTAACTTCCTTTCGATTTTCCAAAGCGTCGGTAACCTGACGGCATGTGCGGACGCAGTTTATTCACGACGTGTGCCAATTTTTATATTTTTTACTGAATATTCAGTAAAAATTAACTTGCAACGATAAGTTCTGATGAGGATACTGAATGTGCGGTTGGACACCGCACCCCATAACTCAGGAGGTAACTCTAAGAAAACATTGAAAACAAACCGGATACTGAATTCGCTGAATTTTCCGCGATCATGTTCTTACAAAAACGCTTGCAAAGTCGCTCACCAATACAACGCAACTTTATAAGTAACCGGCAGAAAAGGCTGGTATTGATCAAAGTCAGCAACTGCATTACTTACAGTCGAAAGGACTGGTGCAGACCTCAACAGAATTGAGTATCGAACCAACCGGACTTCAACGACGTTGAGGCGATTGTAGACTGGTTGTGCAAACGGTTCGAATCCGTATCCATCACGAGAGTGATGCATTCGGTAGACAGCGGCACTTGTAGATGTTTCGGGACAACAGGCTACAGGTGGTCTACAAGATACATAAAAGGCCGAGTACACGCGACCGACAGATGCGAATACGCAAGGCAGATAAGCATGCCACTCTCTGGAAGACTACGGGCGTTAGCACTGGCCTTCAGCAAATCTCTCCTGCAAGCCGCTTGCAGGGGGGATTTGTGCCGTCTTAATCCCTTACTCATATCAGTTTTCATTGCTGCACTAATTCCAGCTCTTTGTTGTTCCAGCCCTTATCACCTGCTTCTTTCTTTAACACCTTCACGAAATTCGCCCTGCGCCCGCTGGCAGCTTTTTAACGCTACACTACCTGACACGATAGCGGGTTCGCTAAGTAGCTCTCGTTTCTGAAAACGTTGCGCTCGTGTTGTAATAATCAAGTACCAGTCATCCAGGCGTGTGCACAACCGTATAGTGTGTGGGTAACGGTGAAATTCATATGAACAGACGACAGTTCAACAAGCTCCTGCTCGGCACGACTCTCCTGCCCGGAGTTCCGCAGGCCAACGCGTTAACCGACAATGCGGGTGCGGGTGCCGCTCCCGCTGGACAAATAAAATCTTCGTTCTTAAAACAGATTCCAGTCAGCGGCGAAAGCATCCCGGCAGTCGGCATGGGTACATGGATTACATTTGACGTCCCTCCTCACACCAAACCATTAAACCAGCGTACCGAAGTATTAAAGAAATTCTTTGCGACAGGCGGTTCAATGCTTGATTCATCACCCATGTACGGATATGCCGAGCAGATTCTGGGGCATTGCCTGACGCGCCTTGATCATCCAGGTAGTGCTTTCTCTGCCAGCAAGATCTGGACACCGGTTGAAAGCCAGGGTCCATTGCAAATGCAGACAACCGAAAATCTCTGGACCGTTAAACAGATGGATCTGATGTATGTGCACAATCTGGTTAACTGGAAAGCTCACTTACCGCGACTACGTGAGTGGAAAGCAAGCGGACGCATACGCTACACAGGTATCAGCACATCGCACGGCAGACGCCATGCCAAGCTCGAAGAGCTGATCAAACGCGAGGACTTTGACTTTGTTCAACTCACCTACAACATGATCGACCGTGAGACCGAAAAATACTTGATTCCTATGGCCGCTGATCACGGTATTGCAGTCGTGGCGAATCGACCGTTCAAGCGCGGCAATCTGATTGATCAGTTCAGTAAACGGCCATTGCCATCACTTGCGAAAGAACTTGGTTGCAGCACCTGGGCGCAATACCTGTTGCTGTTTGTCGTATCGCACCCTCAAATAACCGTGGCCATACCAGCCACATCACGCCCGGATCACATGGACGAGAACATGGCAGTTATGCAAATGGAGATACCTGATACGGCTACCCGTAACGCGATGTTAAAAACGATCTAAAACCGATCCACTCACCCGACAATGACACCCCGATGATCCAGCTCCGGCGATCCGTTCACCCGGTACCCAGGACACACTCAGATATAAACAATAGCGCTTTCAGCGACACTCAACAGATAAGTCACCACGCGGCATCGTGTGTTCGTAACTCACCCGCTGTGTGGTGCCAGTGGGTCTGACAATTTTCGAAAGCAACAGGGAACGGCAGACGCTGTAGATCTCCCCAGACTGTTTTCTCAAGGTTTAGCTCAGCATCATTAAATGCATTCAGGTTCAAATTGCCTGTGAAATGATTTAACGGATGCTCGGTTAGTAGTCGCGCAGTGCGGGCAAGACTCAAACGTGCGCTGCACACGACGTTTTCCACCTGACGCTGATATAAACCTGTCAGTACACATCCCGCCATCAAGTATCCGGTAGCATGATCAAGTGCCTGAACCGGTAATGGCGTGGGTATTTCGGCAGCCACGACTTGCATACCGTAGTCGGCTATGCCGCAACTCATTTGCACCAGGCTGTCAAACCCGCGTCGACAGATCCATGGCCCGTGCCAACCGTAGGCGTTTAGCGCAACATCAATGAGTCCCGGGTTTATACTCTTTCGTACATTTTCACCTAACCCCAGATTCTCAAGTGCATCAGCTCTGAAGCCATGAACAAACACATCGGCCTGCTGCAGCAGCTGTTTAAACGTTGCGAGATCGCCTTTGTTAGTCAAATCCAATCCGGCACGGCGTTTACCCAGTGTCATATCCAGATTTATGACACCTTCCTGCCAATGTGGTGGATCTATACGCAAAACATCAGCACCGAAACCGGCCAGAAAACGCGTTGCCGCCGGACCAGCAAGCACACGTGTACAGTCTAGTACCCTGATGCCCTGAAGTGGCCTGGACCGACTATGCGCTAACCGTTCAGCAGTGGAATTGTTAGCGGCATCCGATGCATGCGTTGTCCAGTGAATCAACGGTTCATCAGCAACACTCAGACCCTGTTCATGCGTGGCCCAGTCGGCCATTGAGCGCATGGCGGCTGCGCATCCTCCCTCCCCGACAATCGACTTTTCCAGCTCGTCGACTGACCACTGTGCAACTGCCTTCTCTACAGCGACACGGTCTTCCTTACAGCCGAGAATTGACAAAGCCGCCTGTCGATGATGACTATAGTTCGTGTGCAACCGGATCCAGCCGTCGGCGCACGCATAGTCGCCTGCGACCGGATCCCACAACGGTGGCGC
The DNA here is from genome assembly GCA_937951345.1 of uncultured Granulosicoccaceae bacterium. Classification (GTDB taxonomy): domain Bacteria; phylum Pseudomonadota; class Gammaproteobacteria; order Granulosicoccales; family Granulosicoccaceae; genus CALFCE01. The sequence continues at coordinate 47,703 of CALFCF010000015.1, forward strand.
GTCCCAACCCACCGGTCGCGCGCTATTAGCAAACCACAAACCGGCCAGCATCGGATTGATGGACAAACCACCCGGATCAACCCCACGCGCATGCGCATATCGTTGCAGCGAACAGGCAGCTGCATGCATGCTCGACACCGCTAGCATTGACACAGGGAATACCGATGAAAGCGTATCTGATTCGTTAACGTTCAGATACGGGTAGATGCTGGCATCCGAGAAGTTCTCGTCGGGCAGCAATAGATTGCTCAGTATTTCGCTACGCAACGACAATCTCCTTTCTACTTAACTTTTGTCTTAATTGGAGCCACTAAAAAACGATTTGCAGTAAAGAGTCTTTTCAGTCTTTTAGTACCAATTGTATACGACTGAGGCGTACCGCTCGTTCGCCCGATGGATGAAGCAGTACTCAATATTAAGCGTCGCACACATGCCCGGAATTCCCGATCGCTCTGTAGTAGACTAATTGCATAGGCCACATAGGCGATTTTCGAATGGATCGGAATTACGGGCAACTAAAGCCAGATCGAATGCCATGTCAGTAGACGAAGACACTCTCGCTGTTTACCGTAATCGTGTAGATGATTACAAAAAACTGGTTCAAGGTGTTAAAAATCCGGATCTCGACTATTTTTTGAAATGCCTGCCAAACGGCGCTCGCGTGCTGGACGCAGGCGCAGGACCAGGGTTGGACGCATCCATTCTAAAAGAGTATGGCTTTGATGTAATAGCGCTTGAACCGGTTGCCGAGTTCGCTGACTTGATCGAACAGCGTGGTATAAAAACCATCAGAGATAGCTTTGATTCGATAACTCATAAAACCGAGTTTGACGGCATTTGGGCGCACTTCTCGCTTTTGCACATTTCGCGTGACCATCTACCGAAGATCCTGAGTAACTTTCGCACAGCAATGAAACCGGGCGGTACGTTTGTCATTGGTATGAAACTGGGGAAAGGCTCGAAACGCGATAAGCTTGGACGTCTTTATACCTACTATTCAACCGATGAGCTAATCAAGCTTTTAACGACTGCCGGATTCAGCGTTTTTCGGAAACGGCAGTATCGAATAGTCGGCCTCGCAGGAGATAAGGAATCCTGCATTGCAATTATGGCTAATTCCTGATCGACGCCCATCGCGCCTGTAAAAGAAATACCGCCTTTTTATTTTTAAAAAGTCCGCTAATGCGACGTATAGCAATTGCCGCTTTTTTCCTGGCTGTGGTTTGGCTGGTTTGTTTGTTGCCAGTGGCTGCAACTTTACACTGGCTTTTTGACTTGAATTGGCCATATTTGTTACTTCCAGCCAGCTTCTTTCTGACTGTCGTATATGCCTTTGGTTCTTTGCAGGTATTACGTAACGGTCCTGACTGGCTTGCGTTTTTGTCAATGCAATTTCTTGGCATTTGTTCGGTTGGCTGGCTTACGATTATTGCCGGCCTTCTGGTCGAGATTGCGATCCCTGGTTTAAATCCGCTACCCATGGTGACTGTAGCCTGGTTAACGCTCATTGCAGTCGGTCTTTACAACGCACTGCGTCTTACTGTTAGCTCACATACAGTTTCTGACTATCGAATTAAAAACCCAATACGCGTTGTTCACATCACTGACGTTCATATCGGTTCGCGCCGTGCAGGCTTTCTGGAGCGAGTAGTCAATACAATCTTGCATCTGGAACCAGACATCGTTGTGATTACGGGGGATTTAATTGACCTTTCCCGTGTGGAAGCAATAAATTTGCAAGCGTTAGCCAAGCTACCTTGTCAGGTTCTGATGTGTACCGGCAACCACGAACGCTATATTGATATGAAGAAGGCATTGGCAGCCACTGAATCACAAGGTGTTACGGTGCTGCGTGACGAAAGCGTAGAGTTTGCCGATATCAGGTTTATCGGCATCGATGACAGAGAAGATACCGGCGCTCTGGATTCTGTTCTGCAATCAGTACTTGCAAAACAAGCTCGTCGCATAAACACGAAAGAACAGACAAATACACCGGTTGCTAATGCGCTGGATAATAAAGATTTAAAAGAACCTTACACGATTGTTCTCTACCATAAACCCGATGGCTGGCAGTACATTAAGCAAAAACAGTTGCCACTCATGCTGGCTGGACATACTCACAATGGACAGGTCTGGCCTTTTCAACTATTGGTCAAGCGACGCTATCCCGAGATTTTTGGCTGGTATGTCGACGATAAAAGCGCAATTTATGTATCCAGTGGCACCGGCACCTGGGGGCCGGTTATGCGCCTTGGCTCGCGCAATGAAATTAACGTTTTTGACCTGAAACCCGGTAGCGCAGAAAACGAGATTTCTGCATCAGCCTAGGGGACCTCTGATTTATTAGGCGAGGCAGGCAGGGCAAGGCGAAATTTGGCGAAAAAGCGGAGTGTATATGCGAATACATGAGCATTTTGAGCCGAATTTCAACGCAGCACTGGCAACGCAGGCAATAAATCAGAGGTTCCCTAGGTGTTTAATTTCAAGATCAGAGATTTGCTCAACAGGTAATAACCCGAATACACGAAGGTAAAACTCCAGCTCAGCTTCCAACGCCCGCTTGATATTTTCAGCTTTACGAAAACCATGCTGCTCACCATCAAATTCCAGATAGGCAACCGGTATTTTACGACTATCAAGTGCTTCAACAATCATTCGTGACTGATTCGGTGGAACGATTTTGTCCTCCGATCCCTGCAATACAAGCATTGGAGCTGTAAAACCATCCAGATGATGGATAGGTGAGCGTTCCCGGTAAGTATCAATTTTTTCCGGATAGGGTCCGACCAGATTGTCCAGATAACGGCTCTCGAACTTATGAGTGTCAGCTGCCAGAGCCTCAAGATCAGCAACGCCATACATACTGCAACCTGCAGCAAACACGTCATGAAACGCTAACGCGCATAAAACAGTGTAACCACCTGCGCTACCACCGCGGATCAACAACCGGTCACGATCAACATCGCCACGTTCGGCAAGAAACAATGCTGCATTGACACAATCCGCAACATCACTGACCCCCCAGTTCCCGTACAGCTTGTTGCGATATTCACGTCCAAATCCGGAGCTACCGCGATAGTTGACATCAACCACCGCAAAACCGCGGCTTGTCCAAAATTGTCGGGAAAGATTCAGATGTGAACGGGCAGCTGATGTCGGCCCACCATGCGCAAGAACAATCAGCGGTGGTTTTTCATCATCCACAGGCCGGTATTCAGGATTTGACGGCTTAAAAAACAATGCGTAAGCGTGATCTCCGTCATCAGTCGGGTATCTTATAATTTCCGGCGCCTGAAGCAATTCGGCGTCGACTTCCAACGAGCGCGGTGCCAGTATCTCCTGCCCGTTGTAGACAACAGCGCTCTCGCGCGACCAGCCACAGCCGACGTAGGCCGTGCTGCCTTCACGGTGACGCAACGAATGAAAGGCAGAGTACTGATTACTTATTGAATCCTGCATACCATCAACAAACTCAACCCCCTCGGAGAATCGCGCAGACAGGATAGAACCGTCACTTGCAAAAGCATAACGGGCCAATCCAAATACCCAGGGTGGATAGCCGATTTCCCCGTCAACCTGCAATACAGGATCTTCCGAGAACTCGCTGTAAACATGCCAGTAGTCATTTTTATCAGACAGGTAGTGCAAGGTACCGTCGGGTGCATACAGTGGTTGTACAACCGCTTCATCGTTACCACCGGCTATCGTGATTAAATCATTCAACTGACAGCTGTCGTGACTACTTGAGAATGTTGCCTGACACAGCTCCGTCGTATCCCACGGCATATTCGGGTGATGCCACTGAATCCATGCCAGTTTGTTACCATCAGAGGATAAACAGGGCGAGGCATAAAAGTCCGTACCGCTAACAAGCGTGATGAGTTGGCAGGAGCCATCAGTAGCAATAGCAGCCAGAAAATTTTCCGGCTCCGTACTTTCAGCCGTATGCCGCTCACAAACAGCAACTAACCATAAACCGTCGTTCGAGACACGAAAATCCGCAAAGCGTAGTCCCCGCGCCGTGTCAGGTTCTGGCGACAACAAAACAGGCTGGCTGTCCGGTATTGTCGTATCGAGTTTTCGAATACGTTGATCACTGTAGTCAACGTAATAAGCGATGCCATTTTGTACCCACCAGCTTCCGCCACCGTACTCATGTACAGCTGTTCTGACATTTGTATCCGGTGGTGTCACTTCCGCGACTGTGCCATCGGACCACTTCATTAATGCGCTGCGCCCACCTTCTGACGGCCGCGATTCGACCCACCAGCAGGCGTTCTGCTCTGGAATAACTTCAGAAACTCCGCGCGCACCCTGTAATAACAAAGAGGTCGTAACGGCGGAATCCCAGGTACCACAATGTTCTGGTTTGCTCATAACACGGAATCTCAACGATGCGGCGAACACCATACGACCGCGCGAATCACACTGCAAGAGCGCAAGCAATATTGTCAAAACTTGCTTTATTTCTATATTTCGCTAAATATAGAAATATGCAGAAAACGCGATCAACTAAACCCGCTGCGCCAGCAATTGCAACTACTGAAGCGGCGAATGCATTTGCTGCATTGGGATCAGAACAACGGCTGGAGCTGGTTAAGATTTTGTCGCGTGCTGGACCACAAGGAATGGCCACCGGAGAACTTGGTGGGCTGGCGGGAGTGTACGGATCAACGCTTTCGCATCACCTGAAAGTATTGACAGATGCTGGACTGGTTGGACAAATGCGCCAGGGCAGATTTATCGTCTGTACTGCGCTGGCATACTCACTGGTACACGGACTTGCGCAGTATTTAACTGAGAATTGCTGCGTTAGTACGCCGAGCAGTTAAAAAGGTTATGGGTAACCGGGTGATTGATCACGGGCTATCAGCAACCGGTTCGTAGCGAACCGTTGTTGTGCAACCCGCATTTGCAAACTGCGCAATACCGAAGGTGAATTTGCCGCGTCGCGGTTCACGCGATAAATCTCCTTGTAAAATCAAAGTGACACGCCCATCCGCAAGTGAATCAGACGACGTCGGTGAAGACATTCGTAAACCTGTTGGGATCTCAAGTCGAAACCGGCCGCTAACACTCAGGTACGACCAATGGACTGCATCGTTAATTTTGGCCTCGACACGACCGTCGGTAACGCTGATCGGGATTGCCTGTCCGAACGATTGGCAATTGATCCGCCAGTTCTGTACAAGCTGCGGTGACGGTGTATCAAGCATTTGCGCCAGCCATACACCATCGAAGCGACCGCTCGTATCACGAAATTCAGCCGGCACCTGGCGGCGAACTTCATTGCCACAACCGGTAACAGCCAACAACAGGAGCGCAACAATTGCCGGACGCAGATACCGGTTTTCAGTTCTACTCGAGAAAATCGAAGTACACCAATTTCGAATGTGTATTGGATCGCAACCACGGACGTAAATGCAGGCGTGGCTGCAAGCGCATCTACCAGCGTATTTGCTAACGTATTTGCTAACGCATCTGCTGAAGAAACTGAGTCTCATCCCTGAATTTACGCAAAGAATATGCAAAGAAAACTACCGGATAATATTCAGACAATCGTACTCACCGTTTACAGCTGATAAGACATCAAATGCGGCAAGCAATTCAAGCAGGAAAGAATACCCTAGTCCGCCTACGTTTTCTTTGACGATTTGGTCAGGCTTGAGCGCCTGCAGGTGACCTGGGGCACAAAACTGCGCACTAATGCACGGTGCCCACATCGTTTAAGCAGGTATTACGGTAGATTTTTCCCAAGTTAAACAACTAGATCCACTGACACAAGACAGTCTACTGCCAACAGGTTGTCACATAATGCAAGCCTTTTAAAAACGCGTCTTAACACCACGATTTCAGTGCCGGGCGTATACTGAGTACCCATGAATCAAACGTCTCTTCACAACGTCAACTGGTCAGACCTCCCTACCCCGCCGGACGATGGACTCTGCGATCACTTAACCGGTACGTGCATGCCTGACGTATCGTTACCTTCCACATCAGGTGAGACTGTCAACCTGGGCTCGTTGCAAGGCATCTCAGTGTTGTTTTTTTATCCCATGACAGCACAACCGGGTACCGCGTTACCAGCTGACTGGGACAGCATTCCGGGTGCTCGCGGTTGTACGCCCGAAGCGTGTGAATTCAGCACCCTGTCATCTGACTTGCGGACGACTGGCATCAGACAACTGTTCGGCATATCGACACAATCGACACAGTATCAGCAAGAAGCTGTTAATCGACTACAGCTCGATTACGCCCTGCTTTCGGACGAATCACTTGTACTATGCAATGCATTAAAGCTACCGACCTTCGAAGTTGAATCCGAACAGGCTGAGGGAAATCGCCTGATTAAGCGACTAACCTTGTTAATTGCAAACAATCAAATCACCAAAGTCTTTTATCCAATTTTCCCGCCCGATAAACATCCACAACAGGTACTCAGCTATTTAACGGATAATCCACCTTAGTTTCAGTCGAGGAATGATTGTGCCTACATTCTCTGTCATCAAATCTATCGAAATTGAAGCACCACTGGAATCAGTCAAAAATGTTTTGACCGATTTTCGGCAGTGGCCTGTGTGGTCTCCCTGGCTTTGCACGGAGCCTGACAGTTCAGTTGATTATGTGGGTGAACCCAACACGATGGGTCATGGATACAATTGGCAAGGGGAACTTGTTGGCAGTGGCGAAATGCGCCTTGCAGAGTCCAGCGATCATCAGTTGACAATGGATCTGGTATTTCTGAAACCCTGGAAGTCCACTGCTGATATCAGATTTGATTTACAGGAAGTTGATATCAACCGGACTCATGTTTCCTGGCAAATGGACAGTAAACTACCCTTCTTCATGTTTTTTATGAAGAAAACCTTTGTCGCAATGATAGGTGCCGACTACCGTCGAGGCCTGCTTATGCTTAAAGACTATATTGAGACCGGTAGCGTCCCTTCAACCTGTGAAGTCAAAGGGATTACAGACAGAGAATCTATCGATTATGCCGGTGTCACCGGTCATGCACCAATCGCGGAAATCGGCCAGGCGTTTGAAAAACACGTGCCCGTGATTAAGGCATTCGCTGAAACGAATGATCAAACGCAAAACATGACAGATTCCTGGATGGCTGTATACAACCGTATGGATATCAAAAACCAAAAATGCAATTACACATTTGGTGTCGCTACAGTAGCAACCCCGTTAGCGGAAGCTGATCCGTCCATAGCAGCACATGACACGATTACCATAGGTAGCATTAAGCCGGGTCAATCACTCAAGGTTATGCATACCGGTAGTTACCGCCATTTAGGAAACGCATGGGCAACGGCGATGGCCCACATTCGTACGAAGAAAAATAAGATGGATAAAAACACGCCACCCTTCGAGCGATATTTAAATCACCCGGATACGACTCCCGAAGCAGAATTACTCACCGAAATACAGATACCTTTAAAGTAATCCCAGTATAGAAACTAACTGCCGGTGGCCACAGGAAATTCTTCTCTGGAACCCCACTCGGTCCAGGACCCGTCAAACAATGCTGCGTCCGGGTATCCGGCAATCGATAACCCCAGACTGATAACACATGCCGTAATGCCGGAACCGCAACTGGTGACCACAGGTGTGTTATTGGTCACTCCGGCTTCTTTGAATTTTTCCTGTAACGCATCTACCGATTGATAAAGATGGTTATCAGTCAACAAATCAGTAAAGGGGACATTGACTGAACCCGGTATATGACCGGAACGTAAACCAGCACGCGGTTCTGCGCTCTCTCCTTTAAAGCGCCCTGCACCACGAGCATCAAGAACCTTCACAGATGAATCAGATTCAACAACACCGGCTACCTGTTCTGCAGACACCAGTAACTCCGGTCGAACCGATGCTGTAAAGTTTCCGCGACCCGGCGTTGCGTCACCATTGAATACGTCGCCCCCTTCGCGTAACCATGCGGGCAGTCCGCCATCCAGCACCGCCACCCGGTCATGCCCAAAATAGCGAAACAACCACCACACACGAGCAGCAGAAAATAAACCCAGCCGATCATAAGCGATCACCTGATGCTGATTGGTCATACCGAGTTCAGATACGGCACGTTCAAACATTTCAGCAGACGGTACCGTATTCGGCCACTCAGATGCGTTGTCAGCAATAGTGGTCACATCAAAGAACAGCGACCCTGCTATGTGTTCATCATGCCATTGAACAGACGGATCTTTGGTTTTATCCGTTAGATGATAAGTGGCATCAAACAAAATCAAGCCGCTGTCAGTAACCCGCTTATGTGCCTCTTGAGCTGACTGGCCACCGGCCACACCCGCGTCATCAAGCTCCCGGGCAAGCCAGGCGGCTGAAACAATTTTATCCACAACGATCTCCAACTATACTGACTGATTAAATAACGTATTGATCAATTACAAACTCGTCTGATGCGCTCAAGGCGTCAACCAGCGGTTAACAAAACGCGGATAGGATGACGATAACTGAGGCAGGACATAATCATTCAGTACCTGATCTACCGAATCAAGCGCATCAACCACACTTGTAGTTTTAACCTCGCTAACAGCGTCATACTCAAAACCGGTTTGCGTGGCAATTGACTCAATAGATTCACCGGGATGAGTACTCAACAGCTCAAATTGGCCACACGCATCAACCTGGGGACCGTCCTTATTAACGCTTCCCGTAGGTTCGACCGGACGATAATTGAATTCGCAACGATCGGTAATAAGCGCTACCGGCCCACCACGACGCCACACACCATCAGTCAAAGGACCAGCCGCACTAATAAAATCTACAGAATCAACAAGCGTTCGCGTCGAATGTGCCCAACAAAAAAGAATAACATTAGGCACATGGTGATAAAGATAGGCTGACCCGAACGAGCCTGCATAGCGCTCCTGCATAAGCGGATACTCACCACGCCCCACCAGATTAATATTGGCGCACCCGTCAATCTGCACACCACTGAAAAAGAAATAGTCAATGCGACCCTGGGCAGCACAGTCAAACAACTCTTTACCGCCATCGGTAAACATGGACTGCTTTTCAGAACCGAGCAGCGAGACTTGTGTTCCAGGTGTTCGGTGCTTTGCCAGTAACGCAGCAGCGGCTGGTATCGGTGATGATGCACCGACGGCAATATGCCTGGCATCACGCAAACGCTCAGCCAGACGGGCGATCAACAAAAGTTTTAGCTGTTTGTCCATGCACCTGAATTTATCACGTTCGATACATAGTCACTGAATTGCCCGACATCACGGGCTGCCTGCACATAGGCCTTTAAACTAGATGTGTCTTCCGCATAGCTGGAGAACAACCCCACCGGAAATGCTCCGTGTTTTATGGTTCGTACTTCACTTACATATAGCGATGGTATGGTACCGGCTGCTGTAACTGGATCGTCCAGCAAATTTCCATCAACAATTTCCTCAACAGTGACGATGCAACGTGACGAGGCATGTGCCATCAGCATTAGTTCGCGCCTCACACCTATCCAGACATTACCGCTTGAGTCAGCCTTAGGTGCATGAAACAGTGCGACCTCCGGTTTAATTTCAGGAACCAGCAGAATAGGATCAGGCGAATCAGACAACGGATTATCGATGATCTGCCAATCGTCACGATGTTTGACCAGATCCGAGCCGATGACACCCCGAAGCGGCATAAACGGGATGTTTTTTTCTGCCGCCTGCAGTCCAGCATGTATCACCGGACAGGTGGAGTCGCGCATCGAGATATCGCCGGCGGACACAGCACGAACAAAACAGGGAGCCTGCCCGAATTCACCCAGTGTCACCGCTGCCGCATTAACTGACTCAACGCAGCCGGCTCCAATCAATAAATCTCCCTGTAAACCTAGCTGAGGCACGCCTACCAGATGTAAACCCTTTGCGTGCCGCCTTATCAGCGCAATAACCACAGACATTGCGCAACCGGAGTAGTCAGGTGCCAACGCCAACAACGCACCGTCTTCCACCATACCTGCCAATTCATCAGCAACCGTATTGTTTGCAAAAACGTTAGCAACAGCTATCGAATCAACGGGTGTATCACCGGGTGATGTGGATGTGGTCATAGGCTAAAGGTGGATACTTGTATAAATTAAGTATAAATTCATTGTGTAAGTAGTCAAAGCCGGTCGGATTTCCTACACCTACCCCTTGAAAACCCTGGTTGATGGACTGCGACTGCTTTCTGAAAAAGATGAAAATCGCGCGAACAGAGCCTGAAACCCGCCTGGAGCAGCAAACTGTCAGAAAAGTTACCGCAGATTTCTATACCGGCACTCGCTCGTTTATCTGTGTTGACAGCTACATCTCAGTTTTACGGTAAACTTAATCACCAAGACATTTTCCTTTTGCCTGCGCGCCATACTGACTGTTTCGCTTATATCCGCCTATCAGCGCAAACAACTGTATAGCACAGACAACTGTATCTTTAACAAAGCTTCCTTCGGCACAGGAAGCGCTGATGAACCCCTGTTTCGCAATGGCAACCAGTGATGCCCCAATTTCAATCAAGTCGGTCAGTCTGCTTGTGCGCAATCAGCAGCAGGTTGCAAGCTTCTATCGCGATATCATCGGGCTGGACCTCATCAGCAATGACGGCGAAGTAGTCACGTTGGGGCAAGGCGATAAACCATTACTCCACTTGTATCAGGATGCCGCTGCCCGCTCGCTTCCCCATGACGCCGGACTGTTTCATACTGCTTTCTTATTACCGCAACGTTCAGATCTCGGCAGTTGGCTCAAGCATGCATCTCAGGCAGGAATAAAGCTCGACGGGGCATCTGATCACCTTGTCAGTGAAGCCCTATATTTACAAGACCCAGAGGGCAATGGAATAGAAGTATACGTTGATAGAGATCGCTCCGAGTGGACTTATACCGAACAGGGGATTGTTATCGATACAACCCCACTGGACATCGACGACATACTGTCTAAAGCGCAATCACCATGGCAAGGTCTACCGAACGACTCTGTTATCGGTCATGTCCATTTACAGGTCGGTGACATTGAAGCAGCTGATGCTTTCTATCGCGACGAACTGGGTTTGCAGCGAATGGCACAAATACCACAAGCAAGCTTCTACTCATCCGGAGGTTACCACCACCACCTCGCATGCAATACCTGGCATAGCGACAACGCTGGTACCCGAACAAAAGGTAGCGCAGGACTGTCGAACATCGAATTTGCCGTTGAATCTCTACCGGGAGCAAAAAAGAAAGCTATCGATCCCTGGGGTACGCATTTGTCATTCTCGACAGGGTAACTTGTTGCAATCAGTCACCCCTTGTTTTAGCCTTCATGCCATACAGCTCGTCACGTATGGCGACGCACTAACTTCATTCAAATCAAGCCAATCAACTGGAGCTGAACATGCAGGACACCACGTCAATTGCTAGTCGACTCTGGCAAGCACGGCAACACGGAGAAGTGCTTGACGATATGCCGACACCGGCAAGCCTGGAAGAAGCTTATAACATTCAGGCTGCTATCAACGATATTTGTCAGCAGGAAATCATTGGCTACAAAATCGGCGCAACAAGCCGGGAAATTCAACAACTCATTCACCTGGACGCGCCTTTCTACGGTCCACTCTATAAAATCTATGCGCACGCGAACGGCGCAGCCATAAGAGTGTATGAAAACCACACACCGCGTGTAGAACCTGAGTTCGTCGTAGTGCTTAAACATGAACTTCGCTCTGACAGCCATGTTGATATTTCGCGAGAACAGGTAGAACAAGCCATTGACTATGTGGCAGTGGCGTTCGAAATAATCGGCACAAGAATCCAACAGGAGTCGATAGCAGAATCAAGCCGTGGACTTCATACGATAGCGGACTTTGGCAGCAACCTTGATTTTGTCGTTGGACACCCGCGTAAAGACTGGAAAGGCATTGATCTTTCCAAATCTCCTGTTGATCTTTCGATAAATAATGAGCCTATCGCAACAGGCCACAGCGGTTTGTCGATCGCTGGTCATCCATTCGACATTGTTTTATGGCTGGCCAATCAGCCCGGGTTAAAAGCAACCGGATTACCTGCTGGTACACAAATAAGTTGCGGCACTTGCACACCGGCATTTGCCGTAGAACCCGGTGATACACTCAACGCAAATTTTCACGATTTCGGTGAGCTGACCTGTACTATCACTAATTAATCGTTCTAATAATTGTACTTCCACAGACAGACTTCAAATGATCAACCCGACCCCCGCACCGCAAACACCTTACAAAGCACTGCTGTTTGACATTTTCGGCACCGTCGTTGATTGGCGGCAATCATTGGCGCACGAACTTTCAGTCTACTTCGGTGAACGTGATATTAATCGGGACTGGGAACAATTCGCACTGGACTGGCGGTCACTTTATCAACCGGCAATGGAACGCGTCCGTTCGGGTGATCGAGGCTACGTGATACTCGACGTACTCCACGAAGAAAATCTGCGAGAACTTCTACCGAAGTATGAATTGGAACACCTTAGTGACGACGAAATACATCATTTAACCAGAGCATGGCACAGGCTTGTTCCGTGGGTTGATACCTTACCTGGTTTGTACCGAATGAAGCGCAAATACATCCTTGGCACCCTGTCTAATGGCAATATCGCCTTAATGGTAAACATGGCACGTCACAGCGCCCTGCCCTGGGATGCAATTCTCGGCTCTGAACCTACGCAAGGTTACAAACCACAACCTGAAGTCTATCTAAAATCAGTTGAAATGCTGGGGTTAACACCCCCAGAGTGCGTCATGGTCGCTGCCCATAACAATGATCTTGCAGCAGCAGAAGCATTGGGATTCGCCACTGCATTTGTAAAACGAGCTAACGAATACGGCCCTAACCAGACAACAGATCAGCAAGCTGATAGCGCATGGACATTTGTGTGTGATTCCATGATCGAATTAGCGGATGAGCTGGGCGTGTAACTCAAGCTCTTTCCAGTATTTACTGACAGTGTGGCTAAGAGCGATTTCTTTATACTGCGGGCTACCTGTTTGCGCTTTTGGCCCGAGTTATGGAAAGTATCAAAGTAGCAAATAAGCTACGGGTTGAGCTCAATCGAGCGACCTGCTTAGGTAGCCAGACTCTGGTGGCGAACCCTTCATGAATAGAGCAGGCTAGTTCCGTATCGTTTACTAATCTCCTGTTGTTTTGAGTAATCGCGTTATAAAAATCCACCTCAACACAAGAACATCCGTAAACAGGCAGAACTACAGATCAAGTTTGCACAAGGTGTAGGTGATGCGTGATTCCTAAAATTTATTGATACTCTGATGTCTGCTATTTTTTAGTCTCTTTTAGCATGCTCTCAACCAAGAAAAATTTCTGCAGGCACTTATCACCTACCTTTCCTTATTCTGTCTTCCTGTGGTCCTAGTAATTTGTAAGAAGACGACCAAACGGAAGCACTTGGCAGTTTTACAGAAAGAGCCTCATACATTAAGCACTATTATTCAGCTATTCGAATCGTGGTCGATGATGGGCTTATGGATGGAATTTTCGAGACGAAAAACCTCAGATTTATCGGTATGCTGCTGTTCGGCTTCTACTTTCTATATGAAGCCGTATCCACGCTGACCTCGCTGAATTCCACCTATGAAATAAGCCAGCCTTTTGAAGGTGGCGTGACAGCCATGGCGACGGTAACAAAGGTTGACCAACGAAACCATGACCGCATTACTGTTGAGTTTGTTGATGAATCAGGCCGGCAGCAAACCGCACGCGCACTGGCCTACAGTGTGGAATTTGTCCAAGTCGGGAACAAATTTTATGTTTCCTACTACCCCGACGCAAATATTACCCACGTTAGAGTGCCTTCACTGGGTATGTCTGAGGAGACCTACCGTAGCCTGCGGCGAATGTTTTTTGTCTGGATAGCGGGTGCTCTGTGCGTTTTTCCAATGGCATTTTATGCGCGTTTTACCAATAAAACGCCCAGACCCACCAAGGTATTCTCAAACAAGACTCGCGAATATCGGGTCGGTACATCTTACTTACGCCTGTTTGTACTCGGTTCGCTATATTCGATGGGTTTGTTTTTCGTCTTGTTCGCAGGCTCTGTACTTATCCATGTAGCCCAAATGATTGGCAATCACCACGGTCTGCCTATTTCAAATAGTCTCGCCGAAAAACTTTTGTTTTTATGGGGCGCATTTATGGTCGTCGCAATTGCACCAGGATTTATCCGCGTGCTTCTGAACGATCCTCTGGTAGTTTCAGATCGCGGGATCTCTATATATGGTGACAAACCCATCCCCTGGTCAGAGTTGTCGCAAATCCAGTTTGCAGAAAACAGCGACGGCAAGATGTCTGGTCGATTGATACTGGCGTTACAAAAAGATGCTTCTACACCGGGCATGAGCGTGTGGCAAATACCGCTGATCAAGCTTCGCCCTGTGGTGTATCTGAATCTTTATACCACGCGCTACGACAAACTTGACACTATCGAAGCAATCAACCACTTCGGCCTGCGAGCGATTGACCCGGATGCTGCTTCTACGCTTGCAATCAGCCTTACAGAATCAGGCCTTATCGAGCAGTCCCTGCATCAATCGATGGATCCGGATGAGCTGGCTGAGCAGCCCTCGACAACTGAAGAAAAACCAAAAGAAGGCTACTACATGTCCAATGGCTTTCACATGCACCAGAGATAAAGTCACTAGAACTACTTCCCTGACGGAAACAAACACAAGCGAACAAAAAAACACAATCAAAATTCAATACCAACAGCTCACGTTCGTTGGTAGCTGGCGATCTAAATCGCTGTCAGATAAAAAATAGCCATGACCGTCGTGCGACGTGTAATGGCTCACCTAAACTTCAGAAGCCGAAACAATATTACTTCCTTTAAAAAAGTAATATTTAACATCCTGTTTATAGGCCTCTGTTTCCTGTTGCTCCAGATTATCCAGTTTTTTTCATAAAAAGAAAAACGGATGCTTTCGCAACGAAAGCATCCGTCTTATTCCAAACAGTTAGGCTCTTCGTATAGCCTACTGATCACGTCATATATTCAAAGCCAACTATCGACCACGTACACGTAGTTGAGTACGCAATTCACCTGAAGGTACAGCAGTACTGTGAATGTTCACGTACACGTTACCTGCACGAATCTCATCAGCGAGGACACTCAGCGGTTGCCCTGCCAGAGGTCCAACAAGACCTTCATCGTTAAGGCGTGAAATGATCGCACGAGTCAGGCGTCGCTGGATATTGCGGTCGTTAACATCAATACCATCGAGCAGGTTAACGATAACCGGACCGTTCTCACCTTCAGCACCCAGGTGCAAATGAGCCATTTGTACGTCGCGCAATCCTCTGCTCAAAGCAACAATTGTTACGCGGTTAGGTGAAACTGATGTTAAAACACGACCAGTTGCCTGGGTGTCAACAGGGGGTACTTCAGCAGATCCGGACAAGTTACCTTGCGCCAGGAACGGACGAAAATTAACAGCAGGCTGAATATCAGGTACACGCTCAGCCTGGAAACTGATTTTAACGAGTGGGTAGCCTTCAATTGCAAAATCACCCATTGCAAAACGCTCGTCAGCAAGAATGTTTCCACCGTCTTCAGGTTGACGAAACATTACCAGACCAGATGCATCACCGAAGTCGAGTATGACGCCGTTCTCGTCGACGCCTGTATCCGGTGTTTGCTGACCAAAGAATGCTGTGTTGGCGGGGACTTCGTCGTTTACTTCTGTACCGGCGTCCAGAACATCCTGGTTAGTAACAATAAAGTCTTGTGCGATGAAGTTGCCGTTGTCATCGAAAATCGGATGAGCAAGCGGATTACCATTGGCATACCAGAAATCATTGCTCGGCAATACCATGGAGCCGTAGCTGAAATATCGACTAGCTGGATTGGTTGAATCTACAACAAACGTTGCAGAAGCAACTTCGCCCGGTCCGATAGGACCGTTGGGGCCGGCAATGGTACCGTCCACGCTACCGATACCCTGCGAAATGAAATCACCGAAAGTACGTGATATCGGTTCGTTGTTACCGTCTTCAGCCAGTGCTTCTACTGACCGGTTAGGGTCATTTTGTACCGGAAGAAAATTAGCGGGTGTGCCACCATTGTAGATGTCGAATTGCCCGTTGTGAAAACCCACCCAGTGAGGGGTTTGACTGGTTCCCTGGGAAGGCGCCAGGTTTTCAATAGTGACAGTTACCCGTGTTTGCTCTGCTAACGCGTTACCTGCCGTCATACCTAGTGCAAGTGCTATCGCTGTGTAAGCCAGATTATGTTTCATGGTTATGCTCCTTTTCGTAAGGTTTATCGAATAAAAAAATTGTTTTTCAATCAACTGAGTCAATTAATTTAATGACGAACGATACGACTGGAGGCCTATTTGAAAGTTGCCGGATATAATTTGATCAACAAGAGTGAAAGATTAGTTGGAATAAAATCGCGAAAAGCGTAATAACACCCATCCACGCTGACACATACGTTAGGGAATGGGCTATCTACACAGGATAAGTTGTTGAATAGCCGATTATAAGCAGTCCAACTCGTGTAATTGGCCAGTAGGAGTTCCACTTTGCCGAATCCGCTGTGACCATTGCTACCTACCACTTAAATTTACCGAAACCGAGTAAAACTGTTGATAAAACTACCTACCTTTAGTGCGAAAGTAGGTCACAGAGGCGCTTTGCACTCTTGATGAGCGAAGTTACCAGATTGTAAAACTCCGGGTTATTGGGGCAAGTGATCTTGCTCGGCGTGGGCGATCGGGGGATTTGAGGAGGTAACTTAAGGAAACCAGGCCACTCATAGGTTGGGTATCCTGGATAAGTGCTCGACCCACCAATAATCGATTTTCAGGTACTCCGTACCTCGGTCTTTCCTATCTGGTGATTCTGGTCTTTTTTATGGGTGTTCCGTTTTGCACCGTTTTGCACTTCATGGGTGTGACTTTTCGCACCAATTAAGTTCCTTCTTTAAATTTTCCAGCGCGACTATCTAAAGCACCTGCGCGCCACTTTTTACCCTTAGCGACAAAAACTGTCGATCTGTTGGAAGTTTTTAATTTCTGCGTACCAGTCCCTTTTTTGCACACTCTTGCTTGGCTATGTTTCCGTCTCGGAGAAGATTAAGGGATATGAAATATGAATTGCAGATTTCCAAGGAAGCGCAGAAAGAACCTTACTAACTGGCTAAAGTCGGTGACATTGGTTGCTTCCGGAGCCGTTGCTCTATTTACCGCATTGCCAGCCGCGGCGATAACCACCGAAGCTGAGTTACGGCAGGCCCTGCTTGATTCGGTTGATGGTGCAAACACGAACATTAACCTTATGGGTAACACCATAACGCTCACTAGCGCGGGTGGTGGCGAGCTAATTGTGCCAAACGACGCGGGGTTTCAAATACAAATACAAAACGGCACCATACGCCGTGAACCCGGTGACGCGCCGTTTCGTTTAATGACAATTGCACCAGGGTCGTCTGCTGCTAATGCTTTTGTTGAGCAAGTTGTCTTTTTCAATATCACGTTCTCCGGAGGTTTGTTTGATGGCGGTAATAGCCCAAACAACCAATCCGGTGGTGGTGCTATTTTGGCACAACGCAATTTTACTGCCTCGAGTGGCGTAACTTTTGAAAACAATGCAGTTCTTGGAAACGCCAATGGCGGCGCTATCTTGATTGACAACAACTCGTTTGGCGTCGGCACAGGTAATTTTATCAACAACCGGGCTGATCCGTTGTTGGGGAACGGGGGTGCGGTTGCAGTCAATCCTGGAAGTGGGTTTACACTTGAGGAAGCCTATTTTGCTTACAATGAGGCTGGAACCGGGGGCGCTATTTTTTATGAATTGGGTTCTACAAGCTTGCTTATCACTAACTCGACGTTTGAGAATAACCGGGCTACCCAACTAGGGGGCGCGGTGTTCAATCGAATTTCTGAAAGTAGTGCGCTAATCCGCGCTAGCACCTTTGTGGGTAATTTTGCCGGATCTGCTGGTGGCGCTATATATTCTCAGAGTAGTCAAAGTTTCTTGCTATCAGACTCCACCTTTTATCAAAACGATTCACCAAATGGCGGGGGTATCCGCGCGCAGAGACCCAGTGGTGTACGCAGGTTTGTTGTTGCGAACTCAATTCTCGCCGATAACACGGGTGGGAATTGTAGTGAAATCGGTGATCCATTCAACGGGAATGACCCTGATCGTCTCGACCTTGATGTATTTAATATGGATCCGGAGTTCGGAAATGTCCTGACCGACGATACTTGCGAGAATATGATGACGCCGCAGGAGATTATTTCCGACGGAAGCGGCCTTTTCAGCGGTCCACTAAACGAAAATGGTGGAGTCACACCGACGCTTGCGCTCGCTAGTAACAGTCCGGCACTCGATGCGGGCACAGACGCGTCAGCGTTTTCTTGTACAAACAGGGACCAACGTCAATTTTTCCGTCCTGATGGTATAGAGAATGGTACTGGCCCGTGTGATGCCGGTGCTTATGAATTTATTGCAAGTGATACCGACACAGACAACGATGGAATCCTCAATGAACTGGATAACTGCCCTGCTTTGGCCTCATCTGGCGGCGTAAATCTTGCGGACAGTGACAATGACGGTATCGGTGATGCCTGTGACCGTGTGGACAACGGTGACAGCGATGGCGATGGCGTTGAAAACTTCCGTGATAATTGTCCAGTCGATGCCAACCCCGATCAATCCGACTCTGACAGTGACGGGTTGGGAGATGTTTGCGAGGTTGTGGACACAGACGGAGACGGTACGCCGGATGATCAAGATGATTTTCCGAATGATCCTACTGAAGACACAGATACGGACGGTGATGGTGTCGGCGATAACTCAGATGATTTTCCGAATGATCCTACTGAGGACACAGATACGGACGGTGATGGTGTCGGCGATAACTCAGATGACTTTCCAAATGATCCTTCCGAAGACACAGATACGGACGGTGATGGTGTCGGCGATAACTCAGATGACTTTCCGAATGATCCTGCCGAAAACACGGACACCGATCAGGATGGTATAGGCAACAATGCCGACGAAGATGATGACGGTGACGGTCAGTTGGATGTAGACGAAGAAGCTTGTGGTTCTGATCCGCTCGATGATTCCTCACTCGCTGCTGATGCCGATGGCGATGGCATTCCGGATTGTGCTGACGACGATACACCTGCATCAGGTCCTGCCCCGGAGTGTGAAGGGCATACGGCCACTGTGTACGTTGATGCGAATAACAGGATTGTCGGTGGTGACCTTGACGGTACGATGTATCAGGGTGAACTGGTTGGTACGAGAGGCAATGATGTTATTGTCGGTACGGATGGCGCTGACTTTATCCGCGGACTCAGGGGCAACGACCTGATCTGTGGCGAAGGTGGCAACGACACGCTCTATGGCAATGCCGGCGACGATAAAATCCTTGGCGGTGATGGTGACGACAATATCCGTGGCGCGGCTGGTCACGACAGGCTGTTTGGAGAAAACGGGCGTGATCGCATCCACGGTGACGGCGGCAGAGATTTTGTCTCCGGTGGTAATGATGATGATCGGCTCTGGGGCGGCAGCGATAACGACGTACTTGTCGGTGGCCCGGGCCTTGACCGGCTTGACGGTGGTCGCGGATTGGACGAAATTTTCGAATAGCCGATCCCGTAGCTGGCAGATGCCCGCTGTATTTCAGTGAGGTATCTGGGGCGAAAAAACAAAAAGCCGCAGGAGTTGTCCTGCGGCTTTTTTCGTTTGATTTGCCCCGTTTTGAATGATTCGTTCGTTCTGGACGTTAGAAGTTTTGCTTTAGCACCAATGTGAAGATTGCGATAATCAGGGATTACCCGACACTGGCGATAGAACGACATCCAACCATCTGACGGGCTTTCTTACCGGGTTGAAAAAACGAGTACCTGATCTGGAATCTGAATGTCAGAACGTAACAGTTGCTGCAACCTATTTTTTAGAATCGCTTGCCCAGGTCCGGGCTATGGGTGATTTTCTTTGTAACGCACCATTTAAGTGTTGACGCATTTTATATGAAGCTTCAACAACGTCACCTTTTTCGAGTAAGTCGAGTATCTCTAAATGTTCTGTGCACTGCACAATCAATCGATCGTGATCAATCTTGGCGCGGTATTCCATCAACCGACGCATCCTGTTTACTCGTTGCAGGGCCATCAGAAAAAACGGATTGCCGGATAATTTCATTATCTCTTCGTGGAAGATAGAGCCATTGGCAAGAAGCGTTTCGTCAAGCATGCTTCCTAAATCTGTATCCAGCATATGTTCCTGAAGTCGGCGTTGTTCTGTTAGCACTTTACGGTTAATCGAAAACGCAGGTTCCATCAAGGCAGCCGGTTCGATCGACAAACGAAAGCGGTAGATCTGTTCAAATGATTCCGGTGTTTTGGCGACAGGAAGAAAGCGCCAGCCATAACCCTCTTTTCGCTCCGCCCAACCCTCTCTCGTTGCACGGAGCAGAATTTCGTTGACCCTGGTTTTTGTCCAACCGTATTCCTGGCGAATGTACTGCTCAGTCACTTCTTCAGGTATTCGGTTTACGAGCCAGTCGTTTGCCAGTTGCTGATAGGGATCAATAGCTTTATTACGCTGATCCTCATGCCAGTGGCGCAAGGTGTCAGAGATATTCTCAGGAACGAAATAACCACGATTGGCCTGCCTGCGTAATAATCCTCTGGCCTCCAGTGTGTTAAGCGCTTCACGCACGGGCGTGCGAGATACCCCGTAGCGGTTTGCCACTTGTTGCGCGCCCACGTGTTCCCCTACTGCAATGGTTCCAGACGCAATATCTTGCATCAATTGCTCTGATATTCGACTTGTCAGTTCACTAGAGCGCATTTGATTAAACGGGCAGTTTC
Source organism: uncultured Granulosicoccaceae bacterium (assembly GCA_937951345.1). Lineage (GTDB taxonomy): Bacteria > Pseudomonadota > Gammaproteobacteria > Granulosicoccales > Granulosicoccaceae > CALFCE01. The sequence goes on from CALFCF010000015.1 coordinate 68,562, forward strand.
GACGCTGTTACGGGTGGAGTCTGTTTATCCCGTAGACTCAATAGTCACTAGATCAGAGACAGGCGCGATCAAGTTGCATTCGTCCAATATAAAATATGGATATTTAAATACAAAAAACCTATTGAGATAATTGTTGAAAGCTTTTGATTTCGTTGGTTATTTTTCTTGTATTCGAATTTTAAACAAAATAAACCTGTCAATCTTAGTGTGAAAGACAGAAGGAAAGCAAAATAAACAATGGCTTTTTGGGTGTAAAAATGCAAAATATTGGTCAGCGTGAAATCGATACGCTGACTGCCACAAACTTTTGGGAGGACCCATTACGTGTTTAGACAACTCATTCGTACCACGACAACGGCGGCAATTGCTGTTGCAATCGGTATTTCAGGCGCTCACGCGGCGGACTTCAAAGCTGAAAACCCGCAGTGTATCGCCCCATCTAATCCGGGTGGGGGCTGGGATTTCATTTGCCGGACTACCGCAAAATATTTATTTGATCTCAATGTTATTGAAGACTCAATGCAAGTCACCAACATGTCTGGCGGCGGCGGCGGTGTGGCGTTTGCCCACGTAACAAAAGAGCGAAACGAGGACAACAATCTCATCGTGGCTGCATCCATGAGTACCAGCGCACGTATAGCGCAGGGAATTTACGAAGGTGCAACGCAGGACGATGTTCATTTTCTGGCAACCTTTGGTGCTGAATATGGTGCGATAGCTGTTCGTGCCGACTCGAAGTATCAAACACTCACCCAGATGATGGATGACATCAAAGCCGATCCGCGTTCTGTTGGTATCGCAGGTGGCTCATCCGTTGGAAGCTTTGATCACATCAAGCCTATGCTCGTGGCGCAAAAAGCGGGTATAGACGATGTCACAAAACTGAAGTACGTCTCGTTTGACGGTGGCGGTGAAGCCATGACAGGTCTGCTCTCTGGTGCGACCGAAGCCCTTTCAGGTGATTTTTCAGAAATGCTTGGATTTCTGGAGTCGGGTGATATTCGAATTATTGGAATTCTGGCCCCGGATCGGTTAAAGAATTTCCCTGATATCGCAACCGCTAAAGAACAAGGCTATGACGTTGTGGGTGCTAACTGGCGCGGTCTTTACATGCCTGCAGGTGCATCAGATGAAGCTAAAGAGTTCTGGAGCGACGCTGTAAAAATAATGGTGGCAGATGAGGGTTTTCAGAAAACGCTGGAAGATGCGGCCATTGCACCATTCAATAATTTTGGTGACGCTATGTATCAGTTCGTGGCTAGAAGTATTGACGACGTAACCAAGCTTTCCAAGGAAATCGGCATTATCGACTAATGGAAAATCAGCACGGGTTGATCAGTACCTGACAGGTCAACCCGGTTTCTCAAATGAAATTGGGGAGTGAACATGAGTGATCGATTCTTCGGTGGGTTCGGATTGGTGTTGGCTATTTTTTATATTTGGGCCGCATCAATTATCAAAGATAGTTTTATGGTGGATGTAGTCGGTCCCAGAGCATTCCCCTATATAGTCGGCACGGTGCTTGGTATTTGTTCAATCTACTTCATGGTGCGCCCTGACGATGAGCCGGTGTGGCCACCGTTTCGAAGTTTTACCGAGATCATTTTATCCGTCGCCGTTATGCTTCTTTACGCTTGGGCGCTCCCGGAATTCGGCTTTTTGATCTCGACTGTTTTTGCCACGGCTTACCTGACCTGGCGCCTGGGGACAAAGCCCTTTTGGGCACTTGTGACCGGTGTTTTAACCTCCACAGGTATTTACATCGTTTTCCATTTAATCCTGGGGCTGTCTTTGGCCAAAGGTCCGCTAGGCTTTTGATTCGATAATGGAAATTCTTTCTTTATTGAGTGACGGATTTGCGGTTGCGTTAACGCCACAAAATCTTTTTCTGGCCTTTATGGGTTGTTTTCTTGGAACGCTGATGGGTGCGTTACCGGGGCTGGGGCCAGCAAACGGTGTGGCGATACTCATTCCAATTGCGTTTTCGCTTGGGTTGGACCCGACGGCATCACTGATATTACTAACGAGTGTTTACTACGGTGCGATGTACGGAGGACGCATCAGTTCGATTCTGCTGAATATTCCGGGCGACGAACCGGCGATGATGACGTGTCTCGACGGCTATCCTATGGCAAAGCAAGGCAAGGCAGGTGAAGCATTGTCTCTTTCCGGTATTGCATCATTTGTTGGCGCCTTCGTAGCCACCTGTGGCTTGGTAATACTTGCGCCGCAGTTGGTAAAGATTGCGTTACTGTTTGGGCCAGCAGAGTATTTTGTGCTGTTTACCGTGGCTTTTGCTACCTTGGGTGGCATAACGTCAACCAATCAGGCGAAGTCGGCTTTCGCGGCTGCGCTCGGTCTGGGCATCGCTATGATAGGAAGTGATTCGCAAACCGGATCGCAACGATTCACGTTTGATCATATACACCTTTATGACGGCGTCGATTTTCTGATCGCCATCGTCGGTTTATTTGCGCTAAGTGAGGTGTTTATATTCCTGGAGAAACACAGAGGAAGCGCTGCCGCCGCATCCGGCCCTCCAAAAATAGGTCGCATCTTACCTGACCTTAAGATTCTAAAGCGTTGTATACCTTCGATTGGGCGCGGCACAGCGCTTGGTTTTTTCTCAGGTGTACTACCAGGTGCCGGTGCATCGTTGGGTTCGTTCCTGGCCTACTCGCTGGAAAAGCAAACGGTTGATCGCAAAGGTGAAACGTTCGGGAAAGGTGATCCGAGGGGCGTTGCCGCACCCGAAGCAGGCAACAATGCGGCCTCAGGTGGCGCCCTTGTACCCATGCTTGCCCTGGGTGTTCCCGGTTCCGGGACTACCGCAGTTTTACTCGCTGTACTGTTGCAACTAAATATCACACCCGGACCATTGCTGTTTACCAAGAATCCGGACGTGGTTTGGGGGCTTATTGCGGCTTTGTTTATTGCTAATTTCATGCTGCTGGCTATGAACATTCCACTGGTGAGTCTTTTCACTCGGGTACTGCTGATACCCACTCGCATCCTGATGCCTGTAGTTGCCATGATTTCGTTTGTCGGCATTTACAGCATCACCGGATCAACATTCGATGTGATGCTGATGGTGGGGTTTGGTTTTGTCGGTTGGTTGCTACGTAAATTGGAGGTGCCGTTGGTGCCGGTCATTCTTGGCATTCTCCTTGGCAATCAGATGGAAGTTAATCTACGCCGGGCAATGACGATTTCAGATGGTGACTGGTCCACGCTTGTGGGAAGCCCATTGGCAATTATTCTATGGGTTATCGCTATTGCCGGTTTCGTTTTGCCTATGATCTATGGCCGCAGGATGAGAGCTCGAATGAATTCGAGCCTTAATGAATAGAAATCTGCAGATTGAGGCTGCGCGCTTTAACTGCGGTACATCGGAATATTGAAGGAAATTACACAATGAGAATTATGACGATTCCTTGCGATGGAATCGGTCCTGAAATAATGTCAGCGACTTTGGGCGTCCTCACTGTCGTCAATAAGCGATTTGATCTTGGCCTGTCGTTTCACGAAGAAGAAGCCGGATTCACAAGCTTAAAGAACCACGGTATTACGCTCAGAGATGAGGTGTTAGACAGGGCAAGAAGTGAATTTGATGGTGTGATCCTTGGGACCCAGTCGCATATGGATTATCCAGCGGTAGTCGATGGTGGAAGAAACGTATCCGCCGGCTTTCGCATTGGTCTGGATCTTTACGCTAATGTTCGACCGGCCAGGAGCAGGGAGTTTATCCCTAATAAAGCACCGGGAATGGACCTTGTGATTATGCGTGAGGCAACCGAGGGATTTTACCCAGACAGAAATATGTTCCAAGGTGTTGGTGAAATGATGCCTGATCCCGACATGGCATTGTCGGTGCGAAAGATAACCAGGCATGCGTCAACCCGAATTTGCAGAGAGGCCTTTAAGCTGGCTATGCAGCGTAGAAAGAAAGTTGCAGCGATTCATAAGGCCAATTCCTTTCTCATGACTGATGGATTGTTTCTGGAATGCTTTCGCGAAGTAGCAAAGAGCTATCCTGAAGTAGAAACAGAAGAACTCATCGTCGATGCCTATGCCGCGTTGCTCGTGCGTAACCCGGAAGTCTACGATGTTGTTGTTGCGACCAACTTCTATGGGGACATTCTGTCCGATCTTGCATCAGAACTTTCCGGGTCTCTCGGATTAGCTGGCTCGATCAATGCCAACGCGGAAACCGGATTGTGCTGTGCACAAGCTCAACATGGTTCGGCGCCTGATATAGCCGGGAAAAATATAGCGAATCCAACATCAATGATTTTGTCAGCAGCCATGATGCTCGGCTGGTTGGGAGAACGGCGCGGTGTACAAAAACTGATGGACGCTGGCTCAGAGCTGTCGAAGGCAGTTGATAACGTGCTCGATAGTCCTGCCAACAGAACCCGTGATCTCGGTGGCACTGTAAACACTGACGCGTTTGGCACCCTCGTTGCGGACGCGCTTGTTCCATGAAAAAACGGGTATAGGCTAATCCGATAGTGAACGTGTCATGACAGATGCCAAACGCATAGCACTGATCCATGCAACCCGAATCGCAATCGATCCTATCGTGAGTATCTTTCAGTCGGATTGGCCCGAGACCGAGCACGTGTCAATACTGGACGAATCGTTGGCTATTGACCGAAGTAAGCAAGATCATCTCACAGAAGAATTATCCGAGCGAATTATCGCGCTGTGCCGGCATGCGGAAGGTTTGGGGTCGGATGGTGTACTATTTACGTGTTCAGCATTTGGCACTGCTATCGAAAAGGCAGCCGGCTCAGCCACGATTCCGGTATTAAAACCCAACGAAGCCATGTTTGAAAAAGCGTTTTCATTAGGCGACAGAGCTACCATGATCTATACGTTCCCGCCAGCTGTGGCTGGAATGGAACAAGAATTTCATTCTGAGGCGGTGCGCTGTCATTCCGCTGCAAAAATTCAATCAATCTATGCAGAAGGTGCACGACAAGCGATTGAGCAGGGAGATATCGAAAAACACAACAAGATTATTTCGCAAACAGTGTCTGAAGTAAAAGACGCAGACGTCATTTTGTTAGCGCACTTCTCAATGGCCAGAGCGACGAAACAAGCGATGACAGCCACAGACATACCAGTATTAAATAGCCCGGCAACAGCCATTGAGAAAATCAAGTCACTGATTAGTCAAAATTCCTGCTGGTAGTGAGAATTATTTCTGATTCATACCCTAAAAAAACGCCCTTTTACAATATTGTGATGTCCAGAGATTGTTATCAGGGATAGACTGCTATTCACACAGTCTTGTTCCTAAGAATAATTTTTGAGGAACTTCCAAATGATTTCAGCAGTTTGTTTTGGAACCAACGATCTGGCACGTGCCGGCGAATTCTATGACCGTGTACTTGCCACTCTGGGTGCCGTTCGCCTGCAAGCTAACGACATTGAAATTGGTTATGGTGCGGCGGGCGGGTCACCGGAGTTTTGGGTGTTGAAACCCTATGACCGCAAAAGCGCCACCCGCGGAAACGGAAGTCAGGTGATTTTCGATGCACCCAACCGCGAAGTAGTTGATCAATTTTACAAAGTTGCTATGGACAATGGCGGGGTCGATGAAGGTGCACCGGGGCCACGCGATTACGCACCCGGTTACTATGGCGCATATTGCCGCGACCTCGATGGCAACAAACTTCATGTCTACATCATTCAGCCGTGACGAGACTGTGTTACCGGCAAGCAAGTGGGTATCAGTTTATGAGCTGATTCTATTCTGATGACAGGCTGGCTAATTGATGGGTGTCTCGTTGTGTTGTTGTGTTGGCGTTTTTGTCTTGCGTGACTGTATCCTCGATTCAAGCTTTATTCTGATGATAAGCTCGCCAACCCGCCCAGTAATTACTTGTCTCTTTGTAGTTCACCCACTCTTTAGTGTCCGGCGTTGGCTCGAATGCAGGTTTGCCTGAAGCGCACTGAGCGCACACAGGCGTCGGTTCAGCGCCATCATCAAGCGCCTTGCTCTCAAGGTGAGCTTCACAAAAATACAAACCACAGCCCGAATCGCCACCGTACGGCTCGCCGCCACAGACGTGGTCGACGCCCCGGTGAATCGCTGCAATGCAGTCAGGGTGATCGCATATCGCCGGTACATCAAAGCCGATGTCCCGATTCCAATGTTCATCGTAGCCGATTGCCCAGTACATCATGTTTTTAGTCCTTCAACTCGTACATATCGAACAGGTATTCGATACGGTTTTAATTTTCACTCAAGCAAATTTATCGTAACGTATCTGCTCAGCTGTAAAGCCCTTGTCAGTAATAAGTTCGCGTATTGACGCATCAACCATTGGCGGCGGGCCTGCGATAAAAGCCATCGTATGATCACTGGTAGGCGCCGCACTGATTAACTCATGCACAAAAGCTTGAGTAACCTGCAAATTGGTTGTTTGTTGCAACTCACCATCAGTCATTCGTTCAGATAAGGCGATGGTAATCTTCAAGTTATTCAAGTGTTTCGTTGTCAGCCGCTGCAGATCCGATAGATAAAAAATATCCACGGCTGAACGAACACCAAATACTAACTCGATGCTATTCGATTCAAGGTAACCAATCTGGTCGGCCTGCTCCAGCATTGCCATCATGCCCGCAATCCCGGAGCCTCCTGCCAAAAGCAATAAATCGTGCTCGAGATCGGGCTCAAAAACCGCATGACCTAACGGCCCGAACAAGGTCACTTTTTGATTCTCAAGCAGCTCTAGTGATTGGCCAAACAACAGCCTTGAACAAGCGCCGCCCTCAAAGCGTTTGACTACAAATTCAAGTTGATCAGTTTGCTGCGCATAGTTAACCATCGAATAGGCTCTAGCACCGACAATATCAGGAAACTCCAGCGTCATGAATTGACCAGCCTGGAAACTGATTGTCTCTTCCAGAGCCACACTGAAGGCAATTACTTCATCCGTTAATTGTTTTAGCTGGGTAACAGTGCCGGAATAATGATCTGGAATGAATCCTTTGACAGAACCTTCACTGACGCTTGACGGAATTCGGATTTCACAATCGGACTGCGCCACCGCCTGACACATCAGAAATTCACCGCGCTCAGTTTTGAGTGCCTTGCGGCCCGGCGCATCTACCCAGCCTTGATCGAGCTCACCCGAGATCAGTTTCGCGCGACAACTGCCACACGTTCCTGTGGCACATTCATACGGTACTGCCAATTGGTTGCGTAAAGCGGACTGAAGTACTTTTTCCTGCGGATTGTTCTCGAAGTTGATGGGCTCGCCTGTCTTTCGCCCTACAGTTATAGTCATTGCACTAGCCCTGAGCCTGTGGCTGTCACGCTATCTAGATGGTTCCAGGCTGATCATTCGACAGACGCTTAGTAATCGTCATCATCATCGTCGTCGTCGTCAAAATCGTATTCAAGTTCTTTTTCAAGATTGACGATAACCTGTCCGTCTTCCGTCCGGACCTCATACATTAAGAGTGGTTTCTCTGCCGGGCCCGGCTCCGCTTCACCCGTGATCATGTCCCATTGCCACAGATGCTTGGTACAGGTCAGTTTACCCTTCGCACACAACCCTGATTCCTCAAGCGGCTCTTCCATGTGAGGACAGACTGGTGGGTAAGCGGCATATTGCTCACCGACCCGCGCAACCAGAACAGAAATACCATCAACATTAAGCAACTTTATGGCGTTGTCTTCTACATCCGCCATCGCGCATACCGTTTTCCACGACATAAAATCAGTGTTCCCGGGCTACCGGTATGTAGCCAGTTTAATTTAGCTATACGAAGATAAAGCGCAAAGGCAAAAAACACCTAGATCGGGTAGTGCGATCCCTTATCCAGCTTACGGGTATCCAGTTTAACTTCGCGTTCGACAAACTTCGCTACACCGTCGGATATACGGAATTTATCAAAATAACGTCCCACCAGAAACACCTTAGACTCACCCGCATCGACATGCGAATTTATGCCGTCTAATTGGGTTTGATACACCACGACCGAGGAAACTGCCGTGGCCATTGATCCATCGTCTTCCAAATCAACTGCATACACCGAGCAATGTCGCTTAAGCGGTGAATGATCGGTATTGTGTTTTGGCAACATCTTCATCATGCCGCGCATTTCTTCGCGGTCACCGCTTAAGTAAATCATGTCGTTGCGTATTTCCGGACTATACGCAGTAATAGAATACTGAAAATCCTCGTCGCACAAGTCCAGCCACTCTTGCCACTTCATGTCGTCCTTGTACATACAGGACCGGTATATGCTGTCCCGGACAGCGTCCGCATTTGACATCATGTTTCTCCAATAATTACTTGAACTGGCGTGCGGTACTGTGTGTACCGCATTGCCATTTCACTGATCAATAAACGCTGATTGAGACCAATTGGTTATCACTGCTTATCCAGTGGCAGACGTAGCTGTGGTCCGCTCGACAAAAGGCTTGTCAGGGTTACTTGGCATACGGTCCATCCAGCGTCCCCATTCCTCGTAGAAATGCCGCATGCCGTTTTCATCATGGATAGTTTCGTTTTCATGACGCCCATGCAAAATTTGACGATTCTCGGCACGTGGATTCATCGCTGAACCCTGCCCGGTCACCGCCAAAAGATCTTCGTGAAGATTACGCCCGAATGGTCCCCAAATCGAATTGTGGTGATCAATACGCGAGCGTCGAGTAACAGCATCATCGTTCTTGAGTCCAAGACCACGGAACTCGATCATCACTTCATTGGGGCCAAGTGGTGTCATGATGTCACAACGTAATGAAGATCCGCGCAAATTGAAATTAACACCCGGGAACATATCAATCATGTACCAGTGATTCGGCGGCAGATGCGGGAAGGAAATTTCTTCTCTGGAATGCGAACCTTCATAGTTGTCATACTGCACTTCGAAACTACCGACATTGATATGTCCGTTATCGAATCCCGTGTTTTTGCGCGCAAAATACGCGTCGTTAAAACCGGTTATGCGATTGTGGTAGTGCAGATAGTCGTGATAGAACTCGCAATTGGTGTCGTGCCATAACTTGTAATTGCACGGAATAATGGCCTTGTGATAATGAAAAACTTCTAGTGGTTCTTCGTCCAGCGATGGCTTCAGAACTTCGAGCGAGCCGGCAGACCATTCTTCGACAGTCATATCAATCTGATCGTTCAGCGTAACCCAGACGAACCCGCCAAAGTAAACTTCACATTTGAGTTCTCGCAAACCCATTTGTGATTTCTTCAACCTGTCCTGATAGCCCTCTTCCTGTCTTGAGATATAGACACAGCGGCCTTTCATATCAAACTGCCAAGCGTGAAACATGCAGGTGATATGTCGCGGATTACCTGACGGCGAACCATCCAGAAAGCTCCCCGAGGGTGCACGCTCGAGCATATTGCCGCGATGCGGGCAAACATTCAGGAATGCACGGACTTTTCCATCTTTGGCACGGGTAAGAATTATCGGCTCTTTCGCAATAGTCGTGGTGCGAAAGTCATAGGGTTCCGGCAACTCGGATTCGTGGCATACAGGAATCCAGGATTTCTTGAAAATTTTCTCGAGCTCCTCCTCAAAGATGTCCTGGTCCGAATAGATACGGCTGTCGACGTACTCTTCCTGGGTGAATGGCGGAGGGCTGGTCCACTGTTCATGATTTCTGCTTCTGGCCATCGTGTTACTCTCCTGTTGAGATTAATTCAAACGGGATTCCCAATTCATCATTTTGGCGAATTTCTTAAGTTCATCTTCGGGCATGTACACCGTGTGTTCGGGGCCCGGATACGTCTGTGCTCTGACATCAGCCATATACCGATTGTAGACATCCTCGATGATCGGAATCAGATCGGTATAGACTTTAGAGTGTCGCGGCAAATGCTCTTCGTACAGGTGGAAAAGATCGGAACCAATAATATGCACTCCATGCGCCTTGTTACCGGCTCCGAGACTGATTACCGGTACAGGTAGTGTTTCGGTTAGGTACTCGCAAACCTCTTCACTCGTTACTTCACACATGATCGAGAAGCAGCCGGCATCAACCATTGCATGCGCGTCGTCAATTAGCTCTTTAGCGCGATCAGCGGTCTTACCTTGTGCGAAAAATCCACCGAGCTGTGGCATACGCATGGGTGTAATACCGATGTGTCCCTGTACCGGTATTCCTGCTTTAACTATCGCTTCTATGTTTTTCGCGTGATGCCTGTTACCTTCGCATTTCATGACTTCAGCATTTGCTCTGGCAACAAAAGCACCTGCATTTTCTACCGCCTGCTCTGGTGACACGTGAAAACTCCAGTAAGGCATATCAACCATACGAAGTCCGTATTGGCTTCCTCTGTCAATCGCCATTGCCATCATCATGACTTCTTCGAATGTCACAGATACGGTACTCTTGTGGCCAAACAACACCATACCGCCTGTATCTGAAACACAAAGAATGTCCACACCCAAGCGGTCCGCGACGACCGCATTGCGGTAGTCATACACTGCCAGCTGTACGATCTGCTCCTTTTCACGCATTTTTCGCTGAAGTTCGCGAATAGTAATTTTTTTGCGCTTTTTCGGGGTTTCAGCCACTGAACACTCCTCCACAGTTTGACAGCTATCCAAGATCGGGCTCGTCAGACATTTCAATTCAGTTGAGTGAATTGAGGGTTTCTGCCTGTATGACCGAATTTACGATTGCACACTATATGGGTCAAAACGATTGTGGTGATCGACAGATAGACTAAATCTATTACACGGCGAATTTGATAGTTTCATTCAATAATTTAGTGTAGGGTGATCAGATCGCGTGGTAGCAGGCACCTAAGCTATTGGAAGCTTTGAGCTTTCCGGCGGTTACGACAAGTCGCTCCAGCGCGACGAATCAGAGTCAGAGAGGGAGGTCACAGACAAATGTTTCTGCGTCAGTTCCACTATGTAGTCGCTCTAGAACAGGAGCGACACTTCGGTCGTGCAGCTAAACGTTGCAATGTCTCGCAACCCACGCTATCCAGTGGTATCAAACAACTGGAAGAAGAACTTAGCATCCCCATTATTCTTCGCCATCAAAAGTTCCAGGGCTTTACTGCTGAAGGAACCCGGGTAGTGGAATGGTCGAAGCGATTACTGGCTGATCGCGCAGCGATGATGGAAGAACTTGCCATCATGCGCGACAACATGCATGGCCGTTTGCGGATCGGTGCAATGCCCATGAGTTCACCCTTGTTACCCCTGATTGGCAGGTTATTCAACGCCCGCCACCCTCTCGTACAACTTGACGTTCAATTTCTCGGCTTCGATCAGATGGTTCTTGGTTTGAAGAATTTTGAGCTCGATGTTGGTATTACTTATCTTGATCAACAGCACCCGCTTGATGGTTACGAAACCATGCCGCTTTATGAGAAAAGTCTGAGCTTGCTACTACCCGATAACGATTGGTTAGGAGACGTAGATACAGCCACCTGGCAGGAAGCAGCGCAATTGCCTCTGTGCCTGCTCTCTCCGTCCATGCATGAACGCCAGATTATGGACGAAGCGTTTAGCAATGCGGGTTGCAAACCACGGCCACAATTGGAATCAAACTCGATTCTGCAGCTAGCGTTTCATGTGATGAATGGCAATATTGCGACTGTTGTTCCGCAACATTTCAGTCGCACGAACTATGGATTCGATGGCACTCGCGAAATCCTGTTGAACGAACCGGTTGTCAGTCAACAGATAGGCCTGGTTTGGGCCAAGGGCACACCCATTCAACCTATGGCAAAAGCTACGGTTGAGCTGATGGAAGAAGCTGTTGAATCCGGTCAGTTGAAGGAGAGTTTTCGCCACTAAAGCAAAAAGCATTGATGCAACAAAGCCGCGGCTATGACGCAGTCGCGGAAATCCGTTCAATCGTAAGATCAACACTAACGGGTCGGCGTATATCATCAAGCACCGGGCAGTGTCGATTAACGGCTTGGCGTAAGCGCTCTATATCATCGTCGGAAGCACTACTCTCTATCGCAATCGTGCCATAGATTTCGGAAAATCCAGCTGGCGTTTCGTCATCGAGCGAGAAAAACCCCCTGGCGTCCGATACACCAGTTACCTTGACAGCCACACTATCTAAAGCAATGTCCATTGCGTCCGCGTAAAGTCGGTAGGTGACTTCGTGGCAGGCAGCTAGTGCAGCCAGAACATATTCGCTGGGTCGAGGCCCTCGATCCGTGCTATCCATGTTATCGGGCTGATCAACAATGACTTCGAAGTCACGCACCTTAACGTGGCTCCGAAACGCCTCCACCAGTTGGCTTTCAGCAGTAACTTCGACTCGTGTCTTGTCAGGCCGATTACGCAGTATTTCTTGCTTGTGTTCGAACAGTTTTTTGAAATTTTTCATTAGCTGGTTTGCGCACCCATTCCGAGCAACCCGGCAAAAACAAACAAAATGATACTTGCTGCCATGAAAGTGTAGGCGGCAACATTCAGGTATTTAAGCTGTTGCGGAGTTAGCCAACCCTTGGATCTACCGACCGATGCCAGTACTGAAAAGGCACCGCCAATAATCGCAAGAGCAATAACTGTTGTTCGATTAAATAACCAGTCTGGCATTTTGACAATACCGGTATGGAGCTGATTGCCACCTCCCTACCCTGCAAAGCGCTACGTTAGTCGGCACGTTTAGAATAAGCGTCCAGAAAATCCGCGGCCGCCTTACTGCCACCCGAGAACGATTTCATCGCCTCTTCATGCAGCAATGTCATTACTTCTTTTTTAATCTCGTTGGCGCGGGCGCTGTTGACAACCTCTTCAATTGTGCGGGGCCGAGGAATATCTATCTCGATCACCGAACGTGTGCTGGTCGGAAGATTCGTCATGATAAGCAGACGATCGGCCAGAAATATTGCCTCATCGATATCGGTAGTTACAAAGAAGTTGGTATTGCGGTCCTCTTCGTATAACCCGGCATAGTACTCCCACATCAACTCCTTTGACATGTTGTCGAGGCCGCGAAACGGTTCATCCAGAATCATTACCTCGGGTTTGTTAATCATCGCACGTGCCAGCTCAGCACGTCGCTGCATACCACCGGAAAGCTGCTGAGGATACTTATCCCGAAAGGCATCCAGGCCCACTTTGTTGAGTAAGAACTCCGCCTGATCCGCTGCGTCTTTGGTATCCTCACCGCGTGCCCGAGGCCCATACATGATGTTGTCGTAAGTGGTCATCCAGGGGAACAGCGCGGACTCCTGGAACAGCACCAGTCTATCCTTGCCGGGATCGGTTATCGGCGATCCGTTTAATGTAATCTCACCCGAATCTGTCGCTTCAAAACCGGCAATCAACTGTATCAGGGTGCTTTTGCCGCAGCCCGATGGTCCGATCATCACCGTCAACTTATTACTTTCAATCGTAAAGGAACAATCGCTGACAACTTCTTTGGCAAACGGACCCGCACCGTAAGACTTGTAAATATTCTTTGCTACAATTTCGCTGGTGTTCTGCTCTCTTGCACTGGTTAATGCAGGTGATTCTTCTGTTAGCGATGTATTCATAGTCAGTTACCGTGTCTTTAGCCAGGGTGTCAGCAATCCACCGGCCTGCCGTAAAAGCTCACTACTTAGATACCCGGCAATTCCAATACTGATCATGCCGACAATAATCTGTTCATAAGATCCACCAACATAAGAGCTCCAGATAAAAAAGCCCAACCCACCCCCGGCACCGCCGCCAGAACTGCCGCCACCGGAAATCATCTCTGCAGCCACTACAACTTCCCAGGTTATTCCCATGCCTACGGCGGAACCGACGACAATAGATGGCAACGTGGCTGGTAGCACGATTCTTCGAAAGATATCCCACTGCGAAGCACCCATAGACTGGGCCGCTTGCAAAAATTGTTTGTTAATTGATCTCGCACCACCCAATACATTAATGACGATGGTATAGAAGGCACCTAGAAAGGTAACGAAGGCAATGGACAACTCCTGGGTTGGCCAGAAGATAATAGATGCAGGTACCCATGCAAGCGGCGGGATCGGACGGAGAATTTCAAACGTCGGGAAATACATACCATAAAACGTTTTGTTGACCGCCATGAACAGTCCTAATGGTATGCCGATCAGCATCGCCGCTATAAATCCGCCAAAGACCCGCAAAAAACTCATGTACCAACTTTGCCAGTAGCTCGGATCACCGATCAAACCGGCCCAACTTACCAATACGTCGGATGGTGGGGGCACCAATCCCAAAAAAGGAAATCGATAGCCAAACAACTGTTCAGAGCGTGCGCCGATTTCCCAGATTATCAGGAAAATAACAATAGCGACGATACCGCGCAAAGCTGCTCGACTGAAAATTTTGTCTGCAAATTTTTTAAGTGACATGAGAATTAACCTTCTTTTTCACCTGCATCGAAAGCCTTTTGCGCTTCCTCGTGTACGACACCCTTTGCTTCGCTCATAATTTCGCGGAATCGAGCCGATGTCAGCACGCTGTAATCACGAGGGTGCGGTATATCCACTTCAACGATTTTTTTGGGCTTGCAAGGACGCGACGACATTATTATCAATCGATGACCCAGGAAGATGGCTTCTTCCAGATCATGCGTTATAAAGAAGATGGTGACTTTGTTGCGATAATATATTTCCAATAACGCTTCATGCATTACAGACTTGGTGAGTGAGTCCAGTGCCCGGTAAGGCTCATCAAACAACAACACCTTCGGATCATTCATCAAAGCCCGAACAATCTCGACGCGCCGACGCAAACCCGAAGATATCTCGCCCGGGTAATTGTTTTCGGTACCACTTAACCCGGCATCAGCCATCATTGTGCGGGCTTTTTCGTAAATTTCCGACTTACTTAATTTGCCCGCCATCATCGGGCCGAAGGCAATATTGTCGAGATTGGTTTTCCACGGAAACAAGGCGCCATTCTGGAACACCACTATTCGATCAGACCCAGGCTCAGCCTGCATTTGCCCTGGACCACACAAGAGTTCGCCATCCATATGGATGGAACCCGAGGTGATATCGTGGAAACCGGCGATGGCATTTAGCAACGTCGTTTTGCCACAACCCGACGGCCCTACGATCATGCAGATCTCACCTGCCGGAATGTCGATCGAACAGTGATCCACTGCCATGACCGCTGCACCGTCAGGATCGTAAATCTTTACAACGTCATCAATACGAAGTGAACCCTTGGTCACCGACTCGTTTACGGGTTCGGCCATGCGTTGTTCCACAACTGCAGTCATCAGGAGTCTCCTAATGCAAGTTCACGAACGCGCCATTGCATCAGGTAATCACCCAATAGACGTACCATCGCGCTTGTTGAGTAGCCAACAATACCCAGGGTAATCATGCCGATGATGATCTTCGGGTATTCAATCATCATATAGGACGTATTGATCACGTACCCCAGACCAAACTGACCGGATACCATTTCGCCGGCCACTAATGAAAACCAGGCAACTCCAATGGAAATCTGTAGCCCGGTAAAAATATACGGCATGGCGCCCGGTACCACGACATGTTTAAACGTCTGCCAACGATTGGCGCCCAGGCAGCGTGCAGCACGACTATAGGATTCGTCGATCGATTCGACACCGAGCATGGTATTGAGTGTGGTTGCAAAAAACGACGCGAGAAATGTCAGGAATACAACCGGAGTTTCCGAGCCGACAAACATGATGATGGCCAGCGGTACCCAAGCCAGTACCGGGATGGGTCGAAACAATTCAAACAGCGGAAATACGTATTCCCGGAATGTCTTCGACCAACCCAGAAACAATCCCAACGGGACACCCAACCCGGTTGCCAGCAAAAAGGCGAATCCAATTCGGCGCAGGCTGATGCCTATGTGCTTATAGTATTCAGGGGTGTATACCGATAAACCGTAGTAGGGATCTTTGCTGAACCATTCAGAAAAGACTTCGGTCAAGCCCGGCATGTCTTGAAATCGGGGTAGCTTCCAGACCTCGACGGCAAAATACCAAAAGCTCAGTACTGCTGCAAAACCAATCACCATCAGATACGGACGGGGACTCTTCAACCAATTGGACACCCGATACATCGTCAGCGACATGGACGATATTTCCGTGCTCTGAGGGGCGGCCATTGAAACCGCAGAGTCTGCCACTTCTGAAGAGTTCGCCATTTTCTCTAACCTTGATAAGTAACTTTCTTAATCAACAAGCAGGTGCCACGACACAGGTGCGATACACCACGGGTTGTGTTAGGTAGCTGTGACGGGGCAATCCACAATAATAAGCGCGCCTATCCCCCACCGGAACGCATGCTGACGGGAGATAGGCTTATCCAGAAAGGATCGCTCAACTTATTGCTTCAACTACCCTTTAAACGCCGAGTCGGGCTGAGCGAGAATTTTCCCGACGGGTGCAGTTAATCCGCGTTCTTTCAGAATTTCTTCTGTGAACTCCGGCATGATCGCGTTATCACGAAGGGTATCTACTTTAATCGTCTTGATTGAATGCAAAAACACCGTGGCTTTCTCAATCAGATCCCGCGCTTTAGGGGTAATAGTAAACGCCATCTCATTTCGAACGTCTGTACCACCCTGCTCAACCGGTGTGCTTCCGGTCATTGCTTTCCACAGCACCTCTTTCGAAAATCCGGTCGTTTGCTCTTCTGCCATTTCGACAACAGCTAAAGCATTCGCGGGATCTGCCATGAACAGTTGAGCATCGAGTTCAGCGTTCAACCAGGCCTTGACAACGTCAGGGCGTTGGTCGATCAGATCACCACGCATATCTATAAAACCGCCATCGTTTTCGTCAACTGACTTGCCTGAAGCGACCTTTCGGGCAAGGCCTTCATGCACCAGACGAGAGGCTGTAGGTTCCCAGATAGCAGCCGCATCCAGCTTACCGGCACGGAATCCACTGGTAATAACTTCGATGTTCTGATTCAGATAGCTGGAGGGTTCAATACCTTTTTTCTCGAAGACAGCCAATGCGAAACGATCTGTGCATGCGCCCTTCGGCACTGCAACCACTTTTCCGTTCATCCATTGGATCGCCTCATCCGCATTAGAGAATTCCGGTGCATCGTTTTTAACCAACATGTTATTGCATTGATCAAAAGCAAGACCTGCAGTTGCAACAATACGAATATCCGCCACTCTGTCTTTGGTCGTGGCAACTATTGCCGGCATATCCCCCATGTAGCCGATATGCTGTTTCCCGGCAAGCATGGCGTTAACGATAATACCGCCTTGCAATCCGATCTGAAATTCAACCGTAGATCCTTCCGGAAGGTACTTTTCGTAGAGTTTCAGACCTTTCATAACCACACCCGACCAGGCTTCTGTGTAGTAAGGCTGGTAGCCTACAACCAGATTGATCGGGTCACCGATTTCACCGTAATCAAGTTCCGCGGCGGTTGCAGACGAAGTAAAACCCCCTGCAGCCAAACCTATGGCGCCGACAACTGCCAGTGCGGCTCGTTGCTTTAAGTCTTTTAGATTTCTTAACATGTTAATTCCTCCAAAACTTTGCGGTTGTTTGTTTTTCGGTTGTCTAGTTATGCATAGATGCTGCGATGACTGTTATTCCAATTCTTATCCCGAACCGATCAATAGGCTTCATTGTTGACTTCCCGTATCGTCTTAACAAATCTTCCATTCAATAAATATCGAATGTCCAATTGAAGCTTTGATCCGCTACAGATAATTATTGCTCACCCCCAAGAACAGTCTTTTTTTTCAAACAACGGTATCTACCCGCAAATAACTTCAGCTGTTAGATAACGTTGCCAATAATCCAGATACCAAACATCAAAATTGCAATCAAAAAGATGAGACGAAACAAACCTTTAAATCCATTCGGGCCAACCGAGTCTGGACTCGCGTTATGGTTTGCCTGATATTGTTGAAATTTATTTTTGATATTTCAGTCCTTGTGTGCAGCAACAATCAATGTGCATTTCTACATAGATTCATTCCTTAATCTTGTTAACCAATTGGTTTGCACCATTCAGTTATTTTTACAACTACGTTGTACAACCATGATGTACAACTACGCACGGGTATCGATGTTCAATTAGACAACTGATATAAATATTTTTTGTTGCTAACAAAAGTTCACCGACTTACCGACTATGATGTTTCGCCTCTTGATTGTACAATCATTCAAATTGATGGCTTGATAGACGGAATCTACTAAAATCGAAATTTGATAGGTTTGTCAGTAATACGTTGTTTAATGAAGACTGTTAGTTAGACATTCTGTACACATCTCTTATGCATTTCAGTAGCTTAAGCGCGTTTCTACTTGTAATTACTACTGGACGGGTACAACACACTCCGCTGGATTACCAAAAATCCAACGTCGGTTGAGTGACGCGGATACCTTCCACGCTAGCGCCATCCTCTCTGGCAACGTACATTCACCGTCAAAATTTCGAAGATCACGAAACTCAGTACCGCACAACAATTAGCCACCTTTGGCGTGTTTGATCCCCACGCGTGTGTTTTCGCTGAACAACTGCCAATAAAAGTGGTTCGATACTGCTTAAACACAGTGCCAGGAACACGCAGGAAACAGGCAACACATAAGCTGCCCAATTTGGTTTTATCCGCTTTTGCGATGCCTGCCAAAACTGTGAAACGTTTGTAGCCAATCCTTTGACTGCTTACTAGCCAATTTCCAACGAATGAGGCATAGTCAATCGCAATTTTTCTCGATCACCGGATTTTCAACATGCAGAGCGTTTTCGAAAAACCCTTCACACGACAAGAGCCTATTCCCGAGGCCGGAATTGAGCGGGCTGTGGAGATTATGCGTACCGGCAAACTGCATCGGTATAACACCGACGAAGGCGAAACAGCCGAGTCTGCGTTACTGGAGCAGGAATTCGCCGAATACCAAGGTGTCCCTTATTGCCTGGCTTGTGCATCCGGAGGATACGCCCTGCACATCGCTCTAAAAGCCGCTGGTTTGCAACCCGGTGAGAAAGTCATGACCAACGCCTTCACATTAGCCCCCGTGCCCGGTGCGATTCACAACGCAGGCGGCGTTCCCGTGTTAATAGAGATAAATTCTGATTACTGTGTGGATCTGATACATCTGGAAAAGATGATGCTGGAGAGTGAAAGCAAGTTCTTTATGATGTCTCATATGCGTGGACACCTGGCTGACATGGATGCGGTAGTGGAGCTTTGCAAACAACACCGGGTGATTTTGATCGAAGACTGCGCCCACACGATGGGGGCTACCTGGGACGGGAAAAAATCCGGCACCTTCGGCGATGTTAGTTGCTTCAGCACGCAGACATACAAACACATCAATAGCGGTGAAGGCGGTCTGCTAACAACCAGCGATGAAGAGATCATTGCACGTGCCATCATGCACTCTGGCTCGTATATGTTGTACCAGCGTCATGGCACTGTGCCGGACGAGGAGACTTTCAACGACATTCGCCTGGACACACCTAATTACAGTGGCCGTATGGATAATCTCCGTGCTTCTATACTTCGCGCTCAGCTGCCCCTGCTTGATGAAAACTGTAAACGCTGGAATGAATTGTACGATGCGGCAGAGACCGCACTCAAAGATGTTTCCGGCATCGAACTCCCGGTGCGTCCGGACAAGGAATACTATGTAGGTAGCTCTATTCAATTCCGACCAAGGGAACTTAAAAAACCGGAGCAAATACAACAATTCCTGTCATCCTGCGCAAAGCGTGGGGTGGAATTAAAGTGGTTTGGTAGTCATGACCCGCAAGGGTTTACCAGTCGCTATGACAGTTGGCGTTACCTAGGTGAAGCACCTGTACTGCCGCAAACACTGAAGATTCTGTCAAACACTCTTGATATGAGAATTCCGCTTACATTTCATTTACAGGATATCGCGTTAATCGCCAGCATCATTGATGATGAACTTGCCAAGGCGACTGCTGCAACCTGACTACATGAAAATTCTGAAGTTCCTTTAATTCTCGACAAACCGATAACAACTAATCGTGCCTGAGCTGTCTGCAGCAATGTTTCTACTGCTGACAACGATCGGTATTTTCGTTGGCGTTTTAATCGGAGGTGTGGGTGTTGGCGGTGTGCTGTTGGTGCCCGTGCTGGTATTTCTAGCCGGTTACGACATTCATATCGCAATTGCCAGCTGCATGATGAGCTACGCCTTCAGTGGACTGGTCGGCGCATGGATGTATGCGCGTAAGGGCAGCATCCGATGGAATACCGGCGCTTGGCTGAGCGCGGGGGCAATGCCGGGAGCAGTTTTAGGCGCACTGATTGTGCAGAAACTATCCGCTGATTGGGTAACACTGGTTATCGCACTGTTTATTGTGTTTGCAGTTATCAGTTCCAGACGTAGACAACCAGCATCCAGTACGATAACCACAATGAATACCACATCTTTGGCCACTATCGGCTTAGTTGTTGGTTGCGGTTCGGCTATTAGCGGCACAGGTGGGCCGCTACTGTTGGTGCCTATACTGGTCTGGTGTGGCTGGCCAGTGTTGGGAGCCGTAGGTCTGAGTCAGCTGATACAAATACCCATCGCATTGTTAGCAACGCTGACGAACTATTTCTACGGCACGATCGATATACTTCTGGGCTTGTGCATCGCGATTGTGATTACACTTGGTGTAACTATCGGAGCAAATATTGCGCACATTTTGCCTGTGATCCTGCTGCGCAAAATGGTGATGTTCGCGTTAATTCTAGCAGCTGGATGGATGCTGGTTCACGCAGCTCGTGGCCTGTATTTTTAATACGAGCAAAATGTATATGATACCCTAATTTATCTTTCTCGCACTCATAACAAACAATCGCAAGCATAAACATAGGCAGAAGCGCAAACGTAAGAACAAACCTCTACAGCATTTTTTTGAATCTCTCAAAAAATTCGCTCAACAATTTAATAGGGAAATAACAGCTAAAATGGCAGACGAAATTCTCAGTGAAGGTTCGCACACCACGGAAGATACATTTAGCTTTCAAGAAGTCCAGCTCGCGTTTAGAAACCGGGGTATGCCTGCAGAGGGGCTTTGTCTACCGATAACACCAACAGGTATGCATTACCTGCTTAATCATTGGGATATTCCGGCTGTTGATACGTCGACCTGGCAGCTAAAAATTACCGGCCATGTAGAGAACACCATCAACCTGGATCTTTCCGCACTCAGAAAACTACCCGTGGTGAAAATGCCAGTAACGATGGAATGCGCGGGTAACGGTCGCGCTTATATGAAGCCACGCCCCATCAATCAACCCTGGACGCATGATGCAGTCAGTACTGCTGAATGGACAGGCACACCGCTCAAAGGTGTTTTAGAGAAAGCTGCACTCACAGAAGATGCATTAGAAATAATATTTACCGGAGCAGACAGGGGCATCCAGTCCGGTCAGGATCAGTATTACCAACGTTCTCTCAGCATAGCTGAGGCCATGAGAGATGATGTCATCCTTGCCTATGAAATGAACGGTGCTCCTCTAGAACCTCAACACGGTTACCCACTGCGGTTAATCGTACCCGGTTGGTACGGAATGACGAACGTAAAATGGCTTAGCGATATAGAAGTTGTATCAGAAGCATTTAATGGTGTGCAAATGATGTTCTATCGTGAGACCAGCGGTGCAGGTGATGCCGGGACAGCAATTGAGACCATAAAAGTACGCTCGCTCATGGCGCCTCCGGGAATCGCGGTATTCCCGTCGCTTGAAAGGCAACTTGAAGCTGGGCCAGTCACATTAACCGGGCGTGCCTGGGCCGGTAAAAACCAGATCAGCCGCGTGGAAGTGAGCACCGACAATGGCACAAGCTGGAATGATGCGTCATTGCATGAGTCATTAGGAAAATTCGCCTGGCGTGGCTGGAACTACCAATGGCAAGCGACACCGGGTAAACATACACTGATTTCCCGCGCGACAGATTCTGAGGGTAATGTTCAACCGCTTGAACAAGTGGTCACTTTCTACGGCGTCGGCAACAACGGAATTGCGCGTGTTGAGGTGAACGTGATTCCTTAAGCACAATCACAAACCGGTATCGCGCTCTTGTTGCGATAGCGAGAGCCACCATGTTTTGTACGGCGTTGTTTCAGGCGCTTGATTACTGAAATCCGGGGCACCGTCTTTCCACCAGACAGGCCCAGCCTCGCCCAATGCTATTTTGGCTTCAGTGGCGGCCTCACGGTCTTTTGCCATTCGCGCCTGCATCAACGTCTTTAGCAGTACCCGTCTCTCACGATTTTCAAGATTCGGATTAGTACATCTTTTCAACACACCTCGCGATACAAGGTAGCGGCCGTCGGTGGTATGTGGACGATCTTTGCGGGCCATAGGAAATTTCGGATCTATCAGGTCTAACAACTTCTGGATTGAATGTCACAATAATCCAAGTCAAAGAGATACAACACTTTCCACCTCAAATACCCCTCATGCACGCCCATAAATTTGAAATACAATTTATGGGTACCCTGTAGGTTAGAAAACGACGATGAAACACAAGAACATTCATAAGCTGATTGTCGACAGCCCATGTCTGTTGAAAGTTGACGGCTCAAATCGGGCATAGGTAGATAACTTCCCCTGATCGTTACCCGACAAAGAAACCATATTGCTCTGCAAGTATATGGCGAGTATCAACCCCCAGCGTTTTGGCAGCATTATGTGCCCAGTGTGGATCACGCATCATTTCACGCCCAAGCAGAACAATGTCAGCCTTTGATGCAGCAACCAGATCTTCTGCTTGTTGTGGATCCGTGATTGCCCCAACCGCCATAACCGGTAAGCCCGTGGACGATCTCAATTCACCCGCCATATCGGGTTGTTCTGCCGTCCTGTTTCCAATTGCGCCGCGTGCAGCGGGAACAGCACCACCTCCCGAGCAATCAAGTATGTCGACACCACTGTCTTTTAGCCACAAGCCGATTTGTGTTGAATCTTCCAGATTTAATCCTTCTTCAACGAAATCATGTACGGACAGCCGCACTGACAATGCGCGATTCTCTGGCCATACTTCCCGAACTTTCTCGACAGTTTCCAGAAGAAATCTGGCTTGATTAGCCAGATCGCCACCGTAAGCATCATTTCGCTTATTCACTAACGGTGTTAAAAAGGAATGGAGCAAGTAACCGTGTGCACAATGCACTTCCAGCAGATCATATCCAGCGTCACACGCAAGCTTCGCTGAATTGACGAACTGCTGCTGAATTTCCTGAATCTCCTGTATTGAGAGCGCACGCGGTGCTTTCCACAATCGCGTGCCATCAGGATCAAAAGCATCAGAAGTAGGGCCAACTGTGCCCCACCCATCCGGATCATCAGCATTAAGATGGTTACCGCCATTTAGTGCGGTGGCCGCACTGCCCTTGCGGCCAGAGTGTGAAATCTGAATACCTGCAACAGCATCGTACTTGTGGAGAAAATCGACAATGGGCTTGAGACCAGCAGCATGCTTTTGATCCCATAGTCCGGCACAGCCTTGTGAAATTCGACCCTCTCGCGATACCGCTGTACATTCCGCCATAATAAGACCGACACCACCGACCGCCCTGGAACCCAGGTGAACCATATGCCAGTCTGTCGCAACACCGTCCACGGAACTGTACTGACACATAGGTGACATCCCGATGCGATTCTTAAAGACAATATCTTTTATCTTGAAAGGTGAGAATAGTTCTGACATGAAGCCCGTAAAATTCCGGTTTATTTGTTCAACATATTGTATAACAACAGGGATAAACAAAAGTAAACGCTGTACTAAATGACCCTAACCTGTGTCTCTAGAGAGCGAAATTCTTGAGTCATCGACAGCTAAAAGGAATCAAACATAACCATCGCACGACCAAATATGGTTCACCAGGAAAACATTTCTGTTATCGCCTTGAGACTTCACCTATATTCCGTAATATCATGAAAATAACACCGCCTGTGTTCGCCGCGCATTTCCACCTGGATCAGATGCGCCAACAGAGCGTGATTCTGATCAACAATGAAGCGGGTGCGGCAGCTACCGAGAAAAGACTGAAAGGGTTGAGAGAGTAATGTCTGACATCCACCTTATAGAAATCCAGCAGTTAGAGTTGTAGTTTTTACTTCTTTCACATCGCGCTAAAATCGTAAATACTAAAAGCGTACTAAGGTTGCAACTGCAGAACTTGCAGAAACGATCATTTGTTCAATTTTTTGACAGCATATCGCACTGTCACAGAACCTTTCACACTGTGGCATTCATCACATTTTCGCAAAAGCTATTAACGGTTTTTAGTTTTTAAGCACCACGGGAACTGAGTAGCTGCTTACATTCAAATAATTCGGCAGTGTATTTTGCAATTTAAGGCAACAAACAATACGATGTTAAGCGATTGGGTTTTCACTTTGTTTCGTAAACAATGATATATTTTTGCTCGGAAGCAATTCGCTTCGCTCATAAGCCTTACAAGAAATATCGATGAAAAATACGCTCGATTGATCCACTGATTTTGTGTGAATCAACCGATGACAATTGCACTAGGAATATGCACATGGATATACCCCGATCAGAATCTCTCGACTATCAGTCAAACGTTGACAACACAGACGGACCTGAAACCTTCCTTCTTGGCAACATACAATTTTCCCTGAAAGACAATCAACTTCGAAATGAGCAAGGGGAGCATCTGCCTCTACGCAGTCAGGCAGGTGCTGTTCTCGCGTGTTTAATCAAAGACAACGGTCACATTGTCTCCAAGGGCAAACTGCATAAGAGTGTTTGGGGTGAAGCCATAGTAACGGAGACAGTCTTGTGCAATGTATCGGTGAAATCCGAAAAGTACTGAATGACAAGAATCATCAACTTGTTAAAACATTCCCGAGAAAAGGGTACTTGGTCAGTGCCACACCCGTATCGGACACTGAACCCGCTACAACTTCAGCTGCAAGAGGCCTTAATAAAAAAAGTGGTTTGAGCCGATGGCATTTAGTGGCCGGATCTCTTGTTGTCTTTGCACTAGTATTATCCGGGTTTTTATTAACAAATCTGACTGGAAATCCATCCGAACTGGGTGACAAGCCCAAAATTGCAATTTTACCGTTCAACGACCTGAGCATAGGAAGCAATAAAGGCCATTTATCAGATGCAATTGCTGAGGGAGTTATTAGTGAGATGTCAAGGCACGGTCTTATCGAAGTCGTGGCAAGAAATAGCAGTTTCCGCTACCGCGACCGCGACATCGATACACGACAAATAAGCCGTGATTTGGGCGTGCACTACGTCCTGGAGGGCAATCAACAGATCAACAACGACAAACTAAGAGTCTCGGTACGGTTAGTTGACGCTACAGATGCAACCAATATTTGGTCAAATACTTACAATGTTGAACTAACCGATTTTTTTATCGTACAGGACGCAATAATAAAAACTGTGTCCGACCGCATCGGAAGAAAGATTGAACGCCCAGTACCAAGTAGAGATTCGAATAAAGTTAGCGCATTAGATTACCACTTACAAGGTAGGCAGTTAATTAGAACTGATCTTAATCCAGAAAATGCTAAAAAAGGGATTGAACTGAATGAGCTGGCCATTGAAACCGATCCAGATTCGCACTACGGGCACCTCGGTCTGGCAAGATATTATCGAAAGATAGCCTCGTTTGGTTGGCTTGGCTTTACGAAAGAGAAAGCATTAAATATTGGCTTTGAGCATGCTAAAAGGGCTATTAAGCTCGCTCCTGAAAGCGCCGACGTTCATTTTGTACTAGCACAGCTACATACCAATCGAAACGAGACATCGGAAGCGCTTGCTCGAATTGCAAAAGCCATAGAACTCAATCCCAGCAACTCCAACTACCTGGCGTACAGTTCGACCCCACTTTTATATATTGGCAAAACTGACGAAGCTATAGATAATTTACAGACTGCCATGGGCATCGACCCATTTCATCCTGACTGGTTTCACTGGAATATGGGATGGGCGTTATGGGAAAAGAATGAGTGCGAAGGTGCGTTAAAGGCAATGAAAAGCATGACGAAAATTCCTCAGGTTGCCCATCGTATGTTGTCTGTTATTTATGCTTGTCTGGGAGACAGAGAGAATTCACGTACCGCTTACAAAACTTTCAATAAAGATCTGAAGGAACGTACTATCGCGGAAGAACGCTCATTGTGGGAAAAGGTTTGGACTGCTGAAGGTAGTCTTGACAGGTGGCTTGAACATTTACGTATCGCCGGGATGAAAGACTAACCGTTCTATTGCCATCTGTATTTAAATACACGCATTTAACTATCGTGTTCGAGTATCTATATCTTCAAATTCCGAAAAGTCCACCCCTCGGTTAATGGCATAGTTTCGAATTTGTTGGGATCTTCTCCCAGCACCCGTTAGGTGCCCGGCGACGGTTCGTAGCAGATTAGTAGCAACCACCACGTCGTTTTCAATGACAGATTTCAATTCTGATTTTCCTATGCGCAGAAAAACGCTGTCTTCGGATGCAATCAATTCGTGTAGGCGCGCGGTATTTTGAATGACTGACAAATCACCAATAAGGCGACCTGGTAATACCGTTGTCAGCAGCTGTTGTTGGCCTGTTTCGCTATTAGCAGGCCAGTACAGCGCAGCTTCACCGGAATAGCAAAGATAGGCAGCATCGGCATCGTCACCGGCAGTAAAAATCCGCGCTTTCGCAGGTACCGGGTACCATTGTGCACTGAAAGCGAGCAATCGTTGCTGCTGACGATTCAATCCCCTGAACAACTCGGTCCTGGCTATAACTTCTATTTTTCGATTGAGGTCTTTTCTTTCCGGTGTATCGGATTCATCACTAAGCGTTTCAGAGGTAACCATACGACCATCAACTATTTCAACGAATAGGTCGTAGTTCTCCGGACTATTAAACTCGCGTTCTATGAAGATCATTGTCGTATCCGGCATAAGCTCGCGAATACGTTCTCGCATAACCGCTCGTGCTTCAGCATTATGACTCGCTAATGCGTTGCCCAAAATTAGAATATTGGGCTTTTTAATCCCGGCACGGCTGAATGCCACACGCTCCCTGAAAACCGTAGGTAGATTCTCACCACCACGAGTTGTCACCAGATCATATATCGACTGCGCGGCCTGCCGTCGTAATCCGTTCTCGCTCAGAACATCCACTACAACATCTTCAATCAGTTTATCGCGACTTCCTTCCATGCTTGAGATACGTCCATAGATCGCATTATCCATGAGCGTTAGCGAGGGTATGTACGAATCCTGATCGAGCTTTTCAAACAATCCATCCATTGACTCAAGCATTTTCGAAGAATTATTCTTGCGTATTTCAAGAATCCGTTCTTTAAACTCATCACTGAAAGCCGGTCCGAACTGTTCTGCCGAAAAAACAAACGGCACAGTAAGAATCAGTGCGTAGTCTTCACGTGCAACGCCATCATCACCCAATTGACGCCGTTTCCTTACAATAGCTCCTAACTGTTGGTACAAGGCTTCATCGATATTCAAGCGCTGAAACAACGGATGATCTGTTCCGTCATTACCAAATGTCGCTGTCAAGCTTTCGATCAAAGCGGATGAAAGTTCAGCCAGCTCGTCAGCAATACCTTCATCCTGAAGGATTTGAACAAAATATTGCTCCCGTGACAGCGACAGTTGTGTTAATTCTCGAGTTGGTGCAGCAAATAGCAGGTTACTGCCGAGCGGAGAGACCGGGTTGAACCTATCCGGATGAAACCGGTGCACCGAATCTCCAAGGCCAGCTTCGGATAATCGCCGCTCTATCTGCGGGCGTAGATTCACGACTGCATTTTTAAGTTCCTGATGGCCACCTGCATCTATACGGGAACGCAAAGCACGTCGCACCATAAAGTCATCGATGCCCATCGCCTCCACGAGCTGAAACCACCATTCACGAATTTCATCCGCTGATTGCATACCGACAATTGAAGGATCTGTCCATTCCGTATCGTAAAAGTCAGTGCTGTTACCACTACTCAACGCGTCAGTGTGGAACTTTTCAATATCGGAATCTTCAGCCGCATCTGTAAGCGGTTCACTTCTAAATGGCATAAACAAGTTATCGCCTAATGAACCTTCGAGCAACTGAGGCCGGGAATGCGCATATCCAATGGATTTTGCGATAGCTGTTTGATGGACTGAGTTCAAATCGTGACCGGCGATCGCAACCGCTCCCCTGATAGGTAACACTTCACGTGTTATCAAGTCCGCAAAGGCAAGTGCTGCACTCTCATTCACTGTTTTAACCGCGACTCGTGCACCCTGCGGTATGGTTAATGAAATGTCTTCCAGAATGATATGTTCAGCCTCGTCGCGCACTGTCACGTTTTTTATTTCAATATCACCTTTAAGTTCTGGAACCCTGTCCGGCTTGCCTTCAAACAAGCTATCGTCAGCCAGTATATCCGGCACAAACTTGTCCAAAACAATCTTCCATCTGAGCGACATATCCTGTGTTTGATTGTAATACGTCAGTAGCTCACGCCACGGTGATGAAAGGTCTTTGTAAGCCGCCAATGCGGCAACCAACGCACCCACCGTAATTTCTCCTTTGATAGCCAGATAACCTCCGACGGAATAGAAAAAAAATGGTGTTAACTGACCTAAAAAATTATTCAGAAATTTCATAAAGAACTTTTTCTGAAATATCTCAAAACGAAGGTAATACAAATTTCCCAGCCGTTTAGAGAACATCGCCATGCGGTGACGCAGACCACCATTGATTCGAATATCACTTACACCGTCGGCACTTTCTCCGATGTCAGCCGCCAATCGTCGCACTTCGTGGATACGGCTTTTGTTTAGCTGATTAATCTGGCGCTGCAGTTTTGGAATCAACCAGGCTTGCAACGGAATAACCGCAATCGAGGCAAGCCCAAACCAGAAACTTTGCGCGAAGAGAAAAAGCAGGATCGTCAGCATCTGCCCCGCCTGAAACGCCGGCTGTGCCAGGGCATCCCCCATCAAACCGCCCATCGGCTCCGCCTCAGACGTCACCATAGAGACCAGCTCGCCTTGGCTGGTGCTTCTGAAATAGGAGCGCGGGAAACGATGGATGCGGGTAAGCATTTGGTAGCGAAATCGTCTGAGCAACCGTTCCGCCAGGATGCCTTTCATTGTGTTCAGGCGCATTTTCAACAAACCGTTGACCAGAACAGCCAGCAGGAAACCGACACAGAGCACTAACAAAAACTGAGTTTGAGACAGCGAAAAGCCTGCGAAACTATAGTTTTCAGCCGTACCGTTTATCGCGTCGTTGATTATGCGCTTGGGTAGCTCGAGCGACAGGTAGAGAATAGGAAAAGTGAGTACCGTTACAATCAGAAGTATGAGTTGTTCTTTTCTCGAATACTTCCAAATGAACTTGAACAGCGTTTTTTCCATTAGGAAATGGTGTCTCCCATCTTCGGATGCGAATCGCCAGTATCAGGCAGGGGCAGCTTGGTATATAGATTACCTGATCAATGATCCGTCTCAAGTGCTTCTGATTCTACTATAGCAATGATAGCTCTTATCAGATCATACAGAGAGTAGAAGATTGACTATTTCCGCTGTCATTCGAGAACCGGAAACCTGATGTCGGTACAATACAACTATAGGGTAATTATAGGGTAGTCTTCTAACTCACACCTGCTTACGTTCACCCCTGACCGCCCAATAAGTTTCCGCATTGCAAAACAAACAAGGCCGACATTGTCGGCCCCGTTCGTTTTATGCGTCACAAGATACGTGCTGTAACCTGCTAAAGTTATCTCCTGAGCGCTTGTGTAAACCGGCGGCATACGAGCATTAGCAGACCCGATATCAATAGAAGCCAAGATGCAGAGCCACTACCTGAATTCCCAGAGCCGCTATGATTCGCGCGGCCAGTAGAGAAGGCCGGCTGATGCTGATCGACACGTGTATTTGCGACGGGTTGAGCCGCTCGCTGATTTGCAGCGGTTGTTTCCCTGTTTCGACGATCGCGATTGCTACGCTCAATCCCTCTGGCAGCGAACTGCTCTTCGCGAAGAACCACCATACTGGTGTAGTCTGTAACCAGCCCGTGATTGACTGCCATATCTGTGATCGCCTGGCGATACTCACTGTCATCACCCAGGTAATCCACAGCGTTCTTCATATCACTGATACTGGCGAAGGCCCACAATCGCTCAACTTCCGGATTGCGCTCATCCGTTTGCGGCAACTCGAACTGACTCGTGTAAGTGCGTTTCTCACCGGAAACACGGCCACTTAACGACACATCGATAACGCCGCCTTGACGATATTTACCCATAACAGTCAGTTGCTGCCCACGGTACAAAGACGGCAGTTTGGCAGGCGTCACACTGGAAACCTCAACACCTTTGATATCCAACTGAAGGTTATGCAGTGATTTGTGCGTAGCCTTGCTGGTGAACTGCATCAACGCACCCACAATGTCATCATTATCAGACACGTTCATCGCAAAACCATTGGATACCTTGGTCATGGCTTTAAGCAAGGGGCGATTAGCACCATTGCCCATCACAGCAGTAAACAATCTCACGTCATAGCGTTTCATCAGTTCGAGAAACTGCTTTTTCTCGACCGTACCAACGTTAGCTTCGCCATCAGTAACGAGTACAATTGCACTGGTCCGGTCAGAATCCAGCGCCTTCAAGCCTCGCTCGGTACCAGCATAGAGGTTCGTACCACCACCCGGTTTACTGTTTAGTACAGCTCTGCTCCAACGCTCGATAGACTGTTGGCTGACCTGTTGCCAGCCATCAGTAATTTCGCGCGCAGAATTATTGAATCCGATAATCCGGAATCGATCCTGCGAACTCAATTGCCCGAGGGCTCGACTGATTCCGTCTGTTAATGTGGCGTACTTACCTTTCATCGAACCCGATTGATCAAGGACAAATACCCAGTCCCGGCCTTCAGTAATTCGAGCAAGGTCATCACCCGGCGTTATGGTCATCATAAACGTACCGGTATCTTTACCCGGTGCTTTGTGCGCTACCAGGTCAATCGCAGCAGGCGCATTGTCATCCAATCGCCAGTAGAAGACGATGTCATTGTCCAACCGGATCACGCTTGCTGGTTGAGTTGCCGCCGTGGCATTTGTCCTGTCCTCACTATCGGCAAACCCTGTGATCTGCTGCTGCGAAGCTGTATTCGAACCGGACAGGTCAACCAGAGCAGCCGCTTCTCTGCCGACTTGCGCACTCGCAACATCACCTGTGCCAGAGACACTTTGCGCTGCAGCGTTAACCAGCGATACATTCCACTCCTGACCAGACAACTGATTGATTACTGCCCGAGGATGCGCCGGCAGACGTGCAGCGACTACGGGGTAGGAAGACCGTAGGTTCAGATCAAACGAAAACGTACCCTGCACTCGTGTATCCGACTGCCAGAAGGCTAATGCCTGACTATCAGTCTGACCATCTTTTAACGGATAGACGTAACGACCAATACCAGTATCTATCTCTATCGGTTGCATATACACAAGTCGAACACGCGTGTCCTGACTGGCGCGTACCGGTGACACACGAATTTCAAAATTATAGTGTTTGTTCTTCTCTGTAAGCCCTGTCTCGCGACCCGCGGCTTTTTCTTCATTATAAATCTGTCGCGCCTGTTGCTTTTCAAACACTTCGCCGACAACCGGCTGGCCATCTATCCAAACAGTGAATTCAGAAACAGCGGCTTTCGCCGGTACCGGAAAATGATAGATCGCCTCACCGTCCTGTTGTGATGAATTCGAAAACACTTGCTCAACAGTTGTGACGGCATAACCGTCTTCAATTTGCACATCTACTCGGTGATCACGAATGGCTAGTTCCGCCCCTGAGTCACCTACGGCACGCATTAATCCTGCAGCATGACCATCTACACTGGAGAGGCCTGCAACGCAGCTTATGGCAAAAAGTAGATAGCGGGAACCGCGTCGTACCCGGTTTACTCGCTGCTGGATAAAACTACAAAATAAATTAAACATTCTTTCCTCCTGTAAACCCTGACGAATTTCTAAGGGTGTCGACTTACGACAGGCTGGAGGATTAGCCATACGGCGGGGGATCACAACGAATTTGACTTATGTACTGATATACAACCTCTGAGGGACTGCCTGATGGTACTTTCCGGTTAATATTCAGTAACTGATCGCTGGTAAAATCAGGCGGCAGGTACCAACATTAACGAAAGGAAAGGAAAGGAAAGGAAAGGAAAGGAAAGGAAAGGAAAGGATTATTTTGTCAGGCAGAATATGCAGTTTCTACTGCTGTCACTACAGCAGGTCTTATTCACTGTTTTTCGCAAACCAATTAACTTATTAAGTCCAGCCCAAAGGTGCGCATCAATGAAAATCTGGTCAATAAAATCAGCTTATCCAACCTTCGACATCTAACCGACGACATAGGCATCGCGAGGCAAACCGGACAACACTTCAGGTCCGTCCTCACGCAGAATAACGATTTCTTCAAGACGCAATCCGAACCGCTCCGGCAGATAAATACCCGGCTCAATAGAAAACACCATACCCGCTTCGAGTATCGTGTCGGTGCTGGCAGTGATGTAAGGAGGTTCGTGAATTTCAGTGCCGAGGCCGTGGCCGGTGCGATGTACAAAGTACTCACCATAGCCCGCTTGTTCGATTACCTGGCGCGCAGCAGCGTCAACGACTTTAGCTTCTACACCCGGTCGTGCAGCATTTAGCGCCGCATCAACCGCTGCATCAACGATCGCATGAATTTCGAAAAATCCTTCGGGTGGATGCCCGATAACAGCCATTCGCGTGATGTCACTGAAATACCCCAGACTGCCAGCGCCTATATCCATAACCACTGCGTCCCCTGTAGCGAGCCGCGTTGTACCGGTATGATGGTGGGGAAACGCACCGTTCGCACCGGCACCCACGATACCAAACGCCATAACGGCATCCTGTTCAGCAAACGATTGCTGCGCGATAGCCGCCACTTCCTGTTCAGTAAGGCCAGCCTGCATACCAGACCACGCCGCTTGCATGGCGCGATCGGCGATCAGTGCGTTTTGCTTGAGCGCGTTGTATTCGTCTGTCTCCTTGCACATGCGCAGTGCACCGACGCTAGACAACGTAAACTGTATCGCAGCTTCGGGGAGTGCGGATTGCACCAGCCACGCAAAGTCAGCACGCATGGTTTCATCAAGCACAATGTTTAGGGCTTTTGATTTTTGAATACCAAACTCGTTCAGCAAACGCGAGAAAGCATCCGTCGGCCCCTGATCATCAGACCATTCGTAAAACTGCAGATCGGTTTGTACGCGTGCACTCTCTGACTCAAGTGCCGGCATCAGAAAACCGCTATGTTCATTGGACAGGCAAAACAGCAGCGGACGTTCATCTGCATGAGGGCGAACACCTAGCAACCAGGCGAGATGTGCACCCGGACCAAGCACAACCAAACCAATTTGCTGTTCTTGCATTACTGCCCGCAGGCGGTTGACTCTAGTGTTCATTAACAGTACCCGGACAATTGTTAATCACACGGTATCCAGACCAGTGCCACGTCATCAATGCTGATATCCGTCTTTTCAAGACCGACCGTCATGGATTCAATGTTACCGGCTTTCTCCGCCCATTCATCCTGAATTTCATACAGGTCTTCAGCCAGTGCATCTTCAAGCTCCTGCCGGTCTCCCATTAAATCGTTATAACGGTTTTCCGCTGTCCGCATACGCTCTTCGGCTCGCCCAGCCATACGAGCCTTACTCTGACTACGGCGGATACTGCTGGTGATAGTGCGCGTTGTGGTTCGCCCACCGAGCAGTCCACCGAGGACGCCACCGGCTATATCGAGCATTTGACTGGTTTTCTGTTCACGCTGACGGGTAAACGCATCAAACTTGGCTTCACGTATCCTGTCTTCTGCTTTTTCTATGGATGCATTGATACGGTCAAGTTTGCGTGCAAGCACATCGCGCAGTTTCGATGCATCTTTGTCAGCTAACTTGTCAGCCTCTGCCTCACATCGACTACGAAAGTCATCTTCTGACTCACCTACCCGCGAATAAATTTTTAAATCCGGGTTGGCGAACAGCTCAATCTCCTGATTACGGTAGAGATGATCTTTTATGGCAGTCTGTGCAGATTTAAAATAGGTCTTGTTCTTTATTTTTGCATCGGGCAACACATAAACAGCGCCTTCCGGTTCATCTCGTGTCAGATCGCGATCGTCGTAGTCAACAACAATCGCATCATCTGCATCTACCGGCCCGTCAAGCGGGGTAATAATCGCTTCCCATTCAGATTCATGCCGCAGTTTGGATTTAGTATCGTCAAACACCATTTCAACGCGCACAGCAATACCGGCTTTTAGTCGCTTACTGCCCGGCGATGCACCAATATCATCTGCATAAGGTACAGACGGATCAAGGTAGCGTACCGGCACCGTATCAGCGCTTTGCGGCGCAACTGCACTTTCATTGTCCGCCAATACCACCGGCTGGCTTGATGCAGCGGCTGCGCCTGAAGCTGCATCAGTCGAGGCTGCGGTTGCAACAACCACTTTTTTTGCATCCGGTGTTAACAGCGCAATCTGTTCACGCGTCAACGGTCCTGGCAAGTAAGACATTGCCCAGCGAGTACCGAACAACTGCGGCGCACCCAGTTTGGTGGAGTGCAGTACAAATTGTCGTTTATCCAAAGCGGCAATGGTTTTACCCATCGCCTGTGTATCGACCGCACCGTCACTGGCTGACATACCCTCGAGCAGGCGTTTTTGATCGTTCTCTGTTTGCAGTCTGCCGATAATCCAGGTGCCAGCGTTCGACAGCGCTTTGTAATCGATATCAACGGGGTTCTGCGTTGACAATACAAGCCCTACTCCGAAGGCACGCGCCTGCTTTAAAATTGTAAGAATAGGTTTTTTAGACGGAGGTGAACCGATAGGCGGCACGTAGCCGAACACCTCGTCCATATATACCAATGCACGTAAGTCTGTGGTGCCCGGTTGCTTGCGCATCCACGTCACCATTTTCGACAGCAGTAACGTTACAACAAATTGCCGCTCCTCCTCGGACAGATGACCCAGCGAGACAATCGCAGCTCGCGGTTTCTTCTCTGCTGTGTACAACAGATTATCAATATCAAGTGGCTGCCCTTCTGTCCAGCTGGAGAATGACGGCGAAGCTGCAAGCCCGTTTAACTTCATAGCCAGCTTGACACGATCATTGGCGGGAAAGAACGTATCAAGATCTATAACACCCAGCTTACGCATGGGTGGTTGTTGTACTAAACCGATTAGCTGGCCAAGATCAAGTGATTTACCCTGGGTCCAGCTCCAGTGAATAATATTGGACAGCAGAATGTGTTCACGGCTGCCAAGCGGGTCGGCATCAATACCAATCAATCCGAGCAGCGACGACGCCAGCCCCTCGATTTCATCTTGCAATGTTTCAGCATCAATATCGCCAGCTGGTGCTGACAACGAACCGATAATATTCAATCCAACACCAGCGGTTGAACCAGGTGTGTAGATTGTGAAATCAACCGTATCATGTAGACGCTGTATTCGTTCGGGTTGAATACCCGATGATTCCAGGCCGGATTTCCATAACTCAGCCTTGTCGACGGCAGCCTGTGTGGCATCGCCAGCCGCCTCCGACTCGCTGATCCAGGGTAGAAAATCGGTCGGCAACAACTTCGGAAAAGACAACATCAGGTTTCCCATATCGCTTTTCGGATCAATAATAAGAGCCGGCTTTCCGTTGAGTAGATTCTCTTCGAGCAATACGATGCCCAGACCGGTTTTACCTGAACCGGTCATACCGACGATAACCCCGTGGGTCGTCAGATTCGAAGAGTTATAAAAAACACGATCTTCGTCAGCTGTGTTGCCGAGATAGAACGAACCATCGGGTACATTGACAGGCGTAACTGGCGCCATAGCGAAACCCTCTATTTGTGTTGAAACGATGCACCTAATTGTAGTCGGACTTAACCCCGATGACGATAGCTACCCCGATCGTCGTCAGCGGTGGACTGTCACCGACTTCGTGGCTAAAGGAACCGTATCCCGGTAGGCCTAAACGCAATACTCAGGAACGCAGTTTGTAGCCGGTTTTAAACATAAACCACACAAGTGTCATACAGGCTGCGAGAAAACTCAGAATCATCGCCAGACTTAAACCAACACTGACGTCCGACACTTCAAAGAAACTCCAGCGAAACCCGCTGATCAGATAGAGAACCGGGTTAAACAACGTTACCTTCTGCCAGAAGGCTGGCAGCATGTCGACCGAATAAAAGCTACCACCCAGAAATACCAGCGGTGTAATAATCAGTAACGGTATTAATTGCAGTTTCTCGAAATTGTCCGCCCAGAGACCGATAATAAAACCAAACAAGCTGAAACTGATGCATGTCAGAACAAAGAAAGTCACCATCCATATCGGGTGTTCAATCCGTAAATCCACGAAAAAACTTGCGGTAATCAGAATAATTGTTCCGATGATTAGCGACTTTGTCGCAGAGGCACCGACGTAACCAATCACAATCTCAACAAACGAAATCGGAGCAGACATAACCTCGTAAATAGTGCCGTTAAACTTGGGAAAGAAAATACCGAAAGCAGCATTTGAAATACTCTGCGTCAACAATGACAGCATCATCAGCCCCGGCACGATAAACACACCATAGCTTACGCCTTCTATACTTTGAATCCGCGAACCAATAGCTGCACCGAAAACAATAAAATAAAGTGCGGTTGATATAACCGGTGACGCGACGCTCTGCAAAATCGAATTGCGAGTTCGACGCATTTCATTCAGAAAAATTACGCGTATTGCCTGAATATTCAAAACTTACTCGTTTGTCTGCTTACTTATGTTGGTAGTTACTGCGTACGGAAAGAAAGGTTCTGTCAGTTTTCTCGTCGATGCTACTACCACAAACAAATCCAACATCGATACATTACATTTTTTATTGATGCTCAGGCGAACGAACCAGATCAACAAAAATATCTTCCAGCGAACTTTCGGTTGTTTTCACATCCTGTAAATGCAAACCGCTTTCGCTGATATCAGACAGCAATCGGGTTATTCCTGTGGGCTTCCCCTCACCTGCACGGTAAGTGTACACAAGCGTCCGTCCGTCCATTTCAAGGCTCAGCCCGTATTTTTGCAGTGATGCTGGAATGGTTGTAACTGATTCGGCAAGTTCTACCATTAGACGCTTCTTGCCAAGCTTTTGCATCAAGGTTCTTTTCTCTTCGACAAGAAGCAATTCGCCATTGTTTATTACACCGACACGATCAGCTATTTCCTCTGCCTCTTCGATGTAGTGCGTAGTCAAAATAATGGTAACGCCGGACTGGCGTAAACCATCGACCAGCTTCCACATATCCTTGCGCAATTCCACGTCCACTCCAGCAGTTGGTTCGTCAAGAAAAAGAATAGAAGGTTCGTGAGACAAGGCTTTTGCAATCAGTACACGACGTTTCATGCCACCGGATAAAGTCATCAGCATGGCATCTTTTTTATCGTGCAGTGATAAATCATCAAGCAGTTTGTCAATGTAAGCAGGCGCAGGCGGTTTACCGAACAACCCCCGACTAAAGGCAACTGTGTCACGCACCTTGTCAAAAACTGACAGGGTTAGCTCCTGTGGCACAAGTCCGATTATTTCGCGCGTCTTTCGAAATTGCTTTATCGTATCAAACCCATCCACCGTGATGGTTCCGGTACTGGGTCTTACAAGTCCGCAGATTGTAGAAATCAGTGTGGTTTTACCGGCACCGTTAGGTCCGAGAAGTGCGAGTATCTCACCCCGCTGAACATCCAGCTCAACAGACTTTAATGCCTGATGTCCGTTCTCGTAAGTCTTGCTGAGATTACGGATAGATATAATTGCATCAGAGGTCACGCGTTAAACCTGAAGTATCGTGTCAATGCGAACCTTTGAAGTAGCGCCCACTGAAATAGAAACAAAATGAATTGTCAGAAAAAAGCCTGCAATCCGGTTTGCGCGCGACCGAGTATCAGCGCATGAACATCGTGTGCACCTTCATAGGTGTTAACCGTTTCCAGATTACACATGTGGCGCATAACACCGAAATCCTCTGATATTCCATTACCGCCGTGCATATCACGTGACATTCGCGCGATATCAAGTGCTTTACCGACATTTTGACGTTTGATCAGACTAATCATCTCGGGAGCTGCACGCGCTTCATCCATTAACCGGCCGACCCGCAGCGCTGCCTGCAAACCAAATGCAATTTCTGTTTGCATGTCGGCTAACTTGCGTTGATACAGTTGAGTTTGCGCCAATGGCCGTTTGAACTGTTTTCGATCAAGTCCATATTGACGGGCTGCATGCCAGCAGAATTCAGCGGCGCCCATCGCCCCCCAGCCAATGCCGTAACGGGCTCGATTCAGACAGCCAAACGGACCTTTTAATCCGGATACATTCGGCAGCAGTGCATCCTCACCTACTTCGACGCCATCCAACACGATTTCACCGGTAACAGATGCACGCAGCGATAGCTTCCCGGTAATTTTTGGTGCTGACAAACCACTGGTACCTTTGTCGATAACGAATCCACGGATCTTGTTGTCGTGCGCAGCCGATTTCGCCCAGATGACAAAAACATCAGCAATCGGACTATTGGAGATCCACATCTTCGAGCCTTGTAACCGGTAACCATCAGCGGTTTTCTCAGCACGGGTTTGCATACCAGCGGGGTCTGAACCCGCGTCGGGCTCTGTTAAACCAAAGCACCCGATCAGCTCACCTGATGCAAGGCCGGGCAAATAACGCTGCCGTTGAGCTTCGGAACCGTAGGCATAAATTGGGTACATCACGAGACTGGACTGCACCGACATCATGGACCGGTACCCGGAGTCGACTCGCTCAATTTCACGCGCGATAAGCCCGTAGGCCACATAGCCCGCACCTATTCCGCCATAGACTTCCGGAATAGTTGATCCGAGCAACCCCATCTCACCCATTTCCCGGAATATGCCTGGCTCAACTGCCTCGTCGCGATAGGCTGCCGTGACCCGGGGCATCAGCTTGTCTTTGGCATAAGCCGCTGCTGCATCGCGCAACATCCGTTCGTCCTCAGATAGCTGATCCTCCAGCAGAAAGGGGTCCTGCCATGAGAAATCAGCCAGATCAGGCAGATCTTTGGCGGCCAGTACAGGCTCAGCACCTGCAGCTGCTGAGTCTAGCGGGGATTGGGCTTTGTTCATGGCAGTGTCCGTTTTCTGTACCGGTCAGTTACGGCTGTTGTGCTCAACAAGATTATATCCTAGCTTGATCGAGCGGTTATCGCTGGATGTCGTAACATCGCCGCCCCCCCACGTTGGATCAATCACATGATGCCCGCCAGACGTTCATTTCGCTGATATTATGGGTGCAGTGAGCATTTGATCAGCAAGAACTACAACACTATTCTATTCCATATTTTTTTTATTAATTGACGACAGTGGCTAAAAATATCGTCTGTATGGCAGGCTCAATTCGGCAGGACTCGTTCAACCGAAAGCTCGCCCTGACATCGGTTGAACTTATTAAAGACATGGGCGGCCATGCAACCTGGATTGATCTCGCTGACTTTCCAATGCCACTTTACAACGGTGACCTAGAGGCCAGCCAGGGGTTGCCCGACAATGCCGCCCGATTACAAACAATCTTTCTGGAACACGATGGACTGATGCTGGCGTCTCCCGAGTACAATGGCTTTTTTACTCCGTTACTGAAAAACACCATTGACTGGCTTAGTCGCCCAAACCCGGAAAAACAGAATCAACCGCGCGTGTTCAACCATTTAGTCGCCGGCTTGAGCGCAACCTCCGGTGGGCGTTTGGGTGGTTTACGCGGACTGATACCGTTACGCACCCTGCTGTCCGGTATCGGGACGACCGTTGTTGCAACGCAGCTGGCCGTTCCCGAAGCACAGCACAAGTTTCAAGGCGAGGTTCTTACCGACAAGGAATCACGCGACCAGCTGGCGAATGTCGTCAAAGCGGTATTGGCCTGCGAGATACATAAGTAACGCTTGTATCCAGCCTGCGCATCAGTAGATACAGCGCTATAAGCCTGCTCAATTCACGAAGGCGAAAACAGTGACAATGAAAACTAGGGAGCCTCTGATTTATTAAGCGAGGCAGTCAGAGCAAGGCGAAATTTGGCGAAAAAGCGCAGTGTATATGCAAATACATGAGCATTTTGAGTCAAATTTCAACGCCGC
>CALFCF010000016.1 GCA_937951345.1 uncultured Granulosicoccaceae bacterium
ATCTCGCGAACCCGCATCCGGAAATCCATCACCGTCGTTATCGAAAGACCCTTCGTCTACATCCAGAATACCGTCGTTGTCGTCATCCAGATCGTCCTGGTTTCGTATCCCGTCTCCGTCTGTGTCAGGGCCACCGGCACCACCGATCGCGCCGTTCGGGCCCGGGTTTGTATTACCGTTGCCGATACTGCCCGGTGAACCAAACACCACATTTGACTGACCGTCTGGAATACCGTCTCCGTTGGAATCTGTCTCGCGGAAGTCCGATGCGCCATCGCCGTCTGTATCTGTCGGTGATGAACCGTTAGGACCGGCTTCAGTTCTGTCGTCCAAACCGTCGTTGTCAGAATCTGTATCAAGGAAATCAAACGTGCCGTCACCATCAGTGTCGAACAACGTAAAACCTGCCGATATCAGACTGTCGGCTATGCCCTTGCCGTCGGCGTCAACAAAATTATCGACTCGTCCGTCGCCGTCACTATCCGTGCCTCCGGCCTCGACAAGATCAGGAATGGTGTCGTTGTCGCTGTCAAGATCGAGCGGATCAACGAGTCCATCGCCATCTGTATCGGTCAACGGATAAAGCAGCACTCCAGAATCAGGAGCTGTTTCGATGATATCGGGAATACCGTTGTTTCCAACCGGGAAAGAGATGTCGATAGCACCGACGCCAAGCAGGTCAAGTGTTCTGTCCAGACTCTCCAATGAGTTGGGCACACGCTCGTCAGCCAGCAACTCTCTCAAATCGGTGATGCCGTCATTATCACTGTCAAGGTCGCGGGCATCCGGAGTTCCGTCGCCGTCAGTATCGCGCGAATCAGCATCCAGGAAACCATCCCCGTCACGATCAATACCTCCTTCGTCAATATCGAGGATACCGTCGTTGTCATCATCAAGGTCTTCCTGATTTCGCAGCCCGTCGCCGTCAGTATCCGGCCCCGGTAGCAAAACCTGAGTAGTGGGCACACCATCGGCTACAGCACCGGCATTGAGGGCACTTGCTACAGAAGCTGTGTCGCCACAAGCTGCAAGCAGCACAACAGGTGCAGCCAGAGCCAGTGGTTTCAGGTGTGAGAAATGCGCTGAAATAAAACTGTCTAACATATTCTTTTCAGCGGAATTTATTGGTTTTTTTACCGACATTTGAATAACTCTCCGGAAAAATCGGTTGATAACTGCCTATCAATCAATCGCATTGTGTCGTGCCTACGGTGTACCAGCGCCTCCAGCGCCTGATACCCCTTATTACTGATCCAAATGTGTCGGGAGAGCATCACAACCTGTTTTGCAGCGATGTGGTCAGTGAGGCTATAGTTGTTACAAAGTATACGATTCGCAAGCATCGCCAGCAGTGACGCCCAGCAGTGACGCCGGAACGAACCAGAACAACCCACTTCCCCGAACATTCGAAATCGAATGCGGACACAACGTTAAATTTACCGGTGCAATATTACCTGACAAATAACTGACGTTCATGTTGAAGATGCTAAACAATACACGTAATGACGTGAAAAATTGGAAACTCAACAGCAAAACTCCTTAAAAAAGCGTAATGAGCGGCCAACGGAGAAAAACTGACACGGCGGGTCGTAAGTGACGATCAGTGACCGCCGAGTGGTGGGGTGTTGGAAGAAACAACTCCTGACCCGATTATCAGCGACAGAAGTTGTCGGGGCTAATTTTTTGTGAAATGCCGCGCAATACCGGTAACGCAGCTGCCCACAGAACAGCTAAAGAACAACTGCAGAACATCGATAGGCTGTCATCGCAAACACCAGAACCCCTACTGATGAGATCCGGGATCGCTGGCCCACTTACGTCTGAGGCAAAAAGTCTGAGGCAAAAACGGGTTTCATCAACTTTTTATTCACGCTTTTGACGCACTAGCGCATGGGTGAACACAGCCGACTGGGTCAGTCTAAACAAAAAAGCCCCGATATTTCCGGGGCTTATTTGGATTATTAAGTTCGATCAGCCTGACGCCGTATCACCTTTCGTCTTTCAGTAAATTTGATAGGTTTCTTATGCTTGCGTCGATCTGGCAATTGACGCTCTTCAAGCGCTTCTTCCAGTTGTGAAAGCGTTGGAGCCGGAAACACCCCTGCTTGGCTGGTTTTAACTAATACGTCCATATCACGTCCTCTTCCCCTGACGGCTCCAGTTTCGATGCCGAAAAACCCGGGTTTATCTTGGAATGTAACAGTTAACTCTCGTTGACAAATTTGCCAGGAAGAAGACTTTTGCAATAAACAAAAAAGTTCTTCGAAAACCGTTCTTCCTATAGACACTTTTAATAACCAGAAACTTCCAATTGGTTTTTCAGAGTGTCAAAAAGAATTGCGGTAGCTAACCGTTTACGGACTACCCTTCAAGAGACTTCCCTGGTTGCAATACACAAGATATCCATACGGATACTTAAACAAAGCACCGTTACAACAACTATTAACCATACTCTTGTCAGACCAAATAGACAAACTCAGCAATATGTCACGCCAAGTTGACGCAACATTTGTAACTTAAAGTATTAAGCATGTCAATTCACATTGACATACTGAAGGAAATTACGAGGAAATAGCCAGACTACAAGCAATATTAATCACTTTTGCTTTAAGCATCTTTTTGTTCATTGGATGCGCTATTTTGCAGCTCTTTGAGTTTATTGTATAAACGTACCGGGGTGGCAGGCATATCAATCTCAGTCTCTCCAAACTCCCGAATGAGTGCGTCTGACACAGCGTTCATCACTGCCGGGCAACTTCCGATTGTCCCGGCCTCACCGGCGCCCTTAATCCCTAGCTCATTAGTGGTCGACGGCACGTTACGAGTTTCGAAGTGAATCAACGGCAAATCGTCCGCCCGCGGAAGGGTGTAATCCATCAGCGATCCACTCAGCAACTGGCCGTCGTCGCTGTAGATGACTTGTTCTAACAGGCACTGGCCAATGCTTTGAACAATCCCGCCGTGGATCTGCCCTTCCAGCAGCAACGGATTGACGGTGACACCGAAGTCGTCCACAACCGAATAGGCGGCGATCCGCGCAGAGGCAGTTGCCCGGTCTATTTCAATTTCACAGATATGCGTACCGTTGGGGTAAGTGGCTTCGTCCTGCTGAAATACACCTGTCGCACGGCGTTCTTCATCACTACAGGCTTTGGCAATATCAGCAAAGGTTAAAAATTCGTTGCCGTCTTCAAGCTTTGCGGTGTTTTCGTCGAGTATGACCATATCTGCGTCACAGCCCATTTCACGTGCCGCCACCTGCTTTAGTTGTATAGCGAGCGCACGCGCTGCACGTACGGTGGATGTGCCACCAAGCGGCACCGATCGTGATCCACCAGTTCCACCACCCTGTGACAACACGGCAGTATCTCCCTGATGAATGGAGATATTCTGATAATCCATGCCCAATTCACCGGCTGCGAGTTGTGCATAAGCAGTTGCGTGACCCTGTCCATTGCTCTGCGTGCCGATCGTGATTCTCACACTGCCATCATCCAACAACATCAGGTGTGCTGGTTCTGCGCCGGCAAATGCACACGCTTCAATGTAGGTTGCCATGCCGATACCGCGCAGACAGTTACGTTCTCTGGACTCGGAAAGGCGGGTATCAAACCCGGTCCAGCCGGCACGTTCCATACATAAGTCCATATGACCTTCAAATTCGCCGGTATCTATCACTCGGCCCGCTGGCGTTTTGTAAGGCAACTGTTCTGGCTTGATGAAGTTACGTCGTCTGATATCGTCTACCGGTATATCGAGTTCACGCGCGCACTTATCGACAAGTCGCTCAATCAGATAAGCAGCCTCCGGTCGACCGGCACCGCGATAAGCATCGGTCGGAACCGTATTGGTGTAGACACCCTGCGTGGTGCAAGCGATCAACGGGATGTCATACAGGCCGGTTGCCATCGTCACGCCAAGATAGGGTATGTAGGGTCCATAAGCGTGCAGGTAAGCACCCATTGCTGCGATTACGTTTATTTCAAGGGCCTGAAATCGACCGTCTGCGTCAATACCCATGCGCGCAGTTGTGACGTTGTCACGACCGTGTGCATCCTGCAGAAAATGTTCTGATCGATCAGAATTCCACTTGACCGGTCTGCCCAGCATACGGGCAGCAAGCATTACGAGTGGATACTCGCGATAAGTGAATACCTTGGTGCCAAAGCCTCCACCAACGTCTCCGGTTTTGACCCGGATATCATCAATACCGACACCGGTTAGCT
Organism: uncultured Granulosicoccaceae bacterium; assembly: GCA_937951345.1. GTDB lineage: Bacteria > Pseudomonadota > Gammaproteobacteria > Granulosicoccales > Granulosicoccaceae > CALFCE01. The sequence goes on from CALFCF010000016.1 coordinate 4,227, forward strand.
GGCTGAGAGCTGTGCGCACGCCGTAAACACCTTGCGAACCGACAGTAACCGTGAATTGTTCACTCTCTGAATCCCAAACCGCATGACAAGCACGTGGTTCCATGTAATTGCTGATCAGACGGTTATTGCAGACTTTGATCTCGACAACATGAGCCGCAGATTCCAGCGCTGCCTGGGTGGCGTCCTGTTCGCCGAGAAAATGCACATAGGCGATATTGTCAGTGCGATTTTCGGCAACTGTGGGCGCTTTATCCGCCAGCGCACCTTCGGTGTCGACAACAGCCTGGAGAGACTCGTAGTCAACATCAATCAATTCAAGCGCATCGCGGGCAAGCAGCACGGAGTCCGCAACCACCATCGCGATGGCATCTCCCACATGATGAACAGAATCCCGACACAACGGTGGAATATCCCGAAAATCCGGATCACTACCATCCCGCTGCTTAACGAAGTTGATGCAGCGTAAATCTTTTAGATCCGGGAAATCGGCCGCGGTGTATACCGCGTGTACACCCTCAGCGGCCTTCGCCTCAGATATATCCTGAATAACAAAGCGTGCGTGAGCATACGGTGATCTTAGAAAACACACATGTAGTGTTTTTTCATCCTGCAAGTCATCAGTAAAACACCCCTTGCCGGTGAGCAGTCGCGCGTCTTCGTTTCGGGTAAGAGAGGCACCGATGCCGAACCGCCGACCAGGCAATGGCGAGGGTGCGGTTGTTGTTGGTGCATCTTGAGGGGAGTCAGCCATACGCCTTCTGTGCGTGAAAATACTGAGACGATTTTATCACGCACCAGCGTACACTGTGATGATCGACAGACTGGTTTTCAACGGTGTTACCACCGCTGCTACTGTTTAACGGTTTGACCTACGACTTCGGCTGTGGCGGTTCGACACTACGTTTGGCTTGACCCAACCCAAGTGGTACAGGGTTTCCAGGACAGTGAGCGTTCTACTGCAGAAAGTAGATGGATACGCGTCGGTTGGCTTTGCGCCCATCCGGAGTTTCGTTCGACGCTACCGGGCGAGTTTCCCCCAATCCGACAGGTTCGAGCCGGTGCGCTTCGATGCCTGCGGCAATTAACGCATTTCGTACCGCAAATGCACGCTGTACAGACAAATCAAGATTCGCCTGCTCTCTTCCCATGGCGTCAGTATGACCTTCAATTCTGGCAACACTGTGTTTGCGTTTGAACAAAAATTGAGCGGCATCTGTCACCACATAGTCGGCTTCACCCGGCAGTGCACTGCTGCGAGGATTGAAAACAATATCGTCGCGTGTTTTTAGCCGGCCATCCCCATCCTGTGCGAGCCCTGATGCAGCAAATGAACCTGGAGCGCCTGAAAAATTTGCAGCCTTTGCAGCAAACAATCCGGGTTCCGCGCGGTCACCTCGATCAAATACCGAACAGCCGCTTGCAGATAAAACAGCAACAAGTACAACGAAAATACTGGATCTCATGGACACAAACCGTGTTGGTTACAGGCAGGGACTGATATACGGGCCCGTCAGACATCACCAGATGCATAATAGGTAATGCAGGTATCGGCAAGACAACAGGCGAGCTTGAGACTGGTGTTGGGACTGGAAGAAGGCTGTGGGAGTGCGGAGTGCGGAGTGCACCCGCGGGTTTATGCATCATTCCTTCCATGCATTTAAAGCTTTTGCATTTAAAGCTTTTTGCATTAAAAACCCTATGCATTATTGGCGTTGAAATTCAGCAAAAAACTCAAGATCAACACGATCACTGACCAAACCGGGAAATCTTGCTATGCCGAAATCAGATCGCATAAAACTGCCGAATGCTGAAAACCCAAGGGTATATTTGCGAGTCAAAAGATTATCCGCACCACCATTAAAGACGGCCGTAAGCGAGACCGGCCTGGTGACGCCGCGCAAAGTGAGCTCACCATCAACTGCAAGTTCGATTCTGCCATCATCCAATGGTCTAGCGTTAACCTGAGTACTGAGAAACCTCGCTTGCGGATACTGCTCTGCATCGAACCAGTCGCTGCCAGCTAGAATGGCATCGAACTCGGCATTGTTAGTATCAATACTGCCCACGGCAACGACCCCTTCAAGTACCGTTTCTTCAAGTGCAGCGGGATTAAACTGAAGACTCGCATCTATCTGGTTGAACCGGCCAACGTAGGTTGCCAGATTCAAGTGTTCGATTTTGAAAAGCAATGTCGAATGTACAGGATCGAGTTTATAGTTACCTTCACGGAGCTTGACGGTTTCTGTTTCAAAATTCGGTCGCACGATCGACGGTACTGCGAGAGACGAACAGGCACTGATAAGCCAGAATAATTTCAGAATGAAAAGCGTGCGTACTACACCGGCTGCATCACTGGAACGTAGACCAAAACCGCGTCGAAGTGAATATTGTAAAAAAGAAAACATTTGCCGCACCTTGTAGAAAACAGACCAAAATAAAATACAGATCAAAAGTCTTTGGATACCATTGTCAGAATAGCATCTATTGACGAAGAATTTACCTGCATACCATCCGGCTATCGGTGCGGATGAAAAAAATTCATTGTATACAATAAGTTTGATAATTCTCTTAACAACTGCCTTCAAACAAAAATTTACAGCTTCGCGCTTCATGTCGAATAAAAACAAATACGGCCCGTGTACGCTTTGTAGCCGTGAAACGCACTTATCGTTTCATCACCTGATTCCACGCAAAGCGCACCGACGCAAGTCGTTTAGGAAACGCTACAACACAAAGCAACTACAGCAGGGAATAGATCTTTGTCGATCTTGCCATAATGCTATCCATAAATTTTACGATGAAATGCATATAGCCCGGAATTTAAACACGCTCGATAGACTACAAACTGACACAACGATTGCTCGATACTTTGAATGGGCCAAAAAACAAAGGATAGGCCCTGGATCTATACGGATTAAAACTACGAAAGAAATATCCAGATAGCCGAACGTGCAAACCAGCCACACTGACAGCAGGTTTAACTCGCGGCGAATAGGGAATCTTTTGAAAACGGAGTGTGTTTGTAGAGAGTCGAGCAGGAATGGTTAACAGCTACTCAGTCTAGCAACGAAATTGACCGCCGTTGGTTGTCTAGTGACATATGCCAAGTGTTGCCTGGTTGTGGTCCAGTTGTGAAACCAGGCGATCAGCTCTCGATTTCAATTTCAAAGTCATCTGGCGCAACCGTCGTCTGCATTGATCCGATATCGGTTGCCGACAACACAACATCCACAGTTTCAATGGCCAACGGTGTACCGGACAAAATGCCGGTCATGGCATCCAGCTCGAGGCCGTTCGGCAGCGGAGCTGCAGAAAACGTCAATGTGTCACTCTCCGGGTCTGAAAAGAAGCCTGAAAAATCCACTGGAATGATCGGTGTTGCCAGAGTGAAATTAAAATCTATCAACGTACCGCTGAATTCCGGAGCCAGGTTTGCCACAGGAGTCACAGGAGCCGCGGCAGTGACATCGATTTCAAACGGTGGCAATGCATCGACCGTCGTTCCGCTGCCGGTAGTGTCTGTTGCAGACACGGTAACCGGAACAGTTTGCACCATCGTCGGTGTGCCACTTATCTCACCAGTCATCGTATCAAGCTCCAAGCCATCAGGGAGTTGATCAACAGAAAACTCGAGAACATCACCGTCCGGATCACTGAAGAGCACAGTTATATCTAATGGCGTTATCGCCGCACCCTGCTCAAACTGCTGATCTGGAACAACACCAACAACTTCCGGTCCGGCATTGGCAGGTACAGTTACATCAAACGACACGTCATCGGTCAAACCGGCGGCATCTGTCGCAGTCACAGTGATTGTGGATGTTCCGATTGATTGCCCCATCAGAAATACGGTAGCACTTGCCTGATCAATAGCGGTTACAAGTACCACTGCAGTGTCCGAACTAACAGCGCTCAGTAAAACAGTCGCCGGATCTTCATCGGCAACCGTGAAGGCAACGGGATCGGTATCATTGATAAAAATGCCGGTAATAGGATCAGCAGCAGGCACCCGGCCAGTGATTTCAGGAGCGACGTTGGCAACACCCTGCACGATTACCGGCACCACTTCGGTGGCGCTCAGCCCTTCGTCATCAGTAACCACTATTGTGACTGTCGCCGTACCGGCAGCTATCGCTTGAAACAGATATTCGTCATCATCGACTACCGTTACATCCACGACGCCGGTGTCGCTGCTCAGGGCACTGAACGATGCGGTAGCCAGCGATTCATCAGTTACCGTGATGTCTATGGTCTCACTGGCACCGACTGCAATCGTTACTGTTCCAGCCGGTGTTCGGTTAACAATCTCAGGTGCTATGTTGTCTTGCCCAATGACATAATCAAAACTGTTTGAAGAAACACTCGCTCCGTCTTCATCAGTGGCTACGGCTACCAATGTCGACGTGCCGACAGCAGTAGGTATACCTGAGATAGTGTCGTTTGCTGTAAAAGTCAGCCCCGGTGGCAGTGTGCTTCCAGCGGCGAGCGAAATTGTCAGCGAATCGCCAGCGTCAGCATCGTCAAAGAAGTCGGCCAGCATTAATGGAACTACAGGATCTCCAACAACACCAACCTGATCGGGTATAGGGCCTGAGAAGGCAGGAACAGTATTCGGAAGCGCTGTCACGGTTATCGTGAATGTATTCGATACAGCACTATCACCGTCAGGGTCAGTCGCTGTAATTGCGACACTGCTGCCACCCACAGCGGTGGGCGTTCCGGAGACGACGCCGGTTGTGGTATTAATTGTTACACCCGTCGGTAGCCCACTGGCACTAAACACCAGTGTGTCATTATCAGCATCACTGAAACTTCCTGTTATTGGCTGCAAAGCGGTGCCAAGCACAACACTTTGCGAGGCAATACTGCCACTGAATACAGGTTCTGCGTTCGCAGGAGCAGCAACAACAATTGCAAACGTGTTCGATGCAGTACTGTCACCGACACTGTCTTCGGCAGTAATCGTTACGTTGAAGGTGCCGGCACTTTGCGGGGTGCCTGAGACCTGACCGGTTGCCGTGTCTATTGTGACTCCAGCCGGTAATCCAGTGGCTGAGAAACTGAGACCAGCACCTTCAGGATCTTCAAAATCTGCAGAAAACGGTGTAATAGCCTGACCAACAACTGCACTTTGATTCGCTACCGCAGACTGTAATTCCGGCGGTTCATTCGCAAGTGCCACGACATTGATCGTAAACGAATTCGACGTAGCCTGAAGTCCGCCTTGATCTGCAGCAGTGATTGCAAGACTGAAGGCCCCGAGTTGCGTCGGCGTACCTGACACGACACCGGTGGCCGCGTTGAATGCCAGACCGGGAGGCGTCGATGACAATGTAAATGTCAACGTATCTCCATCAAGATCTGTGAACTGCGGTGAAACCGGAGTAATGGCCTCACCGATCGTGACAGCCTGATTCGCAATGTTGTCACCGAACACAGGGGCTCTGTTGGGTTGTTCTAGCTGCGTGACTGTGAAAGTCGTGCTTGCCGGTTCGGTAAAACCGTCATCAGCAATAACTGTGATTTCAAAATCACCCTCAGTATCCGGAGAACCTGTAATCAAACCCGTATCAGCATTTATACGGATATCGCTCGCCGGCTCACTAACCAACGAGTAAGTCAGTAGCTGACCTTCTGGGTCACTGGCCTGCACTGCAATATTCAGAAGTTGACCAAAATCAACCACAATCGAATCCAGCTGTGAGATTTGTGGTGGCTGATTCGCAACAATATTCAGCAAAAAGTTTGCATCAACACTATTCGTACCGTCCGACGCATTGACAGCCACGGTAAAACTGCCAATGTCCGCGTTCACGGCGGTACCGGTAAGCACACCGAGCACGCTGACTTCAAAATCAGAGGCTGGTGGTAATGTGCTATCAGTCACGCTGAAAATCAGCTGACTACCTTCAGGGTCTTGAAAACTCGCTGCGAAATCAAACTCAGTGGGTATACCGGCGACAGCGGTATGCGCGGAAATTCCGGCTATTTGCACCGGAGGATCATCCCGCGTGACCACAGTAATTCTAACCTCGGCACTGCCGGTGTTCTGGCCATCAGTAACCTGATAAGTGAAAGCATCTGATAAACGATCAGTACCCAGTGCATTCAGGTCACCATTGAACAGGTAGCTGAATCCACCATCTGCACGCAGTTCAAATTGAGATGCTTGCTGTGGTGGCGCTATCGGTGTCGGCGAAACACGCAGTGGCAGGTTAGACGTATCAACATCGTCAACATCATTACTCAGCAGATTAATCGGGCTGGCCTGGGTTATGTTTAATGTCTCACCCTGAACAACAGTAAAAGAATCGTTAGCGGCCACCGGCGGATCATTCTCCGGTATCAAACAGAAAGTGGCCTGCAAATTAACGGTTTCATCCAGTGATGTTGTACCCTCAAGACCATACAACAGAGCGACTGGTGCACGCAGCACTGGAACATCGACCACAAACCGCTGCATTGCCCGGCCATCGGCACCGGTTATCACCGACTGATCAAAATCAAAATTGCACTGCGCAGGACTTGCACAAGCCTGTCCAAGCGAGTTGACTGCAAGACCCAGATCAAAGCCATCGCGTCCTGCACATTGCGCCAATGCACCGGATCTCAACGGCTCGGCTGTAAAACTCCAGTCAACGATATCAACTGCATCCGTTGCAACACTTGGCAGTACTTCAAAACTGCGTTGTTCCAGAAGTGGGAATATTCGATCGGTACCATCGAAATTAACCAGTACCGTACCGTCACCACCGCCACCACTCGACGACGAATCCGAGCAGGCAGAAACCAGCAACGACAGCAGTACGATTGAAAAAGCCAGTCGGGATCTCGATAGATTCATAATTTTCAACTTAGTAGGCATGCGTCGAGTTTACAGGTAAATTCCGTTTCTTCGGATCTGAACGGGCAGGTTAAACCTGACTAGCAGGTAAGGTTTGCGATAGCTAAAGAGCCCGATCCCAATCTGTCCTGCATAGATCACTATCGTTGAATGACTTGCCAAGCACAGAGGCAATCGCTTCCCTGCCAGCATCAATCGGTCGGTCATCGGGTGCGAACTACCGCATCCGGAAACCTATCACTAGTAAGGATTATCCGCGAAGTTTGTAACTTTTGGTCGCGAAAAGCGTTGAATTTAGTGAACGCTTCGCAGATGAATTGAGATTTCGGTCAAACTTTCAGCCTCTGGGGCGAAAATGCAAAACCTTTCGGCACGCTCCGCAACGCACACAATCCACAAACGGACCGGACCCGGTCAGTAGTAGCAACAGGAGTGACAACGATGCCGGAGCTCCGACGGCCGCAACAGTCGGGGCCAAGTGTCAGCTAACCGTCCTACGGTTGTGAAACATGACAAAACCGCAAACCTGCACCGAGAAGCTGGTTAATGCCTGCAATTACAGGGCTTGAGTGATATCAGCTATTAGATCCTGGGTGTCTTCTATACCTACCGACAATCGCACCAGACCATCATCTATACCAAGCGCCTTGCGGTTCTCCGGTGGTATCGATGCATGGGTCATGATCGCCGGGTGCTCAATCAGACTTTCGACGCCACCCAGGCTCTCTGCCAGTGAGAACAACTCCACCTTCTCCAGAAATGAAGTAGCCGCAGGCAGGCCACCTTCCAGCACAACAGTCACCATGCCGCCAAAACCGTGCATTTGCCGTTTTGCCAGCTGATGTTGCGGGTGGCTCTCCAATCCAGGGTAATAAACAATTTTAATCGCAGGGTGTTGTTCAAGAAATGTTGCAATCTCTGCTGCACTTTCACAATGCCGTTGCATCCTGAGAGCCAGCGTCTTGAGTCCCCGCAGTGCGAGAAAGCTATCAAACGGTCCTTGTACTGCGCCGACCGCGTTATGCAGATATTCCAGGCGTTCCGACAGCTCACCGTGTTCGCGCACAACCAATACACCACCTACCATGTCGCTGTGGCCATTCAGATATTTGGTTGCTGAATGCATCACCACATCAAAACCTAATTCAAGCGGACGCTGCACCCAGGGACTGGCGAACGTATTGTCACAGCAGCAAAGCACATTGTGCCGCGCAGCGATAGCAGCTATAGCTTCCAGATCGGCAAGCTTCAACAACGGGTTTGTCGGTGTCTCTACCCAGATTATGCGCGTACGATCCGTAATTGTCTGTTCAAGGAGTGTCGTATCAGACAAGTCAATCATCGAAAAATCCAGGCCTTGCGAGCCACGTCGGACATTTTCAAAAAGCCTGTACGAACCTCCGTAAAGATCGTCCATCGCGATGATATGATCCCCCGGCGACAACGTATCGAGAAGTGTGGCGATGGATGCCAGACCCGATGCGAACGCATAGCCCTGCACACCGCTTTCCAGATCAGCAATACAACGTTCATAGGCCATACGCGTCGGATTCTGCGAACGACTGTATTCATAACCCTTGTGCACACCGGGGCTATCCTGCACGTACGTTGATGTTGCATAGATAGGTGGCATGATTGCACCTGTGGAAGGATCAGGTGCCTGTCCGGCATGAATGGTACGGGTTGTGAAACCGTGGCGTTGTTTGAAGTTGTTGGATGACATAGTCGGTAGTCGAATACTGCTCGGCGCTTGGCCATGAAAATTTATGTTACAAGTATCACGGTTAAAAATAACAAAGAAATAACAACAAAATAACAAAGCTTCTGTTGGCGTAGCGGCTAAAACTTTAATGCCACTCTTATCTTACCTGACCAATCAAACTTTACTGGCTAACCAGATCGGATAACTAAAACAGCTATCGAAGCGAGCTGCGAAGATAATTCAATAGATCAATTCGCGTTATCAAACCACAGAACTTTCCGTTGTCAACGATCATCGGTACCAATTCCTGCTTGAACAGCGGCAACAGCGATTCCAGAGGCTGAGTTGCCTCAACAGTCTGCAACTGCGTAGACATCACACCACTGACGGATTCCTGGAACCGGCTTTGATCACGAAAAACCGCCAGCAGAATATCTGATTCATCTACAATCCCTGATACTCCCCCTTGCTCATCTATGATTGGCAACTGGGATATATCATGAAGCTTCATCCGGTTGAGTGCCTGCAACAACGTATCACCCGGCGACGCGATTACCGTATCACTTTGAAGATGACTGTACGGAATAAGGTCGCGCAGATCACCATATTTTTCGCGGTTTAGGAGCCCTTGATCGTGCATCCATACATCATTGTACATTTTTGAGAGATACTTATTCCCGCTGTCACAGACAAATGTCACAACGCGTTTCGGTGTCGTTTGCTCACGACAATATCGCAATGCTGCAGCCAGCAAGGTACCGCTTGATGAACCCCCAATGATCCCTTCCGTTTGCAGGAGTTCGCGTGCAGCTTGAAATGCTTCAGCGTCGCTGACGGTGTAGGCCTTTCGTGTTAATGATAAATCTGATACTGGTGGAATAAAATCTTCGCCAATACCTTCCACCAACCACGATCCGACATCTTCAGAAATTTCCCCGGTCTCTATGTACTGCGCCAGGATGGATCCTTCAGGATCAGCCAGCACCATTTCGATGTTTTTATCGACGCTCTGAAAATACCGCCCCAAGCCTGTTATGGTTCCACCGGATCCAACGCCACACACCATTGCGTCCATACGCTGATCCATTTGCGACCATATCTCCGGTCCCGTTGATTCTTCATGTGCTTTCGGATTCGCCGGATTTTCAAACTGATTGACAAAAAAGGAATTCGGCGTTTCTTGATGAATGGCCAGCGCCATGTCCTGATAATACTCAGGGTGACCTTTACCAACATCAGATCGCGTGAGTCGGACGTCCGCGCCTAGTGCTTTCAGATGGTATATTTTTTCTTGTGCCATCTTGTCAGGTACAACCAGTATCAAACGCAAGCCCATCTGCGCGGCAACCAGCGCAAGGCCAAGACCGGTATTACCCGCTGTTGCCTCGATCAACGTGCCACCCGGCTTTATCTTCCCTGATGAAAGCGCTTCTTCAATCATCGATTTTCCGATGCGATCCTTGATCGAGCCGCCCGGATTCTGGTTCTCGAGCTTGAGGTATAAATCACACACACCGGTATCCATACGGGTGACTCGAAGCATGGGTGTATTGCCAATACTATCGAGCGCACGCTGAAACACCGGAGCGGTAATACTGTCTGTTGATTGCTGTGACATTGTATGATTTATCCCCTGTTTAACGAGAGAATGTGAAGCGGCCAAAGCGCTTCTTCCTGGCGCGAACTAACTACCTGATCAGCGGAACCTTCGCCGGTTGCCGAATCACCAGCACAACAGCGAAAACACAAAGCGCAGCCGACAGGATATTCAACCCTCTCCACCCGACAACGGGATAGACAATACCGGCAACGTAGATCGCAACACCCATACAGATATAGGTAGCACCGCTATACAGACCCAGCACTGTACCACGACGATCAGGATCAATCGCACTCAGTTGCGCCACAAGAATATTCAGAGCGAGGTGGTTAGCCAGGCCCCATAAAAAACAAACGAACAGCAAATGGATGAACGATAGCGGCAACGACAAAACCAAATATACAGCTGCCAACCCAGCCAGCGACACCGGCATCGACAGGCGGGATGGCAGTCGGTCAATTAAGCCATCAAAAAATACTGCTATCCCGAAACCAAGCCCGTAAGTCAGTGCTATCAGGCCGGATTTACTGACAGGTTTGTCCAAGTGACTGACCAGGTAATCACTCACAAACGCATAACTTGCGTAGAAGCTGGCCATATAAAACGAAACAACTATCAACAGCAGTGGCACACCACGAATAGTCAATGCGTTAAGCGGAGAAGGGGCAACCTTAAGTGGGTCGCGCGGCTCAAACTCCTGTTCGAATAAAATCACAATGAAAACGACGACAGCTGAAAATGTCAACAAGTAGTAAACTGATCGCCAGCCAAGATGATCAGCTACCAGCGCGGCTATCGTAACTCCGGCGACCAGACTTATCGTCCACCCAACCAGAACAATACCCAGTGACCGGCTTTCAAAACCGACAGGTGAAACCTGTGCGGTACGTGCGTAAATGGCAGGAAGACCAACCCCTGAAACGAGCCCAGCCAGAAATTGAAAAGAGGTTAATGCAAAAGGGCTCGAGACAACGGCGCAACCAAAAAATGATAGAGCCAGAATCGCAATTGATACGCGCATGACCTGTATCGCACCCAGGCGATCGATCAAACGAGCAAGCAATAAAGCACCAGCTCCGGTACCTAGTCCGAAGGCTGAAGATGCATGCAGAACTGATTCGACAGGTACACCAAAGCCAAGTGCGATCTCAGGTGCTATAGGACCGAGTGATAGTGAATTCGATCCTATAAGAGCAACAGCACCGAGTAACGGTAAAACTTTGATAAATAGCTGAAACATTTACCGGCCTTTCTGAAGAGCCCGGTCAGCGAGGCAACAGCGAATCAGCGACTCGTATAGGTTAGCGTTCTGCTGATTCAGAATGGAATATCATCGTCAAAGTCAACTTGAGCCGCCGGCGCAGATGCAGGGGCTGATTGACCCGTATCATTATTCGAACTGGCATTCGATGAGGACGACGCTGCCGTACTGACAGCTGCCGTACTAACTGCAGCTGAACTGCCGTCGGCAGCCTCTACACGCCAGGCATTGACATTAGTGAAAAACTTGCCATTCCATTCGCGCCCGCGCAGGTCGAAGTGAACCTTAACGCGGTCACCTTCATTGTAGTTCTCAATCAATTCGCATTTATCCTGAACCAACTGGAATTTTATAAACTGCGGATATTGTTCTTCACTTTCAACGACAAATTCACGCGCCTGAAATCTCTCAGACTTCTGCTCTGTATCAAACACCTTATGCAGAATGCCTTCCATTTGAAAAGCCACTTATACTCACCCTCTTTGATCTGAATTCAACTTTGCGTTTTTGACTTTCTGTTGATAATTGAAATTAGACGACAGATAATCAAAAACGATATTCTTTTAAAAACCAATATCAATTAAAACAGCTGGATTACTCATAGAGTATTTCTACACTTGAGCTCCAAGCCAAACTTATACGCCTAAATTACCTGCGTAACATCTACGCGTAATTTCTATGTGGTTTTTATAGGAGTTCTATGCTTTGCGCATTAGTGCGGCGCCCTGTTGCACGGATTTGACAATATTCTGATAACCCGTGCAACGACAGAGATTTCCTTCCAGCCAGTGCCTAATCTCGGCTTCCGTCGGGCTCGCATTACGATTCACAAGATCGATCGCGCTCATTACCGTGCCCGGAGTGCAGAACCCGCACTGCAAACCGTGGCATTGACGGAAAGCCTCCTGCATCGGATGCAATTCATCGTCAACCGCTATGCCCTCGATGGTCGTTATATCCGCACCATCCAACTGCGCAACCAGGACACTGCACGCTTTAACTGATCGCCCGTCTACGTGTACCACGCAGGCACCACACTGACTGGTGTCACAACCCACGTGCGAGCCGGTTAACAGCAGTTGCTCGCGTAAGAAATTTATTAATAACGTTCTTTCTTCGACTGTTGCATTAACAGCTTCACCATTAACGGTACACGATACACTTACCGGCATTTCAGACTCTTCTTCAGTAAACGTTTATAAGCGCGATATCCAAGTGGTCATTCTATCACCGACACCTGTTCACTTGTCAGTTTGATTTTTATCGAGCGTCCACCAACTTCCTGATTTTTGGGCTTAATGCCGATAATGATCATCACTAATTACATACAAACAGAAGCGGGAAACAGGCATTTTCACCTCACCGAACCCGACCCCGTCAGTCGCAATGGATGCCGCTTGACGTCAAATGTAACTATGAGTGGGGAACCACTCCGAAAAGGACGAGGCGCTCAGACTAACCACGCTTCACGCGATGTTGTCATCGCTAACAACGATTGGTACCCCGGAACTCAGGCAACAGTTAAAACCGCCCGCGCCCCGAGAGTGCGCGCAGCGTCATCACCAACAACCAGTCTCTCGATATTCCGCCTGATCGATCCGTCAACCCTCATCACGGATGCGAGCATGGATGCATTTATTGTTTTGCCCAACAACGAAACGCCCTCTTATATTAATCTGCAAAACTAAAGGCTAACCACTTTAGGACGACGATATTGCGTGATCAGCTGCAACAAATTTCCACACTGGCACGATTTGTGCGCCCCCTGTTGACCAGTATTTACTCATCAAGTGCATTGGATTGATACATGCAACGTCGATCACTGCTTGTTCAGCGATTTCAACTGCTCTTGCTATTTAGAGCACTTTAACAACGCATAACGCATAGCGCATAACACGAAGCCTGTAACTACGCTACACGAAAACCATTTGATCGAGTTGATACTGTTTCAGAGTGATGTCATGCGAGACAGCACAAGGCAATGACGATTCAGATTACATCCCGATAAAGCGCTTTGATAAAAATAATCAAAAGATAGATATAAGATTTCCGCGCTCGCTAACAACAATGTCAAACTCATTGCCGTCAAATAACAACCCCTCAGGAAAATCACGTATTGCCTGGGTTCACATAGGTTGCGAGAAAACCGGCACATCATCAATCCAGAAATTTCTGCTTGAAAATCAGAAAATACTTGCTTTAGAGGGTCTCTACTTTCCTATTGAATGCGGGTTACTCAGCAATCATCGATTGCACTGGATAATAGATGACGACCCAAACCTTCATCCGTTCGCCTACCATCATGAATCCGGAATGGGCAATTCACTTGAAATCGAGAGAAGCAAATTTACCAACGAACATTATGAAAAAGTAAACACTTTTCAAACCAGTCACAGGCAGGAAAGTCATGTAGTCTACTCATCAGAACACCTGCATTCGCGCGTATACAACACAAGCACCATACAGGCGCTGAAAGACTGGTTACTCCCTCTATACGATGATATTAAAATCGTCGTCTATCTGAGACGTCAGGACAAGCTGGCTCTTAGCGCTTACAGCACTCATCTAAGAGGTGGAACAACAGAAGCTTTCAGATTTCCGCAAGCAGATATAGAGTCGCCCTATTTCGGCTATCGAAAGCTTGTCAATCAATGGGCATCTGTTTTCGGCAAGTCAAATGTACTGATCAAACATTTCGAGAAAAAACAGCTTCACAAGGAAAGCATTGTCGACGATTTTGGCCGAATAATGGATTTCGATTTCTCAGATTCAATATACGATCTTCCTGTAAATTCCAATACATCGCTCTCGCACGCGGCAAAATACTGTTTGATTCAAATAAACCGAAAAATAGCAAAACACGATACCTGCAGCGAAACTTCCGCTCGCTGGCAACCCGTAAAAGATGAATTTATAAAATTCGTCGAATCAACGAACGTTAAAACTTCTGACAAGGACACCCATCTCGCAACGCGTACAGATGCGAAGGATTTTTACAACCGGTTTACAGAAGACAACGCACAACTATTTTCTGAATATCAGTTGGACTGGGATTTCAGTGATGATTTCACAATGTATTCGGAATCGAATCAGACAGTTCTGAATGATTTACTTAAAGACAGCGAAACTGTTGCAAGTAACAAGGATCTCTTACCGCAGAGCCATGAAGTCATACAAATCCGCAAACAAGCAGCAGAAATTATCAATAATTTCGGCAATTCTACCAGTGCAGAAAACAAAATATTACTGGATGACTTGAGTGTTTGTTAAATTTTTTGCGTCTGCTTTCACTTATATTGTTCATTCTGACACCCGGTATAAAAATCCAATTCCTCAGCATTCGCTCCAGACTCATCATCACTGACGTTCATCGTGGGACATCAAACGCCTGGAAAGTAACGGTCTGTATATGACCTTACCTCCTATTTTTTCTGAACACATAAGATAAAGACAGTCAGCTAAAAAGCGGAAGGCCGGTTCAATCAACGGTAACCCAGGCAATTGCGCGCACCGACGGGCAAGCGTTATATGCGGCACGTATTCCCGCTTTTCTATACCAATATCGCATTGCCGACAGACTGACTTCAGAGCAGTAACTAAAGCAATGAGCTGAATCGGCGGATTTTGCATTCCTAGCCAAAGAATATCTGCTTTGTTAAAAAAGCCGGTGCAATTGAATTCAAGATCTATTGCAGGCTCAGCCATTTTTCGAACGGCGTCATGCAGACACTGTAATTGTTTTCGATTGATGTCTCCGGAAAATAGGAGCGTAAGATGAAGATTCTCCGGTGATACAGGCCGTTCCAGCAAAGGCCAATTGATTGCTCTCCATTTATCTATAGCAAGCACTGCCTCGGGAGGCGGAATAAAAGCGAAGAAAGTTCTCACAATCCCATGATCGCCGGGCTAGGTGGATCCGGTACTTTTATATAACGCTTGACTGGGTAAATCAGGCTGTGTTTTAAATCGCTTGTGAATCCACATGTATTGTGTTGGTGCGCCCAGTATTGCCTCTTCGATCACGCAATTCACAGCCCTCGCATCTGCTTCATCATCACCAGAAGGAAAATTCTCAAGCGCAGGAAAAAATCTCAGCGAATACCCTTGAGCGGCAGATTTTCTGTACTGAGACATCATCACCACTGGTGAGCCTGTAAGTTGCGCAAGCTTGGATGTTGTCGTCAACGTGGCAGCAGTTTGTGCGAAGAACGGAACAAATACAGAATTCGAAGGCCCAAAATCATGATCCGGCGCATACCAGACAATTTCGCCTTTTCTTAAACATCGCATAACACTTCGCATATTAGACTTGGGTATTACCGAAGTCGCGTATTTAAGCCGCCCAGTGTTCATATAGTGATTTATCAATGCATTCTTTTGATCTCTGTACACAATATGTACGGGGAGTTCAGGAAATTGCTGCCTGAATATCGCAGTACTGAAATCCATGGTCGAAAAATGTCCTGCCAGCAGGATCACTCCTTTTCCCTTGCCAAGCGCAACTTTCAGATTTTCAACACCGATCACCTCAAGACTATCCAGAAAACCCTCCGGCATATTAAACCAGCCCATACCGATCTCAACCAGGGCGATCGTCCAGTCCTGAAATGAACGCTTAACGAATGCATCCACTTCTTTGGGTGACATATCCGGAAAACACAGTCGTACATTTACCCGAGCCACTTCACGACGTTTTTTAGCGATCCGGTGTACCAACAATCCAAGCGTAGCGCATAGATTCACTTTTAATGAGTATGGCAGGCGATTGAACAACGCAAGCATCGCCATAAGCGCTGCTGACGGCCAGTTTGACGGTTTGGTTAGAAGCGATGACAGGTGGTTAGGCATCGTAGGGCGCGTTGTTTATCCGGTTGTTTGTGTTCCAGCAGACCGTGGTAAGCAGGCTTGGGATTCAGACAGAAAAGCGCTCAGCTCATCCAGATTATGCTGCAACCGGCCTTTCCAATTAGGATAGGAGTGGACTGTGCCTGGCATATTTACCATATCTTTTTGTAGCAAAAGGTCATCAAGCTGTAACATGATCAGTTGAGAACCGGCTGTGGATATCAGATAGTGGATAAGATGGACAAAGCATTCTGTATCACCCGGACTTATATCACCTTTCTCAAGTTGTTCAAGTAAAGCATCGCACCGCTCGATGCTTTCGCGGTTTTCCGTTCGAGCGCTCATGACTTCCTTTACACACGACAGCAGCTGAACAATTGAAGCTCTGCGCTGCTGTTGTTCAACACACTCAGAGTGTTCGTCGCTATAGTGTCCCAGCTCG
Source organism: uncultured Granulosicoccaceae bacterium (assembly GCA_937951345.1). GTDB lineage: Bacteria > Pseudomonadota > Gammaproteobacteria > Granulosicoccales > Granulosicoccaceae > CALFCE01. The sequence continues at coordinate 20,921 of CALFCF010000016.1, forward strand.
CTTCGAACTTTTATATCATTTGACAGAAAGTACCCCGCAAGTGTAGGCAAATCGTGAGTGCTTGCTGTGGCTAAGCTCTGTCTGATGTATTTCGACGGAGATATATACGCGCCTTTTTCATTGCGCTCAAAATACAATACGCGATAGCCCAGTATTCCTTGGGTCTCAAGATCTTCGCGGAATCCATCAGGGACAGTACCAAGGTCCTCACCGATGATAACGCACTGATTACGATGGCTTTCAAGTGCAACAATTCCAATTAAATCATTAAAAGGAAACTCTACATAGCAACCGTTGACTGCATCTTGTGATAGAGACAGGTTATTTACCGGGTTATCAGCGGGTGACGGTGTGCACCAATACTGACGCAAAAAACCCATGACATGATCGAGTCGCAGCACCCCTGCAAACTGCATGTTAGCCCGCAACATTTCGACAATCGGCGCATAACAAAAATGTGCAAGTGTTTTAGGATTGTAGGGCGTCAATTGCCAGTCCTGACCCAAAGGTCCAAGCTCATCCGGTGGTGCACCCACATGAACTCCGCCAGCGTACAAATCTTGATTTGCCCAGGTGTCACCGGCTCGAAAATCAACGCCTACAGCCAGATCCATATATAGACCATACCGCATACCCAGGGCCTGACAATATTTTGCGACGTCTCCCAGCTGTGCTTCGGCTATCCACTGTAAAAATACATAAAACTTCACACGTAAGATCAATTGCTCAGCAAGGTGCCGGCTATCCGGCGAATCAGGATTGCGATAAGCTTCCGGCCAATCGTGCCAGTCGTTGCATTGATGCTCTGCTGACAGATATTCATCAAAAGCCTGGAACTCCGCATGCCTTACCAAGGCTGTTCCTGCACAATGCCAAAATTTAAGAAAATCCCGGTTTACCTCTTCTTTTTCCTGATCACCACTAGAAGTTTTGTCCTTCTCGTCCTGGCTGTAGATATGAAGAAAAATTTCATAAAGTGCCTGCAGTTTCAGAGACATGACTAATGCATAGTCAACTGTTTCCGCGTGTCTCGCCTGTTCAAGCCTTGCAACAAATTCTGTTGATTTTATTAATTTGACAAAGCCCGGGGATAGTTTTGCCAGAGGCACACGTGTTACATCGATGTATATCGGATTGAGAAAATTTCTGCTGCTGGGGCTATACGGGCTGCACCGTTGCGGGTGTGCTGGAAAGAGAGCGTGTAGTGGATTGAGCCCAACAGCATGAAAACCGTTGTCCGCAAATTTCGAACAAAGCTTCTCCAAATCGCTAAAGTCGCCAATACCCCAATTACTATGGGAACGTAACGAGTAGAGCTGTAACGCAACGCCCCGTAGGGGTAGTGTGTCAGGTTCATTCGGATTCCAGGCTTTTGCCGGGACCAGCACTAGCTGTATTGCAACAGTTTCAATATCAATATCAGAGCAATCGCCAGCGCCATGCTTGGGCTGACCGGTTACTATCAGTTGGTGATAACCCGGGGGGAGCGATTCAGGCAGCTTAATCTGGCAGGTTGCGATTGATTCAACAGGCCCAGCAACCGGATTGACGTTTTTGGAGCTATTCAGACAGACATCACCTGAGAACCGATCGCCAGTCTCAGCGGTGATCGTCCAGCTAAGAGTGTATGCAACAGCGTGTGCTGCCGGAACAGAGCTTTTCGAGGACCCGACATGATCGTCAACGTCCGCGAGGACAATCAACCGTGGGTTGGTTGCTTCAGGTACAGCGTCGGCACGAGCTGCTTCGACCGTCCAGGACAACATCAGCTGTTGAGCGGGCCTTACAACCGCGACCCTTGCAGGCCTTGCATCCGACGGGCATAGGCTGCCAGAGTGCATTGCGCGAACAACAGCTTGAACAGCGTCGCGTGACGAGCGTCGCTCGGTGCCCCAGTTATCAACAAAAGTATCAGAAATGCCCAGTGCACGGCACGCTTCGTCTAAACGATCAGCACTCATACCAATGTCAATCGTCAGTCAGTGCAATTAAGCGTCGAGTAGCCTGGGTCAACATCAGGCTTGGCCAGTTGTCCTGTGTACAGTTCTGTACAATTCAAACTATCGTCGAAATCCGGTTTCCAGCACAAAGTAGGTAGGGTTTAAACCCTTTAGCGGATCACGCAATTTCGATAGTTCAGATTCCGGGCCATGAATCTCCAGTTGATCAATACTGGCCAGCTGCAATGCCTGTTTCAGAAGACTATCAACATTCTGTAAATGCGCCAGCACCCCTTCACCGGATGCGTAACCTTCACGACAAAATGCCCGGTCACCGTTGAAACTAAAACCATAGAAGAGCACGTCTTTCTCGTGAGCAGTCTTTGCCACCATTTGCTCGCCAAGCGCTTTGAACTCAGCCAACTTGCCGTTATTAACAGTAAAATAAGGAACAATCGTACACATCGTGTCTGTCATTGCAGTATCACTCGTTGTCGTATCATTTGCTGCCATATTTACGCTCCTTCATCTATGATCTGTCTTTGTAGCCGGTTTTTGCAACCAGTCTTTGCAATCAGTCGTTTAACCAGTCGTTTAACCATAAGGGGCACGGTCAGAAATTACCTATCCAAGTCATTATCATTCAAAACAACCAACTTTTAAAGCAATTGAACACCGAAACAGCCTATCCAGTTTTAACCCTTTAAGTTTCGCCAACTTTTTTTCGCGCGACTCCTACCATTTCGACCAGCATGCTGCGGCAGTCCTCTGGACTTTTCATTTCAACAACATTGATTGTGTTCTCAAACGAAAGCTTCAAACATTCAACTCTATTTTTTTTATCCCGGTTATCGCCAATCAACAAAATCTGCAGTGTGACGCCTACCCGATCGATATCAAGCATCTCAACAGTTAGATTCCGATCATCAGGTGAATTAGCAAGATGAGGAGCAAATGCGCGCACATAAAGTTCAAGTGCGTCACTATGATCTTCATTCATGTGCTGTATAACAGCAGCTTTAAATTTTTCGTCAATAACCGCACACATAAAATACAAATTGCTCTACGAGAAAAACAGTTGTAATCATCGAACGATTCCCTGTACGACTATGGAGACGTTCTGAGCACACACCGTTCACAACTAGAAACCTGTATAAATCAACATTCCGAAAACTGTAGCAGCTGCCAAAGTCGCGAGAACCACCCGTCGACCAAGAAGAAGAAAAATCGAAAATCCGACCACCATCGCCGCAAGACGCGCAGAAAGTGAAGTTTCCGCCAGCACGCCGGCAGGAAACACGAGCACCCTGGACATAAGGCCTGCGAGCAGAGCGAACGCCACACAACTCAACCAGTGAAACAAAGCGCTCTGAACCGGCAAACGCGCACCGATAATGACGCCACCAGCACGCCACACGTAGGTCGCCAGAGCTGAGAGAACAATCAGCAAAGTAATTGACACAGTCAGTTTCTCTCAGCCAGGCGGGGCAATAGAAAACCCAACGTACCAGCTATCAAACCGCAAAGCAGCAACCCCCAGTCAGACGAAAAAAGATACAGTGGCGGCCCCATGATTACCCCGAGCACCAGTGCGCACACGATATCAGGTCGCGTATTACAACTGAACAGAAAGATAAAATAGGCCGGATTGAGAAACACCAGAACCAATGTGACAACAGCCGGTAGAGTTGAAGCGAGCACCCACCCCAAAGCCGCGCCAATCAATCCCCCAAGAAAACAGAGTGTAGCGAATCCGGCAAAAAAACCCATGCGTACGCTTGCATCCATTTCTGGCAGAATCTCACGGCAATGAGTCCAACTATTTACGGAGAGTGTTTGCACGACAAGGAATCGCAAACGATACCATCGGTCATCAACAGCAAAAAGCGGTATCAACACAACTGTCATCGGCAGAAAACGCAGATTGGCCATACTCACGCCAGCGATCACGGCCAAAGCACTTGCACCGGTTGCATGCAATTCCAGCATGGCCACCTGCCCCGGCATACCGTAAATCGCTGCCGCGGAAAGTAACGTATGCCATAAGTCCAGTTGCTGGGAATTAGCCAACGACCCGAAGCCCACCATACTGAAAAGAACCATGAGCGGCGGCACACCCACTGCTGCACGCAATCCTGCGAAGAAAGGACTATGGTGAATAGATGACGATAACAATCCTGCACTCTCAACACGTTCGACACCCGGGTAGTATGCCGCAAAGGGGCTCAGCGCAACGCGAATTTCAGAATTTAGCGATCAACGCCGCTCAGCAGCAAAAACACCGCAGGTGGAGCCACAGAATGAATCGCGGAGTTAGACTATTTGGAGCACCCGGAACAGGCACTCAGGATGGACATCGTAGAGAATTTGCCACATCAACACTGACCGGCTTGAGCAATTCCCTGGTTTCATCCCGACGTCGTATGCTGACTCTGATCGATAACCAGTGCTGCCCGGTTTTAGCATCAAGGTAAAGACGTTGCCTTGAGTGACGAGAGCGAATCTCGATCGGCGTTAGCCGAGTTTTCAATACATAATATCCGGGGTGAATCGCACACGCGAAACGCCCGCCGTCGCGGCTCTGCGGAGCATTGCAAGCGATCACTGTTCGCGCGTTTTTCCATGGCGGAACATCTTCATTGTCTACCGACAATATCTTTGACAACCAATCGTTGCTGCACAGGTCCAGCTCACAAGAGCTGCTAATTTTGAGGGCTTTGTTAGTTGAACAACTAATTTCAGTCATGATCCGTATGCTCGAACCCAGTAGACATCAATCAATTACAGTAGCCACGAGCCACACGATAAGACGCGCGATTCTCACGTATCTAGCCTGCTACTGCTGATATCCGTATACACCCGAACGTTGTTTCCGGTTGTCGTAAATTATTAAAGCAAGCTGTTACCGCTTAAGTCTGAGCAAAACTATATCAGCCTGATATGAAATATATATGAAACTGACATTCCACAGACAGACAAGCTGCAGGCAAACCCTGACCCAATTGATTTCGAGCAGATCAGCACGGACGCTTTAATTTACAGCGCCGGTTATTTACAACCCCGATTACCACCAGAATTAGGTTCCTGTTACCCCCGACTGTTACTGCGGCGCGACGCCGTCAATCTGATCGCTCCAGACGCCGAGCTCGTTCCCGTGCGGGTCCCTGAATTGAAATCTTCGCCCCCCCGGGAACGAGAAAATTTCACGAGATATAGTGCCACCGGCGGCTACAACTCGCTGATAGGTTGACGTAAGATCTAGCGCATAAATTATCACCAATGCAGCACCGTTCTCTGTGCTTGAGATCAGCGCCGACTGATAAAAGCCACCATCGAGCTTGTGATCGTGAAAGGCTCGGTACTCTGGACCGTAGTCGGTGAAATGCCAGTCAAAAGCCTTACGATAAAACCGCTCGATTGCATCAAAATCTGCTGCCGGTAGCTCTATATAGTCGAGCTTCTGGTCAATATTTTCCCGATTCATGTTAGTGTCCGCTAGATGGTTTTACATCTGAAGTAACCGGGGCAACCCGGTACGTCCTTGACGCTAAAGGCACTTTACCAGTCTCTGTTTTAAATTCGGTATGAACAATACAAAAACCAATCAACTTGAACACGCCGAGCTTGATCTTGCCGGTACGATCCGCCCGGGACTTGATATTCTCGCCAACGAAATAGTCATAGCGCTAAAAAAACGTACTCGCTTCGTCAAAAATGCACCTGTGTATGCTCCCGGCCTGGTGATTGGGCAACCGGATGTCAGCTTGCTCGACTACGAGCTTCACATGGAGGAGCGTCAACATGCCGAGCTTGGTCGTTATCAGTTTGCGGTTCAGGAGGCCTTTACCGATGTCTCGCAAATTTCATCTGTGGTCAAACGGCAACTCCCTCACAGCGTAGTGAAACGTATTCCCAGTGATGCTGGAAAACGAATCCTGAAGTTCTATCGTTCGTGGATAGACAGTGCCTGTCAGGATGGCACAGACGAAACAACATTCGGGGAAACAGTCACATCGGATGTTAATGCACTGCTATCAATTATGGAGCGTGTAAATCTGGGTAAATCTGTTGCTGAATCAAAATATCGCGAACAGACCTCAGCGTTCATCAATACACAGGGTGATCGCGAGGCAATGCTCGAGCTTATCATTCGCAAGGATCGTATGCAGGAGGTATTGAATCTTGCACGCAAATTGGCCACACACTATGAACTTGATGCCAATAGTGTTGAATCGGTTTTCGAGTTCATGATGGAATTAACGATTGATATAGAGATTGTATATATCCGGAACCGTCTTAGCGAAAAATAACTCAAAGCATCACCAACGATCGTCGGTAGCCAACAACGAACACCGGTTGATCGTTTCAAGTTAATTTCGATCAGGTTTCACACAAGCTGCTTTGTTTAGCCGGCACTTCTCGGAGCAGTAAACAACACTCAACCAGTTTTTCTGCCACTTTTTTCTCCAGATAAAGGGACGCTTGCATATCGGGCAAACTTTTGACGGCAGCTGACTTTTTCTTATTTGAGCTGGCACGTGCTTCGATACCCCCTACTCGTTTGGCAAAATACCCGTCGAAATGTGACAGCGGACAAATAAATTTAAACCCAAATTGCCCACAAAAACCCGATTATCAACCGTTATTCTAGTGACCCGCTAATCGATTTTAACTAGAATAGGCGTCGAATCACTCCACGATATGTCCATTAATTAACAGCTCCTTGTTCAGGATCCTGTATGTCGCTATCAGAGCCGAAAATTGACACACTCGCTAACCCGGACATGCTCCGGTCGTACGATGCTCTTGATATTGAGCTGGTGGCTGATACCCCGCACCGCGAGCGTACTACTCAAAAAGCTCAAAACTACCGACAAAACACGCAAAACAAACGTCTGAATCGCTGGCCGCGAGCGGTCGCCCGGTTGGTCGACACCAGCTGGGAACTTGTTCTTATTGCCGGACTGTTACTGGTTTTCCTGGCAACCCGAACCGATCACATTACATCCGGTTCGTTCCTGTTTTTTATGGTTCTTTTCGTTTCGCTTCCGCTGGCGCTGGGACTTGACGCAATTATTGCGGCAATTGCCGGCAACACACCGGCTAAAGCTTTAGTTGGCGTAAAAGCAAGTTCAAGCCGAGGGGGCCGTGTCGGTTTCGCCAAGCACTTAAAGCGCAATTATGGCGTCTGGACTGATGGTATGGGTATGGGTGTCTTACCGATTACGCTATTCACAGCGATGAGCCAGTTCAAACGTGTTTCCGGTCGCCGCGAAGCGATTTATGACGAACGCCTGCATTTACGGGTGAGTAGCAGCAATTGGGCTGGAACCCGCGCAACGTTGCTATTGCTGAGCATGCTGGCATCTTTTGTATTGCTGACGGGATCCGGCTTAAGCAGTATCAAAAGTGTCTCCGCCTCATTGACTTCTCTGTTAAATCGAGATTCTGTCCCGGTAGTAACGGCAACAGTTGATTCCGAAGCTGAGGCACAACAACAAAATCCATCAACCGGCGATCTGGACGCAGCGCGAACACGTTAACTGCCACATCAACACATACATCGACAGAAGAACTGACAACGGAATCTGCAGGCGAAAGCGAAGTGATCGATTCGACAACTGCTGATGTACCTGCACAAAACGAGTCAGACACAGACGCGGTGGCAATAGAGGAAACCGAAATAAATTCAGCGGAACCCGCTAATCGCTACTGGACGAACCCGTTGTCTGAACTGGAGGTTGAGATACCCGCGTCATTCGTTCAAAACAACCAATCCAGTGACTTGACTACTTTTGAACATATCAGTGCTGACGCACAGATCTCAGTAGTGAAAATCGAGTTCAATGCCGGTCAGGAAACTTCAATAGAAACGACAACTGAAAGTGCCGCAGCAATCTACCCGGATGTGGATTTCGGCAATGATAATCGCTCGTTTCTCTTCGGATCAAGATTGATCCACGAGTTAAACGGGACCGACAAGCAAACCGACCAACCAGTGACCATCCAGATATCTCATCCCGCTTCAGGTGTTGATCGAGCGTGGACAGATGATGACGAGGCACTGGCGATCTATAGCCGCAGCCGCGCCGATGACGTGTCTTTACTGGACAACATCGATCAACTGAGAACTGCGCTCTGGAGCAGCTTTCCCTGAAGTTAACCGGTGTGTGATCTACCGGGTCTTTTGTGTGGGTACAGCAAGACGATTCGGCAGATGCCTGCTGCAAATTGGCGGCAAGGCCGGAATATCAGATCAGGCTAGCTCTACATCCGTATGACCGCTTACACGTCCCCGGTTCGCGGACTGCAACGAGTCTGATTCCTGTATCAACGATGTCAGATCAGCAGGCATCGTTCGCTCGTTTACGCTCCCGATACCGGTCATATCCGACTCCAGTGACAATGCCAACTGTAGAACGCCCGGCCACTCCGGATTGCGGCCACGTGACATTAGATACATATCCTTACCAAGCTCTGTAAATCGCATCACATCACGCCGCTTCGCATAGCGTTGCAGAAGCCGCATCCGGATATCCTGGCGCTGCGGATGACGCGTCAGTGCTTCCAGTAATGCGTCATCGCTCACCTTGTCACTACCGAGGTGACGTTTGAACCAAGTCAGCGCCGATGTTGTATCAGTTCCAGCGGTCACCAGATCAACCGCTGGTTTCGAATCTGCTCTCGACAAACCACCGACGGTCTTCTCGTCCGATTTTTTGCGCCCGGCTGAAGTATCTGTCGCAATAGATTCCCGTCGCGCCAGCAATTGTTTGACAACAAGGAAAAGCGCCAGAGTCAGCGCCAATGCCAACAAACCGAGACTTCGCAGATACGGTGTACCGGCTACCTTTGTCCAAATACTTTCTTTCGCCAATGCATTGCTTTGTTCAGACTGCGGACTTGTATCAACTGATACCTGCCGCAAATCCACGGTTTGAACAGCTGTTTTAGATGGCGAGACCTCCAGTGTCTCTACTCTTGATTCCATAGCCTTTACCGCGTCGTTCTGTTCGCCGATCGACTGATCGACGGCGACGAGCGTCCGTTCAAAACTGGCTATCTGCTGACTCAAACCGGTCAGCGTCGTATTAATCGGCTCAAGTCTTTCAGTGAGGGCCTCATCGATCAAAGCATCTACTCGCGCCTCTGGAAAAGGTTGCACGACAGCCTGTGAGATCGGTACCGATGTCGCATCAGCTGTTACCGGTTTATTGCTGTTCTCTACCGGTGGGACCGGTTGTGAAGTCACAGTCGGCACTACCCGTGCTTGCGGTGCAGAATCAGGCGCCTGCACCGATTGGCGAGCCGGTCGTTTAAATAGCACGCTGGCATCATTCTGAGTTGCCTGACGCAGTTGCGCGGCATCCGGTAAGCTCAAAGTGGCACCTGCGCGCAGTCGATTGGGTGAACCCAGAAACGCGTCGGGATTGGCGCGATAGATCGCGAGCATCAACTGTTCGTTGGTATACGAGCCTGATGCAACGCCTGCAGGTGGATCAAGATTCCGGGCAATCGACAACAATGTATCGCCCCGCTTCACAGTAACAGTTGACGCGCCGGCAACAACCCCATTTAAAGCCTGATCGACTGCACTGTTCGTTGCATTGCGTGATCCTTCGTTCGTCGCAACACGTGACACGCTACCAGCAACCGGTGGACGCACGACATACTCACGAAGGTAACTTCCACCCGTCCACGCTAATTCAACAATAATCTCGTTATGTTTATCAGGCATGGGTTCACCTGAGAGCAGCATAACCACCGGGGAGGTGCTTGTTAACTCACGTAGCTCCGCCCACAAAAATGGTAGATCATCAGACTGTTTAAGGCCGGCAGCGCTCGATAAGGTCTCATCACCAATCGTTACCTTTAACGACGACAGTGTGGCCGTATCAATATCATTGACGGGGATGCTGGCCTGCAAGTGTTCACCGGCTATTGATGAAAAGCTAATGTCACCCAGGGTTGCGGCATGCCCGGTCGAGAGCAAAGCACCGCTTAGCGGGGCTGCGCAACATAACAGCACTAGCCCTGGCTTGAGTCTATTCAGCGGGTTGAACGGCGCCGTAAAGGCAGGATTTAAGCTACGCATATGATTCCCTCGTGGTCTGGGCCACCTGAGGCGATGCACGGTCCTCAGGGCACATACCTGATGGGGCGGCTACAAAAGATTAAAGGGATTGCAAGAGTATAGACACACCTTCAAACTCTGCTCCACTGGCTGGCCCTGCTACGCTCTGGTTTCACACGAATACTACCGGCGTCATCCGCGCAACCGGGCTCCATACCGGGTACTCATCGCACGCCGTGTATCCCCGGTAACCGCGCTAGCCTGACATGCCGATACGACTGGATGGACAACGACCTTTTTTCGTGAGCAAATGCGCGTACTTTTAACTGGAGGCTTTGAATAAGTGGCCGAATACCATCGGCAACCTTCGTCGCAAGCGGCTGCCTCGACATGGTGCGTTCTGTTTATTGTTTTCGGCTTGCTGGCTTTCGCGATTCAGGATGCCATCATCAAGGGGCTTTCCCAAACCTACCCGGTGCTGCAGCTGCTCACAATCAGAAGCGCGATCGTGATGTTTCTGCTGTTGATACTGACAATTTCAATTGGTGGAATTGATCTTCTAAAAACCCGTCGCTTACCTGTATTAATGTCGCGAGGCGTATTTGCATTTTTCGCGTTTACTCTCTACTACCTCGCGCTCTCCAAGCTACCGCTTGCGGAAGGTGCTGCGGTTTATATGACCGCGCCCCTTTTCGTGACAGCCCTTTCGGTCCCATTACTCGGTGAGAAGGTCGGCATCCATCGGACGGTAGCCGTGATAGCAGGCTTTATTGCGGCACTCATGATGATAAATCCCGGTTCTGCAATATTTCAGGTTGCAGCCATGCTGCCGTTGATCAGCGCCATGCTGTACTCATTCATCCCGATAATAAATCGACATATTGGCCGACGGGAGCATCCACTGACTATGGCTGTTTACACCATGTTGAGCTACCTGTTACTGAGTCTGGTCGCGAGCCTGCTGGTGCATGTTATTCGTTTGGATGTGAATAGTCAGAGTGTTTTATCCGGTTTACTCGACATATGGCCTCCAATGGATTTCAGCGATGTGCTGGCAATTTTCTGCTCCGGCGCTTTATTCGTTCTGGGTCTGCTCGGATTGACCCAGTCGTATCGATTGCTCCCGGTCAGTATTGTTGCACCCTTTGAGTATAGTTATCTCATCTGGGCAACTGTGATCGGCTATGTTGCTTTCAATGAGATTCCTTCGCTTCGGACACTGATTGGAGGTATTGTGATCGTGGGTTGCGGTTGCTATATCGCCTTCAGAGACAATCGCTCGCCGGTTTAAACTGTTGATATCATGTGATGAATATTTTATCGATGTACCGATATGTCACTCCATCGCGATGAGACAGCGTAATCAAATTCCTTTATTTTGACTTGAACGATAATTTTTCACACATCCGATGAGCAATCGATTCAAAAACAATCAGGTGATCGGTGTTGTTGCAGAATCAACAAACGAACTGACCTATGCCGAAAAATACGGTCTTACAGCCGTAGAAATACGCGTCGATCTGTTGCTGGCAGCCGGCGAGAGTGTCGAGAGCATTCTGCGTTTGGTTTCCGATGCTTCAAATCTCAAGCTCGGTGTATTGGCAACCGTTCGTCACCCATCACACGGCGGTAAGTACGCAGAATCTGAAACAAAACGCGTTGCTCTCTACCATACCATTCTCGAAGCTGGAGCAGATTTGATCGATGTGGAATGGGACAGTGAGGCAGCTACTCTACTACAGGATGTTCATCACCGACTGGTTCTGAGCTATCACAATTTCGATGGAATGCCGGCAGCCTCGGAACTTGCAAAGTTGACGACATCACTCGAAGCCAAAAAACCATTTGCAATAAAGATTGTACCTACGGCAACTCAGCTTGCTGATGCTGTGTGCCTGCTTGACTGGGTGAGTCAATCATTGTCAACAACAAAACAATCACCCGTACGCCGTATTGGTTTTGTGATGGGAGAACAAGGTGCTTGTAGCCGCGTGCTTTCGACTTGCTTTGGTGGTGCGCTTACGTATGCGAGCTTTGGCGAGGCTGTCGCTCCCGGTCAGATATCGCTTGATGAACTACTGAATTTGTACCGCGTACCAGAGCTGAATGAGACAACACGGGTAACTGCGGTTTTCGGTAAAACTTCGTCAGCTCAACAGACAGCGGCAGCGGATACCGCTTCTGCAACAGTGACTAATTTGAACCAGAACTACAAAAGAGACAATATAAATCGCGTTGCTATAGATTTATCACTCTCCACCCTGACAGAGATCAGGGCGCTCGCAAAGGCACTACGAATAGATGACGTGGTGGAACTCTAATCAATAGCGTTAAACTTTGAACGATTCTATGTCTACACCGATCGTTGCAGTGGCAGGGTTTCATCACGAGACCAATACATTTGCTCCACAACCGACCCCTTATGAGGAGTTTGTAAAAGATGACGGCTGGCCGGGACTCGTCACTGGGAAAGACGTTATCACTGCACTTGAACCGCTTAACATCGGCATGGGTGGGTTCATTCAGGCTGCCCGGCGGCATGCCTGGCATCTCGAGCCCATACTCTGGTGCAATGCTGAACCCTATGCACATGTAACTGAAGACGCCTATGAGCGGATTGTAGGCAGCATACTCGACGAACTACGTATTCTATGTAAAAGCAGCCCTGCACCTGATGGCATATATCTGTGTCTACATGGTGCGATGGTGGCACAACATATCGACGACGGTGAAGGTGAACTACTGGCACGAATTCGCCAAATCACAGGTAGCGATATACCGATTGCGTTGAGCCTCGATCTGCATGCGAACATCTCTCCACAAATGTTTGAATTAAGTGATGCAATAACAATATTCCGCACTTATCCTCACATTGATATGGCCGACACCGGTCAACGCGCTTTTGCGCTGTTGCAACAAATGATAGAAACCGGATGTAAACCCGCGAAAGCGTACCGGCAAGGAGAATTTTTGCTACCACTGACGGCGCAATACACCGGCTCACCACCCACGCAAACAATTTATCAGCGGGTTAAAGACTTGTCAGTGGATAAAACTATCAGCTGCGACTTTGCCTGCGGTTTTCCACCATCGGATATTCCACACTGTGGCCCGGCAGCTGTGGTGTACGCAAGCGATGAGAAGACGTCACGACAAACACTGGACGCACTTATGCAAACAGTGTCAAAACTCGAAACAGATTATGCAGAATCTTTAATGAGCGCCAAAACTGCAGTGGCGACAGCGATTCAACTGGCTGCAGAACAACAAAATACATCAGACAATAAACCCGTTGTCATCGCTGATGTACAGGATAACCCTGGAGCAGGCGGCAGCGGAGATACCACCGGACTGCTGTTCGCGATGCTGGAGCAGGGTTTGACCAACAGTTGCCTGGCAGCAATATGGGACCCGGAAACCGCCAGGCAAGCAACCGATGCAGGCATCGGTCAAACAATAAATTGCTCAATCGGCGGAAAAAGCGGCACACCGGATGTCGCTGCGTGGCAGGGTGACGCTGAAGTTTTATCGCTATCTGACGGCAGGTTTTACGGTGTTGGCCCAATGATGAAAGGAACACAATATAAACTCGGACCCATGGCGCTGTTACGTATCACGACAAACGCTGCCGACATCCAAGTCATCATCCAATCGGAGCGCGCACAATGCCTCGACCGTGGATTTTTGTTAGCACTCGGTATCAATCCAAAGGACTTGTCCATTATTGCGCTTAAAAGCACAGTTCACTTTCGTAATGATTTTGAGGATCTGGCCAGCCATATACTGTTGGCTGCCTGCCCCGGTGCCAATCCATGTGATCTACATGCCATTGCGTACACCCGACTGCGGTCATCCGTGCGTCTGCCCATGAGTTAGGCCACATTGACTGAATTCAGGTGAAGTGATTTGAGCTAAATCATCTGTTACGCGCTGCTCTGCGTATTAGCAACACACGAACCAGCTCAACGAAGAGCACACTGCTCCAGTACTTTTCATAAATTCTTGATACTAACATTGTGGCAGAACCCTATCGCGCGCTAAAAATATGATTCAAAAACTATTTATACTGATCGCTGTTGTTGGTATGACAACCGGCTGCGCATCGTCAATCAAAGGTCAGGCTTACGAAAGCCAGAGTCCGGCAATTGATCTGGCCGCATTTTTTGACGGCAAAGTCAAAGCCTGGGGAATTGTTCAAAACCGCAGTGGTAATATTATCCAGCGATTTACCGTTGATATAATCGGAACACGTAACGACAATCAACTAATCCTTGATGAGACGTTTCAATATCAGATCGGCGAAGGTCCCGAGCAAAGACGCTGGACACTCGAAGAAACCACAAGTGGTGTGTGGCAAGGTCAGGCGAACGATATTGAAAGTCAGGCAACTGGAAAGTCGCACGGCAATGCCTTTAATCTGGTCTACCAGATGGAAGTACCGGTAAACGGACGTAAAGTGAAAGTCACGCTTAACGACTGGTTCTGGCAAATGGATGAGAATTCCCTTATCAATCGTTCATATATTCGTAAGTTCGGTCTGACATTTGCCGAAATCACCATTTTTATGCAACGTCAATAGACCTTGTTTACCGTAGATTTTACTCTGTACCCACAGACAAACCCATTAACCCGTTAACCCATTAATCCGTTCGCAGCAATCTCGCAATCACAGTGAAACTGTACATACGCCTCTTCTGGCTTCTACTTACGCAATCAACAAGAAGCCGCTGCGAATTAACCGGTCCGGTAAGCACGTCGTTACGGGTTTACCCAAATGATCTTGACGTCAACGGTCACGTTAACAACGGTGTGTATCTGACCTATGCAGACCTGGCCAGAACAGATCTAATGTTACGCTCCGGTTCATTCAAGCCTATTATCCGGAACGGCTGGTACCCGGTAGTTGTTGCAGAAAGTATCCGCTTTTACCGATCACTAAAAATTCTTCAGCGCTTTGAAATAGAGACCAGCGTCATTGGCTGGAACGACAGAGACATTTTTCTGGAACAACGCTACTACCGCAACAACACGCTCAGTGCAGCTGCCGTTATAAAAGCGCGTTTTTTGTCCCGCAAAGGAGGTTCTGTTGCTGTCAAGGAATTGCTTGCAACAATAGGTTTTGACCAACCAGCTCCGGAGCTCCCCGGGTGGGTTGCCGAATGGGATAACTCGGTACGATCAATGGAAATGGCCACAAGCCGTGATCCCGGCCAATAATCTCGATTATTTTCTGTCTAAAACCTGCTGCCGTTGAACCCGATTTACTTAAAATCGACGCATAGAGAAGTATCTTGACAGCGGTTGTTGTCACACTCCTCTTGCTTGGTGCGAAACTGCGGTAGAATCCACATCCGGACCTGTAAGCACAGATTTTATTATCCTGCGCTCAGCTGTATAAATTAGCTCTGCCATTAAAATCTCTACCACCAAAGCCGGCGAGCAATAAATACTGGCAGCCTTTTAGATATTTCAACGCACATATCTTCAACGCACGATATTTTCAACGCAAGTTAACCTGAACTTAATACTACAATGCTCAACGTACAGCTGTGCCAACTACGCCTGAATAAACTTAACCCGTTACAGGCACTAATACTATTTTTTAGTATTACATTACTCACACCGACGACTGTTACAGCAGCCAGCGAAAATGAATTTGCTGACGATTCATGGGATGAGATTGTCGCGGCAGCTAAAGGTGGCGAGGTCAACTGGTTTATGTGGGGTGGCTCCGATGACATCAATCGTTATGTTTCTGACTTTGTCGGCGGCCTGCTCAAAAAACGTTACGACATTACACTCAATCGTGTAGGTATCAACGATACAGTCGAAGCGGTGAATCTGGTACTGGGTGAAAAAGAAGCCGGTAATACTGACAGTGGGTCGGTAGATTTGATCTGGATTAACGGAGAGAACTTCCGCTCAATGAAACAGGGTGATATGGCATTTTGTGGTTATCTTGATGCAATGCCCAACAACGCATTGATCGACTGGGAAAATGACTCAATTGCGAATGATTTTGGTGTTCCTGTCGACGGTTGTGAAGTTCCGTGGTCGAAAGCGCAGTTTGCCTTTGCCTATGACGAAAAGCGCACTGATACTCCACCGACAACGATTGCAGCGCTAATTGATTGGGTAACGAAAAATCCAGGCCGTTTTACCTACCCGGCACCGCCAGATTTCAGCGGATCCGTATTTGTTCGACATGTGTTCTACCATGCGGCTGGTGGTGTCAAAAATCTACTGGTGGATTTTGATCAGGCACTTTTCGATGAAGTTGCCGCGAAAACCTGGCAGATACTAAATGACATGAAGCCCGCATTGTGGCGAGCAGGTCGAACCTACCCGCAGTCGATCACACAACTTGATCAGATGTTTGCCAATTCAGAAGTGGACATCACCTTCAGTTATGATCCGTCAAGCGTCGGTTTGAAAATCGAGAACGGAAGCTACCCTGCAACCACTAAAGGCTTCGTAATGACTGATGGCACAATCGGTAACACCAGTTACACGTTGATTCCATTTAACTCACCCAACAAAGCTGCAGCAATTGTGTTACAAAACTTGCTGACATCGGACGAAGCA
This sequence comes from uncultured Granulosicoccaceae bacterium, assembly GCA_937951345.1. Lineage (GTDB taxonomy): Bacteria > Pseudomonadota > Gammaproteobacteria > Granulosicoccales > Granulosicoccaceae > CALFCE01. Next base: position 37,520 of record CALFCF010000016.1, read on the forward strand.
CAATACCAAAAGGCGTTGCCCGAGGTTTGGGGCACGATGCCAGCGATCGACCTGTCGCGCATCAGCGATGAATATAAAGACAAATTCAATACACTCGAACGCCACCCTTCTGTGGTGTCGGAAGCAGAACTCGCCGAGGTTGCCTTACCGGAGCTACAATCGTCCTGGATAACTGCTATCGAAGAGGGCTGGAAGGAGAATGTCGCGAGGTAACTAAAATTTATGCCGCGACTCGGTCGACTACGCGCACGAAAAATCCGGTTTCAACGGCTGACCCCGTGGCTGTTGCTGCTACCGGCGCTTATTGTCATAGTGCCGCTGTTCGCCGGCGGCCTGGCTGCAGGGCTATTACGCAGTTTCAACTACATGCCGGTAATCGGCCTGGATTCACCCAATCTTGCTGCCTATTCTGCTCTGCTGCGTGATGATGAATTTCTCCCGTCGCTACTCCTGACAACATACATAGCGTTAACTTCCACTGTCATCGCGTCGCTACTGGCGCTCGGTGCAGTGTTGATGATACGAAGATTAAACGCTGGCAGGTCGCTGATAAATTTCCTGCTTCAGCTTAATCTTACAATCCCGCATCTAGTCGGCGCAGTCGGTATCGTTTATCTGTTCTCGCAATCCGGCAGCTTTGCACGCCTGGCATTACATGCCGGTTTTATCAACGAACCGCAGCAATTTCCGGCTCTCATCTACGATCCTGCTGCCATCGGAATCATTCTGGTGTATGTCTGGAAAGAGCTGCCGTTTATCGCACTCATATTGCTGGCATCGCTACAGCAGGGCGGGGAAGAATTTGAAGCTGTCGCCCGGACACTCGGTGCCTCACGGTGGCAGGTTCTGCGATTCGTCACCCTGCCGAATCTGCTGCCCGCACTTTTGGCATCGTCAATGATCGTACTGGCGTTTACCTTTGGTGCCTACGAAATACCTGCACTACTTGGCGCCTACTATCCGGCGCCACTACCGGTCCTTGCCTATCGAAAATTTACCGATGTCGATCTGGCCTCACGACCGGAAGCGATTGCCATATCGATGATCATCGCGGTGCTTTCGTTGATTTTTGTACTGCTTTATGCACACATTACGCGAAGGCAGATTGAAAACTGACATGACTACATCGGTACACAGGACGCAATCCAGCCGCCAAACACCAGCGCCCGTGCTATTGGCATTTGCACTGATGATAATCTGGCTGGTGCTGCCCCTTGTACCCATAGTCGTCTGGTCGTTTGCGAAACGCTGGTTTTTCCCAGACCTTGTTCCGGGTGAATGGTCTCTACAAGCATGGCAATACCTTTTTTCACCAGTGTCCGGACTTGGAAAAGCCATCTCCGCGTCGCTAGCGATAGCGATACCTGTCACGCTGTTGTCCTGTTGCATCGGAATACCAGCAGGACGCGCACTTGCCTGCTATAACTTCCGCGGCAAACGCGCCGTCCAGCTCCTTGTATTAGCACCAGTTCTTGTTCCCGGCATAGCGGTGATCACGGGCTTACACGGTATTATGCTGAATCTTGAACTCAACAATCAGCTCGCCGGCGTGATCGTCGCGCATCTGATTCCTGCACTTCCCTATATGATTTTGGTCATGGCCAGTACATTCGCGCGTTTTGATACCGAATTCGAGGCGCAAGCCCGCACGTTAGGCGCCAACACTTTTCAGGTATTCACCCGTGTTACGTTACCGGCAATCCTACCGGGTATTGTGATTGGCGCGTTGTTTACCTTCCTGGTGTCCTGGAGTCAGTACATTCTGACGCTCATCGTCGGCGGGGGCAGAGTCGTAACACTACCTTTATTGTTATTTAATTTTGTATCTGCAGGTCGCAACGACGTCGCAGGAGCGCTCGGCGTAATTTTCATTTTACCCGGACTTATCATACTGATCGCTGTGGCGCGCTTTATATCCGGTAGAAGTGGCATAGCCGAATTACCTTCACGACTGTGACTACGTTAACGCTTGAGAACCTGAACCTGAGGTACAACGGTGGCGCAGATCACGCCGTCCGGGAATTTTCATTGCACGTAAATTCCAGTGAGTTTATTACTTTGCTGGGACCATCAGGGTGTGGCAAAACGTCTACGTTAAAAATGATAGCCGGTTTGATCGCGCCCGACAACGGCGACATTCTTTTCGATGACCGATCGATCACACACCTGCCCCCTGAGAAGCGCAGAGCCGCTATGGTTTTTCAAAATCACTTGCTCTTTCCGTACCTGACGGTGCGCCAGAACGTAGCATTCGGCCTAAAGATGAAGCGTGTTGCAGCTGCAGAGATACAACGTAGAGTGAATAACATGCTCGACGATGTACAGATCAGCGATTTAGCTGACAGTAAGCCTCATCAAATATCCGGTGGGCAACGACAGCGCGCCGCCCTGGCACGGGCACTGGTTACTGAACCGCAACTACTGTTGCTCGATGAACCACTGTCCAGCCTCGACGCGCACCTCCGTGATGAGATGCGTAATCTGATAATCAATCTACAGCGTCAGTCAGGCACTACAACCGTAATGGTCACGCATGACCAGCATGAAGCGTTGCATATATCGGATCGGATCGCACTGATGTTTGATGGCAGGCTTGGTCAGTTCGACCGCCCAACAGCGCTATTTGAACGACCATCCGATATAGCCACAGCAAAGTTCTTCGGTTGCCAGAATTTTCTCGAATGCAGAATATCAGGACAACGCATGCTGTGCCAATTTGGTGAACTTCATTTGTCGGCAAATAGCACGGCAGGCATTGGCGCGGCGTCCGAGTATAAAGGTACCGCCACATTCCGTGCTGAAAGTCTGATAGTCAATCCATCACAAACGTCAGTTAACTTGTGCAAAGCGGAATTACTAAACGTGGAAGTGGCGGGTTCCTATCGCAAATGCCAGGTGAAAATAACACGTTGCAACGACAACCCGGTGTCAGCCGGTGAGCAGGAACCAACGGACGATAATTCGATAATTTATTTGCACTGTCACGCCAGAGATATCAACGCGTATGCCGTCGGAGACCAGATAGATTTATGCATACCGCCTGAATCTATCTGGATAATACCTGGTTAGCAATAGCAACTTGGTGTCAGTACTATTAGGCCTGTACCTTTTGTCCGAATCCGAGTCTTATCGTCAGACGATGATACAGCAACGTTAAATAATCACACTCCGGTTGTAATCAGTACCTGACCGATAAATCCTGCAGCCAGGCTGGCATGCGATCCAGCAACCAGATGTCGATGTAATGATTGACGCGCAATAACAATGCTATGCCAACCAGAAGCAGCGTTACCCCCATTAGCGGTCGAGCCCAGGGCATGATCTTCATCATGCGGTCTCGACGTTTCGAAACCACTTCGCGCGAACCATAAGCCAGTGCTAACAACATGGTCGATACACCGAAACCAAAGAACAGCATGGTAATCGCAGCCTGACCTAAGCCCTCGCCACTGGCAGCCAGCGAGAGCGCACCCCCAAGCGTCGGTCCTATGCACGGTGCCCAAACGGCGCCGAGCAATATACCAATGAGGAACTGACCGTGTATCCCGGTACCTTCGGTTTTCTCCAGTCGCGTGTTAGCACCACCTGCCATCGGCGTAACCAGTCGCGAAAAATAACCAGAGGCTTGCGGAACCAGCAGCACCAAACCAAAGGCGATCATTAAAAAGGCTGCAATCTGATTCAATCGCTCGGGTGTCAGACCGATCAGATGGCCAAAAGCTGTGACGAGTACACCCACGGCAGTGAAGGACACAATGAGGCCGGCAGCCAGAGCAACCGGACCGAGGCGTGATTGCTGTAACGCGGATGCGATAATAATCGGCAGCAGTGGCAGCACGCAGGGATTAATGAGTGTTAGCAAGCCTGCCACATAGGCCCAAAATAATACCATGGTGAAACCTGAGTCTATTTAGTCAAAAAAGTCATTGCCAGGATGGGTGAAGTCTCTGAGCGAAATTGCAACCAGCAGACGACAGCCCGGCAACGGCAATGGATTGAGTGGAAATCAATGTGTACCTGTAACGGCAGCGGGCATCAAACCCGCTACCGAATTGTACCAACCGCTGAATGTTGCAACGACATCAGGTAACCGACTTGAACATTGCTTCAATGACATCCTTGCTGGTTTGAAACTGCAAACGCTGAACTTCTTCACCTTGATGAAACATCACCAGCGTGGCCTGTCTGTAGACTTTCAGTTCAGATGCAATGGGTGAATTGCGATGCAGATCCCAGTCAACATAAATAACTTTTACTTTTCGGTACCGTTCGTTTTGATCTTGGAGCGCACTCACGGTGCGCTTCTGGCTACGACAAACGGGTCACCAGCTAGCTGTAAAATCGAGTAGGAAAGGCTCGCCACTGGCAAGTGCTTCTTCATAGATTTCACGTGAATAATTAACTGCGCCCACTGCCATTGAGTTGTTGCACGCAACAACTGCCAGACCTGCGCAACATTTAAGTAATGTTCGGCGATTCATATTTTCCTCATCACGCCTGTACCTATAAAGTGCAAGCGGGTTAAACCGGTATCGTCATATCCGGTTATCGGGTTTTAAACTAACGGGCTGTAAGCTAACGGTTTTTGAAAAACCGGTATCACATAAATCACATAACTGAATTAGCAATTCTGTGGCCGAAAATTCTGTGGCCGAAAATTGCCAGAGATTCTGTAGCAGGGAATTCTGTGGCCGTAGAATTTTGTGACCGTAGAATTCCGCGGCCTGCAGCAAGGTCGCTATGTAAGCCCGAGGACACGCGGATAAGCCTCGAAAAGCTACACCTTACAAAAGTACCTGATCCATAGCGACCGTTAAAGTTCCCAAAAAAACGTCAACTTTGAATACGGTTGCAATAAAACAGTAGTCGACTCACCGCAGGTACCTGACGGAGCCAAAAATAGCTTTATATTGCAACTGAGATTCTATTTTCAATACCGGGAATTGTGCAATCCTGTAACCTTCGCCAGCTGTGCTGAAAGTTGTGACAGAATAACGCTGGGCTCAAGCCTGATTTACGCTTATTTTTTGCGATGTCTGGATTAACTAACCCACAACTGGCAACGAATTTGTGTGCTAACACATTCTTTGTTACGAACCTCTGCATGAGAATTTACCCGATGAAATACAATTCCAGGATGTTGCCAGCTATATGCCTTTGCGTTCTGATACTGTCTGGCTGTGGCACCTCCGGCAAGGATCTCGGACAAATAGCAACAGCTGCCGGTGCTGTACTGGGTCAACCCGGCTCCACACTAGGAAGCAATGAGATCGCCCGAGGCCTGCGCGAGGCACTGTCGAAGAGCTCCGGTATTGTCGTTAATCAGGTCGGGCGCTCCGGTGGCTATCTGAACGATGCTGCCATAAAGGTCCCACTGCCCACAGCGCTGGTAAAAGCCAGAGACATTGGTAAGCGGGTTGGCATGGACAATTTTTTCGTTGACCTGGAGAGTCGAATCAACCGCGCAGCTGAAGTTGCCGCACCCAAAGCCCGTGGCATATTCCTGTCAGCTATTCAACAAATGACAATAACGGACGCGAAAACAATTCTGAACGGACCTGACGACGCGGCGACACGTTTTTTCGAACGCAGCACGTCAGGGCAGCTAAAGAGCGCGATGCGTCCCATTATCGATGACTCGCTGGCACAGGTCGGTGCAGTGACAACTTTCAACAATCTGTTAACTGCCTATCGACGGATCCCGCTTGCGCCGGAAGTCGATGCAGATCTGACCGAGCATGTGCTCGAAGAAGGGATGGAAGGTTTGTTTTTCTATATAGCAAAAGAAGAGCAGGCGATCCGGCGTAATCCGCTGAAACGCACAAGCGAACTGCTGCAACGCGTTTTCGGTGCAGCCGGCACCTGATCGCCGGCATCGGGCATCGGGCCCCGATCACCTGATAACGAACGGGTTTGCCATCGGCTCATCCGACAAATTAATCCAGGTGGTTTTGGTGCGCGTGTAGTCCAGAACCGATTCAAGCCCCGCCTCGCGTCCATAGCCTGACTGGTTGAATCCACCAAACGGAGCAATCGGTGATATTGCCCGATAGGTATTAACCCAGGTTATACCTGAGCGAATACGTGAAGATACGCGGTGGGCGCGCGCCACGTCACGCGTGAACACACCCGAACCCAGGCCGAAATCGGAATCATTTGCCATTGCTATCGCATCCTCCTCGGTATCAAACGGTATAAGCGACATTACCGGACCGAACATTTCGACTTTCAATGTGGCGGTGGCCGGGTCATCGCACAACAGCAGTGTTGGCTTAAAGTAGTGGCTACCCAGCTCACTGTGGCGCTCACCTCCAAACCCGATTCTGGCACCCTGCTGCTTTGCCTTCGATAGTGTGTCCTCAATACGTTTGACTTGTGCCTCTGTGCACAGGGGCCCGAGGTGGGTACTGCTGTCGTGCGGATCACCAACGACCAGATCACCGGATAATCGCGTGATCTTTTCAACCAGTGCGTCATACACACCCCGTTCGACCAATCCACGTGTACCAGCAACACAGGATTGACCGGATGCGCCAAAGTTACCCGCAATCAAACCATTCGCAGCGGCATCGAGATCAGCATCTGCAAACACCAGTATCGGGGATTTGCCACCAAGTTCCAGTGTCGTGACAGCAAAATTCTCGGCGGAATTACGCACTACGTGGCGCGCCGTCTCCGGTCCACCTGTGAATGCAATACGATCGATGTCAGGGTGGCGCGTCAGCGGGATGGAGCAATTATCAGCATCGCCGGTAATTACAGACACCACACCCGGCGGGAAGCCTGCCTGCTCAATCAAGCGCGCAAACTCAAGCATCGGTGCCGGTGCAATCTCTGATGCCTTCAGTACGACACAACATCCGGCAGCCAGCGCCGGCCCCAGTTTAGTTGCAGTAAGAAACATCTGGGCATTCCACGGCACAATCGCAGCAACCACTCCAATCGGTTTACGCTCAGTGAAAACATGCATACCGGGTTTGTCTATCGGCAGCACCTGCCCCTCAATTTTATCCGCCAGGCCTGCGAAGTAACGATAATAGTCCGCTACATAACCTGTTTGAGATAGTGTTTCAGCCGCCAGCTTACCGCTATCTGTTGTCTCTAACCGCCCGAGTTCTTCAGCATTGCTCTCTACCAGATCAGCCAGTTTATAAAGTAGCTTGCCGCGCTGCGTCGCGGTCATGTCCCGCCATTGTGGATTATCCAGCATTCCGCTTGCCGCACTCACTGCAGCATCAACATCGTCGGCGGACGCACAATCAAAGCTCATCCAGGGTTCGCCACTTGCCGGATTGATACTCTGCATTACCTGTGCGGTGGATCCTGCTGTCCATTGGCCTGCAATAAAAAGTGAGAAGTGCTTCATATCAGTGTTTTTGAGATATCCAGTGCTTTCTAAAAAGTTTCATTACAGAGAAAAGAATTTATGCATTTATAACTTAAATCAACAAATGTATTCAATAGATCGGAATAATTCGATTTACATCCACGGCTTTAATCGTTTCGATCTAATTTTTCAACTGATTTAGTTGCAACCAATCTATCGATTACCCGTCTTACTTTCCGTAACACAGATTAACACGGCACCAGATAAACAATGGTAATCGGCTACAGCAGATTAAGTATCCGAAAAGTGTCAATCCAATAACATACATGTACACACAAGCTTCTCAAGGAGAATACTTATGAAAACTCGATCTATCATTTCTGCTTCTGCTATTGCTGTTTCTTTCCTGATTGCTGGCGCTGCAAACGCAATTGATTCAGATTCATATTACACGCTTGCCGGCACTGATCCTCTGGTATACGAGGCAAACGAAGACTTTGATACTGATTTCAAAGTCACTGCAGAAGAGTCCGAGCAAGAAGAATACGATTGGACTCCTGCCATGTAAGATAACTGGACGCAACCGGTTTTAAGTCTATCTATCCCTGGACTTCTTATTGACCGGTACAAGCGTTTAATCAGAGCTGGAGGATACAACAGTCCTCCGGTTCAAACAGACACGCTGCAATACACTCGTATCGCAGCGTGTTTTTTTTTGCAGAGTTGAAAACTTGAAAAAACAGACGAACTAACCAGAATTACAGTCAAAGATAAATTTATCCGAGAACTGTAGATATGAAACAACCGACATCAGTAAAACTATCAAGACAACAAATTCAGGCTACTTCAAATCATCAGAAAATCATTCGGCAAGACCTGTCAACCGCACAGAAATTGCCAAAAATCTTAAATCGAACTAACTGAACAACTGAATGTTGTTTTGCCAGTCATTACTAAAATTACCCAGATCAGGAAATATTTGATTCGTATCAGATTCTGTTAACCCCATCCAGCGTGCAAGGGATCCACCAATCTGATTAATGGACAACGAGGGAATGACACGACCTTTATCACCGGTATCATCATCTGCACCCGCTTCGAAACTGGGCCAGGCGCCGAAAAGCTGCCCACCATTCACACCACCACCCATTACCAGATAGTGTCCTGACCAGCCATGATCAGAACCGTCGCCATTCACGGTTAATGTACGCCCAAAGTCTGAAGATGTAAAAGTACAGACATCATCACCCCGGCCGATTTCACCCAATGTCTGCTGGAAATCATATAAATCCTGATCCAGTGACGGTAACAACTCATTCAGGCGCAACGTCTGGTTATCGTGCGTGTCCCAGCCGCCAATACCGACAAAAAAGATTTGTCGGTTCATACCCAGCACACTCTGCGAACGTATCAGACGGGCGACCATGCGCAACTGACTGGCGAGCTTACTGGTACTGTTGTAGCTGGTTGCGAATTCGCTGGCAGCATCCAACGCGGTGTCGAGTTCACGGGATAGCTCACGGGTACGGTCAAGACTGATAGACGCCTCTCGAATAAGCGGATGGTTATAGGCGACATCAAGCAGGCTTGTCAGACTGTCTCTGCGCGCTGCTGTTGCTCCCGATGCTGTTGCTGTATCCAGATCAGCCAGCGTACCCAGGCCATTTGAGCCGATGCGTACGGGTTTAGTTACATTGCCGGGCGAAAACCAATCTGAGCCATCCAGAGCAAATGTTGGTGGTAGCGGAGCACCCTGATTTGCGTCCTGTAGAAGATCTGCCATGCGCCCTCCCCAGCCGGCATCGACAACTGTCGTTGGTTGACTGCTGAATGCCTTAAGCGCCTGCTCCTGCTGATGATTGTGCGCAAAAAGATCAGCGGGAATATTCAGACTGTTATTAAGGTAGTCAGAGCGTGTAACCGGGGCAATCAAATTGCCGGCATTTCGTACAATCGACAATTCGCCTGATTCGTAAAGTTCATGCAAACGCGGTAGTTGCGAATTGAACTGCACATCACCGCCTGATACCGTCAACAACGACGAAGAATCAACGGCAAGCGCACCACGGGTCGATTGGTAAGAATCAAGCAGCGCGCTGTCTCCCGGCACAAACATGTTGAACGAATCCGAACCTCCGTACAGAAACACACAGACCAGCGCTTTGTAGTCTGTCAGTGCTGTGTAGCTGTTGCTGGATGCCAGTGCAGAGCCGATCAGGCTCATCTTGCCATTCATAGCCAGATGACCGGAACCGAGTAACGATACAGTGGCAAATCTCTGCAACAAACGCCGGCGTTTTAACTGCTGTTGATTCATTGGTTATTTACACGGCAAAAGTAACAGACAACCCAGAAAGACCAGCCCTGTGCAGAAGATAAGAAATTTTGTCTGATCGAAATCATAGCTACCTTTGTATGGAATATTCCGGCGACACAATAATCAAGCTTATTGCATCCCGAACACGCTGTGACAAACCGGCTGGATCATCCGGCAACCCGTCAAGATGATTCTTTATCACCGCACGCATGTCGTTACTCATCATTTGATTCATCAACAGCAAATCCAGTCTGTCCAACAATTCATCACTATCATCGGCAACTGCCAGTTCGTCTGAATAATTCAGGTATGACGGGTTGAGATCAATAGAATTCGTTGTACTTGCAAAATGCCTTATGACCTGCCGAGTGAGTCGATTAACACTACGAACAAGATTATTTTCAGTGAGTATTTCGAACTCAGGCCCCACCAGATCAGCATCTCTGACCGGCCCGTTAGGTGAAAAATCAGGTTTAAAGAAATTAAACACTGACGGCGAACGCATAACTGCCTGACCAAAATCCAGCTCAAGATTCTCTAGTGCAGGGGAAAATGTATTGTATTCACCCCTGACACTGGACTGCACACCACGCTGAACGTCAAACGCTCTCCAGAGATGTGTCATTTTTAGTAACGGCTCTCTCAGTTTTCCAAACTGTTGATTGTTGAAACCATTGCGTGCCTCGGCATCAAGCAAAATGGCGCGCACTACCGCCCCAAGGTCTCCTCGCACTCCTGATCCATTGTTGTTAAACACAGCGGCAACACGCTGGACGTAAGCCGGCGTTGGATTACTCGTTACCAGCCTTTGTATCAGTTGTTTACCGATAAACGGGCCTACATTGGAGTGATTAAATATATTATCCAGCGCCAGCTCGAGATCGGCTCTTGCTGACAAGCCGGCTGGCGAAATCACACCGTTTAACAGTGTCTTTGCACCTGTATCGTGAAAGTCCTCGAACGGCTCCATCGGGCTGATCAAGTCTGGTGTCGTGAAGAATTTACGATCCCACACACCTGCATCTTTGTAATTCCAACCGGTAAAAACCCGTGCGAAAGCCTCTATTTGATCCTGCGTAAACGTATTGGTGCCTTGCGAGGTACCATCGGGATTGAGGTTATACAAACCGATCGAAAACAGTTGCAGAACCTCACGCGCATAGTTTTCGTCAGCACGGGTGTTTGTCTCGGAATCTGCCTTGGCATTTTGCAACATGCTCAGGTACAGGCCCATCACCGGGCTTAACGTGACCGTTTCAAGCAAATCCCTATAGTTGCCAAACGCCAGACGACGCAATTGGTCATAGAAATGCGTTAAGCCGTATTGACCGTTAGCCAGGGTTCGCCCGATACCTGAAACGACAAAAATCTCGCTCAGTGCAAACGCCACACGCTGCCGCAGTTGATCATCTGCCTCAACGGCATTCTCCCACCAGATTTCATGTCGCGGCCAACGGTTACTGCCATTGGAGTGCTCAAGCACATAAGGCAGGTGATCCGGACCGATAAGCTGGAGTTGTTGATCGACCCATTCTTCAATGCCCAGTGTCCTGACTGCATTGATATCTGCCATTGTGGGACCGAAGGTCGCTTGCGTAAGCAACCTGGCAGCATCCTGCTCAGACACGCCACTGACCGTAGGCAACACTTCTATGTTTAACGTTGCAACATCGGACTTGGCTTGAATATCCAGGGTTGTCAACGTAACCGTGTAAACACCCGGTGAGTCGTAACTGTGAGATACACCGGTCGGATCGTCCGTCGTTACAGTTGCAGAACCATCGCCAAAATCCCACTCATAGACCACGACCCCCACATCGTCGACCGAGGCACTGGCATCGAAAGCGGCAGTGAAAGGTGCAAGGCCACTAGCATCACCCGCGAATCCTGACACGATGAATACAGCTTCAGGTGCTTCGTTACCATCAACGAGAATCTGTACTGTTATCGCATGGCTTAAACCTTCGCCGTCGAACACTGTTAAGGTGACATCGTGTGTACCAGCATCAAAACTGTGCATCACTTCAGACAACGCAGGACCCTGACTGGTCGAGGAATCACCAAAGTCCCACAGATAGTCCACGACCCCCTCTACTGCATCGTCAGTGCTACCACTGGCATCAAACTCAACCAGCAGCGGCTCCGTACCGCTCAACACAGATGCTTCAAAAAAAGCGACTGGTGGTTGATTGCTCAGCGTCTCAACAACTGATATTGGTGTAACAGTAAAAGCAGATGCGCCATGCACATTTCTCGCCCGAACTTTCCATTGATAATCGAGTGCTGGATCAAGGCTGACAGGTAAATCATAAGTACAGGGGCCGGACGCACAATAAGTTGCGGCATCCAGACCTGTAATCACCGCGAAGGCATTGTCGCCGCTGTCCTCCAGATCGAGCTCATAAACTTCAGCGTCGGCACTCTGAGACCAGACGAACGTTATCGTTGAATCTGCAAGCACTTCGGTACCTGCGGCAGGCGAGACAGCGACCGGTGACGCGGGTGGAAAGTCGACGGGGGGAGTAGAACTAAAAAAATGACGCGTGCGCTCGGATACTCCTTGTGAATTGACCGCACGAACTTCCCAACTGTGAGACGTACCATCAATAGTTTGTGTTATCTGACGGGTGTATGTACAGCTTCCCGCATCGCAGATGTCATCCGGATCCAGATCACGCACAAACTCAAACCGGTCAGTCGGCGCCAGATGATCAAAAAACACGAAATCATAACCAACAGCCAGCGGATCATGTTCCCATATAAAGTCGACTGTGGAACCGAAAACCAGCTGTGCCCCGTCTTCAGGCGCTATAAAAACCGGGGCAGGTCTTTTTTCGGTAGCAACGGGAACCACCTGCACCTGCGCACTGGCCCATTCGGATGTACCGTCAGCGGTGGTCACCCGAATGCGCCAAATATGCGCGGGCGCAACCGATAAAAAGTCAGCAGACGGATAGGTCAGTCGGCAGCTGGTGGTATTACAGAATGCCGTTGCGTTTGTCAGACCCGTTGCTGCGATCACCACATCGGTTATTGAATCAATTAATTCAAAATCATAGGTCAACGCATTGTCAACCGGCGCCCACTCAAAGCGAAAATTTGTATCATTCTGTTCCACCTCATCACCCTGGAGCGGGCTCAATGGTACAGGCGCAGCAACTACTGAGGGAGTCGGATCAGAGACGGTGATTGTTTGTTCTGCAATGCTTGTCAGTCCAGCCGCATCGGTGACAGTAAGTGTAATTTCGTAAGTACCAACTTCTGTATAAGTGTATGAAGCAGTCTCACCGACAACCGGATCGGCACCTGCTTCAAATATCCAGCTGTAAGATGCAATACCCACATTGTCTGTGGAGTTACTGGCATCAGCGGAAACCGTAAACGGAGAGGAACCCACAGTGGACGGGATAGTTATAACTGCAGTGGGCGGAGGATCATCAACAACTATTTGATTAGTTGTTCTGGTCGTTTGTCCTGCGCTGTCTGTCACCACAAGGGCAACATCATAAACGCCACCGGCTACGTAAACGTGCTCGACTACTTCGCTTGTCGCGATTGTGTCGTCGCCTAAATCCCAACTGTAAGAATCAATGCCAAAATCATCGCTAGCTATCGCAGTCAGTGTGATCGCAAGCGAATTATCAGCACCCGGCGTCACCATTGTTTCAAAGGATACAACCGGTGGACTATCAGACGGTGGAAGTACCGAAACGACCAGGCCGGTTCGCCCCAATTGACCCAGCGCATCCATTACCACCAGCAAAACCAAATGATCGCCAGGTTCATTAAACGTTTGGGTTATTAGCGCTTGATGCGAGGTGTCACCATCTTCGAAAAACCAGTTGTACTGAACGATACCGGCATCCGCGCTCGAAGATGTGGCATCAAATTCAACAGTCAGCGGTGCTTCGCCCGATGAACCGGATACAGCGATTTGCGCCTCCGGGGACTGCCGCGACAAACTGCTATCGGAACCGGAACCCGAATTTCCCCTATCACGAACAACCGGTATGGGCAGTTGATCAACAGTTAAAGGTAATGACGATTGAGAATCACGCGATCGCGTACCAAACCGCGCAGCCTGGTTATACCAGCGCAGTGCTTCCGGGCGATTTTGCGGAAAACCGCGAATGCCACTTGATAAACGTACAGAAAGCTCAAGCTCGGCCAGCCTGTCGCGAATGGCGACGCGACTTAGCAACTGCTCTTCATTCAAAGCCGGGAAAGTGGTGCGATAGTCCTGCCGGGCCTGATCGGACGCGGATGCAGAGCACGAAAAACCCGCGAAAATCAATAGGATAAGTATTTCGAGGAATCGACGTGGAAATGAACAAGTCAGGCACATACGTAATAGTCAAAAGCCTCTTTACTTTTCCCGTCCATTAGGCGGTTGGGATCGCCACGCACAAAGTATAGAAAAAACCATGAAATCCAACTACTTGCAGGAAAAACCTAGTCCGAGAATACCCTACAAAGAATATTCTGCCTGATACAGGCTGCCATTAAACAGCACCAGCAAATAGCAACAGCAAATAGCAACAGCAAAAACTACAAATTTTACCCGTCAATATATTCACACAAATGGTAATCGAAACAGATCAGCGCTATCAAGGCAAACCACAATCAGGAGCTGTATTCAGGCGCCTGTTTGATCAATGGTATCTCCGGCACTTCAGTACAGAACACCATCAAAGCCACTTTAACGGCACGCCCGCAGGGCTTTGATCCCGGCAAAATTCAAACGGGTAGCGAATACAGGATGAAATCCGACTTATCGCAATATTTATCGTACAAATGCCTGCCACGGTAATTGAAGTCCTGAGTTAGCCAGCGGACGTTGCTTATTTCACGCCTTCGTGCAAACCCGATCACGTGATCAATCAACCCCTTCCCGGCAGATTGGCAACGCATTCCCGGTTGCACATACAAATCACTGAGATAGCAGACCATTGATCCACCAAGGGATCGATGCATGAGTTGGTATTGCGTGAACCCGAACGGTTCATCACTGTCGGCCACAACAACATCGCACCAGAAGTCGTTAGTATCATCAAAGATCCAGTTCCAGACAGTTTCGTGGCCGCCCGCTGGCACCTGCGTCTTGTAAAACTGCGCATACTCATTAAACAGCGACTCCCAGATGGCTCGCTCTTGAATACGTATTGGCCGGATTTTCATAAAAACTTCTGCACCTTCAATTAGGTCCGATCAGGAATAAAAAATAGTACCGCTACGTCTCAACAAGCTAAACACTTGTCTTACGCTGATTTTCTATTAATTGCGCAAGCGACTGTTGCTGATTACCGGTAGAGTCAAAATTCTCTGGTGACAACCATTGCTGATAAGCCAGATCCAATGCCGGCCATTCAGTGTCAAGCATTGAAAACCAGGCTGTATCACGATTTTTTCCTTTAACAATTAAATGCTGGCGAAACAAACCTTCATGTTTAAATCCGAAACGTAGCGCTGCACGCTTCGATGGTTCATTTTCGTTATTACATTTCCATTCAAAGCGACGGTATCCCAGAATATTGAACACATAGTTAGCGAAGAGATACAGAGCCTCGGTTGCAGCAGGCTTTTGACTTACCAATGGCCCCCAGTAAATGTTACCGATTTCGATACAGCCATTTGCAGCGTCGATTCGCATCAGCGTTTGACGCCCGGCCACACGACCAGTGGCTTTATCTATTACTGCAAAGAACAATGGATCTTCACTGGTCGCAACTTGTTCAACCCATCCGATAAAATTTTCCTTATCTTCTGGCGGGTATTCATACAAATAGCGAAACTTCATTGCCGCATCGGAAACATTCGACGCGTCATACAGCTCGTCGGCATGTGCACCCGGATCAAGAGGCTCCAATCGCACATATCGCCCGTCGAAAATTTTGCGCTCCGGCAATAGGCAAGGAGTCCAGCTGGACAAATCTGAAGACATGGAAATCCGGTAGCTACTCTGAATAAAGTAGGCAATATGGTACCACTAGCCTGCTCTGTTCATGAAGGGTTCGCCACCAGAGTCTGGCTACCTAAGCAGGTCGCTCGATTCAGCGAAATTCGTAGAAATCTACGGGTTGAGCTCAATCGAGTGAGCTGCGACGGCAGACTGGCACTGGTGGTGAATAGAAAACAGTGTGCGAATACCCGCAGCGACACTAAAACTGCTTATCTAACTGGAAATTGCTTAGTTTTCAATGTCACTGTTTTCGCCTTCGTGAATAGAGCAGGCTAGTAACAGAAGGAGATCCTGCAGGCGAAAAAAAACCGGAGCAACCTGAACGGTCACTCCGGTTTAGTGTTACATCCAACCTACTGAATTGAGATCAGCAAGCCAGTCAGAAAAACAAAGTTTTAGTGAGCGATCAACTCGACTCGACGGTTACGTTGACGACCTTCTGCAGTATCGTTAGTGTCAATAGGCGCTGTTTCACCGTATGCCGTTGAGCTCAATCGACTTCCGTCAATGCCTCGATTACTCAGGTAATCAACAACTGAACTTGCACGCCGCTCGGACAGGCCCTGATTGTAGGACTCAGCACCGACACTGTCAGTATGTGCAGATATTGATACTGGTGTAGTTGAGCAATCCTGTAAAGAGAAAGCTACCTGATCAAGTATCTGAGTTGCTGTATCAGTCAACTGCGCAGAATCTGTATGGAAATTAACACCCTCAAGTACACCACTCAGATGATCACAAGTGTTGTAGGGCACAGGTTCAGGCTGAGGCACAGCTGCCACAGGCTCAGGTATTATCACTGGCTCCTCAGCAATCTCAACAATTTCAGCTTCTGGTCGTCGGCCAGTTCTGTAAATCACACCCAGTTGTGCATACTGCGCATCCTCTTCAAACGCGATACCTTCTGCTCTTAACCCAAGGCCAAGGCGAGTCATGTATTCAACACCTGCACCAAACAAAACATGGGTTGCATTGTCTTTTACGAAGGGAACATTTCCTACCGGTGTATTTTCAAGGTATCCCAGTCCAACACGCCCGTAACCGCTTAACCCACGACGTTTGAAGTTATGACGGTTTTTACCTGCATATACCAGAGCACTGGCACCGGCGATGTGATAGTTGATGCGGCCGCCCGGATCAAAACCGGCGCTGCCAAGATCAGCAGAATGCAGCTCTACCGCCATTTGTCGACTCAAATCAACACCGATAGTTGCCTGCCCACCACGTTCAACACGGTCATTGACAGTAAATGCAGGAACTTCGCTTGCGTCCGGATTCATTCGACTGACGCCGAGACCCGCACTGGCGTAGATGTGTCGACCAACTCGATCAGTGCTGTCGCGCAGTTGTTTACCCTGAGCCTGACCTATTGCCGGCTCGGACTGACCAGGTAATATATTTTGTACAGTGCTGCAACCAGCAGAAGCGAAAACACTCACTACAGCTAACGAGATAATTCGCATGTTAGTAACGATGGTAGATTTCATTTACTTTTCCTTTAGTACTTTCGGTACTCTTCGTACAGCACCCGTTAATCTCATATTTGCGAGTCAGCAAAACAGAATATCCATTCCCTGCAAAATTCGCACTCGTAACAACTTAGGTATCGACAGAGGAATGCGCGTGGCGACGAACATTGTGTGAACTTGCGCAAAATTCCATGATTTTCTGATGCGCAATTTAAGATTCCGCATCAATTTGGATGCCAGAAAATCAATCACCTGATTTATAAATCACTTATCACTTACTCATACGATCTATAAACCAGGCTTAAATCCTTAATCCTTCCAATTTACAGAGAAATAAACAGGCAAAAAAAAACGCCTGCTTTTGCAGGCGTTTTCTCTGTAGTGTTGGAGTTTTCCAACATTATGTTGCAACTAAATCGTAAGGCTGCATTCTATGGTTAGGCTTCACAGTCTAGTAAGCTACCAGTTCAACGCGCCGGTTCCTGCTTCGTCCTTCTGACGTTGCGTTTGAATCGATCGGTTGTGATTCTCCCATCGCCTGAGGCGTCATACGCCCGGCGTTCACTCCCGCACTGCTTAGATAGTCAAGCACAGCGTCTGCACGTCGTTGTGATAACGCCTGGTTGTAACCATCCGAACCAATACTATCGGTATGCGCACTGATACTGACCGGTGCGTTATCACATTCTGCCAATGTCGCTGCAACGTCATCGAGAATGTTTTGCGCAGTTGCTGTCAGAGCTGATGAATCAAACTCAAAATTAACACCGTCAAGCGAACCGGCAAAATCACTACACTCGTCATATGCCACCTGTTGCGGCTGAGCAGCTTCTGATACGGGTTCCGGTGCAGGCGCCTCAGCTATTTCAATCGGACGACTTTCAGCACGTCTTCCGGTACGGTAAACCACACCAACCTGCGCATACTGAGCATCGTGGTCAAATTGCACACCTTCAGCCCGAATACCCAATCCACGGCGCGTCATATACTCCATACCGGCACCAACTACCACATTCGCGTGATCTCTGATTTCACCGGCAAAACTACCTTCGTTGTCGTGCTCAACCAAGCCAACACCAAGCCGACCATAAGGGCTGAGGCCACTGCGCTTAAAGTTGTCACGGTTTTTACCTGCATATACCAGCGCACTGGCACCGTGAGCATGATAATTAATGCGGCCTCCCTGAGAGAATCCTGCACTACCGAGATCTGCAGAGTGGAGTTCCACTGCAAGCATTCGGTTTATATCTGCGCCAATCGTAACTTGTCCTGCTGGCTCAACGCGATCATCCTGATCCAGAGTCGCGAGGAAACGGTCATCAGGTTCTAACCTACTCGCACCGATACCGGTGCTGGCATAAAAATGCCGTTGCAAACCACTGTCAGCCCTAGCCTGTCCAAGCGCTGGATCTGAATTGCCACTAATCGGGCTTGTTGTCGAACAACCAACTCCCAGTATTGAAGAAGCCACAAAGAGAACAGCTACGTTCAACCTCGTGGAGATAAATGTTTTCATGTTTGTATCCCTGGTTATGTCGCCCATTCATTAGCACGGGCTTGCAGGGGCAAAACTGTGAGCAAGTAGCCGACCACACCACGGAACAATTCTTCTATGCGCTACGCAAAATATCTAATTGGTAACACAAGACAGGGATAAGACTGAACTCTTGTTCAGTTAAAAGGCAGGTTATTGCTGCGTATAGAGTACGCCACCCTCGTGCATGAAATTCTCCCACGCAAACCAATAAGAAATATGACCAGGTAAACGGGCACGACGTACTGGTTGAGCTGTCTGTTGGTTTACATCAGAGCTAACTGTCAAGAATTCTTCATCCAATAACCATTTATCTTTTTGCGTTACCAGATTCCCGTCAGCAGACAGTGAAAACACCTCGTCGTCTTCGCGAGCATACGCACGCACGGTTCGCGTGGAAGCATCGCCGATCAATACGATCGGCGTGCTGCCCAGTTTATCGTTGATGATGGGCATTTCGTTGAACGCTTTTAGCGGCCAGGCTTTGCTGGCAGCAAACTGCCGCATTGCGAATACATAGTCCTTACGCAGCAAGTCGCTTTCATCCTGCACTACCGCCGGAAACATTAAACCGGGACTGGCAAAGTAGTCGTGATAGACGAATCCGGAGTCATAGTTGCGGATATAACCTGTATCAAGTGACAGGACAGTGGTATCCGGATGCAATTCACGCCACTTTGTCCAACTGGTGATTGAAACCGGTAGAGTTTTCAGTTTTACGCCCTGATCAACAAGCGGCCCGATAACCGGCTCACCGGTGAACTGATTCCATACGCTGTTGGTTTGCCGGTCAAACATTAATTTGTTGGAACGGTACAAAAGGCCGGTTGATCCGAACACAAATGGCTCAGAGCGCCCTGCCACATGTGTTTCGTATAAAATACCGGAGCCACATAGTGTGCAGTAAGCCAGCGCAACCGGGACGCCTCCGATTACATCATTAAACATTTCGTGCCAGCCCATAATTCTCAAAGGATATGCACGTGCGTCATCGTTAATCTCAATACCGAAAACGAGGTCAGACCCAAGTAGGTAGTCAGCTTCATCAGCTTTGATCATGCTGGCTGAATCAAGAGATGGAATATCATCATACTGGGCCCCACCCCACACGATTTCTTCTAACCGGATACGCATGTTCTCCCGGTTTCCAAAGGGAGGTTTGAATAAATCAAGAAAACGTGCATCGGTATTACCAAGAAAGCGCAGCTTGAGATCACGGTAACTTGGATGAGGAATCACTTCCGGATGCCGCTCCTGCCAGTTATAGGCCTCATGCCAGTGAGTGATTTGTTCGCCCGTCAGCTCAGACAACGCCTTAGCAATATGCACATTGGAGCCGGTCCAGCGCATGGCCAGTACAAAAGTCGGAATAAGGCTTTTATCTTTTAAAGCAGCTAATTTCTCGACGATTGATTTTTTTCGAGCGCCCTGCTCGACAAACATGTCGAGACTGAGCCCGGCTACATCCAGGTTGCCATCTGCGTGGGTAAAAGTACCCCACAGCAAACTACAACAAAGTAGACAAATCGAATTCAATCTAGCTACACGACAGCTGTGTCTACTCATAGTCTGACGACAATATGACCAACGATTTCAATACGACAGCTGGTGCGGGTAATGATTCAAATCAGGGTTCCCACTGCGAGCCATCAGTAGTATTAATGTGTAGTACCAGCGTTCAAGGTATACGCCAGACAGACCAGAGAAATAAGATCAAATACAACCTGGTTTATTTATGTAAAAAATTTTAGACAAGAAAAAAGCACCCACAATGTAGGTGCTTTTTCATTCGCTAGATTCAGACCCGGTTTAAGAGTCATAAATACCGCATTTCAGTTCAGGACATTTTCAATATGCCCAGAGACTTAGTACTTATAGCGGAATCCAGCGTAAGTTGCGCTCAGCGATGCACCATCACCGTTGTCAAAATTCTGCACCCCGCCGTAGATGTCAACTTGTTTGGTAGCCTTGTATTCCGCACCAAATCCCATGAACTCGTTCTCACCATCAATGCCGTGCTCACCAAAGTCTACGGAGAGGTTTAGCTTACCAATAGCGTATCCCAGACCCACCTGGAACTGTTCCGTCTCATTAGCTTCGATGGCAGCTTGCTGTGAAGTAAACGAGTAGTATCCACTCAGACCAAATTTGAATTTATAGCCGATACCTAACATCGTTCTATCACCGGCACCGGTTTCGGTGTTGGCAAAACCCGCTACTGCTGTCAGCTTGCCCGGACCTATTCCTCGCTTGAAACGTGCGGCGAGTTCAGACCGCTCACCATTAGTCAAACTGGCAGAGAGTTTCAATCCGCCCAAGCTGGGAGTGTCATAGCGAATGCGGGAGTTACGGCTGAAACCATCATAATAGGTGTAAGCAACATTCGCAGCATTGTCACGGTTTAAAACGCCGCGTACTGCGAAGAAAGGCAGGTGACCGCCACCTAGAATGTTACCAGTCACCTGATAACTTACTTCACCTGTGCCGTTCGCTGCACCGTCACCTTTTCCGAGACTAAATGAACCGAATTTGCCTTTGAATCCAACCTCAGCATAGCGTGTATCGATTGATTCGGAACCATCAAGAGCACCGAAGGATTGGTTTTCTTGGATTTGTATCTCGTATCGAGTAAACACAGTGATACCACCCAACTTGTGATTTCCCCGAAGCCGGATACGCGAGCCGGTACCAGTGTTGTCAGCGATTTCTGGATTTTCCACATCCCCGCCAAACAGCAGCACAGGTGATACCTGACCGCTAAGGCTCAGATCCGCATTTGCGGACAATGGAAGTAATCCAGCTGCTGCTGCAGCAATAACAATCTTTAGCTTTCCCATAAGTCACCTGCTCCAAGTGTTTACATTACTGTGGGCTTTGCTGTTGCCCGAGTTTATTGAACCTGAAAATGCGCACTCGCCAGATAATCGGGAGGCATGACGTTTTGTCCTATGTCTCCAAAAAACAACAACGCCGCATTACCCCTTGTATTTAGTAAGAGAAATTAAATGCGTCAAGAAAAAATGCAAAATCTGTCAAATTTCATGAATTCACGGACTTTCTGCGTCAATTTGACGCCATATGCATGTCGGGAATACTACAAAACGCATATCAAACGCAATTACGACGACTTCCTGCAATAGATTCACTGGAAAGCTGTTTAGTGGCCACATAGTGCACGAAAGAGCGTGCTAAGCACTGTCAATACGCCAGATCGTGACAAACAGGAACTGACCAAAAGAATAGCTTGTTGGCTTGATACAACTCAGGGAGGCGTGTAACCGGTCTGTCCCGTGGAACATCGAGCGAAGCATGCGCTCTTTACGACTTGTTTTAGCAGCTTTCAGTGAAAATCGCAGGGCAACTCAAACTGCGCTTGAAAACAGCTGTCCGCATCACTTTTCAAGCGTGGAACTCCATGACAAATAGAGTGATTCAATACGCGCTTGGGCAGATAGTTCGGACTTAGATGCATTCAGATTTGAAGCTGGTACACATATATAAAAACGACAAGTATCTTTGATCCCATTGATAAATAATTATCATCACTTGATTGCCAGCAATTAACGAATGTGTCACCGATAGCGGCGGCACTTTCCCTTGCTGAGTGCATCCAATCGAATGACTATCAACGAAAACGGTAGATGTAGTATGCCTGTTTGATCCGGAACACTGATTTGATCCGGATCCTCTCTTGTAAATGAGAAACATTAGGCAAGCAATCAGGGAACAAATATTTGTTCAGCAAACATACAGGCCTTGTTATCCATCATGCCACTACCATTTAAAAAATGGTCAGTACTCATATCGAGAGGTAACTATGCAATTCAATTTAATTGAGAAAATTTCCGATCCGACGAGATCCGGAAAAACAAACATTCGTCACTTCATACAAAGCTCATGTCTGGCTGTCTTTTTGACAGTAACACTAGCGGTGTTTTCAGCACCGACATACGCACATCAAGGCTATGGTCACGGCAAGCCACTGCTCTACTATGGATTGGTTCATCATTTTAATCATGGATATCGCTATAACAAGCGTCACCACGGTTACAGACAAAAAAATAAACGTTACGGATCGTACGGATACCGGCAGCGTCACTACGGAAATTACCGCAATCAAGGGCACCGGGGAGATCGGTATTCTGACAGGCGACGATACAGCTACAGAAACAATAGGGGTATCGATCACGGACGTTTCAGACGACACTAAGTTCAGAGAACACCTAGTCTCAGAGAGCACTTAGTTTCAGACGGCAGCTGATTTTAGACAGCAGTAAAGTACGATCGTCTGTTGTACAACAACCACTGCGTGTGCAGTGGTTGTTAAGCTCGCACTGTTTGCAGCAAGTTAAATGCAATCAAAAAAGAAACACAAATAAACTGCTACCGACACTAAATTCCAAAAAACTCGATATTCTGAGCAAATTTACGCTGCACACGATCTTATTCGAAAGCATATTTGAAAGCGAAGCAATACTATTGTCAGAGCTATGAAAGGATCAGAGTTAGTTGAGCAAATGTTTAATATCGCTGATCGCAGCAGTGATACTCTCATGCAGCACAGCATAGATCTCGTCAATTTGTTTAATCGTTAGAATTAATGGCGGTGATAAAACGATCATCGCACCAAGAGGTCTGACGATTAAACCACGCGCTTGCGCATGTTTGGACACCAACATGCCAATTGCAACATCTTCATCAAAATATTGTTTGTTGTCTTTATTTCGAACAAACTCCAACCCCATCATAAAATGACTGCCACGCACGTCACCAACAATATCCAATTCAGCAAGCTTTCGTAGCGATGATTCAAAGTAAGGCCCAACTTCCAATACATGTTCACAGATTTTCTCGTTTTCAATGATATCCAGATTGGCAAGTGCGGCTGCGCAACAGGCAGGGTGGCCTGAATAGGTCATACCGTGCAGGAATTTATTACCTTTTGCACTAATCACCTCATGTATCTCATCAGATAAAAAAGTCGCTGAAATCGGCTGATATCCGGAAGACAGTCCTTTAGCGGTTGTGATCATATCAGGCTGGATATTGAATACAGTCTCCGACGCAAACATGGCGCCCAACCGGCCAAAAGCGGTAACAACTTCGTCAGAAATCAATTTGATGTCATAGTTTCTGCATACTTCAGCGGTTCGATTATGGTATCCGTCAGGAGGCACAAGAACACCACCGGCGCCCATGATCGGTTCTGCAATAAACGCAGCGATATTCTCAACACCAATCTTTTCGATATCACGCACCATTTCATCTATTAAAAAGTCGCAGAACTCGGCACCAGTCATATCAGCATCATGATGATAAGCACAAGGAGAAGATAAAAAATGCACAAACTCATCCGCTGATTCCCATCCAGCACGATACACAGGTGTTGTTAGTGCAATCGCTAAATGCGTTGAACCATGATAGGCACCTATGCGAGACAAAATTTTCTTTTTCTTATAGTTACCCAGTCTGTTCTGATAGTAATGAAGAATTCGAACAGCGGTGTCATTTGCTACTGAACCTGAATTACCAAAATAAACGGTATTCAGATTGGTTGGCGTTAATGCTGTAAGTCGAGCGGCCAGTTCCGCTGCACCCGGGTGCGTGAGATTGTAGAACGTTGAAAAATAATCCAGCGTTTTTAATTGCTCAGCTACGGCATCTGCAATTTCTTTACGACCGTGACCAACGTTGACACACCAGAGGCCAGCCATTCCATCAAGGAACCGCTCACCTTTCTCATTGTAAACATAAGCACCTTCCGCCTGAGATATGACAGTGCGGGCACCAGCATGTGTTAATGATTCAAGGTCTGAAAACGAATGAATCAGATGGGCGTCCTGCTCAAGAATGACGTCAGTTCTATCGTTTTTTATTTCCATGGAAACTACAGCTCATTGAATATAGGAAATTTTCAGATTGCGATCACAACACAGCCCGAATGGTTAATTAAACATTACATCAATATTTGTATAGTAATCGAATACCGATGCAAGCCGATGCAAAGAGACACTTGCCAGTACGCGTCGGCGCTGTAACAAACGTCATTTGCAGTGCTTCAAACAGATATTCATGGCGTTTATCACGCATGAAAAAACATCCTTTGCTCTTGGACAGACAGGATTATACAATCCTCTGCAGCGATCGATCGCACCGTTCATGGCGACGCACCGCCAAAAGTCAATTACTAAGGTAACTTAGAATCACCGTGACATACCTGCGAACATAACTGAAAAAACAGTGACCAATAAACCTACAACCGAAACAGAAAACCGCAAGAGTGACTATCTACCTCCGTGGACGTACCAATCAGACTCATTTCTTCAACTTGAAATCGATTACCTCTTTAAACGTAATTGGTTACTCGCGGGACATATCAGCGACGTGTCGAAACCAGGAGACTACCTGACATTCGATGCGTTTGACGAACAAGTCCTGGTTATACGCGATCGTGCAGGTGAACTGAATGCATTCTTTAACCTGTGTCAACACAGAGGCGGTCGAATTCTGGATCAGTCAACCGGACACTGTAAAGGTGCAATGACCTGCCCGTTTCACGGTTGGAGCTATGACTTGAATGGCAAACTCCTGAACGTCCCTCGGGCTGACACGTTTAAAGCATCAGATATTACCTCGGTGAGCTTACGCCCAGTCGACATGGAAATCTGGATGGGTTTTATTTTTATTCGACTGCAGGCCGGTTGCCAGTCAGTGGCAGAGCAACTTGCACCAATTGCTGATGAAGTTCTTAACTACCAACCGGAATTAATGGAACCTTATCTACCTGCCAGTGAAGAGTTAAAACCGTTTAACTGGAAATGCATTCACGACATAGACAACGAGGGCTACCACGTGCCGATAGGTCATCCGGCATTACATGAACTCTACGGTGAGACCTATAAAGACACCATTGAAAATGAAATCATGGTTGCACGTGGCACGATCAGCGATCGAATCGCCCGGAGTTGGAGTGTTCGGCACTATCAAAAACTGCTGCCAGCGTTTGATCATCTGCCCGCACAACGACAACGGATTTGGTTCTACTTTAATTTCTATCCAAATCTGATTTTCGGTTTTTATCCGGACATGATGGAAATTTACATGACCATCCCTGAATCAATCGACACAACACGCTACATATCACGCACTTATGCACTACCCGACAAACGCCCGGAAACCCGTGCCAGCCGCTATCTGAATGTCAGGATAAACACAGAAACCGCCGACGAAGACGATGCTTTTGTGGCTGCACTGCAAAAAGGTATGCTATCCACTGCATGGCAACCACCGCGCCTTTCAACTCTCGAGGAAGGAGTGCGTTTCTTTCACCACCGGATTCAACGGGACTTGCCTGTCGGGCAGCTCGAAAAGCCGCCGTTTGAAACAGAAATCCCGAATATAAACAATAAGTTACTAAATTCGTGAACGATGTTTGTGGCATCCGTCAAAAGCCTGCGCATGCTGATAATCTGCCTTGGCTGATTTCAGCTAACATGAGGCCACTGGAGCACAAATCACACCCCTGTTATGTGGGTGCTCAGTCTATCCAAAGCTATGGAGCACAAAATGAAAAAGCACCAAACCCTTACACTAACCGCCGCCTTTGCGGTGATGGCGCAGGGCATCCTGTTCTCAGCGTCCGCTACCGCCGCCGGAACACTGAATGTGTACAACTGGGGCGAGTACATTGGTGAAGAAACTATCGCCAACTTCGAAAAGGAATACGACATCAAGGTTACTTATGACAACTATGATTCAGTCGAAACAGCCGATGCAAAATTACTCGCAGGCAGCTCAGGTTATGACGTAGTCTCGCACTCGGGCACTTCAATCGGTCGATTGATCCCCGCAAATATTTTACAACCCATCGACAAGTCGAAACTTACAAACTACAAGCACCTGCGTGCAGATGTACTTGGACAACTAGCGGCCAACTGGGACCCAGACAACAAGTACGTGATCCCCTATATGTGGGGAACACACGGCATTACGTACAACGAAGAACTCGTTAAAACAACGCATCCTGATGCACCGATCGGTAGCATGGATCTGATTTTTGATCCCAAGCACATGGAAAAACTAGCCGAATGCGGTGTGTCTTTTCTTGACTCGCCAACCGATGTTATTCCTATGGCACTGGCTCATCTGGGTCTCGATCCAAGCTCAACGAACCAGGAAGACTACGAAAAAGCCGGTGAGCTGCTAGCGTCGATCAGACCGTACATCAAAACCTTCGACAACTATGCCTACCAGCGTATGCCGGAGAAGGAATTCTGCGTAGCTGTAACCTGGGGCCCCGATGGGCTGCTGGCAATGTCAGGTGCTGCCGAAGCGAATACCGGTGTTGTACTTGATTTCCAATTACCGGATGGTGAAGGCAAAGCCAATGTCTGGGTAGATGGATGGGTCATTCCGGCGGATGCCGAGAATGTAGAAAATGCGCATCTTTTTCTTGACTACATGATGCGACCTGAAGTTGCTGCCGGTGACAGTAACTTCACGTGGTATGCAACTGCCAATGAATCAGCGATCCCGCTGATTGACGAGGAAGTCACGAGCAGCCCCGCTGCTTTTCCTTCAGCTGACTCTGTCGAAAATATGTACACATTGAGTGTTATTCCGCCGAAAATTGAGCGTGTCCGTACGCGCGTATGGACTAAGTTTAAAGCGGGTAATTAAAAGCGCTTGTTGAATAACCCATAGCGCAACATCCTGCCGGCGGTGCATCCAATGCACTGCCGGCAGACTTCAACCTTTCCTTCCTGTTTCCCGACAATTTGTTAGTTCAAAGACGTGAGCGAAACATCACCTCTAATTTCCATTCGCGGCATCACCAAAAGCTTTGGCAATTTCATTGCCGTTGACAATATTGATCTCGATATCAATGAAGGTGAACTATTCGTGTTGCTTGGGGGCTCCGGCTGTGGCAAGACGACACTGCTGCGCATGCTGGCAGGATTCGAAAAGCCTACATCCGGCACTATCTCAATTGAAGGGTCCGATATGACCGGTGTCGAGCCTTATGCAAGACCTGTCAACATGATGTTTCAATCCTATGCGTTGTTCCCGCATATGAGCGTGGAACGTAACGTCGGGTATGGTTTAAAACGGGAAGGTGTTGCCAGAGCTGAACGCAAAAAGCGGGTAGATGAAATGCTGGAGATGGTTGAGCTGGAGCAGTTTTCCAAACGAAAGCCACACCAGCTCTCGGGTGGTCAGCGGCAACGTGTTGCACTAGCGCGTTGCCTGATAAAACGACCAAAAGTTCTTCTGTTGGATGAACCTCTGGGTGCACTCGATAAGCGCTTGCGCGAGCAAACACAATTCGAATTAATGAAATTACAGGATCGCCTGGGTACTACCTTTGTAGTGGTGACTCATGATCAGGAAGAGGCGATGACACTGGCAACTCGTATAGCCGTCATGGACCAGGGCAAGTTTGTTCAAGTCGGCACCCCTGCCGAGATTTACGAGATGCCGCAATCGAGATTCGTCGCGGACTTTATCGGATCAATCAATATGATTGATGGTGTTGTCAAAAGCATCAGCGGCAATACCTTAACTATCCACGCCGAGAGCGATGACGCAAACTACACCGTTGAAAGCAATGATCAAATAGAAATCGGCGATCAGGTAAGTCTTGCGATTCGACCAGAGAAGATACATGTCGACGCCTACGACGCTGATAACAACAGCAACCCAAGCGAACAAAAATCAGACAATACAGACAAAACGGACAATAGATTTATCGGCACCATCAGCGAAATGGCGTATCTGGGCGGCACATCGACATTGCGAGTAACCACGCGCGGAGGCCGGGTATTCCAGGTAACGTCAACCAACCGGAAACGACATTTAACTGGCAAACACGATCTTGACTGGGATGACCAGGTAGAGATTTCTTTCTCTCCTTCAAACGCCATTGTACTCAAAAGCTGATCCGTAAAAGTTAATCTACCCGACGTGTCAAATACACAGCCAACAGTCAACCAGTCAGCTTTAACCGGTGGTGAGCATGGCGCCTCGATGTCGCACAGAATATCTGACTGGTTACAAAGTCACTGGAAAGAGATCCTGCTCTGGGTTCCTTTTGCCTGGCTGCTATTTTTCTTTCTTACGCCTTTTTTTATTGTTATAAAAATCAGTATCGCCGAACCACTGATCGCCAGCCCGCCATTCTCAGCATTACTGGAATGGGGTGATGGGCTTTTGCCGGGCGTGTCAGCAACGATCGATAATTATGCTTATTTATGGGAAGACCCGCTGTACGTAAAAACCTATTTCAACTCCCTGCAAATCGCTTCAGTCTGCACCGTGTTTTGCCTGCTTATCGGCTATCCGATGGCATACGGGATTGTGCGGGCCAACGGTAACTGGAAGTTGATTTTGTTATTACTCGTTATGCTGCCTTTCTGGTCTTCGTTTTTATTGCGAGTCTATGCATGGATGGGAATACTGGCTGATCAGGGCACTATTAACGATGTATTACTGTGGCTCGGCCTGATAGATAAGCCGGTCCGATTGCTTTATACCGAATTTGCGGTATACGTTGGCATCGTATACACCTATTTGCCATTTATGATACTGCCGCTCTATGCCAATCTGGAGAAGCTCGACTTTTCACTCAACGATGCTGCAGCTGACTTGGGTGCTCGCCCTACAACGACATTTTTTACAGTGACAGTCCCGTTAACCTGGCCGGGAATTGTCGCCGGCTGTCTGCTGGTTTTTATTCCAGCGACAGGTGAGTTCGTTATACCCGATCTACTCGGCGGCGGTAATGTTCTTATGATAGGACGCGTACTATCCAGTGAATTCAATGCCAATCGCGACTGGCCGGTAGCAAGCGCGGTTGCTGTTGTATTACTGATTGTCCTGGTTGTACCGATGATGCTTTACCACCGTGTGCAAGCTCACGAGAGTAATAGCTGATGTACGGCAAACGCTCAAAGTTCCTGACAACCTGCCTGCTACTGGGTTTCACGTTTCTGTACCTGCCAATCATTCTGATGGCGATCTATTCATTCAACTACTCCCGGTTGTTGCCGGTCTGGGGTGGATGGTCAACACGATGGTACAAAGAGCTATTCAACAGCCCTGAAGTCTGGCAAGCCACTCTTCTGAGTTTAAAAATCGCTTGTCTGACCGCAACTATAGCGATGATTCTTGGCACGATGGCGGGAATCGCAATTGTTCGTGTCCGCAAGTTTCGCGGCCGCACCCTATTTACGGGCATGATCTCAGCACCACTTGTTATGCCGGAAGTCATTACAGGCCTTTCATTGCTCTTATTATTTATTACATTGCAACAGACGATTGGCTGGCCACAGCGGCGTGGCATGACAACTATCACGATTGCCCATATCACTTTTGCGATGGCATTTGTGGCAATAATCATTCAGTCGCGATTGACATCCAGTGACCGATCGCTTGAAGAAGCAGCCAGTGATCTGGGCGCAAAACCTTTCAGGGTTCTGTTCGATATAACCCTACCCATGCTCGCTCCCGGAATGATAGCTGGCTGGCTTCTGGCATTTACTCTGTCGCTTGATGATCTGATCATCGCGAGCTTCGTCACAGGGCCAGGCAGCACAACACTGCCTATGTTGATCTATTCGCGCATCAGACTGGGACTGAAGCCGGACATTAATGCACTGGCTACTGTGATGATCGGTGTGGTGGCCATAGTTGTTTTGATTGCTGGCCTGTTAATGTATCTTCAGGCACGCCGCAGCAGAGCAGCCGCTAAAGCAGAGGCCATGGACTCATGATTTCGGCAGACCGAAAAACCACTTATCGCTGACCTAAGAACGGAGGGACAAACAATGAAGCCTGTAAACAAAGATGATCGGGTTGTTGTCAATATTGCCAATGCAACGTTCAAACCCTGGGCTCTGGAAGATGGTTCTGTCGACAACTCACAATCTCTGGTTCAGCTGAACGATAAAAAACCGGCTGGTGTAGGGTTTCATTTGTATCGCATGGCGCCCGGAACCACCACCACAGCACATCGTCATACCGGTGACGAGGAGTTTTACGTTCTCGAAGGCGATCTGACCGACAACGATGGCTATGAGTACAAACCTGGTGACCTGGTATTGATGAAAGAAGGCACCGAACATAATTCGACAACCAGAAACGGTTGTACATTGCTGGTACATATTGAAACTGAGGAAGCGCCCGTATAGCAACGACTCAACAGTGATCACAGGAACATGCCAACAATCGACAATCTGCCGTTTTCACTAGAAGAATATGCCGCTCGCCTGACGAGAGTCAGGCAGGCCATGCAGCAATTCGATATCGAACTACTCGTTGTAACTGATCCGACCAACATGGCATGGCTTACCGGTTATGACGGTTGGTCATTTTATGTTCATCAGTGTGTCTTAATCACGTTTGACGGCGAACCCGTCTGGTTTGGACGCGAACAGGACGCCAACGGCGCTAAGCGCACCTGCTACCTGCACAGTGACAATATCATCGGATATCCTGATCACTATGTGCAATCCACTGAGCGTCATCCAATGGATTTTTTATCCGCTCAGATACTCGAACGCGGATGGACGCATCAACACGTTGGTGTTGAGATGGACAACTACTGGTTCTCGGCAAAAGCCTACCAGTCGCTACAGGAGCATTTAAAAAACACAACATTTGTGGATGCTACTGCACTTGTAAACTGGCAGCGTGCTGTCAAATCAAAAGCAGAGATCGACTACATGCGTAAAGCCGCACGGCTTGTCGAGCACATGCATCAACGTATCGCAGAAAAAGCAGAACCGGGAATACGCAAATGTGATTTGGTCGCAGACATTTACGATGCCGGATTACGTTACAAAAGCGAACTCGGTGCCGGAGGCGACTACCCGGCTATCGTTCCCTTGCTGCCATCAGGTCCCGCAGCAGATGCTCCGCATTTAACCTGGGATGATCAACCGATGATCACAGGTGAAGGCACTTTTTTCGAGATTGCCGGTGTATACAAACGCTACCACTGCCCGTTATCGCGAACGATCTTTCTTGGCAAACCGACAAGAGAGTTCGTAAATGCAGAAAAAGCTGTTCTTGAAGGACTCGAGAAAGGACTTGAGCAAGCCCGTTCAGGTAATCACTGTGAAGATATCGCGAATGCATTCTTCGCGGTTCTGAAAAAATACGGCATAGAAAAGAATAACCGTGCTGGTTACTCCATAGGCATGTCCTATCCGCCGGATTGGGGTGAGCGAACAATGTCGCTGCGACCCGGAGACAAAACACTACTTGAAACAAACATGACGTTTCATTTTATGACAGGGCTGTGGATGGATGGGTGGGGCTTTGAAATTACCGAGAGCATAGTTATCGGTGAAAAAAAGCCTGAATGTCTCGCTAATGTACCGAGGGAACTGTTGATAAAACCCTGATATAAGAAATTCTTGAAATACTATCGAAAAGGAGATTCACTACACGGATGTCAATTGTCAAACAACCAGCGACTAAAAAGAAATTCCTCAACAAACTGCTGGGCAATAAACTGTTGGGCAATGAGCCATTTGGCCCTCATTCCACAACCGTGCTCTCTTGCTGTGCTATCAGCACTGTACTTGGAACAATACATGCGTTTTCAGTGTTCATCCCTGAGTGGGAGCTACTACTTCAGGTAAATCGTGGACAGATCAACCTGGTCTATTCTATTGCGTTAGTCTCTCTGACTTTAGCTGTTTTATGGGGCTACAAACTGTTTGCCATACTAAGCCCTTTAGTCATCTTGCTGATCGTCTCTATTGGCACCGGTGCCGGGTTGTGGATAGCAGCTGAATCGGTTTCATTAACAACACTTTACCTGTCGTATGGTTGCTTGTTTGGTGCTGCCAATGGTTTAGGTTATGGCTATGTCTTGCAACTAGCTGGTCAAACCGCGGCAAAGCGTCATACTTTGGCTATGGGTCTCACCACGGCTAGCTATGCACTGGGAGCCACAGTCGCCCCACCACTGCTATTGGCATTGATTAACTACAGCGGCAACGGCCTTGCACTTAAAATTTCTGCTGTCGTTATATTGGTTGTGATAGCAATATTTGCACAGTTGATCAACCGGGATAGAGCCGTATTTTCCAGCAATGCTGAGAAACACACTATAAGATTGAATGATCAACAGCGACGCTGTCGATACACATCATGGCTTGCTTACGGATTAGCTGTCTTTGCCGGGCTAATGATAATCGGTCACGCTTATACACTAGCCAGCTGGTATGGATATACAGGTGTACAACTAGCACTTGTCCCGGTCGTGTTGAGCCTCGGCAATTTACTCGGCGGTTGTTTATCCGGTTATATAGCCATGCGTATTAGCATTAGAATTTTAATCGCATGGTTGCCGCTACTGGGCGCAGTTGCAGTCGCAGCGCTTTATGCGGCTGCATTATTTTTGCAGACAGATACCAACACAAATCTTAATGCGATCTCCAATTTATATTGGTTGAGCGCAACAGCTTTTGTGATGATAGGTTTCGCATACGGTGCGACGATCGCTTTGTATCCAGTACTTATATTCGATTTATACGGCAAGTTACTTTCTGCCAGAATATACGGACAGGTATTTACCGCCTGGGGTTTCGCCGGATTAATCGCACCAACAGCTGCCGGGATATTGTACGACCGATTTACCAGTTACCTACCCGCTCTGGCAATTGCCATTGTGCTGAGTCTAATGTCAACCATCGTTATCAGGCGATTGCCAACGCAGGCCGAGCTTCTTCAATAGTCGATCACGCTTCATCAGCCACCACCCGGATTCAATAGGGGCCAGTTCGTGATTATCATTGATACCGAGTTCAATTGCTGATTGCAATGGCCAGTTAGGATTTGCGAGTAGTTCACGCGCCAACGCAATCATATCCACCTGTCCGGTCTCGATCACCTGTTCACAGTGCTTGCAGTCCCACAAAAAACCGACGCCCATCGTCGCAACACCGGTAGCAGATTTCAGGTCTGATGCAAAAGGGATCTGAAACCCTTGTTCAATCTTCATACGGCGCGGTCTGTCTTTACCACCAATGCCCCCCGTTGACACATCAATCATGTCGACACCAGCCTGTTGAAGAGCTTCAGCAACCTTAATGGTGTCTTCAATTTCAAGCCCACCGTCAAGCCAGTCAGTAGCGGACAAGCGGAACGCCAGCGGCAAGTCGTCAGGCCAATATCGACGAATGGATGTTGCTGTTTCCACAGCAAATCGCATACGATTTTCAAGACTTCCACCCCAGTCATCCTGCCGGGAGTTCGAGATAGGCGATAGAAATTGGTGTATTAAAAAACCATGAGCCGCGTACACTTCAATAATTTTGAATCCGGCTTTGAGCGAACGTGCCGCTGACTCGCCAAATGCACTAATCACCCGTTCAATATCAGCAACGCTCATCTCTTCAGGTGAAGGCCAGCCGTCTGCATAAGGTATTGCAGACGGTGCGATAGCCTGCCAGGGCGCTTCATTTCTCTCGCTTATATCTTCATCATTAACCGGTGTTTCGTTGTGCCACGGTCTGCGTTCGGAGGCTTTGCGTCCGGCATGTGCCAATTGAATTCCCGGTACAGCGTTTTCAGCCGAGATAAACGCCGCAATTTCACTTAACCGCTCGATCTGCGCGTCTTCCCACAGCCCTAAGTCGCCGTGTGTTCTGCGTCCGTCGCGTTCCACTGCTGTGGCTTCTGCGTATATCAGGCCGGCACCCCCTTGGGCAAATCGACCCAGGTGCACCAGATGCCAATTGTTTGCATAGCCTTCGATCGCTCGATACTGGCTCATCGGAGATACAGCGATCCGGTTTTTGAAAGTCAGACTACGTAGTTCGAAAGGTGAGAAAAGTGATGACATATCCGTTTACTCTCGAAAAATTCAATCAGGTGTTTGTTCCTTGTTTAGGATCGTTATTTTGACTGTAAAGTTCAGCGTACCGAATCTCCGGGACAATCCAGAAAAGCGAAGCGCCCAGAAACGTGAAAATCGCGCAAAATACGAATCCACTTGCATAACCACCCGTGAGATCATATAAATATCCAGCCGTGAAAGCGCCTATAGCAGCACCAACGCCCTGACCCAGATTAGCCGCACCATAAATTGAGGCTAAGCCGCGGCCTGAAAAATAGACTGCCATCAATGTTGTGATAATCGGGCCACGTGCACCGGCTGATAAACCAAATGTGATAACGAACAAACCCAACCAGATATTGCTGGCCTGAACCTGCAGCATGGCAAGGGCTGCGATGCCGATGAAACTCAGACAATAACTGAGCGTGGCTACACGATGCTTGGGCCAGTAATCAGCCGCTACGCCTGTTAATGCCATCCCCGGGAAGGTCAACATACCTACAAGCCCGAACGCCAGGGCGGCATTCACCTTTGAAAAACCATGTTCAACCAGATAGGCG
This sequence comes from uncultured Granulosicoccaceae bacterium, assembly GCA_937951345.1. Taxonomy (GTDB): domain Bacteria; phylum Pseudomonadota; class Gammaproteobacteria; order Granulosicoccales; family Granulosicoccaceae; genus CALFCE01. The sequence goes on from CALFCF010000016.1 coordinate 72,536, forward strand.
ACTACCTGCAGACTGATTCCAAATATTCCGATAGCTGTGAAACAGAAGATACCAGTGAACCCCCAGAACGCGCGGGTTTTAAGTGCATCGGACAATGCAGGCCCACCGGTTGCCTTGCCCGATGCTGTTTTACGTGGATTGTCGACAGCGCCTCTGGCGATAACCCGCCAGGGAAGAAAGAGCGAAACCACAAATAGAACGGAAAACAGTACTCCACCCGCCAAATAGGTGGATTGCCAACCCATACCATCCAATGACAGCTGTGCCAAGGGAACAAGGCATAGCGTACCGAGTCCCTGGCCGGCATAGGCGACCGATAAAGCCGATGACAACCGGCGATCAAACCAACGGGAGACCAGACTTTGCGACGGAATAATCCCGATCATTGCAGAGCCAATTCCACCACCAATACCCACTACCAGGTAGAACTGCCAGAGACTCGATAACTGGCTAGCTACCCCATAGCCAACAGCTAATAGTAAACAACCGGTTAAATAGTTAAATCTCGCCCCGAAATTATCAAACGTCATGCCTGCGAGAAGAGAGCCAATGCCAAGCGCGACCATGTAAACAGAATAAACCGATGCGACAGCAGCACGTTCCCATCCGAACTGATCGCTCAGTGGCAGTAAAAAAACAGTGAACGTTTCACCGGAGCCGCGACTCAGCGCAGTCATCACGACACATAACAGGAGCACCAGCAATGCAGCAATTCTAGTTGCCATATTATGAATACTGGCTCAACGTGAGACTGACAATTTAACCTGCTCTATTCATGAAGGGTTCGCCACCAGAGTCTGGCTACCTAAGCAGGTCGCTCGATTGAGCGAAATTCGTAGAAATCTACGGGTTGAGCTCAATCGAGTGAGCTGCGACGGCAGACGGGCACTGGGGGTGAATAGAAAACAGTGTGCGCACACCCGCAGCGACGCTAAAACTGCTTTGCTAACTTGAAATGGCTTAGTTTTCATTGTCACTGTTTTCGCCTTCGTGAATAGAGCAGGCTAGACGCAGCCGGTAGGTTTAGGCAATCCGGCATAACGGCAAGCCTGTTTAGCCGGCCCCTCCGGGTAAAGTTGATACAGGTACTTGCTGTTACCTTTTTCCTTGCCCAATTTTCTGCCAACTGCTTTGGTTAAGATGCGTATTGCGGGTGCAATCTGATATTCCTCATAATACTCACGCAAAAAATGAATAACTTCCCAGTGGCTGTCTGTCAACTCACAGCTGTCAGATTCAGCCATCTTAAGCGTAATTTCGCGGCTCCATACGTTAAAATCAAGCAAATATCCCTCTTCATCGGTATCGTAGATTGTACCGTCTACCTCGATCGGCATTGTGTTTCTCGTTACGTGGTGTTGAAGCCGTCAACAGTGTGTCAAACAGGCCAGGTTTCAGTAAATCGGGGGTGAAAATATCATAGACAGAATCAAGTGCCCTGCCCCACTAATCCGATAATGCTACTTGTTATTCTGCCATCTTTCTGCCGGGGATGCCCGCCGGTATTCGACTTGTGCCGGTGCTACCGAACCCGCTGTCACGCTACATTGACCTGAAGGTAATCAGACCATCGTTTACTGAAACACAAACGTTCAGCTGAATGGATGCCAAAATCAAAACTGTTTCAGTACCCAGCGCATGCGTTCCGGATTCGGCTGAAATCGCTGCAATACCGTTGGAGTCAACGGAGCTACTTCACCAGAGGCTGCGTCATATCGACCAACTTCGAACCGAAACACGTACTGCGCCTCGACACCCATCCGTAAGTCCGAGACGATTACTGCCTCGCTCTCCAGATTCGTCGCATAAAACCCACGCGTAAACCATTTTAATCGTTCAACAGGCTCATAGTCCGTCAAAGGTTCAAGCAATTCGTCTTGAGTCTCAAAATACATGAACCGCAGTTCGCGATCAGGCTTCGATAATGAATGAAACCCCTCAAGGTAGTGATCTGACTGACGACCGATGACACGCCACAATACGCTGCCAGGCGCGGGTAGAACCATATAACGCTCCCGATCAATGCCCTGCGCTGCAAATGCGGGTTGTACACTTGTTGTTACATAACAAAATAGCGCGACTGTGAGCAATAAATAGCCAACACTTATCCCAAGACCCAAACGCATAGTGGTTAAACAGGCGCCTCGGCTTTTTGCTGCGTTCATCAGCCGGGGAATTCTGCGATCCCGCTTCCAAACAATGACAATAGAAATCAGCATCGGCAAGGTGAATAGCGGGTCGATTATAAAAATCGTACCCCAGGCAACCGGAAAGTCCGAAACCGGCCAAAACACCTGTGTACCGTAAACTGTAAAACTATCAAGCAGCGGATGCGTGACAAGCACCAGCCATAACATAAGAAACGCATGCCGAAAAGACATACGTCTGTGTTGAAACCAAGCTCGAAAACTCAGGGCAAGGCAAACAGCAACAGCGCTCAACACTAAATATGAATGCGACCAGCTACGGTGATACGTGAAATTTTCCACCGCATCCTCATAGGGTACCAACACGTCAAGATCCGGCAGACTACCGACTATTGCACCAATTGCCAGCGCGCGTGTGCCAAGCACCCGTCCACCCACCACATAAGCGACGGAAGCTCCTAGTACGGCCTGAGTTACCGAGTCCAAATCTCGAAATCTCTATAAGGGAATTAAAAGATAGCCGAAGCAGGTGACGAAAGCATCAAAACAACTTTTATCGAAAAAGCCAAACCAGATAGTTACTAATAAGCCACTATCGGAATTTACAAGATTTCAGACACCGACTCGATAGTCAATGCTTGGGCAGGTCTGCTACCCGGCCGGTACATCTGGAAGCAAACCGTCTGTAATCTACAGGTTATGGCAATTCGAGGTTTGTAGTATTTTTAAATCAAAATCCAGTCATATGCTGGTAGATCATGCATCCAGCCCGACTGAGCACTATCGATATATTTTATGGGCAATTGCAAACTACTGTCACAAGTAGCTGTTCCAGTCTAAGACACGGCCAAACGCGGCCGTTAGAAACATCATGTATGGAGGCAGCACGAAACGATTTCGTGGCTGTGTTTTCAAGATGAAAATCAAAGCCCCTGAATTGTAACCATGGAGAGTTACTTTCAGGGGTTTTCGTTTGTCTGCATTACCTGATCCCGGCTTCTTCTGGGTTTATTATAACGAAGCCTACTCTCACAAGATCTATCACTATTAAGTTGGATTCATCCCCAGAAACCTACGGTTTGCATTTACCTAGCCTGCGGTGGCAAGGCTGCGTTGATACAGTTACACGGGCAATTGAAAACTACTGTTACCAGTTATTGTCCAACTCTAACACACACCAGAACGCAGCCGTTATATGTAACAAGCATGGAGGCTGCACGAAATGATTTCGTGATCAATATTTTCATTATGAAAATCAAAACCCCTGAGCGGTAAGCAAGGAAGTTTCTTTCAGGGGTTTACGTTTGTCTGCATTACCTTGCTCCGCTATCCAATTCGGGGTTTGTTACTACGCCACCCCTTTTACAAGATCTATCACCTCTAAGTTTGAGTCACTCGTACAGTATGTTGTCTGTGTGTGATATCTATTGCTTTCGTATCGCGTATCACGAACCTGAATTCCAAAATCGTTTAACGTTGCTTTTTTTCAACATCGATCTTAACGACGATGCAGTAACGACGACGATCTTAGATTTATAGTTAAACATAATTATATTTCGCGTATCTGCTCAGTTTTTTGTCGAAAGAGATTTGAAATATCTTTCAGGCTACTCCTATTGTGCATGTACAACCGGTATTTCTGCAATAATTTAAAGGAAACAGCGATATCGTCGAACAATAGTATAGAGCGTACGCATCAAATTCACGTTACACAGCGCCGCTCTTATTAACAATCTTTTAAAAAAAAGATACGTCAGCATCTATTTAATGAAATATTTTTGAACACTGGAATTACTGAAAAAGAAATTTATTCAAATTACTAAGAGCCTCAGGTAATTGTCTACATCTGGAAACAACGATCACCGCTGTTTTCTCATAAATACCATAAGCTCAGGTTAGCTGACTTCCGTTATGGGCCTACCTATTCATCCTAGAGTTTTAGCCCTAATTTGCTGCTCGATCGTAGTGCTGGCTACATTTGCCTTGTATTATGGAAAAATCAACGGAAATAACCACGCCGACGAACAGTTCAACAATTTACAACCTGATAGCTCCAGACCTGTGCTAGGACAGGCAGTACTAGACCAGCCCATTCAACCAATATTTATGGACGACCGTCTAGACAAAAACAAAGTAGCACTTGGCGAATTATTATTTCACGATCCAATACTTTCTGCTGACAATACTGTGACTTGTGCCAGCTGCCACAATCTCGCTGCAGGTGGAAGCGACAATCGCGTCCAATCAATCGGTATAAAAAACCGCTTGGGTAATATCAATTCACCCACAGTGTTTAACTCCAGTCTGAATATTGCTCAATTTTGGGATGGTCGAGCAGATACACTTGAAGAACAGATCGACGGTCCGGTACATAACGAAGAGGAACTAGGAACAAACTGGCTTCAAATAACTGCGAAGCTAAAAAACGAAAGGCACTACACAAAATTATTTAACAAAATATATTCAGACGGTATAAGCGAAAATAATATAAAAGACGCCATAGCATCTTTCGAACGCTCCTTACTCACAGTAAACTCGCCTTTTGACAAATATCTTCTGGGAGACACATCGGCAATAAGTGAGAATGCCATAAAGGGTTACGATAAATTCAAAGAATACGGGTGCATAGCCTGCCACCAAGGCAGCAACGTTGGCGGCAACCTATATCAACCAATGGGCTTGATGGGTAATTACTTTAAAGAAAGAGAAACTGAAATAAGCAGCGCAGATCTAGGCAGACACAATGTAACTGGACTAGAAGAAGATAAATTTGTTTTCCGGGTACCCAGCCTGCGTCTATCAACACTAACCGCACCCTACTTCCATGATGGCAGTGCAAAAACACTTAAGGACGCCGTCCAAGTCATGATCAAATATCAACTTGGCAGACAAGCTCCGGAAGAGGATGAAGATCTAATTATCGAGTTTCTTCACACACTGGTAGGCGAGTATAAGGGTCGCAGGTTAGACCAGTGAAAAAGCCACAGTTAAAAACAGTTTTAACCGTACTAATACTAACTTCTGTTCTTTCACTGTTATTCGTGAAATCAAACTCTCACGATATTCAAAAGCACCATAACGTTATCACCAACATCCAACAGCTTTCCTACCATGACTCGTTATTCAACGAAGCAATATTGGATTTAAAAGCTAATCAATTTGCTAACTACGATACATTGACACGCCAAACTCAGGCAATAGAAAGAATTCTAAAGTGGCTTGTCAGCTCTGAATCAGGAATTTATAACACACACGGACAAGATCTTGACCAGACAATAAATCAAGCAACAGATGCATTTTTTCAAAAGAAATCCTTAATGGAGCGTTTTCAATCACATAACGGAATTCTTAAAAACTCTCTTTACTACTTTCCAACCGTTGTACAAAATTTCAAGTTAGACTCAAATAATACCTCGACTGACGAACTAGTCGATCGCCTATTCAAAGAAATACTGCTGTTCCACGTCAGGTCCGACGAAAAAAACGCAACACAAGCAGCCGCAACAATAAAGATTTTGGAAAATACCGACAAAGCCAGTGTCAGCGATGTTATCAAGCATGCTGAGACAATAATTCACCGGAAACAGGCACTCGATAAATCGGCGAAAGAACTTTTCACTCAACCTACACGGAAAAGTGTAGAAGCCATATACACCACTTATAGTCAGTACAATGCCGATATAATCAAATCTACGCGTGGCTATCGAATTGCCATGTATGCGTTTGCCTTGCTTCTTCTCGGATATATCTTCAAGCTATTTTTGACTCTACGTAGTACGATGACAAAGCTCGAAAAGTCTCTGAATGAACTTGAATTTCAGAAACATGCACTCGATGAACACGCGATCGTTATCAGCATAACACCAGATGGGTTAATAGAGTACGCAAACGAGCGTTTTCAAAAGACCAGTCAATTCAACGAGAATGAGTTAAAAGATCATGTGCGCAACCTTATTGATTACAGATTTCATCCGTGGTCGTTTACGTCAAATATAAGGAATATTCTGAAAACAGGTAAAACTTGGCGTGGCGAAATAAGATGCGTAACAAAAGATCAAAACTTCTACTGGGCCGACACGACGATCGTGCCATTCGTTGACAAGGCTGGAAATCCAAGTCGCTACGTTGCTTTACTAACAGACATTACTGAAAAAAAGGCGGTTGATGAGCGAATATTCAGATTGGCTCACTACGACGCCCTTACTCAACTAACTAATCGACCATATTTTCTGGAAAAAACAGAAAACGCTTTAATCCAGTCAAAGAATAATTCGGCAAAAATGGCTGTAGTATTTCTCGACTTGGACAATTTCAAAATTATAAATGACACGTTAGGTCATGCATTCGGTGATACGTTACTTATGTTTGTAGGGGATCATTTACGAGAATGTGTGCGCGAAACAGACGTAATATCGAGAATGGGGGGTGACGAATTTACCATTGCCCTTCCATCTATTGCATCTAATAACGAAATTGAACAGATCGTTGAGTCTATACTCTCTATAACAAACAAATGTGTTCGTATCGAAAACAGAGATATCACAATATCTACAAGTATTGGTGTCAGCGTTTATCCTGAGGATGGAGAAAGTGTCGATTCGCTATTAAAAAATGCTGATATGGCAATGTACCAAGCAAAGACTGAAGGAAAGAACAAATACGTATTTTATAACGAAGATCTGAAAACAGAAAATTTAATTCGTCACAAACTTGACAATGATTTAAAAGAAGCTGTTCGCGAGAATCAATTTGAATTGTATTACCAACCTCAGATATGCACAGATAGCAAGAAGATTTGTGCCGTAGAAGCTCTTCTTCGATGGAATCATCCTGAGAGGGGCTTAATTGCACCGGACGCTTTTATCCCCTCTCTCGAAGAAAACGGTTTAATCGTGGAGGTTGGAGATTGGGTACTCACTCAAGCCTGCACTCAGTTGGCTGCGTGGAAAAAAATCGGATTTGATTTAAAAATCTCAGTAAATATATCACCACGTCAGATTCGAAACGATCATCTGCTTGAAGTTCTGAAAAATATTCTTAACTTCAGAGCCATACAACCTGCTGATCTGCAGTTGGAACTCACTGAATCCGGCCTGCTGGACAATACTGAACTGACTTCATCGCTCTTGGAAAAAGTTAACGATTTAGGTGTCGCAATTGCACTAGATGATTTCGGTACAGGCTATTCATCTCTCAGCTACCTAAAAAAATTACCTATCAATACGCTTAAAATTGATCGTTCGTTCGTTCGAGATCTACCTGATGATCAACATGATCTGGAAATTGTCGCAACTATCTTGGCGATGGCTAAGAATCTTGGTCTTGCAACAGTCGCTGAAGGTGTAGAAACAATGGAACAACGTGACTTTCTTGCTGAGAATGGCTGCGATTATCTGCAAGGGTATATGTTCAGCAAACCACGCAACGCTGAAGATATGCTTAAGATGTTACATGATGATAACTCCAATCCTGACATCAGTTCTGTAACAAATATTGCTTCATAGATATATTTACGCCAGTCTAACTCTAATCATTCATTCTACTGGAAGTCATCTCAAAATCGATCGGGGACGCCGAGTCCTGCACGCTGATCCTTGGTTGTGTGCCGTTCTGCTCTGCTCGAGCGCCACACGCCTTACCTGAACGCGTAATCTCAATTCCCAGATGACTTCTAAGTAGTCGCTAGATTTTTCTTTGGGTCATAAAAAGGTTTGTCAACAACCGAAGCGTCACGTGGTCCATCCGGCAGACTTACTCGTAGCGGTGTTCCAACGGCTGCATACTCCGAAGACACCATAGCCAATGCAATATTGCGTTTTAAGCGTGGCGAATGGACAGCTGAAGTCACTTGACCAAGAACTTCATCTTTCGATCCGGAGGCATGCAGAATCGGCCAAAAATTAGTATTTGGTCCAACCAATGGTGCACCGGAGATCTCAACCCCGACATGATTTCGCGTTATCCCGGTATCTCGAATCTTCTGCAGTGCCTGCTTGCCAATGAATTTAATATCAGCATCCAGATCAACCAGTCGATCCAACCCAAGTTCGTAAGGATTGGTGTAGATATCCATATCTGCGTGGTAGGACAGCATGCCACCTTCTATGCGACGGATTGACGAAGTATGGCCGGCAGCCAAACCAAAGGGCGCACCCGCTTGCATGATCTTTTCCCACAACTCATCACCACGCGCACCGTCACGTAAATACAATTCATAACCCAGCTCACTCGACCATCCGGTTCGAGAAACAAGTAAGGGAATACCATCCAGTTCAAATTCCTCGAGCCAGTAGTAACGTAGTTCAGCGATGCGTTTACCGAACAAGGCTTCCATAATTTCGCCAGATTTCGGACCTTGAAGCTGAAGCGGCGACACATCCGGCTCAGTGATAGTGACATCCAACCCTGCATTGACCGCAACACCCTGGGCCCATAGCAACACATCACTGTCAGCCAGCGATATCCAGAAATGATTTTCGGCCAGACGCAGTAACACCGGATCGTTAATAATTCCACCGGCTTCATTGGTGATTAGAATGTATTTACATTGCCCGACTGCGCACTTGCTTAAGTCGCGGGGTGTTAACAACTGAGTGAATTCAGCTGCGTCCGGTCCAGTGATCTCAACCTGTCGCTCAACTGCAACGTCACATAGAATGGCTTTTTCCGTCAGGTTCCAGAAATTCTGCACCGGATCGCCAAAATCCCGAGGTATGTACATGTGGTTGTAAACAGAAAATCCGGTTGCGCCCCAACGCACAGTGGCGTCGAAGTACGGGGATTTACGAATCTGGGTGCCAAAACCAAATTCTTTGCTGAGGCTTGAATTCATCAATCTCTGACCAGTATTTGCAGGAGACGAAGATTCTATCGCCCAATAGAGTGGGACAGTGGCTCAGCTGCGGCATAACTTGATGATTCTGATGCAGACACGCTGTAGGCATGCTGCTGGGGCAAAACTTTTAGGAGTGTCCCGTTTTTTCGCCATTTTTTCGTTCCGGTAGATGCTGCAACAATGTAGATCTGTCCAAATACAGAAATGTTTGAAATCCAATGCGCGGATAGGTTTTCCGCGATTTGGTTTTGCAGAATATTAAAGAATTTTCAGATTTTCTCTCACCAGTTTTTTACCTGATTTTCTCTTCTGCTATCACAATAATGTGATCCATCTAACAAATAACTGCTGGCGATTTACATTGAATACCCGCACTGCCAACTGATCGCCCATCGATCCAATTACGCAGTAAATATAATAGAACTCATCACCACGCCTCCGGTAATACATCGGTTCTGTAGATGTATCAGTTAGCAGCAAAATCACAGCCGAATGCTGAAAGCCAACCTGCAAGGAATTAAATAAAAATGGATTCTAAAAACATAAAATTCCGCTTCGTACTGGCAATGCTTACGTTTTGCGCTTATGTAACATCACCTGCAAATGCATCGCCCGATCTGTCCGAATTCAATCTGGTTTTCTCGGATGAATTCAACGGCAATGAACTGGATGCCACTAAATGGAACACCGGGTTGCTGTGGGGACCGTATCTGCAAATTAACAACGAACAGCAACTCTACGTCGACACTCTCGGGATCAACCAAAACGATGTGTTGGCCAATGGCGGACAAACACCCGATCCGTTC
>CALFCF010000017.1 GCA_937951345.1 uncultured Granulosicoccaceae bacterium
GCAGCCCTGGCAACGCAGGCAATAAATCAGAAGTTCCTTAAGCTTTACGCGCTAAAAAGAGCTAACTCAGGCTCATTTGTGAAGCAGTCGACCTATCTTTTTATCTTCCAATCAAAACATCAAATCCATAACCACTATTACTAACGACATTAAGGCCATGTAATCAAAAGCTCATTAACGTATGCGGATTGATGCCGTTATCAGCTACTCATCCTCATCAATTCGTGGTTGTACTATATGAAAACTGTTGCTGTACTGAAAATTTCCGCTTTTGTCTTATTAAGTAGTTCTATTGCTGCATGTGCAAATTCCAAAAAAGATATTCCAGCACCGCAAGCACCTGTAGCTGCATTGCCAGCACCTAAACCGGCACCGCAGATTGTAGAAACGCCACGCGGCCCAAGCTTGACTCTAAGTAATGTGTTATTCGACTTTGATGAATCCAGTCTACGCCCGGAAGCACAGGGTACGATTGAAAAAGCTGCCGAATACCTGGACGCAAATCCTCAGCGGACGGCACTAATTGAGGGCCACACCGACCATACCGGGCCTGACGAGTACAATCGAGGTCTGTCGTTGTCGCGCTCAGAGTCCATTAAAGATGCATTGGTTCAGCTTGGTATCGATGAAAACCGAATTACCACTAACGGACTGGGCGAAAGCCAGCCGATTGCTGACAACAGCGATAATGAAGGACGACAAGCCAATCGCCGAAGCGAGATAATCTTCCTGGCGAAGTAATAATACCCGTTAAAAATAAACGACTATCAGTCAGTTTATTTTCCTCTTAAATCAAGAGCAGTTGCATTCTGTAACTGCTCTTGACCTATCACCAAAAAACTGAAGCAGTGTGAGAGATCCCGGGTATGTTTTTGCCTAAAAACCCCCATAACCCGGTACAGCGAAACGATTATTTGACGCCCCTTGCCTTACACACTTATTCTTCGGTGTATCGCTTGATAATCATTTTACCCAGCGCCATTTGATGAACCTGATCAGGCCCGTCCGCCTGTCGACACCAGCGTGCATAGTTAAAACCTTCCGCCATGCAGTAATCTTCTGTCAGACCACCTGCGCCATGAATCTGCATACAGCGATCAATCAGGTTCTGAATCATAATGGGCACAGTGGTTTTACTGGCTGCGATTAAATCCATTGCGCCTTTTGGGCCTACTTCGTCCATTTTTTTACAGGTTTTCATCACCAGCAATCGCGCCATCTCAAGCTCGGAATAGCATTTGGAAATATCTTCTCGAACGCTTTGGTGGCTACTCAGCGTACGGCCGAAAGTCGAGCGCGATACTGTACGTTTACAGGTGATTTCTAGCGAACGCTGCCCAATACCGATAAGGCGCATACAATGATGAATACGGCCCGGTCCAAGGCGGCCCTGAGCAATTTCGAACCCTCGTCCCTCACCCAGTAGAACATTGCTCAGCGGAACACGCACGTTGTCGAAATGCACCTCTGCATGCCCCTGAGGCGCATCATCGTAGCCGAGCGTTGTTAATGGACGAACCAATTCAACGCCCGGTGTGCTTTTAGGCACAAGTACCTGTGTCTGCTGTTTGTGCCGATCAGCGTTGTCAGGGTCGGATTTACCCATCACAATGAATATCGTCGTGCGCTCATACATGGCGTTAGTGATAAACCATTTACGGCCATTGAGCACCCAATGATCGCCGTCTTGAACAATACTGAGCTCCACATTGGTAGCATCCGAGCTTGCAACCTGGGGTTCTGTCATACAATAACTTGATCGAATTTCGCCGTTAAGTAACGGCGTAAGCCATTGTTCCTGTTGCTCAGCGTTGCCGTACTTCATAAACACTTCCATATTGCCAGTGTCAGGAGCACTGCAGTTGAACACTTCCGGCGCCCACAGCACACGCCCCATGGCTTCCGCAAGCGGGGCGTATTCAAAATTGCTTAACCCATCGTGATCAACAAATTCAGCAAGGTCCGGTGGAACAAAGAGGTTCCAGAGGCCGGCTTGCCTTGCCTTTTCCTTGAGCTCGTCTATCAGCGCAAGAGGAGCCCATCGATTTTCCACATGATGCAAATGCTCTGCGTAGGCTGTTTCATTGGGGTAGATGTGTTCATCCATGAAGCTCTGCAACTGCGCTTGCAGTTGTAGAGATTTCTCACTGAATTCAAGCACTGAAGGACTCCGGGTAGATTCAGGTAACGGTTCGTTGCACCAGTATAGAAAGATGAACGAGATCACTCCAGTCAATTATTACGATGCATGTCTATTTCCTCAGTAAACAGCATGTGGTGAAAGGTGTAGCGATATTTAACGATGGGCGGTGTATACGCGAAACGTCTAAAGATGCTTTATGAGCCCAGGCTAGCAAAATAGCAGCGGATACTTAAAGATCGGCTAGAGGCTGGTCAGCGGCAAAACCTAGTCACCCGCTGCGTCTGTGGAGTGACAAGTTCACTGTAGAGGCTCTGGAGCACCAGCGCGTGGCACAGACTCAGCATGGAACCGAGGTAAACGGTTCGTGAATGCAAATGACCGACAAGTATTTGGAGCCCCCGTTATTTGGGTAGAACTATGAAGCGACAGTGCGAATCAATACACTGATGTTCGAGCCCGCAAGAATATCAATTGTCTGAACAGTACTAGTATCCCACCGTGGGGTAAAGGTAGGCTCAAATAAGCAGCCTCAGGTTGAAAGCCGAAATCTACCCAACGCATGACGCATTTTCCGAACACAAAAAACGCCGGCTCATACCGGCGTTTTTCTGTTTAATTGCCTCAACCAGATATCAGGTGGGCTGCGTTCGCAGTCGATGCCGCCGTAGCAATCCAGCCAGTGCAAAAACTCCCAGTAGTGGCAGCATTGGGTCGATCGGCGAGCGTTCGGTATTGTGTATCGGCGGTACAATTGCACAACCGCTTCCTGCAAGACCTGTACGGACACTACCAAGTGACGGGACCTCCAGCACATCAGATACACCGTTTCCATCAATATCCGGTAGTGCCGCAGCGATAAGCGGTTCGTCTGCCCGGCCGTCGCCATCAACATCAATTCCACCGGCCTCAATTACATCCGACACACCATCACCGTCACTGTCCAGATCGAGATGATTGGGTACACCGTCACCATCCAGATCACTGACCATAGCCGGGATAACAGCGAAAGCATCATCAAAACCATCACCATCCACGTCGCTGAATCCGTCCACCATGCCATCGTTGTCAGCATCCGTAGCGCCGGTTTCAAACAAGTCGCTTAGACCATCACCATCAGAATCCAATGCTATAGCATCCAGCACACCATTCCCGTCCGTGTCGATCGGTGCCGTAGGTGACGCAGCATAGCCGTCATCAACCCCGTCACCGTTGGTATCAACGAAGTCGTCAAACCTGCCATCATTGTCACTATCAGCATCAGGCCCGAGACCCTCATAGGAATCTGACAGTCCATCATTGTCACTATCAAGGTCTCTGAAATCTGCAAGTCCGTCAACATCAGTGTTGCGCGGAGCACCACCAGCACCCTGGACCAAGCCATTCTGATCAACACCTGAAACCAACAGTGACGATTCATCATTAAGCACAACCGGCACGTCTATGCGACCATCAAGATTCTCATCTCGATGATCAGACTCGATCGTGTCAAGCAAACCATCATTGTCGCTGTCAAGATCCCGGTAATCGTGTATACCGTCTCCATCAATATCTATCAGCGAATAGTTTTCAATACCTGACTCGGGTATTTCCTCAACAAAATCGGCCATACCGTTCGCACCGAATTCAAACGATGGATCTATAACGCCGTCGAGATCAGCGTCCAGCAGCAATACACCTAACATGCCTAGACGCACTTCGATGATGTCAAAGATTCCGTCGTTATCCACATCGAGATCGCGGAAATCCCTTACACCATCACCATCGGAATCGAGATTGCCCTCAGTCAGATCACTGATACCGTCGTTATCCGCATCAATATCAATGTAGTCAAACGTCGCGTCGTTGTCCCTGTCTGCCGGAAACTGGCCTTCAAACTCCGCCTCGATAGCATCACTGACACCATCGTTATCGGAATCAAGATCCTGAAAATCAGGCGTACCATCACCGTCAGTATCCACAGTACCTTCAATTGCATCGCTCAACCCATCACCATCGGCATCTGACGCCGGATCAATGTAGTCGGCAACTCCGTCGCCATCAGCGTCCGCGACACCTTCAGTACTGTCAGCAATACCATCGTTGTCTGAATCCGTGTCAACGTAGTTCGGTGCACCGTCAGCATCTGTATCTACAGGTGTAGCGCTATTGTCACCGAGTTCGACTGCATCAGGTATACCGTCATCGTCTGAATCATCATCCAGGAAGTCGGGGGTGCCATCTGCATCGGTATCAACTGGATTGGTTGGGTCATCGCCTGCCTCTAGCGCATCGGCAATACCATCACCATCCGAATCCGTGTCGAGGTAGTTTGGTGTACCGTCACTGTTGGAATCTGCAACACCTTCCAGTTCGTCCGGAATACCATCTCCATCTGAATCGCTATCAAGTGTATCCGCGATACCATCATTATCAGTATCAGCTTGGCCTTCAACAGCATCCGGGATTCCGTCATTATCGGAATCTACATCGAGCGCATCCGGCGTACCGTCACCGTCTGTGTCGGTGACACCTTCAGTCGCATCGGGAATTCCATCACCATCTGCGTCAGTATCAAGCGCATCCGGTACCGAGTCACCATCAGTATCAGCAACACCTTCAACTGCATCGTCGATCCCGTCGTTATCGGAATCCTCGTCCAGATAATCGGCTATTCCATCAGCGTCTGTGTCAACCCCACCCTCGATTGCATCCGGTATACCGTCAGCATCTGAATCGTCGTCCAGATAATCCGGTGTGCTGTCGGCATCGGTATCAACAGAGCCTTCCACCGCGTCTTCGATACCATCACCATCTGAATCATCATCGAGAAAATCCGGTGTGTTGTCAGCATCGCTATCAACAGATCCCTCTACCAAATCTGATATGCCGTCACCGTCGGCATCATCATCGAGAAAATCCGCGACACCATCGGCGTCGGTATCCATGGCCGTTATCGCATCATCTGTACCGTCGCCATCAGCATCCGTACCACCGGTTACATCCACATCAAAGGTATCGTCAATACCATCCAGGTCACTATCCACACCACTGACTGGTGCTTCGACACTATCAGGAATGTTGTCATTATCGGCATCGACATCCAGGTAATCCGGAGATCCGTCTGCATCGGTATCAGGTGTTGCGATAGCATCATCAACTCCATCACCGTTGTCATCCGTGCCGCCAGTGACATCAACATCATAACTATCATCAATACCGTCACCATCAGTGTCTTCGCCACTCGACGGTGCTTCGATGCTATCCGGAATACCGTCATTGTCGGAATCCGGATCCTGCCAGTCAGCAATACCGTCGTTATCGGCATCTGTGTTGTTTGGCGCGCCGGACGCTTCGACTGCGTCTGGGGTACCGTCATTATCAGAATCAGTATCCTGGAAATCTGGCACACTATCGCCATCGGTATCAGTAACAGCTATCAGAGTGGTATCGTCTGAACCATCACCATCTGCGTCTGTAAAATCATCTACAGTACCGTCATTGTCTACATCCGGCAGACCCGCTTCGACTATGTCGTTGATGCCATCATTATCTGAATCCGGATCAAGGTAATCCGGCAGAGCGTCGGCATCGGTATCAAGGACAACTGCGTTATCGTCAACACCATCGCCATTGGAGTCGGGACCTCCTGTCGCATCGCTATCGTAGGCATCATCAATGCCGTCGCCATCAGTATCGACACCGGCAAGTTCTGATTCTTCAGCATCGGGAATACCATCATTTTCCGAATCAAGATCCAGCCAATCGGGTACACCGTCACCATCGGTATCGACTGAACCCGGGGCTCCGCTGGCTTCCACTGCATCGGGTAAACCATCTCCGTCAGCATCCACATCCACTGCATCAGGGATACCATCACCGTCGGTATCCGGGTTGGGCGCTACTACTGAATCGCCGAGACCATCGCCGTCGATATCAACAAAGTCATCGAGCACGCCATCATCATCATTGTCAGGTAGACCCGCTTCAACGATGTCTGGAATGCCATCATTGTCTGAATCAGGATCAAGGTAATTGGGTACACCGTCACCATCCGTATCTTCGATGCCCTCGACCACATCCGGGATGCCATCGTTATCCGAATCGGCGTCAGCAAAATCAACCACGCCGTCACCGTCGGTATCTATCTCCGGTGAACCGACCGGTTCGTCGTGCAGACCATTGCCATCAGCGTCGGTAAAGCCGTCAACCATTCCGTCACCGTCCGCGTCCGTACCACCTGATTCAATAATGTCAGATATACCGTCGTCATCTGAATCCAGATCCAGATAATCCGGCTCGCCATCACCATCGGTATCAATCGCACCTTCTGTCGCATCAGTGACACCATCACCATCAGAATCCAGATCAAGGTGATCAGCCACACCGTCATTATCAGTGTCCACGGTTCCAGCATTACCAGCAGCTTCTACAACATCGGGGATGCCATCGCCATCTGAATCATCATCAAGATAATCCGGCGCACCATCACCGTCACTGTCTACGTCACCTTCGACAGCATCCGCAATGCCATCATTATCCGAATCTCCATCAAGATAATCCGGCGTTGCGTCAGCGTCGCTGTCAACAGTGCTCTCGACATTATCCGGAATGCCATCATCATCCGAGTCAGCATCGAGATAATCCGGTGCGCCATCGCCGTCACTGTCTACATCACCTTCGGTTGCATCGGGGATTCCATCGCTATCTGAATCTTCATCGAGATAATCCGGCGCATTATCACCGTCACTGTCTACGTCACCTTCGACAGCATCCGCAATGCCATCATTATCCGAATCTTCATCGAGATAATCCGGTGTAGCATCAGCGTCGCTGTCAACAGTGCTCTCAACATTATCCGGAATGCCATCATCATCCGAGTCACCATCAAGATAATCTGGTGTGCCATCGCCGTCACTGTCTACATCACCTTCGGTTGCATCCGGAATTCCATCGCTATCTGAATCTTCATCAAGATAATCCGGTGCACCATCACTGTCGCTGTCAATGGCGCTCTCAACACTATCCGGGATACCGTCGTTATCCGAATCACTTTCGAGATAATCCGGAGCGCCATCGCCATCACTGTCTATATCACCTTCGGTAGCATCCGGGATTCCATCGTTATCCGAATCTTCATCAACGTAGTCCGCTGCACCATCGGCATCAGTGTCAAGCGTAATGACCGCATCATCTACACCGTCATCGTCAGCATCGTCACCACCGGTAACATCCACGTCGTAAAGGTCGTCAATACCATCACCATCTGTATCCACACCGCTGACCGATGCTTCAACACTGTCCGGGATACCATCGTTATCCGAATCTGTATCCTGCCAGTCGGCAACGCCGTTGCCATCTGTATCGATACTGCCTTCAACAGCATCCGGAATACCGTCATTGTCTGCATCGTTCTCCTGGAAATCTGGTACACCATCACCATCCGTGTCAGTGACAGGTGCTGTAACCACATCATCTGAACCGTCGCCATTCACATCACTAAAATTATCAACCAGGCCATCGGCATCGGTATCAGGCAAACCCGCTTCATAGATGTCGTTAATGCCGTCATTGTCGGAATCCAGGTCGAGGTAATCAGGCGTGCCATCTCCATCTGTATCCAACGTGGTCGCTGTATCGTCAAGACCGTCGCCATCGATATCTTCACCGCCGGAGGCATCAGCATCATAAGCGTCATCGATACCATCACCGTCGCTGTCACTATCCGAGAGCAAGGATTCGAGATTGTCAGGAATGCCATCATTGTCTGAATCAAGATCAAGCCAATCAGCAATGCCATCGCCGTCGGTATCCGCAGAACCTTCGATTGCGTCAGGCAACCCATCGCCATCAGCGTCAACATCGAGTGCGTCAGGGGTGCCATCTGCGTCAGTATCCGGATACGGTGCTACCGTATTGTCAGCAAGACCGTCACCGTCGCTATCGGTAAATTCATCTACCAACCCATCGGCATCAACATCCGGCAATCCAGCTTCGTATATGTCATTGATACCGTCATTGTCAGAATCAAGATCCTGGTAATTTGGCACGCCGTCACCATCGGTATCTGCTAGTCCCGACCCGTCAGCAGCCGCCTCAACGATATCCGGTATACCGTCGTTGTCAGAGTCAGCATCTGCAAAATCAACAACGCCGTCACCGTCTGTGTCTGTGTTCGGTGAGCCAACCGGTTCGTCATGCAAACCGTTGTTATCGGCATCGGTAAATTCGTCAACCGTGCCATCGCCATCTGCATCGTCACCACCTGATTCGAGAATGTCATTAATGCCATCACTATCTGAATCCAGATCAACGTAGTCAGGTGCACCATCGCCATCAGAGTCAATCACAGAAGCCGCATCATCAACGCCGTCGCCGTTGGCATCAATGCCACCGGTAGCATCGACGTCAAAGCTATCGTCAATGCCGTCGCCGTCCGAATCATTACCCGAAACTGATGCTTCTTCAGCATCGATTAGTCCATCGTTATCAGAGTCGAGGTCGAGATAGTCCGGGATACCATCACCGTCCGTATCAACATTGCCTTCTAACGCATCCGGCAGACCGTCGTTGTCAGAATCTGTATCCAGATGATCAACCACGCCATCAACATCGGAGTCATTGTCGGGCAGTGGAATAAGTGCAACTGCGTCATCAACACCGTCACCATTCGCATCGACCAGCTCATCAATGACACCATCGTTATCTACATCGGAGCCACCGGCTTCAGTTGCATCGCTAATGCCGTCGTTATCTGAATCCACATCCAGATAGTCGGGTAAACCGTCGACATCGGAATCAATGGGAGTGATCGCATCATCGACACCATCGCCATCAGTGTCGATTCCACCGGTTTGATCAACATCAAACAAGTCATCTATTCCATCTGCATCAGAGTCAGTACCGGAAATCGGCGATTCCTCTGCATCCGGCAGACCGTCGTTATCTGAATCGAGGTCCAGCCAATCGGCCAGTCCGTCACCATCGGTATCAGGACTTCCCTCTAACGCGTCCGGAATGCCATCGGCATCAGCATCTATATCCTGAAAGTCCGGCGACCCGTCATTGTCAGTATCCGGGACCGGTGCAAGAACACCATCAGCCGACCCATCGGTATCCGTATCAGTAAAGTCATCAACAACGCCGTCAGCATCCAGATCTGGCAGACCAGCTTCATAGATATCGTTGATGCCATCGTTGTCGGCGTCCAGATCAAGATAGTCCGGCGTTCCATCAGCGTCAGTATCGAGAGTCTGAATAGCGTCGTCTACGCCATTGCCATCAGCATCTTCGCCTTCGGTCTGATCAACATCGAAATCATCGTCAATACCATCACCATCCGTATCAACACCTGATACCGGAGACTCCTGGTTATCGGGAATGCCATCGTTGTCGGAATCAAGATCAAGCCAATTGGCGATACCGTCTGCGTCGGTATCGGCGCTGCCTTCAACAACATCCGGAATGCCATCGTTATCCGCGTCGACATCCAGTTGATCAGGTGTGCCATCGCCATCAGTATCGGGGATGATCGGGTTAACCCCGTCGGCCTGACCGTCACCATCATCGTCGACAAAGTTATCGGTCGTGCCGTCTGCATCAGCGTCAGATAAACCGGCTTCATTGATATCATTGATGCCATCGTTATCGGAATCGAGATCAAGATAGTCCGGCGTACCGTCCGCATCGCTATCAAGTGCCGAACTGCTATCTGCCACACCATCGCTGTCGGTATCAAGCGCGTCAGGCAGCGAGTCAACATCAAATGCATCGTCAATACCGTCAGCGTCCGTGTCTACCCCTGAAACACCACCTTCGGTACTGTCTGACAATCCGTCATTATCCGAATCAAGATCAAGGTAATCCGGTACGCTGTCACCATCACTGTCACCATTACCTGCCGTACCGACTGCCTCTATCGCATCGGGTATGCGGTCCGCATCAGAATCAAGATCCAGTACATCGGGAATCGCATCCCCGTCTGTGTCCGGCCCGGATAAACCGGAACTACCGTCATGCAGACCGTTTCCATCCGTATCAGTGAAGTCGTCTACCTGAGCATCACCATCTGCATCACTGCCACCGGATTCAATGACATCATTGATGCCATCGTTATCGCTATCCGAATCCAGATGATCAGGCGTACCGTCAGCATCTGTGTCGTCAAGCGGCAATGGATTTACGGCGGCTGCATCATCCAGCCCGTCAGCATTGGCATCGATGAAATCATCCACAACACCGTTACCATCTGTGTCACTGCCACCGCCTTCGTTAGCATCGGTTATTCCGTCGTTGTCTGAATCAGCATCCAGGTGATCGGGTATGCCATCGTTATCGCTATCCGTTTGACCCGCAGGCGTACCCTTGCTGTCCGGGTCGAAGGCATCGTCAATACCATCGCCGTCACTGTCATTACCCGACAACGGTACGTTACTGCCTTCCTGCACATCCGGAATACCGTCATTGTCGCTATCAAGATCCAGGTGATCAGGTACCCCGTCAGCATCTGTGTCCTGTTGGACAACCGCATCATCAATACCATCAGTGTTAAGATCTTCACCGCCAGTCTGATCCGGATCATAGGTATCATCGATACCGTCACCATCGCTATCCAGACCCGATGTCGCAGCTTCCTGACTGTCGGTTATACCGTCGTTGTCTGAATCAGTATCCTGAAAATCCGGGATGCCATCAGCGTCACGATCTTGCGGAAAGGTCGGATTATCCCCTGCCTCTATCGCGTCCGGGATGCCATCTGCGTCGGAATCAAGATCATACGCATCTGAGGTGCCATCTCCATCGGTATCCACTCCAGCAGTACCCGGATGATTATCATGAAATCCGTCGCCATCAGAATCCGTGAATCCATCAATAATGCCATCACCGTCCGCGTCGTTAAAACCGGATTCGACCAGATCAGGAATACCATCGTTGTCACTGTCGATATCATTCAGATCAAGGATGCCATCACCATCAGTGTCTCTATAGGTAGCACCAAAACGCCCAAATGCAGCAAACCCGACTGCACCAATAACATCTCTATCTTCAACAATAAAACGCACCGTGTTTGATCCTTGTTTCAACACACTCGGATCGAGTTCGGTGCGAATCATCTCGCCGGGGTCAAGGTACCAGGTAATGTTACTGGTGCTGCCGGGTTGTGTGATGTCCACGACACTAGTGCCATTGACAAGAATTTCAATTTTTGCAGCATCTGCGTATTCACGATGCTCCAGAAAAAAATCACCGTATCGAGCAGGATCATCGACGGTAAAGCTAGTTGTAAACTCCAGATGCAACAGGTCAGCTTCAAAATCGAGTATCTCGGGGATATCCACATTGGTGAAAAATTGCTGACCGTCATCAGGGTCAATACGTGAAGAACTGAAATCACCGAGTACATTGGAAGACGTGAATAGCGCGTCATTACCGATGAAATCGGGAAACGCATCATCAATGGTAAACGCAGATGTTGTATAGCCGGGAGGGTTGAATACAGCGGCACCGCCTTCCAGGGTGTGCAATGCGTCCGGGTAAACCACCAGATCAGTGGGTTGCTTAGCCGTCAGATTTCCGGCTAGCTGCATAAAACTATTAGCCGTATCTAATGTGAATGCGTTTATGCCAGTCGAAGACGTTGAATAGGAATTGATGTTTTCAGATTCAGTTGCTTCAGACGGCGTGAAATATACAGGTGTTCCACCTGCAACTTCATAAATATCCAGAATACCGTCATTATCTTGATCCAGATCCTCATTATCCGGCACACCATCATTGTCGCTATCAAGATTGACATCTTCGCCGTCGGGAATGCCGTCATTGTCGGTATCGGTGGGTTGTTCTACAGTGACACTTTTTTGCTTGCTCGGAATGCCGTCTGCATCTGAATCCATGTCGAGATAGATAGAAACAGCATCATCGTCATGATCTAGCGTTGAAAGAACATCGTTAACACCAGTAGAGAACGTGCCACTATCAGTTGTAATACTCAGGAGATTGTGTGCGGAATCCGGTCTTGTTTTGGAAACCGAGCTACTACTCGATTGAAAGAAACCGCCATAGTCAGTACTGAGACCAGTGATTGATTCGGCTGCATTTGCCACCGAAATAGCGACTGCCGAAAGCACACCAGAGAGCAATGTCAGGTGTATTTGCCTGCTGATTGAAGATATTTTTTTTGAATATTTTCGCAGTTTTAGAACAATAAAATCCTTTTTCATCGCTGAATCCATATCAGTTAAAACCGTGTATGGCGAACCGTATTCGCCATGCACATCATGTGCTTAGTTCGTTTCAAACAACAATCTCTCGACAACTGAAAGAAACTATTGCATGTTGCTTAAGTAAGATTCCGGAAAACAGATGTATAGACTGTTAACCAGAATGGTATGATTCAGGAATAGACAAATGAGGGATTTCGGAGTGGCAACGGCACCTTGACTTTTATTCGCAAGGTTAATGTTGATAACACGGTGAAATCATCCATGATCAATACTATAGATCGTAGCTTCCCTGTATCTACCTGATGTTTATGGTCACAGGTTGACCAACTATGCTTGCAAAAAAACGCAAGCACAATAAACTCAAACTTATCTAAACATCCTGATTAGCGGCGATCAAAACCTAAAAAACAGCCTCGCAACAATGAGTGGATCACAGTTTGACTTTATTTTAGATGCAAATACCAGCACCTCTACAAACTGAATGGCAACAGCCTGTGTCTGTTGGATGCTAATTTCGCCCACCGCAGACGTTGGATCGAACACCCTATCCTGTGCCTATCACAGGTCTTTTATATCGATGTGCCGGTTATCCGTTATGCACAATCACAATCATGTCGTGCTGCACTAAATTTTCGTTGTCAAAATAGGGCCTTAACCCCCTTGCAAAGAATAAGAGACTGTCCAACCAAATAGGTTGCTGTAACATTCGTCAAAGAACTATTTCAATCACCACCGAAGGACATTCCCATGTTTCTACACCCGATGACGTGGCCAGACAACACAAAGTGCGCAGCTGCAATTACCTTCGATATAGACGCAGATTCACTGATTCGTGATGCGAGGCGCGAAGACGGAGAACTGCGTCTGCAGGCCATATCAATGGGGCAATATGGTCCTACGGTGGGCGTGCCACGGATTCTGGAATCTTATAAACGTTATGGCTTAACTCAAACTTTCTTCATGCCGGGTTGGGTTATGGAAAATTACCCCGGCACTGTTGAGTCGATATTAAAGGCCGGCCACGAGATCGGTCATCATTCATGGCGCCATGAAGACCCGATGAACCACAGCGATGAGGTAGAGGCAGAGCTGTTCGGCAAAGCAATGGATGTTCATATGAAGCTCACCGGACGCCACCCGCGCGGTTATCGTGCACCCGTCTACAGCATCACTCCCGCTATTCTAAAAAGACTGATCGAACACAACTTTCTGTACGACAGTTCAATGATGGCTGATGATCTACCCTATCTTGTTGAAACCAGCGTGGGTAATCTGATTGAACTGCCCCCACACTGGGGCACTGATGACTGGCCACCTTTTGCACACTTTGCAGAAATCAATTACATGATGCCGGTGCGCGGACCATCAGCCGGTATTGCACCTTTTTTTGAAGAGTTTAATGCAATGTATGAAGCCGGAGGATTCTGGATGCCGGTGCTGCACCCTTTTCTGACCGGTCGGCTTGCGCGCTGGCGCGAGGTAGAACGTTATCTCGAACCGATACTGGAAAAAGGCGATGTTTGGTTTGCGACGCTTGAAGACATCGCCAACCACGCGCTGAAAGACATCGACACTATGCGGCGGGTTGAGATTCAGGTCTAGACCGGGTATGCGCTTACATATACGTGAGGAAAAGCACACCCAGATGTATGCATAGTGTCTACGGCAATTAAAATTGATGATAGGTTAGGATGCAGTGCGCTTATAAGCCTTTGCTTTCACTGGTGCCCGGGGCCGGACTCGAACCGGCACGGTGTTTCCACCGAGGGATTTTAAGTCCCTTGCGTCTACCAATTTCGCCACCCGGGCTTTAGGTGGGAGGACAAGAATATCACACAAGCGGAGCGATTATTCTGCCTCTTAGGTTTAGCTGATATCAGCTGTATTTGCCAGAAGAAAATACCCGGGTACTTGTGGATATCTAAAATAACTTGTATTGCCATAGTGAGTGTATGACGTTAAACATAACCCACCAGGGTCTGCTGGGGAATTCTTGTGTAGAACATCCGAAACTTCAGTCAGCATGAACGAAGCTATATTCAGCGTCATTCCAGAGCCAGAGCGATGTGCCTGTTTTTAGATGCACACCGCCAAGCCATTCGTCCCTTTCTAGAAACTTCCAGCTATTTGTACGATTTGATAATTGCTTTGTTGCATGGCCAGTCAGTTCCAGTCGTTGTGACGTGGCAAGCCCTGCATTCGGGTCGTTGTAATGATGCTTAAATGGCTCGCCGTCAGTAGTTTTCAGTAGCGGGGTATCGGCGAAGCATAGCGATTCGATAATCGAATAAGTTCTGGCATCACCCAGATACAAGCATTGCTCCAGTGCCATATTGTCTACAAACAGCTGAAAGGGTGCGTCGATCCCAGAATCTACCAGTGACAGTATTTGCCGTTCAGTCCGGGTAAGCCCATCCGTATGCCACGGGTATTCCTGACAATGACGCAATAGCGCAGCAGGTAGATACGGCAACGGTGACCTGGTTTCAGCTTGATGGGACACAAATTCAAGCAATGCGCCGGGATCGGCTTGCCTGAAAGCCTTCCATGCACGGAAGGCGTAAGCAATTTCACTTTGCAGAACACCCTTGCGCTGCGGAAAAAGTGTTGCGATTTGATCAGCCGATAACTGCCCCAACCCGCGGAAATCTTCGATGCCGGGAAAGGTGTTTATACATATCATCGATAACCGGCACTTACGATTCTCTGTTTGCCCGAACCAGTCCAACAACTGCAAAATTTGTAGCTGATCGAGCAAATCGTGCTCAAACCAGAACACAACTTCATCTTCATCGATACTCTGTCGCAGAGTGTCGTCTCGGTGGTTAAAAGAGTGTTTGGAATCGGTTTGCCCATCACTGCCACCCGTTAAATACCTAATTCGTAGTCGGCTGAGTGCGTCGAGTTCAAGATCATCGGGAAACGGGCCATGATGCATCGGATCACGCCACGGCAGAACATCACCTCCGATACCACTGGCGCGGATCAGGTCAGCAGCACTGTCGCCGTTAGTGATGTGTAACATGTCGATCTATCCGGATGACGCAACCTGTGATCAACCCTGATGATGTTTAGCCAGGAAGCGATCCAGGTGATTGGCAAAATTCATTCGGTCACGTTGATTCATCGGAGGTGGTCCACCCGTCTGCACTCCACTGCTGCGCATGGATTCCATAAAATCACGCATATTGAGTTTCTGACGTATCGTATCTTCAGAATACAACTCGCCGCGCGGGTTGAGCGCATGAGCGCCCTTTTCCATCACCTCGGCCGCTAGAGGAATATCTCCGGTAATAACAAGATCGCCGGGCAGGACGTGCTGTGTAATATGGTTGTCAGCAACGTCAAACCCCTGCGGCACCTGAACAGCACGAATGTTCTTTGTTGACGGTGTCTTGATGTACTGGTTTGCTACCAGTGTCAAAGGAACACCGGTACGACGGGCCGCTTTGAACAAAATCACCCGTATAGCAACCGGGCAGGCATCAGCATCAACCCACAGGTTCATCGGAAAAACCCGCTATTACGCAACAGGACCAAAAACACGTAACGAGAAAGTAACAACCTGAGAGACCAGGGGAGCAAAATTAGATGGAGGCTGAGCCCGGAATCGAACCGAGGTACACGGCTTTGCAGGCCGCTGCATAACCACTCTGCCACTCAGCCTGTGCAGAACGACAGGATTATATACTATCCACGATGGTTTGCCTGCGTGCAGGAAAAGCACTCACGAAAACTACCGGCCACTGACTACCTGATCCCCGGACGGGATGCAGGTTTGAGAATGGAGCGGGAAATCGGGTTCGAACCGACGACCTGCACGTTGGCAACGTGCCGCTCTACCAACTGAGCTACTCCCGCTTAACAACAGACCAGTATTTTGGTCGGCAAATGTTGGCCTGTCAAGATCAGCCTCTCATTTACCGGTTCTGGCCACCCAAATATTTACCTGAAACCTTAATGACGATTCGATTTGGCTGCTTGCCATCGTCAGATTGCCGCTAAACCTGCGTTGCAGAAGTGCCCAAATTAGGCATTCTTACGCTTTCGCGGTCCGGCTGCCGCCGGAGAATCGCTCCATTAGATAGATCGCCAGTCCACCTAAAATTATGAGTCCGATGGCCAGCCAATTAACAGATTCCAACAGCGATGGCAGGTACCAGTCATACCCTGTAACGACGTTTTTATCCGGCTTGCCTTCACGCGCAATCATCTGCGTCAAGGTATGTTTCCACGGCCAGATAATGGCTAGTGAGCCCAGGATAAACCCGGTCATCAAAGCAATCGTCTGGTCATGAAAGTGCTTGAACACCCAGGCAAGAAAATGACTAAAAGCAATCAGGCCAACAACGCAGCCGAGCAACAGTGGTAAAAGAATACCTACATCGCCACGTCCAATAGCGCCCAGTATCAGCGCATAATTGCCCATGATGATCAAAATAAAAGAGCCGGATAATCCGGGCAAAATCATGCTGCAGATCGCAACAATACCGCACAGAAATACATAAAAGAACGATGCGTTTTCCGTCGCCGGCGCAAGTAGCGCAATCGATACCGCCACTGCGGTACCTGCCAACAGCATGACGAATGTAACAGCGTTCCACTGGCGTACGGTTTTTCCGACGAAATACACGGATAACAAAATCAACCCGAAGAAAAATGCCATCGTGAGTGTCTCATAGCGCTCAAGTAGAAATTCCAGAATGCGCGCCAGTGACACAATGCTGATTGCAACACCTGCCAGTACCGGGACTAAAAAACTCCCGTCAACCTGTTGCCATGCGGACTTTATATCCCGTTGCAGAATCAGTTTTAAAACTCTGTGATCGAACGACTTAATGGCGTTTATCAAGCGCTCGTAAATACCGGTTATAAGTGCGATTGTGCCACCGGATACTCCCGGAATGACGTTAGCAGCGCCCATGGCGAGGCCCTTGGCAAACAATGCAAACGCTTCAGTTAAATTCACTGCAGACATGATCGAAAATGATACCAGCGGTATCGCCGGATTAATTATTCAGAATGTACAGGTTGGCTGTTAACTAAAAATACCTGTCCGGAGTGCAACAAAATCCAGGCCACAACACCCGAAAAACATTTCAGGCGCGATATTGCAGAAAATGGCGAATTTCTCTTGCTTGAAAAAACGCTGTATTTAACGCGAGCCGATCGATTCGAGAAGAATCGATTAAATCACTTCACGGTATTTTTGGATTTACGCTGTTGTTCGCGTTGTTGTTAGCACTGTTGCTTGCGCTGTTGTTAGTTTTCGCGGGCAATGAATCCGACGCGAAGGCGGCTCGAATGTAACCAACCATCGACCATATAGTCAGAATGGTTGCCACATACAAAGCAATCATACCGATCCGGTAGGTAGGCAGTCCTGCGATATCGTGGTGCCACAACAGCAGGGCGAGCGCGACGATTTGCAAAGTGGTTTTTAATTTACCGAGGTAGCTAACAGCCACCTTGCCACGTTGCCCCATATCAGCCATCCACTCACGCAGTGCACTGATGGTTATCTCACGCCCGATCACGATAATAGCGGGTATGGTCAACCAAGGACTGTTGTCGAATTCAACGATCAGGATCAGAACCGAAGCAACCATCAGTTTATCGGCAACCGGATCAAGGAAAGCGCCAAATCGCGACTCCTGTCCCAGACGACGAGCCAGGTACCCGTCAAGCCAGTCTGTAATGCCCGCCAGTATAAAAATCACGCAACTGGCCGGGCGTGCCCAACTGTAGTCCAGGTAAAACACCACAACGATGACAGGCAGCAGCAAGATGCGCAGCAACGTCAATAAAACAGGAACGTTAAATATCATGACTAACTCTGATTCTTAAGCCTGCGCGGCCCAAACAAACAATTTTAACCCTGTGAACCTGTCGGTTGAGTCGGGTGCAACGTTTCATATACAGCATCTGCCAACTGCAAACTGATGCCCGGGACCGCGGCGATATCATCAACACCAGCATGTTCAAGACCCCGTAGTCCACCAAAATGGGTCAATAGCTGTTTCCGGCGTTTGGGTCCCAAACCGGGAATCTCTTCGAGCACTGATTGCTTACGTGCTTTTGCGCGCTTGCTGCGATGTCCAGCTATTGCAAAACGATGCGCCTCATCACGAATCTGTTGCACCAGCAACAAGGCCGGAGATTCCGCACCCAACTGCGCCTCTATATTCGCGTGGTGCAGGATCAAGGTTTCATCGCCGGCTCGTCTGTCCGGCCCCTTAGCCACACCAACCAGTGTGATGTCATCAATCTGCAATTCGCGCATCACATCGACCGCAACACCCAGCTGCCCTTTGCCACCATCAATAAACAAAATATCGGGCAGCGGTCTGCTCTCTTTTAATGCACGCGTGTAGCGTCGTGTCAGCGCTTGTCGCATCGCCGCATAATCATCACCGGCGGTAATATCCTCGATGTTAAAGCGCCTGTATTCAGCTTTTACGGGGCCTTCAGCGTTGAATACCACACAAGATGCCACCGTCGCCTCACCCATAGTGTGGCTAATATCAAAGCATTCCATGCGATTCGGTATATCCTCGTGACCAACAAAACTGCGTAAATCGTCGATCCGTGCTGCCATCCCCGAACGAGACGACAGCCGCGTATTCAACGCGATTTCTGCATTGGTGAGCGCAAGTTTTTGTAATTTTGCACGTTCACCGCGAACACGCCAGGCAATAGAGACCGCGGCACCTGCCCGTTCTCGCAGTACTTGCTCTGTTAACTCATGATCCTCAACCGGTTCGCTGACGATTATCTCACGCGGCACTTCGTGCTCGAAGTAAAACTGTGTGATAAACGCATTCAGAATATCGCCCGCAGAACTACCTTCGGGTGTCGCCGGGTAGAACGCATTGTTACCCAGATTGACACCGTTTCTGACATGAAACACCTGTACACAACTCTGTCCGGCTTTCGTCAATGCAGCGACATAATCACAATTGCCACTATCGTTCATGCTGGTACCACGATCACCAGTCATTTTTAACGTCGCCAGCTGGTCACGCAATTTCGCCGCACGCTCGAAATTCAGATCTGAGGCGGCATCGTCCATCTGCACGGCAAGATTATCCAGAACCTCCTGATCCTTGCCCTCAAGTAGCTTGATCGTCATATCCACATCCTGGCGATATTCCTGTTCATCGACCAAACCAACGCAGGGTGCAGTACATCGCTTTATCTGGTACTGCAGACACGGGCGTGACCGATTACGAAAATAGGAATCCTCGCACTGGCGGACACGAAACAATTTCTGTACGAGTCGCAACGATCGCTTTACCGCACCGGCATTTGGATAGGGTCCGATATATTTGCCCTGACGTTTGCGCGAACCCCGCTGATAACTGACTCGCGGAAAGTCTTCGCGTGTTGAAATAAACACATACGGGTAACTTTTGTCATCACGCAACAAGACGTTATAGCGTGGACGATGTTCCTTGATCAGATTGTGCTCAAGGACCAGAGCGTCACCCGGACTGGATGTCACCGTGAATTCCACCCGGGCTATCTGTGCCACCAGCACACGGGTTTTCGGGCTGTCGTGCGTTTTGGTGAAATAGCTGGAGAGCCGGTTCTTGAGATTTTTCGCTTTCCCGATATAAATAATATCGTCATGCACGTTGTACATGCGATAAACGCCGGGCCGGGTCGTTACAGTTTTCAGGAAGGCTTTGGCATCAAACTCAGCAGCTTTTGCTGTTTTAGCCGCACTTGCAGCAACCGGTGTTGCACCGTCGCCTGGCTCAGCAGCAGTATCAGCCGAATTTTTTACACCGTCCGCAGACCCTGCCTGCACCGGCAGTGCCTCGGGCGCATCACGAAGATCATTCGGTGGCATTTTGCGTGACATCAATCAGGAGCCTAGCGGCTACATCAGATTGACGCAAGAATTGTTATAAACCGGTCAGCTGATCCCACGCATCGAGTTTGTGCAACAGCCGTGTCAGCTCTGCGGTGCTTTTAACTTCGAGCTTCTCCAGCGCCTTCATACGGTGTGTGCTGACTGTTTTCTCGCTAATGAACAAACGTTCGGCAATCTGACGGTTTCGCAACCCGCGAAACGTCAGCAAGACGATTTCAGTTTCCCTCGCAGTCAGAGTTCTGAACAGTTTTTCAACCGGATCCGGCAATCCTACAGCCAGCTGTTGCGCGACCTGGGGCGCCAGATACACCCGGCCAGCCATTACGTCGTAAATAGCCTTCTCCATTTGCTCCGGATCGCAATCCTTGGTCAGGTAGCCTTTGACACCCAGATCAACCAGCTGGCGCGTAAAAGTGAATTCACGGACCGCAGTCAACACAATAATGCGCACCTCCGGCCAGCGACGCAGCAGTTCCATGGCAGTCTCAAGCCCGCTTATACCGGGCAGACTTAGATCGAGAAAAATAAGGTCAAATCGATCATGCCGGGCAAGCTCAAGAGCACGCTCACCATTGGCAGCTTCGACAAACCGTCCGATTGACTCAACATCTTCGAGTATGCGTCGCATGCCGACACGGACCAACTCATGATCATCAACAATCAGCACCGACCATTGCGGATTACCCCGACAAACCCGGCCAGGCCTCATCGCAGATTCGTAGCCGGAGTTTGCGGGTACAGCACGGTCGGAGTTTTGATTGGTTTCAGTGGCTGATACATCACCTGGATTCATAAACGCACTCCGCGGGACGCAGTTCAGGAATGATCGCGTCACCGGATGAAGACGCTAATCCTTAGAATCGGGTGAGAGCAAGCGCTGAGAGGACACAGGACAGGAAAATGAGATATCGCACGCAGGATGAGTGTGTTACGGGTGCTCTAAGTGGGTGAACACAAAGCGGCCAAGGCCAGACAGCTGAGCGGTTATCTTTAGGTTCTCTTTAGGTTATCTTTAATAACGCAACAGGGCTGAACCCCAGGTAAAGCCACCACCAAAACCTTCAATCATCACGGTTTCACCCCGTTGAATATTGCCATTGGTAATACCCTCATGTAACGCCAAAGGTATAGACGCAGCCGAAGTATTGCCCTGTTGAGCCACTGTCAGGATAACCTTCTCCATGGGCAGATTCAGCTTTTTGGCAATGGCGTTGATGATTCGAAGGTTGGCTTGATGAGGAACCAGCCAATCAACATCGTCACGCGTCATCTGATTAGCCTCAAGCGTTTCGTCGACAATACGACCCAGGGTGTTGACGGCCATCTTGAAAACTTCAGTGCCTGACATCTCGACGTAGGCGCGTCCTTCCTGGACAGCAGCAAGGTTGTTGGAGACACCACTGGGTACATGCAGCAGGCTGGCATAATCACCATCGGCATGCAGATGCGTCGAATAGACTCCGGGGGCGTCGTGGGCCTGTATCACAACTGCTCCGGCACCGTCACCAAACAACACACAGGTGTTTCTATCGGTCCAGTCAATAATGCGGGAAAAGGTTTCTGCACCCACGACGAGCGCACAGCGCGAGGTCCCGGTTCGGATAAATTTATCCGCCACCGAAAATGCATAAACAAAACCGGTGCACACCGCCTGCACGTCAAATGCCGGACAACCATGGATATCGAGCCGACTCTGCAGCAGACAGGCAGTGCTCGGAAAAACCTGATCGGGTGTAGTTGTTGCCACCACAATCAAATCAATATCACTGGTCTGCAAACCGGCATTGCTGATGGCCTGCCGAGAAGCGTGCTCGGCCAGATCCAGCGTAAATTCATTATCTGCCGCAATATGACGTTGCTGGATTCCTGTGCGCGAGGTAATCCACTCATCACTGGTATCGACCATCGCCTCAAGTTCCTGGTTCGTCAGGATACGTTCGGGCAGATAACCACCGGTGCCGGCAATACGGGAGTAAACAGTGTTGGATTCTCTGTTACTCATAACGTCTGAGTGAGCTTTGTTGGCGCCTGGTCGGATGTCGGGCTACCTGCCAGATCAAGCTGTGCTGCAATAGCTTCGCCGATCTTTGCCGGTACATTCTTTTCTGCTTCCAGTCGAGCTATATCGACTGCATTGGCGAATGCCAAAGCATCTGCTCCGCCATGACTTTTTATAACCACACCCTGCAATCCCAGCAAACTGGCACCGTTATAGCGGCGCGGGTCAATCCGCCGGCCGAACCGTTTCAATACCGGTCTGGCGATGGCCGCGGCCAGTTTAGTCAGCGGTGAACGCGAAAATTCTTCGCGCATAAATACACGAATCATCCGCGCGACACCCTCGACAGATTTCAGTGAGACATTGCCAGCAAAACCATCGCAAACCACAACATCGCACTCACCTGTGTAGATACCATCTCCTTCCACAAATCCAGTGTAATCCAGACTACCGCGCTCGCGCATCTGGTCAAGTAAAAGAGCTGCTTCCTTTACCTGTTCATTGCCTTTGATATTTTCGCTACCGATATTGAGCAAACCAACACGCGGGTTCGCATTGCTGTCGACCGCAGAGGCAAGCACAGAACCCATTACTGCAAATTGAAGTAAATGATCAGGTGTGCAGTCCACGTTAGCACCTAGATCCAGCATATGGGTATGACCGTTGATCGTTGGTAACGTGGTGCAGATAGCCGGCCGAGCTATCCCAGGGAGGGTTTTAAGCACAAATTTACTGATGGCGAGCAACGCACCGGTATTCCCGGCACTGACACAAGCGGTGGCCTGCCCGGATTTAACGCAATTGATAGCAACACGCATCGACGAGTCTTTTTTGTTGCGTAACGCATCGCGGGTCGAATCGTGCATCTCGACGACTTCACTGGCGGGAATGATTTCGCAACGCGTAACGGTTGCTCGCGCGGGCTCGGCCAGTTTGGCGATCTCATCAGTCAGTACAGCCGGGTCACCGACCAATGCCAGGCGTGTATCCGGATGATCAGTCAGGAACGCGCTAACGGCGGCCACCGTTACTGGCGCGCCACCATCACCACTCATCGCATCGATAGCGATCATGCGGGGACAGTCGCTGGCGCAGCGCAAGGCCTGGAAAGCAGGCAGCCACACCACCCGAGCGCACCTGTGGTGCTGCGTATCCGTAACACGCTCGGTTGCTGCCTAAATTTTTTCCTCACGTGTTGTGAGAGCTTCCTGCCTGAGTGATAAATTGGAGTCACGTCCTAATGGGACGTCTACTCCTCATCATCCTCGTCTTCATCTTCTTCGGGCTGCTCGACGACAAGTTGACCTTTATAGAACCCGTCTTTTGTGACGTGATGACGCCGGTGCAATTCACCGGTTGTCGGGTCCGTCGATAAGGTAGCGCCACGCAACCGATCGTGAGAGCGACGCATACCGCGTCTGGATGGAGTTTTTCTACTTTGTTGTACTGCCATAACCTGTCACCCCGACTGCTAATTCAGTCTGTAAGTAATCTCTGATTCACGTTAAAGGTTAAAAACCCGGTACTCAATAAGCGTAGGTTCAAACCCTGTACTCTGCAGCAACATTCCGGCTGCCTGTATTTCGGCAACTGCTGCTTCCAGAGCATAATCTGTATTTAATCGGTATCAATACCTGCAAGTGCCGGTATCGGGTAAAACTGTCATCAACTGTCAGGCTGTCATTAATTGTCAGGAAAGGACAGGCCTTTCAATGCCGCAAACGGATTTTCAGGCTTTGCTTCTGAGGGGTCAATTACATGCTCCTCGTAAGGCACGCCCGTATTATCACAATCTGCTGAATCTTCATGCATTGCATGAGTGGGTAATCGCAGCAGCAACTCATCTTCAAACATTTCGACGACGGTGAGATATCCGTCTTCACCCAACAAGACCGGGTCATAGCTGTCAGGCAGTAAATCAGCCGTTAGTTCGTTTGCCGCAAAGGCAAACTTGAACTGGGTGGCGACGTCATGCTGATAGGTCCCAAGACAACGCTGACATTGCAGTTCCAGTGTAGCCTGCAATTCGCCCGATGCGGTGATCATCGGAGTCGCTGCTGCCCGCTCATCCTTGCTGCCCTGAACACCATTGGCTGAATTAGCAAGTACACCTGAACTACTGCCGGACTCATGGCCGGATTCATTGCTAAAAAAACTGCTTTCTGCAAACTTACCCAGCGTGAATTTCGCCGAGAACACCCCGCCAACGTGTTCGTCACCAGCACCAGCGGCCACAGCTCCGGTTTTCAATGACGTCACAGACTGATTGGCGGCGACGAGACGATAATCACGGATCAGCTGGTTGAGGCGCTGGAAAGCCGCTACCGGCACTTCCGCACGAAACAAACATTGGTTCTCGGAAGCTGACTTGTAGAGCTGAGCCGGACTGAATCGTTCACCAGCCGGTATATCTGTCACCATTTGAACCTGCCAACCCACTCTCGAGGCGATTACTGCCCGAACCGGTCTTAAAAACCACTCTTTATCTTTATACGAATGGCTACTTACAGCCGCAGCTGATTACAATCGCGTCAAACAGTCAAAAATAACAAATTGCGTTAAATCTGTCAAAATGGACGTCAAATCTATAGAGTGCGACCACAGGTCGAAACCCATCACCAGCAAGCATGATTGCAGAGGATACAGATAATACCCGCTTCCGCCTGATATTGGCGTCAACGTCGCCTTACCGACGCGAGCTCCTGGCTCGGTTGGGTTTGCCATTTGAGCAAATGGCACCCGAGTGCGATGAATCGCCCGAGCCGGGTGAAACACCGGCACGGCTCGTTGAGCGGCTAGCGCAAATTAAGGCCCGTAGTATCCTCAGCCGGCTGGCAGCAGAGTCGACGGGATCGACAGTTACACTTGTCATCGGATCAGATCAGGTAGCTGATTGTTCGGGCAGAATTCTTGGCAAACCGAAGAGCGTTGAAAATGCCGAGTTACAGCTGGCAGCGATGAGTGGCCGGACCGTGGTATTCAGGACGGCGATGTGCGTGGTCAGTACCGGTGACCAGCCTGCAAGTGTTGACAGTGTTAACGTCACAGCGCGGTTTCGAGAGCTCTCAACGGATGAAATCAAACGCTACGTCGCGCATGATCAGCCACTCGATTGCGCCGGTGCGTTTCGTTCGGAGGCGCGCGGTATCGCGCTACTGGAATCACTGAGCGGCGATGATCCAAACGCGCTGATCGGACTGCCGCTAATCCGTCTTGCTGCGCGCCTGCGTGAGCACGGTGTCGCTTTGCCGTAAAGCCACAGTACAAGTTGCCACAGTACAGCTTGCGTTATTTAGCCGGCACTCAGCATGGGTACTATCCAGCGGTACAGCCACTGCAACACCAGCCAGGCCATCAGTCCCGCGAGAATATCGTCCAGCATGATACCCATGCCGCCGTCGACACGCTTGTCCACCCATCCGATTGGCCATGGCTTTACGATGTCGAAGAACCGGAATAGCAGAAACGCCAGCAGCAACCAGGCGGGCGAAGCAGGCAGCAGGAAAACCGCCAGCAACATGCCAACGATCTCGTCATAGACAATCGACGGGTGATCATGCGCACCGAGTAGTCCGGCGCTGTATCCACAAACCCAGACACCGATGATAAACATCAGTATTAACACACCCAGATAGAACATCGGGTTGGCTTTAGGCATGACCATGAACAACGGCAAAGCTACCAGCGTACCAACCGTGCCCGGTGCATAGCGCGACAACCCGGCACCACAGCCCAGAGCCAGAAAATTTGCTGGATGTGCAAACAATTGACGATGGTCAACGTTGGCCTGCATCGGCTAACCCCTAGCCTGCTCGATTCATGAAGGGTTCGCCACCAGAGTCTGGCTACCTAAGCAGGTCGCTCGATTCAGCGAAACTCGTAGAAATCTACGGGTTGAGCTCAATCGAGTGAGCTGCGACGGCAGACGGGCACTGGTGATGAATAGAAAACAGTGTGCGAACACCCGCAGCGACGCTAAAACTGCTTTTCTAACTGGAAATGGCTTAGTTTTCATTGTCACTGTTTTCGCCTTCGTGAATTGAGCAGGCTAGACTTTCTTGTTATCCGAGTTTACCGCAGATTGATCGACACCGATCTGTCCGACCTCGAATGAGCGCTCGGCCAGCGCCAGTTTATCCATCACACCGTTAATATATTTGTAGCCGTGATCCGACCCGAAACGCTTGGCAATTTCTACCCATTCATTAATCACGACCCGCACCGGCACGTCCAGCCGTCGGACCAGCTCGTAGGCCCCCAGCCGACAGATGGATCGTTCTATCGGATCAAGTTCGTCGACTGCCCGATCAAGTGACGACGTCAGTTTGGCATCCAAATCCGACAAACTCCGGATGGTTTGATTCAGGAGTTCGAGGAAATACTCGTCATCCACACCCTTCATGTCCTGATGGGCATGAAATTGACTGGCAATCTGATCCCCTCCGGATTCGTTACCTGCCGCCTGATTCAAGTCCCATTGATAAAGACCTTGAAGCGCTTTAACGCGTGCTTTGCGTCGGCCGGCCTGTTTGCTTGAAGAGGCCATTACCGAAGAATGCAGCAGGATGAAAGAATATCGATCATTGTCGACGCCATGTGGTTTTCCCGTTCTTGTCTTCTAATACGACACCAGCGTCAGCCAGTTCGTCACGAATGCGATCACTGGCGGCCCAATCTTTCTGCTCCCTGGCCTCGGATCGCTGAGCAATCAAAGCGTCGATTTCTGAATCTGAAGGCCCGGCATCGGCAGATTCGCCACCTGCCTGTTTTAGCCAATCATCAGGGTTTTGCTGCAGGATACCCAGTCGCTGTCCCAACGTTTTCAAATTCACTGCGAGTGTGTACGCACTGTCCGGCCCGCTGGATTGAGCATCAGTTGAATCGGAGGCCTTGTTAAGCGCGGTAGCGAGTGCAAATAACACAGCAATAGCCTCGGGCGTATTGAAGTCATCATCCAAAGCCGCGATGAAATCAGTCGTCCAACGGGACTCTGGAGCTGACCTGCTCTGCGTTTGAGCATCATCGTTAGACAAACCTGCCTGGGCAAGAGCTGTGTACAGCCTGCGTAGTCCGGCACGCGCTTGCTGCATTTGATCTGTCGAGTAATTCAGTGGACTTCTGTAGTGACTGGACAGAATAAAGAAACGGATTTCTTCCCCGTGATAGAGCTGCAGCACATCGCGGATGGTGAAGAAATTACCAAGCGATTTAGACATCTTCTCGTCATCGAGCCTGACCAGACCATTGTGCATCCAGTAGTTCGCGAACGTTTCGCGATTAGCGCATTCACTTTGTGCAATTTCATTCTCGTGATGAGGAAACTGCAGGTCCATACCGCCACCATGGATATCAAAATGATTACCCAGATTTTCTGCAGCCATTGCGGAACACTCAATATGCCACCCGGGTCGACCCGGTCCCCACGGGGAATCCCAGTGAGGCTCATCCCTCTTGGCTGCTTTCCAGAGCACAAAATCGAGTGGGTCCTGTTTATTTTTGTCCACCGCAATACGCTCGCCAGCACGCAACTCTTCCGGTCGTCTGCCGCTGAGCTTGCCATAGTCCGGGCATGTGTTGATCGCGAAGTACACATCGCTACCTGGTACATGATAAGCGTGACCGGCGTCGATCAGTTGGTTTATCAAGTTGAGTATCTGCGGTATGTTTTCGGTAGCCCGGGGTTCCAGATCAGGGCTGAGATTACCCAGTGCCTTTTCATCCTCATGCATCGCCACCACATAGCGTTCAGCTAGCTCTGTGAACGTTTCATTGTTGGTCAGTGCGCGATTGATAATCTTGTCATCAACATCCGTTATGTTGCGCACATACATGACGTCATAACCGCTGGCACGTAAATGACGGGCCACCGTGTCAAAAACCACCAGCACCCGGGCATGACCAATGTGACAGTGGTCGTAAACCGTCATGCCGCAGACATACATGCCGATTTTTTCGGGGTTTATCGGTGTAAAAACCTGTTTCTTCTTACTCAGCGTGTTGTAAATCGTTAGCATGGGACGGGAAGATTGATAAAACCGTAGGCGGCTTCAAATGTCTTGCAGCCGCACAAGACAGGGTTTGACAGCTCAGCTGCCTGCAAATACCAAGTGTTTTAAAGGTAGCAGAATTAGTAGAAGCCATCTCAAAATTGATCGGGGACGCCCAGTCGGGGACGCCGAGTCGGGGTCGCCGAGTCCTGCCCCCCTGATCCTT
The DNA here is from genome assembly GCA_937951345.1 of uncultured Granulosicoccaceae bacterium. Taxonomy (GTDB): domain Bacteria; phylum Pseudomonadota; class Gammaproteobacteria; order Granulosicoccales; family Granulosicoccaceae; genus CALFCE01. The sequence continues at coordinate 28,434 of CALFCF010000017.1, forward strand.
CGTTGTGTGCCGTTCTGAGCTGCGCATTTACTGCATGTAAACTGCGCTAATCAAGCGCCACACACCTTGCCTGAGCGTACAATCTCAATTTGAGATGGCTTCTAGTAAAATTGTCGTACGTATCACCTGACAGGCGATTTCAAGACGCAATCTTACTACGCTGTTTGCCACGCGTGTGCGTTGACTGCCCCCAATTCTTCAGGCTGTGCACCAATACCCCTATAATGCGATTGCCCGACTATCTGTTACTGATTGGATATTCGCCCGGCCTGAGACCTCGTCAAGCGGTAAAATGGCATGGTTTCGGCAATAATAGACCCGTGCCAGACATCCCTGAGAACCGATAAAGATCGATGAAGATTGCAAACTTAGCTTCTGTGTTTCAGTTTCCCCAAATCCGAGGATTGACCGGTGTCCTGCTGACGGCATTCCTGGCAGCGACCATCTCAGCTGTAACCGCTCAGGCTGACGAGTCCGCCTCCGACAGCAGTGTACAGCTTGTCGAAATGAGTACATCAGCCGGACGAATCGTAATCGAAGTCGACGGTAAAAAGGCCCCTGCAACAGTCGAAAATTTTCTAACCTATGTCAGCGACGGGTTCTACGACGGTACTATTTTCCACCGGGTTATCGATGGGTTCATGATTCAGGGTGGAGGTTTTACCGCAGACTTTCAGCGCAAGGAAACGCGTGCCCCTATTCGCAATGAAGCAAACAACGGATTGAAAAACAACCGCTTTACGATTGCCATGGCCCGAACCAATGCACCACATTCTGCAACAGCGCAATTTTTTATCAACACCGTCGATAACACCCCGCTTGACTACACTGCTTCAACACAACGTGGTTGGGGTTACGCCGTGTTCGGTCGCGTGATTGAGGGATTTGACGTAGTGGAATCTATCAGCGGCACCGTTACAGGACCCGGGGGTCCGTTCCCGCGTGATACACCAAAAGAGACGATAAAAATAGAAAAGGTTGTCGTCATGCTACCCGCAGAGTCTGACTCAACAAAAACCACTGATTGATACCCGCAAAACGTCGTTTGCCTGCTCCGGAAATACACATTTTGCGATGTTGAGGTGTATCACCTCATCGCCAATATAACGTCACTCTTGACCCCATGATTCAGTCGCTGCAATCCTGGCGCAAATAGCTGGCAGCGAACAGCGGGTCTCTGCTACAGTTATCGTGTTGCGACAAGAAGCCATGATTCACAACCAATGCAACACACCTGACCCCAACCTGTACCGACAAAAGTCCTATCATGATTGCAAAAATTAAAACCAGCCATGGTTTGATTTCGATTGCGCTCGACGCAACTGCTGCCCCGGAAACTGTTGCTAACTTCAAACGCTATGCTGATGAAGGTTTTTACGACAATACTATCTTCCATCGTGTGATCCCCGGCTTTATGATCCAGGGCGGTGGATTTGACAGCAACATGCAGCAGAAAACCACGCACGCCAACATCAAAAATGAAGCCAATAACAATCTTACAAACCTGACTGGCACAATCGCAATGGCGCGCACCCCTGATCCGCATTCTGCGAGTTCGCAGTTTTTCATTAATCTTCAAGATAATGCTTTTCTTGACTTCAAATCAGAAACCCCTGACGGCTGGGGTTATTGCGTGTTCGGGAAAACTGTTGATGGTATGGATTCTGTTGAGGCTATTGCCAAAGTACCGACCGGCAACCAGGGTCACCATGGTGATGTACCACTGGAGACAGTAACTATCGAATCTGTCGTCGTTGAAGAGGCTTAGCTTCGCGCATCGAAAACACCCTGCAAAATCACACGACATTGTGCAGATCTTGTAAAAACTATTTTTTTACACCGTAAGTCACAGGTTTTGAGGCCATGCCGCAAGCCGTATTTATCGCCGATTTACATTTGAAGGTTCAGGATGAAAGGACCTTGCGGCACGCCGCGGCATTCTTTGAATCCATGATCGATTCAACAGATCAGCTATTCATACTCGGCGATCTGGTCGAGTACTGGATAGGCGATGATGCCTATGATGGCAGCCTTGATCGTGTATTCACACCGTTATCCAAACTAAGCGCGAGCGGTTGTAAAATCTTTCTAATGCATGGCAATAGAGATTTTTTACTCGGTGAGAATTTTGCAAATTCCGTTGGGTTAACACTGATAAGTGATGATCAGTTTATTCTCGATCTGGATGGTAGAAAAATACTGCTAATGCATGGCGACACACTCTGCACAGATGATATTGATTATCAGGCGATGCGCAGGCAACTACGATCAAGACACTGGCAACAGGATTTTCTTACCAAATCCGTTGAAGAGCGCCTTATAAAAGCACGGCAATTACGCGACCAGAGTCTGGCGGAGAACAGCCGTAAAACGGCTGAGATTTGCGATGTCAACCAGCAAACCGTTGAACAAACAATGATCGCCTCGGATGTCACCCTGTTATTGCACGGACACACGCACCGACCCGCTCATCACCGTTTAACATTAAATAAACAGGTAGCCCATGAGGCTTTGACAGGAGTCGTCGACCACAAAATTGACGACTCAAGCACAGGCATTGAAGGTATGGGATCGTCAGGGATGGAAGCTAACCGCTGGGTTGTGGGTGATTGGCAAGCGGCTGATATTATTTATGCAGAGTCTACTGACGAGCGCAACGATAACACCGGGTTACCATTACGTTTAACAAAATGGATTGTTGAATGATCGATTGATCGGTTGATCAATCACTCCACTCTGCCTCGATCTCTCGCAAGGCATCCAGCTCATCCAACGAAAATCCAGCCTGCACCCGTGCTTCGGCATTATACGGTCCGCGTAAATAGCCGCGCGAATGCTGCCGTAACAACTGCGCGAACACATCCGATGGTTTCAGACTACGCCCATCACAGCAATAGCGAAACCAGTGGTTTCCGATTTGCACATGCCTGATCTCGTCGTTGAATATTCTTTGTAAAATATCAGCACTAATGTGATCTTCACGTTGACGAAATTTCTCTATCATTGGAGGCGCCACATCAAGACCACGTGCCTCCAATACGCGCGGCACCAATGCCATCCGTACCATCACATCATGATCGGTCTTTAGCGCCATATTCCAGAGCCCGGCATGCGCATCAAATGCGCCATAACGCGTATCCAGTTGCCGGAGTCGCTCAGCGACGAGTAAGAAATGTATTGATTCCTCCGCAGCTACCAGCAACCAGTTTTCTGCAAATTGCTCCGGCATATCACGAAATCGATAAGCTGCATCGAGCGCAAGATTAATCGCATTAAACTCTATATGAGCAAGCGCATGAAGCAGCGATAGTCGTCCGGCATCAGAACCGAACCCCCGTTTGCTGACCTGGCGGGGATCGACAAGGCGTGGAGTTTCTGGGATGCCGGGCGTTTCTATTCGTCGCGGCGCTTCACTAGGGCAATTTCGCTCGAATGTGTGCAATCCCTTAAACAAAGCGACAACCATATCAGCCTTACTAAAAGGATCAGGTTGCATGAGGCAGGCAAAACACGCAGAGTAGATGTTGTTATTTTCCGGCAACAGACTGGCACCGCGCTCAGTATCCAAACCGGGCGCGGTCAAATCGGATGGCTCCCAGCGATCAACACCGCTATTGTCACTTAGCCTATCCATGAGTTAGTCAGCCTTTGTATAAAAAGCAATCATCTCTCGTGTCTTGAGTGGTCGGGTACCCAAATGTAAAGCCAGAAGAGAACGCATCACGTTCTTGGCCTCCTGTAGCGACTTGTCATCAAATTGTCTCTCTGCAAGTGCTAGCAAGGTACTGCCACTGACCTTAATCACCGGAGACGAGAAACCTTCGTTAATAACATTCGTACCCTTTTCAGCTGATAACGCAGGTCGTTGTGCAAAGTCCACCCCGTCCGTTTGCCGGTCATCTTCGATAGCGTAACCTTGCTCGGGGTAAAAATTATAGATGGCAGTCGCTGACACCGGTGAGAATCTTTGGCTGTTCGCACCTTCGCTTGCCTGTGGCGCAGACTGAACACGCACACAGTGCGCGAAATTCGGCAATAAGCCCATACTGTCCAAAAGCTCTATTTCAAAATGTCTGAGAATAGATTCAATCGTCGCACCCGCAGATTTAACGGTGGACAGCTCGGCTAACGACGCTGCATAACGTGCAAACACCGTCGCGCAGGGCTGGTCCGGGGGCAATAGCCGCAGCAGCAACTCATTGAGGTAATAAGCACAGGCGAGATTGATTTTCTCGAGTGCATAAGATCGTCCCTGCTCTTCCAGAGCGGTTAGCGTTTTTAGTTCGTGGGCACCGCTCCACGACACCAGCAACGGTTGAAATGGCTGCGCAAGCGGTCGAATGCGTGATCGGGAGCTGCGCGCTCCGCGCGCGACAAGACGCGTAACCCCGTAGTCCGGCGTCAATACGTCAACAAGCAGACTGGTTTCCCGCAAGGCGCGGGTATGCAGTACAAATCCGGCTAAAAACTGAACCCGTTGCAAAGTAGCAGATCAGTTAGTCTGAAAAAACGGAAATCCGTGTGTGTCTGTGCGCACACAAACAGCAGGATAAAACTCCAGGGCGATCACTTCGCAGGCCCATCCGTGTAACTTTCCGAATGATCTGTGTATCCGAGGCTTTGTAGCGCACGCTCATCATCCGCCCACCCAGTCTTGACCCGCACCCATAGCTGCAGGAACACCTTGCGCTCGAACAATTCCTGCAAAGATTGGCGCGCCCGCGTACCAACCGATTTGAGCCGCTCTCCTTTGCGACCGATAACGATCCCCTTTTGACTGTCTTTATCAACCCAAATCACGGCACCGATGCGGAGCATCTCCGGTGATTCATTGAATTGTTCAATCTCTACGGTCAGTGCATACGGCAATTCATCCGATAGCTGACGGGTCAACTGCTCACGCACATGTTCCGAAGCCAGAAATCGTGATGAGCGATCCGTTAAATCGTCCTCTGCAAACCTGAACGGCGACTCCGGTAAGGCTTCGAATATTTGTGACTGGAGAACATAGACAGCCGTACCTTTTAACGCAGAACCCGGGATTATTTCAACACGAGAAAAACACTGTGCTTTTTCACTCAATGCGTCTGCAGAAGGTACAGGCAAGGAATCCAGAAAAGGCAACAGTCTGCTGCGAGGCTCGACCCGGTCAACCTTGTTAACGAAGACAAACAAAGGCACTTTTACGTCAGCTGCCGCTTCAATAAGCGAACGTGCACGCTCGTCGTGCTCGTCCCAGGCCAGCGACTGAATGACCCAGACAATCACGTCGACATCATGCAGCGTATTGGCGGCAGTGCGATTGAGCACCTGATTCAACGCACGCTTTCCCTGCTGGTGAATACCGGGTGTATCGACGTAGATCGCCTGACGATCATCAATGGTACTGACACCGACGATAGCATGGCGTGTCGTTTGTGGTTTGCGCGCAGTAATGCTGAGCTTTTGCCCGACCAACCGGTTAAGAAGTGTTGACTTGCCTACATTCGGACGGCCAACGATTGCGACATTACCGCAATATTGCGTTTTTTCTGGAATCTTAGACAAGGGTTGCAGTTGTTGTTTGAGTAAACGGGAAATGTCAGTGCTCAGACCAGAGCAAAAATGCGCGCTGGCCCACCGGTTCCACCTCGAAACTTTGGTGCTCCAACGACCAATGTGGCGCCGCTTTGCGGTACGTTATCGAGGTTAGCCAGATTTTCAATGGCAAAACGTCCTGTCGGCAGCCATGCATAGTGAGTTGCGAAGTCAGCCGAAATACCGTGATCGATAGACAAGGTATCTGATGCGATAGACATAGCTCCTGTCTCCTCCATCAACATCATGGCTGCTTCAACATGAAAACCCGGGTAGTGTTGCTTCCCTTCTGCGTCGGCATTTCGAAACCCGTCAGTGTCAACTTTCTCAGACCAACCCGAATTCATCGCAACACAGGCATTTTGTGGAATATCGCCATTTGCAGAAATCCATTGGCGGATGTCATCAGGAGTGACAAGTGTATCCGCGTCTTGTGCGGCTCTTGCCCGGATATCGATAACGCACAGTGGTACGACCAGATTAGACAAAGGAATTTCCGCTACCGACTGACCATCGGCTGAGAAGTGCAACGGCGCATCAATGTGTGTCCCGGTGTGCTCGTTTATCGAGAGTTCAAACAGGTTGAACTTGTGTTCATCCCAGTTAAACTTCTGCGTCATCTTAAATTGAGGGGTACCAAAATAGGTTGGAAAATTTTCATGTAACTCATGCGTCATGTCTTCGACCGAACCGTGGCCATCAGCGAGAGCCAGACTGGATGAAGACATCGCAGTAGCCGCGACAACCGCAGCAGATGTCGTGAAAAAATCTCGTCGGGATAACATTTTTTCTTTTACAGCGTTCATTACACAAGCATCACACATAGTCTTCCCCTCACGTAATCAATTTGAATTCATAACTTTTCAGTTCGCCACAACTTCGCTTATCACAAACTCGATGCTCAGATATACCGACGCGCGAATTCCAACACCAGCAACAACCTGGCACCTGATAGCACAGCACCTTACCAGACAATGGGTAGCTCGACACAGACCAAGAAGGCAGCAATGAGGATATCTACGGTTGAACTGCACTGAATGACAGCGGATTAAGAATTGCGCGATTCTGCCAGCTGAAGCGCGGCATCTGCGGCCTGCTGCTCGGCTCTGCGCCGACTGCCGGCTGTAGCAACGGCGGCCTGATCGGTACCGATAATTCGGCATTCAACCGTGAACTGCCGCTGGTGTGGCATGCCTTCGGTCTTCAGCAGTGTATATTCCGGTAAAGACTGTCCGCGCGCCTGCAAATATTCCTGCAATCGAGATTTTGGATCTTTGAGCTCCTGCACATCGACAGATACGTTAGCGAGTTTTTCCGCGAATACCCGTTCGATAAAGGCCCGGGCATACGGCATACCTCGGTCCAGGTAAATGGCGCCAATAAGCGATTCAACAACATCCGCCAGAACCGAGTCACGATCAAAGACACCGCTGCGCAATTCGCTGCTGCCCAGATTCAACCAATCCCCAAGACCCTGGTCACGCGCAATGGACGCCAAAGACTCACCGCGTACCAGACTGGCACGCATGCGACTTAATGCGCCTTCATTTACCGTCGTATGTGCTTTGTAAAGTAATTCAGAAATAACAAGCTGTAATACCGCGTCACCAAGAAATTCAAGACGCTCATAGTTGCGCTTACCGAGACTACGATGCGTGAATGCTTCCTCGTAAAAGTCCGCTTCAGTTATTTCGAAACCGAGCAGGTGATTGAGTTTATCTTTTTTGATCACACGTGTAAGAGATCGTGGGCCACGACCCTATTGTGCACTAAACGGTGCAAGATTTGCGTTTTAGACGCTAGCCTGCTCTATTCATGAAGGGTTCGCCACCAGAGTCTGGCTACCTAAGCAGGTCGCTCGATTCAGCGAAATTCGTAGAAATCTACGGGTTGAGCTGAATCGAGTGAGCTGCGACGGCAGACGGGCACTGGTGGTGAATAGAAAACAGTGTGCGAACACCCAAAGCGACGCTAAAACTGCTTTTCTAACTGGAAATGGCTTAGTTTTCAATGTCACTGTTTTCGCCTTCGTGAATAGAGCAGGCTAGGTACGGGAAAGATCTGGAGCCACTCAGTTATTCATGAGGGCTGAACAAACATGGCAGACTTGGGAACGAGGAGGTAGCCGCGAAGATTTCGCAAAGCCAGAGCGCGAGAGTCTGAAGCAGCGGGTACCGGCAATTGACCGGTACCGCCGAGGTTCCCTAGATATCGTCGTAGGTATGATTGAATCGCGTTACAACGTCAATATTGCTGAACAGGGTGGCGCGTTTTTCATAGTCAATTTGCACCAGAAAGCCTCTTGCGCCGTCTTTTTTCAGTACAAACGATTCTTCAGGCTTGAGTTCATAAAGACTGTTTGCACGGTAGGCCTGATTGATCGCCTGCATCACTTTTGACTTGGGTTTTTTCAGTAACTCGGCATTCGTCGCGATGTCGTTACCGATAGACTTGACCGTCAGAAACTCCAGGTAGCTAGGCACTACTTTAAACGCAAACATACCGAAAAAGGCGGCGACGCTAAGTACAATAAGCAATACAACCAAGGACATACCATTTTGCTTACGGGCAAATGCACTACGGTGGTTTTTTTTCTTTGCGCCGTTTGATACTGCTAGCTGAGTCATCTAATTCGATCTCCGATTCGATCCCACTCGACTCCCCCGCTCCAGTGCATCCAGATCAGAAAAGCCTTACCCACAAGATTCTCCTCCGGTACAAATCCCCACATGCGACTGTCATTGCTGTTGTCGCGATTGTCGCCGACCAAAAAATAGTGCCCTTCGGGCACTTGCCAACTACCCGCAGTGAAACCGGCCGGAGCCAGCGGATTGACAAGTATTTGATGGTCGCTCGAGCCGAGGCTCTCACTTTGTACCAGACTCCTTGGATAACTAGCGTCCGATTTGATGTCGCTATAAAGCGTTTCACCTGAAATGAGAACTTCTTCACCGTTGACGTAGAACGTTTTATCCCGGTACTCGACACTATCCCCCGGAACACCAACAACACGCTTGATGTAATCCAGGCGCGGATTATCCGGAAATCGGAATACCGCGACATCGCCGGTTTCCGGCTCACCTGTATGTAGTATTTTTTTATGTATTACCGGCAGACGTACGCCATAGGAGAATTTACTTACCAGGATGAAGTCACCGACCAGCAAGGTTGGGATCATAGATCCCGATGGAATCCGAAAAGGCTCGAAAATAAAGGAACGCAGCACCAGTACGATAAACAGAACCGGAAAAAACGAGGCGGCATACTCAACAATTGTTGGTGGCGGTTTGCCAGCCTCTCTACCCGAGAGACGCCCAAACAATACATAACCCAACCAGATAATGCCGCAAACAAATGTCGCGACAACCAGCCAGAGTGGAAAATTAATAGTCATAATCGAAGTGTCGATTCGGAGTGCCCGTCAGGCCGGGGCAACAAGTTACCTGTATTTTTATCTACGTTCGGGGCCGGATTGCAATTACCCACGATCAACCTGTAATACCGCAAGAAATGCTTCCTGAGGAATTTCCACGCGACCCACCTGCTTCATACGCCGCTTACCGGCTTTCTGCTTTTCGAGGAGTTTGCGTTTGCGTGTAATATCCCCACCATAGCACTTGGCCGTTACATTCTTGCGTAATGCTTTGATATTGGTGCGCGCAATAATATGTCCACCGATTGCCGCCTGAACCGCAACTTCGAACATTTGCCGCGGAATAATCTCTTTCATTTTTTCTGTCAACTCGCGGCCACGACTCTGAGAGCGGTCTTTGTGAATAATGCTAGCCAGCGCATCTACTTTGTCCCCGTTTATCAGTATATCGACTTTAACCAGATCAGCCGCCTGGAAACGCAGAAACTCATAGTCAAAAGACGCATAACCTTTGCTGACCGATTTAAGCCGGTCAAAGAAGTCCAGCACAACCTCACTCAACGGTAACTCATAGGACAGTGACACCTGTCGCCCCATGTACTGCATGTTCTTCTGCACACCCCGCTTTTCTATACAGAGTTTAATCACATCACCCACATAGTCTTGAGGCATCAATATGTTGGCTTGAATAATCGGCTCACGGATTTCAGCTAATGTATTAACCGCTGGTAAATCCGAAGGGTTATGGATATAAGCAATTTCGCCATTGGTTTGTTCAAGTTCATAGATAACTGTAGGCGCCGTGGTTATCAGGTCCAGATTGTATTCACGCTCCAGCCTTTCCTGCACAATTTCCATATGTAACATGCCAAGAAAACCACACCGGAAACCAAACCCGAGAGCCGAGCTGGTCTCTGGTTCAAAGGCAAGTGCCGCATCGTTGAGTCGTAATTTTTGTAACGCCTCACGGAACATTTCATAATCATCCGCGTTGATCGGGTACATACCGGCAAATACGCGGGGCTGCACTTCCTCAAAACCCGGCAACGCCTCTTCTGCCGGTTGGTGTGCCAGCGTGATCGTATCTCCAACCCGTGCCGCCTCGATCTCTTTGATGCCGGCAATGATGAAACCGACTTCACCGGTCGACAGTTCTTCCTTTGGTGTGCGCTTGGGAGTAAACACACCCACAGTGTCAGCCTGAAAGGATCGGCCTGTCGACATTATCTGAATCTTATCGCGCTTGCGTATCCGCCCCTCCTTGACCCGAACCAGCGTAATAACACCGACATAAGGATCGAACCAGGAATCGATGATTAAAGCTTTGGTCGGATTATCTGATGAACCTTCTGGCGCTGGTATCAGTTGCACCAGTTGCTCAAGCACGTCGTTAATGCCAATACCGGTTTTCGCACTGACTCTGACGGCATCCATCGCCTCAAGACCGATAACTTCCTCTATTTCATCAATGACCCGCTCAGGCTCGGCTGCCGGTAAATCAATTTTGTTCAAAACCGGTATAACTTCAAGATCCTGCTCGATCGCCGTGTAGCAATTGGCGACACTTTGAGCCTCAACACCCTGCGATGCATCGACAACCAACAAGGCACCCTCGCAGGCTGACAGCGAACGCGAAACCTCATACGAGAAATCCACGTGGCCCGGGGTGTCAATAAAATTCAGGTGATAGGTGTTGCCGTCAGCTGCCGTGTAGTCAAGCGAGACAGCCTGCGCTTTTATCGTAATGCCGCGCTCCTGCTCGAGATCCATGGAATCGAGCACCTGCTCGGTCATTTCACGATCTGTCAGCCCGCCACAGACCTGGATAAACCGATCAGCGAGTGTCGATTTGCCATGGTCTATATGCGCGATAATCGAAAAATTGCGTATGTTTTCCTGCATCAGGAATTTGGCTGCTCTTGGCGTGGGTTGAATCGCTTATGCCAGAGGACTATGGAAATTGGCCGCCGGCGACTTTATCGTTCAATTATAGTGTAACGTCGAATACCAAGGCATTGCTCATTGCGAGGAAGTCACAGCAAAAGACTGAATTTCATCAAATGCAGGTGATTAGCCGCCGGGAATTCCCGGTAACCGGAGTATGGCGTTATCGTCGAAGCAGCGGCACGGATGTCAGTTATTGTCGAGTTTCAATGCCAGAAACTGAGAGCCACCGGGACGCATCACCAAGACCGCAATAGTTGTCTCATCTGTCAGCGATTCGATCACTGCGTTGAAGTCGTCGGTTGAGTTCATATCCTCACGATGCACCATCAACAACACATCTCCGGGCAACACACCGGCATTATCCGCCGGACCACCGTTTATCACCTCTTCGACAAGTATCCCGTGGTCGACATCCAGTTTCGTTTTAGTCTCATCACTGACTTCGACGACTTTTATTTGTAAAGGATTATCGCCATCAGCGGGCGAAACCTGTCTTGCAACCCGCGCAATTTCATCATCACCGGGCAATTCACCGATAGTGACAGACAACTCCAACTTGCTACCATCGCGAATCACACTCACATCAGCGGATTGATTGACAGGAACTCGTCCAACCAAAGGAGGCAGCCCGGATGATCGCTGAATTTGTGCGCCGTTAAAGTGCGTGATGACATCGCCAACCTGAATATCTGCAGACTCAGCCGGACTACCCGGCAAGACGCGCTGAACCAGCGCACCGTAAGCCCGCGGCATACCAAAGGACTCTGCTAACTCTCGTGTCATCTCCTGGATGACGACACCAAGCCATCCACGCGATACCCGCCCGTTACTTTTCAGCTGATTGCTGACATCCATTGCCAGCTCTATCGGGATAGCAAAGGATAGCCCCATAAACCCACCGGTGCGGCTGAATATTTGTGCGTTTACGCCAACGACCTCACCTTTCAAATTAAACAACGGTCCGCCAGAATTACCCGGGTTTATCGCAACATCAGTCTGAATAAAAGGTACATAGCTTTCGCTTGGCAAAGCACGGCCCTTGGCAGAGACAATACCGGCCGTCACAGAGAAATCAAAACCAAACGGCGAACCGATCGCCAGCACCCACTCACCGACTTTCAACGCATCACTTTCGCCGATTGATACAAACGGCAGATCATCAGCATCAACCTTTAATAACGCAATATCACTTCGCGGATCGGTACCGACGAGTTTAGCCACGAGCTGCCGACGATCGTGCAGACGCACAATAATCTCGTCTGCCTGGTCAACCACATGATTGTTAGTCATTACGAAGCCGTCGGGTGAGATGATAAAACCCGAGCCCAGCGAGCTGGTTTCAGGGCGTGCACCCGATTCAGGCTGCTCATCAAAAAAACGGCGCAGCAGATCTTCGTGCGGTGTGCCTTCCAACCCTTCAGGTATCGTGCGAGCAGCATCCTCGTCAGCAGACATACTGGTACTGATGTTCACTACCGCCTTGTAGCTATCATCGACCAGCTCAGTAAAATCCGGCAAACCCACCAGTGCCTGCGCCTGCAGGGGCACGAACAGCAAACATGACAGACAGATGAAGAGGCCGAGCAGTCGATCAATCTGCTGCAATGCCACCGAGTTTTTATACGTGTTGCGCGTCAATCTTCGCATGAAATTTACTACCATCCCGTGTGTAGGCGATAACCGAAACTGCATCACCATAACGACAGGATTCAGTTAGTTTAGTACCGGCTATTCGCGCAAGAACTGCGCCGCCAGGCAATGCCAGTACCAGTCCGATAATGGCACTTAGGGACGAACTGGCGCCCAGCATCGTTCCCAGATAGCTGGCCAACAGGACTGTGACGACAATCATGACAGCCGGTACAGCTAAAGTAAGCAAAATAAAGCGCATCAATATCGGGACCGGAAGCTCAAGATCAAGCGACTCACCCACCGCAATTCCATCGAAAGCCCGATCAGACCTATCGTGTTGTAACACCAGAGTTCGAGAGGTCTCCCGACTGATAAAACCGAGTCCACATCCTTTACCACTTGCACAACGACTGCAAGCATTGCCGCCAATGGCTTCTACGCTCAGCGTATGCTCATCGCAGTGAAGAACTTTTACTGTGAAGTCCTGCGACATGAAATTGTTTTGTGAGTTTAGGCTTTTTGTTGCCAAGGCGACTGGAAAAAGCTCATCAGCATGGGAACGATTTACCCGATTGAGCCACACGCAATTTATTGTGCTGGTGTTGAATTAACCGTACGCGATAACTACAGGTTATACCGGCCTGGCTCACCAGAGACAACCCCCGACTGTCCCAACGAGCGAGGAAAAACGCAAAAGGAAGGGCGGTACAAACAGATCGCCGGCCATATGAACTGAAAGACGCCTGTTAAACCTGAAACTATCAAAAACAGAAACTTTCGCCCGAAGTTCCCGGTATTCCGGCTACCGGCTGTTTCCAACTTTATTTAACCGGATTGCAGAACGTTTAATTGGTTTGTAGAACAATTGACTGACTGATGTCTTTAATGACGGCAACAGGAACTTCACCAACGACTGTCACCAGCGCTTCACCGGCCTTACGCGTATAGGCGTTAACTGCACCCATCGACGACAAACCCATAGAAGAATCATCAAGATCCGCGTTGGCACTGTACTCGACATATACCGATACAGAGGCCATTCCATCAGTAATGGTTACGTGGCTGACTGGTTCATCACTGATAGGCATGGGATCATAAGTTTCAGCGACTTTCCGGTATCCACCTGGAAGAGAATCAAAGGATACCGCAGGACCATCCAGCTTTAGCGATGTTTTTGTTTCTTCCACCGGTTTGCTGGCAGGCAATTCAAAAGCATTCTCGATGTGAGCTGTATCAAACACAGTTTGATCTATTGACGACGGAAACTGTATCGATGTGAACATAAACTGATCCATCACGTCGCCGGAAGAACCAACCAATGTCATGCGAAGCAACATGTTTGATTTTGTATCGATCCAGAATCTATGTCCGTAGCGGAACTGATCTACAGGCATGATGGATATTATGTGGGCGTCTCTTCCGGCAACTCGATCGAAACCTTCATGCATAGCGTCGTAGAATTCGCTTTGCAGAACCTCTGCATCAATGCGCGGAACGGTCTGGCGCTCTTTGGCAGAGCTGACAATGATGGAGTCACTTCCTGGTCGGATACAGATCAGCTGTTCATCGTTGCGGAAGATTTCGCGTGCCTCGCCGTTTAACGAGGTCAATCGTTCGAATTCACCCTGCTCCGTTGAAGCGTGAACTATATGCATTGCCTCAAGCTTTGATTCCATAACATGGACAAATTCACCGATGTAGTTCAACGACTCCATCGCTTTGACCATTTCCTGGAGAAGCTGCTCAGGATCGGCTTTAACAAGACTGGATGATTCAGCATCACTGCCGTTGGTTTCACCTGCCACCGCTTTCGCGGGCAGACTCAGAACACCAACAATTGCAACGATGCTCATCAAAGTTACCGCATCAGCGGTTGCGCTCAGCAAAAGCTGGCGACACGACTGTCTCAGCCAGCGGATTAATTCACCATTAAAACTCATGACAACCCTTTCTCCGGCGATAACCGGGATGTTCGGGACCAGTGCAATATTACTGATTTTCCTCTACCTTTTCCTGACTATCATCAGAAGCTGGTTCTGTGTCATATCCTGCGATTCGTGCATAGGGAAGAAGTCCACCTATACGCGCAGTTGGTGAATTTTCAAGATGGCGTGTCAGCAATTGATTTAAACGCTTTTCATTAGCCGGGTTACGCGTAACCGGGTTGGCTGGACTCGATTGCTCATGCGCCCAGAATGTTGTTGGGTTGGAGACAAACTCAACTGGTGCGACCTGCAAGCTATTGACAAGCGTACGTCCGGCTGTTGAACCTGAAGCCGTTTCATTTGACGAGCCAACAGCAGCGATCTGGTTGGTAACAACCGGGGTTGCAGCATCATCAGAGTCACTGTTGGTAGTTGCCACAACCTCAACACCATTTGAGGTGCTCGCGAGAGTTGCAGGGTTGTTATTTGAACCGGAATGGTCAAGCACGTTAAAGCCGACGAGCGCAATTAACGCCGCACTTGCAGCGACTGCCATGCCACCAATACCGGCACCGAACATACTGCCAGCTGTTTTTCTTGAATGTGACTTTTCCTTGCGGTAATCACCCAGCTCGACAGGAGACTGCTCGACTGGTTGTTGAATATCAACAGCAGAATGTGTTTCTACAGGTCTACTGACCGGCACTTTCGCAATGGCATCAACGCTGCGATGTTGGTTGCGACCGCCAGCTGCGGCAGACACTATCGGTGGCTCGTTAGCTATGGCAGCAGATACACGCGCACTGAAATCAGGTGTGCAGACGGCACTTAAATCATTGTGCATCGCATCTCTGATCACATGGTATGACTCGAATTTCTCTTTGAGCTCTGCCGCCGCCGGTGATGATTGTTGCAAGCGGTCAAACAGATCTGAGAGTTCCTGCCTGTCATGGCAATTATCATCCATGGCAGCAGATAACGTCTCAAGTAATTCTTCTCGACTTCTGGTTGTTTTCGTCATTTGGCGTCTCTATCAGCAAAAGCTGATACTTATCTCTGGTAAAAATGTTCTAAAAGTTCAGTGCCTGGATAATCTGCTCAGCAACACTGTATTGTTATCGCTGCAGTTATTCACTACATCAACTTTGTACTCGACGCATCGAGTAAGGGTGATAAGCTGTTGTCTATAGCTTCTCTGGCTCTGAATATCCTCGAACGGACCGTGCCAATCGGACATTCCATAACATTGGCAATTTCTTCGTAAGATAATCCTTCGAATTCCCTCAAGGTAAGCGCGGTACGCAGATCATCCGGCAAAGCGGCGATGGACTGTTCAACGACACCGGCGATTTCCTGATTGAGTGCACTGCGCTCGGGAGATTCATAATCCCTTAGAGCATGCGCACCCTCATATTGTTCCGCTTCCTGTGCATCGACTCCGTCAGATGAGATTTTACGGCTGGCGGTAATCAGATGATTTTTAGCTGTATTGATGGCTATCCGGTAAAGCCAGGTGTAGAAAGCGCTATCGCCGCGGAAATTCGCCAGGCCACGATAAGCTTTGATGAAAGCCTCTTGTGCAACATCCTGCGCCTCGTGCGGATCGTGCACATAGCGAGTGATCAAGTTCAATATTTTGTTCTGGTAGCGTAGAACCAGCAGGTCAAACCCGCTCTTGTCTCCACGCTGGACTCGATGCACGAGCTCCATGTCCAGTTCTTTGTCGCTTTGTCCGGTTCCACTCACAGGCTGCTTACTCTCGATGTTGCGACTGTCGTCGACAGATGCAGCGTGGTTACCGGTCGACTTGACTTGAGACTGACTAGCAGACCCTGCCAGGCGAGCGTCAGGGATATCATCACCCTGCACTACTACATTCTGCACGACACGCAGATTTGCCCGAGTGTCAGACTGCTGTCCGGCGCTGGGCGTTTCACGATAAGCAGACGATCGACTGACGTTACGACTGACGCTACGTTTGGGTGAATTCGCGTCATTCATGCGAAACCCTCTTCGCAAGCCGACATTCTGCTATTACATTGACGCATTATAGCACTCCAAACACAGTAAACTCTGGTTTTTGCACACATTTACTGACAGTTAATATGCAAACAATAGTTGACACAATTAGAGAACCAGTTCAAATCGACCACGTGTGGCCGCGCCATTGGTTTCTATAAATACCGTCATTGCCGTCGCTCTTGCTGACTATTCAGGCCTTCAATTAATCCGGTATCAGTATCTACAGTGGTTCAGACAGACTTTGTGTCAATAGTTCAATAACGGCTGCATTTGTTACACTCCAGCACCACATCCATCACGTACCGAACGATATACAGTGACTGATTCACTCCCACTGATCATAGATGCCGCATTGCTAGCATCGACGCTTGAAGACAAGCAAAGCTCGCAGCAAATCGCTGTCGTGGATATCGGCAAGTTTGACGATTTTGTGAACGAGCGCATACCGGGTTCACGCCATTTAAAATATTCAGCGATTGTTAAAACCGCTGGTGACACTGGTGGACTACTTCCCGATCAGGATCAATTTCAACAGGCCCTGCGTGACATAGGGATTGAAAGCAACGATTGGATAGTTGCACATGATCGCACCAATAATCTGGCGGCAGCCCGGCTTATATGGACATTGCATGCCTTTGGCTGGATGCGTTGCAGTTTGCTTGATGGCAGCGTTGCCGGCTGGCAAGCAGCGGGACAACCGTTGGAAACAACGAACCACGAGAAAATTGCGGCGTCAGCTCTGACGCTGCATGCTCAGCCTGAGAACTCTGTTGTGATGACAACAGATCTATTGCTCGAGCGCTTCGACCAGGGATCTGAAACACTGATCATAGACGCGCGAAGCAAAGATGAATACGAAGGCAAAGATGTCAGGGCGCGACGGGGTGGACATATACCTGGAGCACAGTGGCTGGAATGGCAGCAATTGGTGGACAAAACACGACACGGCATGCTCAGAAGTGAATCTGAACTGCGAGAACTCTTTGCGGGTATTGGACTCACTGACAGCGATTCGTCTCGCCCTGTCGTCGCGTATTGTCAAACGCACCAGCGCTCGTCACTAACCTACGTGGTATTGCGCCATTTAGGGTTTGAAAATATCACCGGTTTGGAAGGCGCGTGGTCAGACTGGGGTAACCGCGACGACACACCTATTGAACTACCCGCCTGAAATGCAAACAGTCAAAAATGCAAATCCATTCCAATGTAACCACCATCGGCAAAAATGCCGACACACTGTCAAACTTCCCTGTGATTGAACTACTTTGCCCGTTTATATCGTGAACACCGTCTTTCGGTAATATCGCAGCTCATTTATTGACTCACGGATATCGTCCAATGCCAGATGGGTACCTGCTTTACTGAAACCCTGAAGAACATCCGGCTGCCAACGTCGAATGACTTCTTTAATTGAACTGACATCCAGATTTCTGTAATGGAAAAACGCTTCCAGATCCGGCATCAGGCGTACCATAAAACGTCTATCCTGACAAATACTGTTACCACACATGGGCGACGTCCCTGGCACACAGTGTTTTTGAAGAAACGCAATAGTTTCCTGCTCCGCCATGTTTAAATCATGTTGGCTCTCCCGGATACGAGCAACCAGACCGGATTGAGTGTGATGACTGGTGTTCCACTCATCCATCGAAGCAAGCACATCCTCGGGCTGATAAATCGCGATAACCGGTCCCTCCTCAATGACCTCAAGAGAAGCGTTGGTTACGATGGTTGCGATTTCGATGATACGGTCAGATTCGGGAAAAAGACCGGTCATCTCGAGATCTATCCATATAAGATTCGATTCATCGATTGGCATAGACTTTCCAGATAGAAGTTTCCAACGTAAAGTATAGGCTAGCGTGTTCTTAAAACTGTAATCACCTAACAGTGTATCTCTTGTCTTGAAAATCAGGCTGCAAGCACGAGTTGTTGCCAACTTTGGCGAAGCTGTTGCTGCTCACGCTACAACCGCACGGGCACTACCCGACGAGTCTAGCGATACCGCTCAGGAAAACCATCAATTTGAAGGCAGCCAAGACTATGCCATCGAGCCCCACACATTAATAAAAGCGGTTCCGCTCAAGCGCTTACCACTTCTGGTTGCCGGTGATTATATTGTCTGTGAGGGCTCCCTGGCAGAAGGTGTGACAGACCTTCAGGCGATCGACAATCCTAACCAACTATCTGCACTACGCGTAACTGAATTGATCACCCGCAACAGCGTTCTGACCCGACCTGATCGAAAAGGAGGTCTGAAACCACTGGCGTCAAATTTGTCGCAGCTTGTCATAGTGTGTGCCGCCAATCCACCGCCAGACCGGTTGTTGATAGATCAGTTTTGTGTGGTTGCAGGAAAAGAGCGTATCAGCGCGCTTATCGTTTTCAACAAGGCAGACCTGCTAAGCGATAACGATCCAACGCCGGCCGATGAGAACATCTGCGAAATTTATCAGCGAGCTGGACTCAACACCGTTGCGATGAGTACGTCTACCGGGCTCGGCTTTGAAAAATTTTGCGCGGCTCTGGAATCCAACACATCTGCGCTTGTGGGTCAGTCAGGCGTCGGAAAATCGTCGATCGTCAGCCGTCTCCTGCCTGATCAGGACATTCGGGTTGGAGAAATATCCAGACGCACCGGACTGGGCGCACACACAACCACCGTCAGCTTTTTGTATTCTCTCGGTGATAGCGGCACATTGATCGACTCGCCAGGCGTCAGACAGTTTTCAGTCAGTCATCTAGCCGAAGACGATATCGTATTTGGATTTCCTGAAATCGCAAGACTTGCCACCAGCTGCCGCTTTGCTAATTGTCGGCATGATCGGGAACCGGATTGCGCTGTCAAACAAGGTGTCAGCGACTGTGAAATAAGCAAAAGCCGATTTAGCAATTACAGCCGTTTACTCGGCGATGTTCGCTCTGGCAACTCAGATGGGTAAAAGCAAACGCCCCGGGCTTTATTAACCAGTCACTTTTAACCAGTCACTTCGTTGCGTTCGGAAAACGCGATGGCCAGCGTATTGCCATCTGCAAATTCGAGCTCACCGCCCATTGGAATTCCGCGAGCAATCTGAAGAACCCTTACACCACAACGCTGCGCAATCTCAGCAAGGTAATTTGCGGTAGCCAATCCTTCAACAGTCGGATTTGTTGCTAGCGTCACTTCCTCAACAATACCTGCTTTCAGACGCTGCTCGAACACGTCGAGCCCTAACTCCTTTGGACCGACTCCATCGAGTGGTGATAAATTCCCCATCAACACAAAGTACTGACCACCAAATGCAGTGGCTTTTTCTAACGCCATGACGTCCGCTGGTGACTCAACCACACACAGTTGCGTGTTATCGCGCTCGCTGCTGCTGCAAATACCACAGACAGTATCTTCGGTGAAGTTTCTGCATTGCGAGCAATGTCGAATGCTCTGCATGGCGAGCGTGAGGGCACTGCCGAGCCGGCTTCCTGCATCTCGCTCGTGCTGTAGTAGGTGCAGCGCCATGCGCTGGGCGGATTTTGGCCCCACACCCGGCAGGCAACGCAACCCGTCAACCAAGTCTTGCAACAGAGTGTCAGCCATAATATTTGTATCTAAAACGGGAGTTGCATACCGGGCGGCAAGTTCAGGCCACCGGCCAACCCACCCATTTTGTCTTTGGACGCCTGATCAACACGATGACTGGCATCGTTGACAGCAGCAGCGACCAGATCTTCCAACATATCCTTGTCGTCACCGACCAGACTATCGTCGATGGAAACCTTGAGCAGTTCGTGGCGTCCGTTCATTACAACTTTAACCAACCCGCCGCCACTGGCACCTTCGACTTCCATTTCGGCAATTTCCTGTTGCGCTTTTTGCATGTCCTCCTGCATCTTCTGGGCTTGCTTCATCAAATTGCCAATACCACCTTTCATATCCGGTCTCCTGTGTCAGTCGGCAACGGGTCTGTGTTCACTACCGAATCGGTTGTGCAGCATCTGAGGGTTATGCTGTACCGAGTGGTTGAATACTGTCTTTTTCCACCTGGCCCTCAACCCGGTCGAGTAAAGTCTGCACCAGAGGATCAGACGCAATCGACGCCTCTGCGCTCTTTAAGGCCTCCTGACGAATATGCTCTCGCTTCTCTGTCAGTGTTTCACTGTTGTGGCTGGTTGTCACTATGTCCAGACTGACAGGCATACCGGTGTACTCGGCAATCGACTGTTGTAAGCGCTTTTGCTCATTCGGACGATTCAAATCCTCATGCCGTTCGGCGATAGATAAGCTCAGGCGCCCATCGTTGAGTTCGAGGAACCCGACATTGGCGGCCAGTTCAACAGCCATGCCGCTAAGTGATAATTGTTCAACCACATCAAGCCAGTTAGCCCGCGTGAGCGTGATTTGCGCAGCGGTACTTCTTGTAGCGTCTTGGGCGTGATTACTAGCATCCTGATTAACCGGGGAGTTTGAAGCACTCGCCGGCACAGCAGTTACATCCACGGCTTGCGAAGGCTGCGGGTTAACGTCTGTTTTCGGTAATTTCTCACTGACAGTTTTGGCAATTTGCAGAGATTCTGCAGACTGTGGCTGCGGACTATTGGTCAACCGGTTCTGTGTTCCAGGATCATCTACAGCAGTAGCGCCGGACACACTGGAGCTAACTGATGCTTCAGACGACTCTTCGGCGTCAGGCGCTGACGGCTGCTCTGCATCGCCAACAGCCTGGCGGAAAAACAGCAGACGCAACAACGTCATCTCAAACGAATCTCTGGCAAAGGGCGCTAACGACAAATCGCGCTGCCCCTGCAAACAGATGTCGTAATACAGTTGCACCTGTTCCGGTGTCAGCAAACCGCTGATAGCACCCAGACTATCAGCACCCCAGTTCGCATCAGTATCACGCGCACCCGGCACTAACTGCACAATGGCAACCTGATGCAGTATCGACAGAAAATCAGCCAGCATCTGTCGGTAATCTGGAGCAAATTCATCCATAGTTGCCACCTGCTCCATGGCTGCAGCTGCCTCCCCTCTGGCGACTGTTTCAAGCAAACCAGTTATGCGTTGCGGCGACAGGATGCCGAGCATTTGCTCCACCACACTACTGGTGACGGACCCTTCACCCATCGAAACCATTTGTTCCACCAGACTGAGACTGTCACGCACACTGCCCTCCGCAACACGGGCAACGTATTGCAACGCAGCAGGTTCAAAATCAATGTTTTCCTGAGTAAGAATATGATCCAGATGTTTTGCCAGTAACGAGTCCGGCATCGCCTTCAAGTTGAATTGTAAGCAACGCGACAAAATAGTCGCTGGCAACTTTTTGGTTTCGGTAGTCGCCAGAATAAATTTAACGTGTGCCGGGGGTTCTTCAAGTGTCTTGAGCAGCGCATTAAAACTGCTGTTTGAGAACATATGCACCTCGTCTATCAGGTACACCTTGTAGCGACCACTGGTTGGCGCATAGTGCGAGTTCTCGAGCAACTCGCGGGTATTGTCAACGCCATTGTTAGACGCTGCATCGACTTCGATCAAATCGAGAAAACGCCCGGCGCTAATATCCGTACAAACACTGCATTCGCCACAGGGCTCTGCCGTCACCCCGGTTTCACAGTTCAGACTCTTGGCAAAAATGCGGGCTATTGTGGTCTTACCGACACCACGGATACCGGTAAAGAGGTAGGCATGATGCAGTCGATCATTTTGCAGGGCGTTTACCAGAGCCTTAACGACATGCTCCTGCCCGACTAGATCTGCAAATGTTTGCGGTCGCCACTTGCGGGCGAGCACCTGATAACTCAACGTTGGCTGCCTACTTTAATCATTGGAAGACGACAGTTAAGGTATGTCTGGCCTTTGTACTTTGGCGTCATTTTACGGAATTCGAGCAGACTGCGAAGTATAAGCATGAGTACGCGGGCATACATCCCTTGATTACGAGCACATTCAACCACCTGCCGGGGAGCATTTACCCTAACGGCGATTGAATGTTGGCATAAGGATACCCTGTTTCTGCAAGCGATTCAGAATCAAAGCGGTATGACCGGGAAAACGCCGGGAAAACAATCTGTAACAATCTGAAAGTCAAAAAACGGCATCTAACGGTGGGCAAACGGCGTCAGCGGCAACCAGCGGTAATGTAACCACGGTAATCACAGCGACTTGTGGATAATTTTGGCTCGTATCAGCAGGAAAAACGGTAACAAAAAGGCGCTTCGCACCAGCTACATCCCGGCACCCGATTTCACTGCCGCCGCTGCTCCCTTCCGGGCCTGACGGGGTTAGCAGATGATCGTCGCGGGAGAGCCGATGCGAAACACCAGCATATAAGATAGCGTCTTTCGCACGTAACGTACATGAAATATTTAGTTGGTAGTGTTTATCCGTTAACTTGATGCAAACGGACCGTTAAAAAACGCAATTCAATCCGTGTAATCGGGCTCTAACCGTCCGGCTTGGGTATAATCGCGGCGAAGTTCCACCCTGAGCGCTTTTCTAACCCGGTTCCATTGCATTCACATTCCCAAACCAGATGAAGAAAAGGACCAGCAATGAGCAAGCGTGTATTGGTTGTCGAAGACGAACCGGCTATCGCTGAAATGCTCGTGGTATCGCTTGAGCGCAACGGATTCGATGCGATACTTGCGCAGGACTCGTCAGAGGCGAAAGAGGTACTGGCCAACCATACTGTCGATATTGCACTGATTGACTGGATGCTACCTGGTACCAATGGCATAGAATTGATCAGACATGTACGTGCTGACGAAGTCACCCGCAGTCTACCGATCATAATGTTGACAGCCCGGGGAGAGGAATCGGACATTACCACCGGTCTGGATGCCGGTGCCGACGATTATGTGTCGAAGCCTTTTTCGCCGCAGGAGCTGAATTCACGAATAAATGCACTGCTTCGACGCAGTGAATCGCTGGGCAAAGAAATCATCACCCATGGCGAGCTCGTGTGTGACTGCACAGCTCATCGAGTCACAGCTGGATCTACAGTGCTGGAACTGGGGCACACAGAATTCAAGCTACTCGAGTTTCTGATGCGGCATCCGGAACGGGTTTATACACGCGGACAGCTGCTCGATCATGTTTGGGGGCGTGGCAAATACATTGAAGAGCGCACCGTTGACGTGCATATACTACGCTTGAGAAAACTTCTGAAACCCCAGGGCATGGACACACTCATTCAGACCGTGCGAGGCGCGGGCTACAGATTTTCCGGAACAGCCTGATAGACCATGAGATTTCAAGCAAGGACACGATTTAATTGAAATCGTGGATCGAAGAATGCTGGATCTTGCTGACGGTTATCGCGGCAGGTCTGACGGTATCGCTGCTTCTCGGATTTAAGTTGTGGGGGCTTGTGGTGGTCTTGATAGCTTATGCCGTCTGGGGTATTCACCGTCTGCACGTGCTGAAAAGCTGGTTGGAAAAAGGTGCAGAAACCGCCCTGACACCGGACACCAATGGTCTGCTGGATACGATTGTTCAGTTGGTCCACCGCAGCAAACGTAGTGAGCGACGGCATCGCGGCATGCTGCAGAGAACCATCCGTGAATTCAACACATTGGCGAGTGAGCTGCCGGACGCAACCGTGGTATTGGATGAGCGCTGGCAAATTCGCTGGTGTAATGCCACAGCAGAAACGTTGTTCGGCCTTTCGCTCAGCCGTGATGATGGCAGTCGCATCGACAATCTGATACGCGCACCGGAATTCACCGCTTTCCTCGAATCCGCCAAAACTGATCGCGCAGAGCTGGAATTCCCGTCGCCGGTTAGTGTCCGCACCACACTTCTGATGACTTGCCTGCCTGCCAGTGAAAGTCAGTTTCTGCTTATCGGCCGTGACATCACCGAGCAAGCGCAGTTACGTGAAATGCGCAAAGCCTTTGTTGCCGATGTTTCGCATGAGCTGCGTACCCCGCTAACTGTTATCCAGGGGCATGTTGAAATGATGCTCAACGATGATACAGATGACATCAATCAAAGCAACCAGCTTGCATTGAAGCGAATTAACGAGCAAAGCGGTCGCATGAAAACCATTGTTGAAGACTTGCTGACACTTTCACGACTTGAAAGCTACAAGTTAACCAGCGAAGAAGGTGAATGGGTAAATCTTGGTTCACTGGTGCGTGGTTTGATAAACGATCTCTCCATGAGAAGTCCCGATAGTCATCATGTCTTCAATCTGTTGCTGGATGAAAACCTGGTTGTTAAAGGCATTGAACAGGAATTACACAGCTGTTGTCAGAACCTGATACAGAATGCGATTGCGTATACGCCTGACGGTACGCAGATTGACATTGAATGGCGACGTGCACAGGCACAGGAGCAGTACCCGCAGCCAGCGGGACAGCCAGACGCGAAAAACACGGCCACCAATGAATGGCGCCCGACCAATCTTGCCGAACCCGTCAGCGAGACACTGGCTGCATGGTTGATTGTCCGGGATTATGGGCCGGGTATCGAGAAAGAACATTTACCGCGTTTGAGTGAGCGTTTCTATCGCGCCGACAAAGCACGATCACGCTCCACCGGCGGCACAGGTCTTGGCCTTGCCATCGTCAAGCACATCGCACAACGCCACGGCGGCCAGCTGCTGATTGCCAGTCAGCTTGGCACCGGATCGCAGTTCACAGTAGGAATACCGCAGGGTAGAATAAATTCTGCTGATAGTGCGGCACCCCCTGCAGACGAAATTAAAGGGTTCGGTGCCTCAAACGACTTACATTCGACCGACCAGCTCAAGGCGGCCGAAGAGCGACCAACAACCCCGGAAACGCCAACAGACTCTGATAAATACAGTCCGTCCAGCTAGGCCACTCCTTAACTCAAGTGACTGCATTGACTGTTGCAACTATTTTGTTAATCCACTGTTTTGCCACGAAAAGGCGGCTTTCTGCTCGGGCAGCCACACGGATCAATCTTATTTCCGATCAACAAAGGCTGACTACTCAGGGCCCCCTCAGCCATCACCCACAAGGTGCAACAGTCTATGCACCCAGTTTGAAATCTCTGATACCGAAGCGCCAAGAAGCATATATTTACTACATTTTGTGATCCTGCGATCATTTCACCGAAGCTTCACGCGGCTTTAACACGGTTGTCATATTCGGCCCCCAATATTCACGTTGTAGGCAACGCATACAGGTGCTCGCAATCCACCCGACAACCCTTTGGTCACGGTAGCTGGCATCGAATTTTTTATAGATTTTAATTTGTCGCTACGGAGACAATCCATGTTTAATCGTTTAGCCAGCTGTTCTTGTGCTGCACTTATGCTTGCATCCGCGCCGCTCATGGCGCGCGACAACATAAGTATTGTCGGTTCATCCACTGTATTCCCTTTCGCAACGGTAGTTGCCGAACGATTTGGAAAAATAACTGATTTCAAAACACCGACAATCGAGTCAACTGGCTCTGGTGGTGGCATGAAGTTATTTTGTAAAGGGCTCGGTGTTGATACACCTGACGTTACAAATTCCTCCAGACGCATCAAGAAAAGTGAATTTGATCAATGTCAAACAAATGGTGTTACAGACATAGTCGAAGCGCTGATAGGTTACGACGGTATAGCCGTAGCTAACTCAAACAAATCAGAACAACTAACGCTTACTCGTAAAGATCTGTTTCTTGCACTTGCCAAAGACGTTCCTGATCCAGCCGGTGGCGATTCAACAGTCGCTAATCCGTACAAAACCTGGAAGGACGTCAATCCTGAACTACCCGATCTTGCAATTGAAGTACTGGGTCCACCACCCACGTCAGGTACCCGCGATGCTTTCGTAGAATTGGCTATGGAAGGCGGTTGCAAGACGTTCGATTTCATCAAAGCGATGAAAAACAGCGATAAGAATGCTTATAAAGGACTTTGCCACACCATTCGTGAAGACGGAGCTTACGTCGAAGCAGGTGAAAACGATAATCTAATTGTGCAGAAGCTGGAAGCTAATCCGGATGCATTGGGTATTTTCGGTTTCAGTTTTCTGGAGCAAAATTCTGACAAAGTACAAAGCTCAGTAATCGAGGGTTTTGAGGCAGATTTCGATGCAATCGCCGATGGTGACTACCCGATCTCCCGTCCACTGTACTTCTACGTCAAGAAGCAACACATCGGTACGGTTCCGGGCATAAAGGAATATCTGGATGAATTCACCAGCGACGGTGCATGGGGTGAAGATGGATATCTTGCAGATAAAGGTATGATTCCATTAAGCGACGACGAGCGTTCTGCGATGAGCGCGTCCGTTAAGGGTCTGGAATCATTGTCACTGTAGTTATCGCTGAAGTTATCGCTGACGTATAACGTTTGAAATAGTTTTGCTTTGCGCAGCGCTGGCAGTATCGATGTACAGAAGGCCTGTTCTGCCGCCAGAGGATGCCGCAAAGCAGATCTTTAATTAAAAAAGAGGTGGTTCAATAAGAACCTCCTCTTTTCGTTTACTATAAATTGCAGAATTTTTGATGTTTGTTGGTATGTTTGTCGGTATAAATGAGCGACATAAGCCCCGACCATCAACAAACCTGTCGCAAACAAAATTTCTGCAGCAGCCCGATCAAGCTGTTCGAGATTTACCACAGTCATATAAGCGAGATATCCGCGAGCGGTTACTGTGTAGAATACAGGGTCAATGACATCGATCGATTGAATTGCAAATCAATTGGCTAAATCGATCACCGGAAAAAGTTTGCCTAAATCGCTGTGCCGGCACGACAATGATGAAACCGGCCTGGCTATACTCGATCTTGCTGTTGTTTTACTGACATTTTCTAAGGTATGTCACTCAATACGCTTTTTCTGATTATCCTGCTTCTGAGCATCGCCAGCTACGTTTACGCACGCCGGCGCGCGTTCGTCAATGCGTTCGGGCAAACCGACAATAAGCGGCGCCATTCACTACCCGCCCACTACGGGTACTTGCTTGCGATGTGGTGTGCATTACCAGCGCTGGCCTTGCTTATCAGCTGGAAGCTCATCGAACCGGGCATCATAAGCAACATGCTATCGAGCTCCGCACCGACAGAAGTTAAAGCAGCTGGTGAAACTGCTGTCGGTCTGTATAACAATGAAATATTTTATCTTGCAGATGCTGACTCCATTAGCCAGGATCTACCTGCACATAAAACCGCAGCTATCCAGCGACTACAAAGCCTGCGCACCGCCAGCAAAATTTTACTGACATTGATTTTATCCGGCGTGATCGGTTTAAGCCTTCTACTTGGACTGCGACACGTAAACAGAGAACCACGCGCTCGCGTAATTGTTGAATCTTTTATACAAGTATTCCTGGTTGTGTGCGCAAGCATTGCGATACTCACGACCATTGGTATCGTTCTGTCGGTATTGTTTGAATCACTGCGGTTTTTCCAGCAAGTCGGGTTTATCGATTTTATCACCGGTACCAGCTGGAGCCCGCAGACCGCCATTCGCAGCGACCAGGTCGGTTCTTCCGGATCGTTTGGCGCGATACCCCTGTTTACCGGAACCTTGTTGATTTCCGCCATTGCGTTGATTGTGGCAGTGCCACTGGGTCTTATGTCAGCAATTTATCTGGCTGAGTATGCATCAAGCAGAGCGCGCTCAACGATTAAACCATTGCTGGAAATTCTGGCAGGAATCCCGACTGTTGTTTACGGATTTTTTGCCGCGTTGACCGTCGCACCTGCAATGCGCTCGTTTG
This sequence comes from uncultured Granulosicoccaceae bacterium, assembly GCA_937951345.1. GTDB lineage: Bacteria > Pseudomonadota > Gammaproteobacteria > Granulosicoccales > Granulosicoccaceae > CALFCE01. The sequence continues at coordinate 56,577 of CALFCF010000017.1, forward strand.
GGCAATCCATCGGCTTATCAGTATCAAGTGAAAGCGCACTGGCGGCCGGCGTTGTTATGGGAATCATGATTATTCCGTTCGTGTCCTCACTATCCGACGACGTCATTACAGCCGTACCCCAGTCCATGCGTGACGCCTCTTTTGGTCTGGGCGCAACACAGTCAGAGACCATACGGAAAGTGGTATTTCCAGCGGCTCTGCCCGGCATAGTCAGCAGTGTTTTGTTGGCTGCGTCACGCGCAATTGGTGAAACCATGATTGTGGTTATGGCAGCCGGCCTTGCGGCAAAACTCACGGCAAATCCCCTTGAGGCAGTAACCACGGTTACTGTGCAGATAGTGACGCTGCTAACCGGTGACCAGGAATTTGACAGCGCTAAAACACTGGCTGCATTTGCACTCGGTTTGATGTTGTTTGTGACGACTCTATTGCTGAATGTTATTGCGCTTTATACGGTAAGGCGTTACCGCGAGCAATACGAATAAACTCGAATTAAGTCATCGATCTAATTAAGCCATCATTTAACTGTCGAATGCTATTCTCGGAAATCACTTAAACAGCTTACCTCATGAGTTCGACCACAGAAATAGTCCAGGCGTCACTTGCCAGACGCTATAAAGCTGAATCACGATTCAGGCTATACGGCATTGTAGCGATCAGCATCAGCTTGTCGTTTCTGGCGTTCTTATTGATTAGCATTACCTATAAATCTATTCCTGCGTTTTACGAAACTCAGGTGCAACTGACTGTCAATCTGGACGCTGAGAAACTCGGTGTCGGTGCATCACCTGACATCAAGGCAATAAAAACCGCGAATTACAGTGGTGTGATCAAAGGCGCGTTGCGCGAACAATTTCCGGATGTCAAGAAACGAAAAGCCAAAAAAGAGTTGTATTCACTCGTTAGTGTCGGAGCGCAATACCAACTTCGTGATTTTATTCTTGAGGACCCGTCGGTCATTGGCACGGAGCAAACCATCTGGCTTATCGCAGATGATGAACTAAACGGGTTGGTTACCGCAGTGTCTGATGTCACAGACATTGGTGATACGCCGACACGTTTATCCGAACAACAACGCGGCTGGATAAATACACTGCAGCAGCAGGATCAGGTTAAAACCGGTTTCAACTACACGTTCTTTTCCGCGGGCGACTCACGAGAACCGGAACTAGCCGGTATAAAAGCAGCGCTCATAGGCTCGGCATGGGTGTTATTGGTCACGTTCCTGGTGTCGTTTCCCGTTGCTGTAGCTGCCGCAATTTACCTGGAAGAATTTGCGCCCACTAATCGCTGGACAGACGTGATCGAAGTCAACATCAACAATCTTGCAGCCGTACCGTCCATTGTATTCGGGCTACTTGGACTCGCTGTATTTATCAATTTCTTTGCGCTACCCCGATCCGCGCCTTTGATCGGCGGTATCGTATTGTCATTAATGACCTTGCCCACGATCATTATATCGAGCCGGGCGGCTTTAAAAGCGGTACCCCCCTCGATTCGTGAGGCAGCACAAGGGCTCGGTGCGTCGAAAGTACAAGTAGTCTTTCATCATGTTTTACCGCTTGCCATGCCAGGTATTCTCACCGGCACAATCATCGGATTAGCGCAGGCACTCGGCGAGACCGCACCGCTGTTGATGATTGGCATGGTCGCTTTTATCGTCGACATACCCCAGAGCATCGTCGACCCGGCAACCGCGCTGCCTGTTCAGGTTTTTCTGTGGTCCGACAGCCCTGAGCGTGCATTTGTCGCTAAAACCTCAGCAGCCATTGTTGTATTGTTGGGTTTTCTCGTCGTTATGAATGCCGTGGCAGTGTTTTTACGCAAACGCTTTGAACGTCGCTGGTAATTCTCGGATATAAGGAACACACAGAGATGAGTACTAGCACAACCCTAAACGATATAATCCCCGGATCGCCGGCAATACAGGAATCGACTAAAGTGGATGATGTCACAGCGATGCTCGACAGCATTGAAGGCACGGTTGGCACTACCCGTGTTGAAAATCCGAAAATGGAGATGCGTGAAGTAGATGTTTTCTATGCTGATAAGCAAGCCATCTACGATGTTGATCTGGATGTGGCGCGCAATGAAGTCATCGCCATGATTGGCCCGTCCGGTTGCGGTAAGTCTACATTTTTACGCTGTCTGAATCGGATGAACGACACTATTCCGATCTGTCGCGTTACCGGCAGCATCACACTCGACGGTGTTGACATTAACACCCGCGAGCAGGATCCGGTATTGCTCAGAGCCCGTGTCGGTATGGTTTTCCAGAAGCCCAATCCTTTTGCGAAAAGTATTTTCGACAATGTGGCTTATGGACCTCGCATACATGGTTTGGCCGCCAATCGGGCTGAGCTTGATGAGATTGTTATCTCCAGTCTGAAACGCGCCGGGCTTTACGACGAAGTTAAATCACGACTTGATGCGCCAGGTACCAGCCTGTCGGGTGGGCAGCAGCAACGTTTATGCATTGCAAGAACGATCGCTGTTAATCCGGAAGTCATTCTTATGGATGAACCCTGCTCTGCGTTGGACCCTATCGCCACTGCTCGAATAGAAGAATTGATTGATGAATTGCGTGAGAATTACGCAATAGCTATCGTTACCCATTCAATGCAGCAAGCGGCGCGCGTATCTCAGCGTACGGCTTACTTTCATCTTGGCAAACTGGTCGAAGTTGGCAAGACCAACGATATATTCACCAACCCGCAACACGATTTGACCGAAAACTACATAACAGGCAGATTTGGTTAAGTGCGTTTTTCGCTATCTGATTGCTATTAAATGATTGTTGTTGTTCGGTGTGCGACTTATGCCAGATGATTTAAAGCAAGTATAAAATTTACCTGTTACCAACTCCGATGAATTCGCAACGAGAGAACGATCGAGTTAATTCGATACCCAGGTTAGAAACAACTGACGCTAATCGACATACTTATAAGTTCTACCTCATGGAAAATCCCTATGGCTGACAAACTGCACCTCGATCAACATATCTCGCAGAAATTCAACGACGAACTTGAAGACATCCGCAACCGAGCGCTGTTGATGGGAGGACTGGTTGAAAAGCAAGTGTCAGGCGGCCTTCAGGCGTTACTCGAAGGTGATAGCGAGTTAGGCAATCAGGTTGTTCACACAGATCATGAAGTCAACTCTATGGAGATTGAAATAGATGAAATGTGTAATGGAATACTTGCCAGGCGCCAACCTGCAGCAAGTGACCTGCGCTTGATCGTGACGGTAATCAAAGTCATTACCGATCTTGAGAGAATTGGCGACGAGGCAGAAAAACTGGGCAGATTCGCAGTTGATCTCGCCAATTCCAGCGAATTGCCAGCCTACCGTAAAGAACTACGCCACCTGGGTGATCTTGTCGAATCAATGCTTCGCGATGCGTTGCACTGTTTTGCCCGCATGGACTACGAAGCAGCATTAAAAACCGCAGCGCGCGATGACGATATCAATGCAGAGTATGAGACCCTGTCACGATTGCTTATTACACATGTCATGGAAGACCCGCGACAAGTTAAAAACGTATTCAATATAACCTGGTGCGCACGGGCGCTGGAACGCATCGCCGATCACTCGGTGAATATCTGCGAATATGTTGTGTTTCTGGTGAAAGGCAAGGATATCCGACACACTAACCCGAAGGATATCAGCAAGTCACTTTTTTCCTAAACAGACCGTTGACCAGAAAATCTGGCCAACAAACGACCGTTGTACGGCTAGTTAGGCATCGTTATCACGAGAGGTGTTAAACGCGCATCTGAAATTTTCAGAGCAGTAAGATCACTTCCCGTTTGTTGCAATGTAATCTGATCTTGCTCCACGCGCCATTCGTTTGCTTCGCCTGAAGAAAGATTCAGAGACGGAGGCGGTAAGTCAAGGTCCCGGCTCAAACGGGAGTGCAAGGTTTCTGCCCCGTGACTGCTTATCATTTTTCGATCGAACACGAGTTTCATCTGCAACAGCCGGTCATCAAGAAAGCGGTAACGAATACTGTCTATAGGTGCACCAGCATAAGCAAGCTTTTGCTCAGGCAATACAAACACGCAGTCTTCCAGTGTCGATGCTTTTCGCGAGTTAACTAAACCGGTTTTGGCTGATACACAGGTTGGATTTCCGAATCGTGCTGTTGCCTGTGCCAGAACCTGTGCGCGTTGGTCACTTACAGCGTTGTTTTCAAACTGCACCCGCCCCTGGTGTGTGTTGATCGTCACGTCAACAGTATGCAAATCCTCGTTCTTATAGTCACTCAGCGTCTTATAACCCGATGGCACTACCGAAGTAGTGTTAGCGTCAAGGGTAGAATCCGGCGGGTTAACGGTTTGCTGCACAGGAGCAGCACATGCTGTAACAAGCCCTAGCAGTATTGCTCCCGGAATCAACGTCAGAAAGCGACGCGTTTCACCGGTATGGCAATCAGTATTTGTGTTCAATTCAGGCTGATTCATCAGTGGCTCCCTGCTTGGCGCTGAATCCCCTGTCAAAGCGAATTCGTCCGTTCCACACAATCATTGCGAGCAGTAATGAAAACAGTGGTAACAGCACACCCATACTGCCAGCCCCACCGGACTCACCGGTGCCTGCACCGCCGGGACGCGACTGCGGTTGAATACCTCCACCACCAGCGAGTAAATTGTCACTGTCAGGGTTTTCGAAGTCTGTAATTCCGGTGATATCGCTGATCCAGGTTTTAAAAGATTCCAGACGCGTATAAACACCGTAGAAATTCGGTTCAGCGCAGCCGCGACCGAAACTCACCACACCTGCATGCCGGAATTCGCCGTCCTGCCTGACCATCAACGGACCACCACTGTCGCCTAGACAACTGTCCCGGCCGCCTTGTGCGAGACCAGCACAGATCTGACTATCAACGATCAAACCATTGTAAGACTGCGGTAGATTACAGACTGCCATGCTGACAAGGGGTACCGAAACCTGTTGTAACGCTGTCGGGAATAATGGCCGTGCAGGATTGGAAAAATCAACAACCCCCCAACCGGCAACAATAGACTGCTCGCCTACAAGCGCCCTGACGTCACCGTCAAATAGTCGCATAAAAGGCTGTTCGGTTGGTTGCGCCAACTCAATCAAAGCAATGTCATTTGGTGATGATGCATCGCCACTGTTATAACCGGGGTGGACAAACAGGTTAGTAATAACCGCTTCATCTGCCTGCTCTTCATCCGCGAGATCAGTAAAACCCGTGGCCAGTCGAACATCAGCGACAGAGATAACACCGCCGAAACTGTCAAATAGACAGTGTGCTGCAGTTACCGCCCAACGCGAGCTGATTATGTTCGCAGCGCAAAACTGACGCTGGAATAGCGATTGATCATTTACCCTGACAAGAGCAGACAAAGACGGCCAGGCCCCTTCAGCAGCAGGTTGTCCGCCAATGATACGTGGTGATAATTGCGATAAAACGTCAGCCTTGCTGTTATCCAACTGACTGTTACTCAAACCATTATCTGCAACGGTAACGGCAGAGAACAACACCGTTCCGGCAAACATGACATGCAACAGTACTTTCAGGGGTGACGGGCACATAGGTGCAATCGCGCGCTTTATTATTTTCATTATTGAGTCTTATGTGACTTCGCGACAATGCTTTTGTCGGCCGCGATATATTGCCGTTTTAACAAACAGCAACAATTCACCATAATTTGCGATCGCTTTCCGCCCCTTTTTGTGCACGGGTACTCATTTAATGTTTGATACACGAAGCCAGCATACAGCCCCCAGGTGAATACAATCTGAAGGTATTACGTCCTGTAATAAAGAGATACGGGCTTATTGCGGGAGATGCTTACACTGCTCGGCCAGGACGCAGTCGCCATCTCAGGCCGAATACCCAATGACGTGCAGTCGTACTCAGCATAAGAGGTATACCGATCAAAATGGGTACAGCGAGACAAAATTTAACCATGCCACTGAGAAGCCCGGGTTGCAGCGGCAACAACATCAGTACTGCAACTACCGGTACGGTGCAAAGTAGTATCATCGGGATATAGCGATTACTGATTTTTATTTGCATCCTGCGCGCTGCCGCCGCTAGCAAGCCACCAGCGAGTACCAGATGTGCAATCAGAGTAGCTGCGGCTGCACCCTGCAATTCATACAATGGAATCAAAATATAGTTGCCGATTAAATTCAGAGCCGCTGCGATTACACCCCAGATAACAAACATGCGCGTGTTATTCGTTAAATGTAACCCGGCAAGTAGAAATATAAGCAACCCGTCAATCAGTACGATGAAAGCAAAGTAAGGCAGGATCTGCGTTCCTTCCAGATAGCGGGATCCGGCAAGCACAACCAAAAGATCGGGTGCCATCAATATGAACAATCCAGTGAACGGGATACCCAACAGTAAATAAATCTCGGCACCCTTTCTGAGAAACTCAATCGTGCTGTCGCGTCCCGCCCTGACCCAGAGTTTGTTGTAACGCGGTTTAACCGCTGCTGCTACCGTACCGATTATTATAAGATCTGCATAAACTATCAGACTGCTCGAAGCGGCGAATTGACCCAGTTCGAATTCACCCAGAAACGATCCGATCATGTAACGGTCAATGAGCCGCATCAACAACCCCACCGCTTCCATCATCATCAGCGGCAAACCGAACAACAGTAAGTTACCCGCTAATGAGAAACGAAAACTAGACAGCTGCAATCGCGCATGATCACGATATGCCCAAAAACACAGATATACTGCGAAGCACTCAGCCAATACGGTTACAACCAATACAAATGCAATGCTAAAGCCGTACACTAATCCCATTGCATAAAGCAGTATCAGATACATCACTCTGCCGGCCATCACACTTCGACCAAGCGATTTACTGTACTCTAGTGAGCGCAGCATGCTGCCGGTGACACTACCGGCCATACGCGCGATGACGAAAATCGCCAGGATGGTGAAGTAAGCCGGGATCTGCGGATTCGACAGCCACATCGGGACAACGAACCAGCCACTGACCATCCACACAACCAGAGTGAAGAAGGTCATTCCAGCAAATAACAGGTAAGCAGTCGTGTGCAGGCTATCGAGATCCATCCCGTCGCTGCCCGACTGAGCGAGCGGATAAAATCGCAGAATGGAGTGCTGCAAACCGAGTTTGCCAAAAGCAACGAGCAGTGTGGCACTGGTTGTAATAAGGCCGAGCAGACCGTATTCGCTGATGTCCAGATTACGGGCTAACAGGGGAAATGTTGCAAAACCCACAAGCATAGACAGCATATTGGCAGATGCATAATGCTTGAAGTGCGTATGTAACGGGCTATCGCTCACCGGATTTGAATTTCCGCCAAGCCAACGCATCCTTTGTCAGACTGCAACTACAGTTTCGCTGGCTTTAAGTTTTAATGATTTGCTGATTACCTCGTTCAGTTACACAGCCTCTCGATACAGGCTTCTGAATACAGTCCCGGTAAAGCAGCGCAGAGTCTGCCACATCAACCAATCGCAGCAAATTACCTGGGCGCAAATGTATCATTATTATAATACATAATATCTCCCTCTGAGTGGATTTTACGCCACAATTCTCCAGCCATACCTGAACCTTCACTTGTTCAAGTTATAAACAACTGGTATTTTATCCAGTACTTATGATTTCCATGCAACGGTTTCAGTAGCTTGCAGTAAATCAACAAACAATCAAGTCGCATTCGATTCATGCAAACACTGACAAAAAGACAACAGCAAATTCTCGATATGATCCGTGATCA
>CALFCF010000018.1 GCA_937951345.1 uncultured Granulosicoccaceae bacterium
GCACTGATCTCGATGCACTGATTGATCTGTCATCCGAGACGGATCAGCCGCTGGTTGTCACAGACGATGATTCCCGGGATATCGGGGTGATAGATAAAACAACGCTACTAAAGGGTATACAGGGGGGCAAAGCATGAGTGAATCAGGACTCATACCGGAGCGTCGTTCTGTAGCCGCAGGCGTTGCAGAATTTGCAGGTGAAAATCACGAGTACTATGAAACGGAATTCAAACGTATTCAAAGCAAGACTGGCTTTACCTTTAGCTGGAATATGGCAGCGGCGCTGTTGGGACCGGTCTGGGGGGCTTTACGCGGGCTCTGGGGGTTTTTCTGGACTTTTCTAATTCTCGAATTGTTCGCGCTTGTGCAGATAGGTCGTGGCTTATGGGGTGACCTTGGCGCTGAACATATTGCGCGTTATGAGCGGTTGATAGCTAATATATCCAAGCGCGAACAACAGGCCAAAGATTTAGTCGCTGCAGGCGATCAGGCTGATGCTGATGCCAAGCTTAAAATAGCTGAAAACCTGAAAAAGGTGGCAGGTGATGTTAAAGAGCAAGCTGAACTGGCATCGCAGGAAGCATTGACGATTTTAGTTACCGGACTGGTCCTGCTTGTATTGGTTAAATTAGTTGCCGGCTTGTATGCCAATTTTGCGTATGAAAAACAATACCTGCGCTGGCGTGCTAACAAACCAGTGCAGTCGGGTTTGAAAAAATCAAGCGGCTGGTTTGGTATTTTTCTAATGGTTGCCATATGGCCGCTTACACTATTTCGTTTCACCGTAGCAGACCCCGACGGTAAGCTGTCAGCGCTTACTAATGGCTTTCTGGGTGGTCGTTTGCCGATCACGGAGTTCCCGGTGGGCAAAGAGTATTTCTCGATACTTGCAAAGAAAGGAGACGCCGGATTTGACTGGCTCGCCACCAATTTCAGCGATGTATTTGATGGCATAACAAAAACTATTCGAACGGTATTGGATGGCTTGGAAATAATATTGATCGATACGCCATGGCCGGTTGTTATGGTGGTTATAGTTGTTATGGCTTTTCGACTAGCAGGTATTCGCGTCGCAATATTTACGGCCGCATCGCTGCTTTATCTCGCGTTTATGGGTTTGTGGGAAATTTCGATGATAACCGTCGCACTCATTGGTGCTGGTGCATTTTTATGTATCCTGTTCGGGATCCCATTAGGGATATGGTTTGGTAAATCCCGGCGCGCTTATGCAATGGCAGAGCCTGTGCTGGATTTTATGCAGACGATGCCGGCATTTGTTTACCTGATTCCTATCATTGCTTTTTTTGGTACCGGTAAACCGCCCGGTGTTCTTGCGACAATAATTTTTGCCATGCCTCCTGTCATTCGACTAACTGCATTGGGTATGCGTGGTGTACCTGAATCCACTAAAGAGGCGGCGGTTGCTTTTGGTTGTTCGAAATGGCAATTGCTGCGTAACGTTGAAATACCGCTAGCTATGCCGTCCATTATGACCGGTATCAATCAGACCATACTGATGTCTCTATCCATGGTTGTCATAGCGTCACTAATCGGGGCAGAGGGACTTGGCGCATCCATACTGGAAGCTCTGCAGTACGCCGCCAAAGGCCAAGGCTTACTGGCAGGATTGGCGATACTGTTTTGCGCCATGGTTATTGATCGCATAGCACAGGGTATGTACCGTAAGAAAATGGAAGGTGCATAAGCTTTAGGCTTGTGCCGAACAAGCGTCATAGTCAGACAGGTAGAACGTAATGTCCGATTCTGCAAATCAGTCCAATGCATCCCGGTGGGGGATCAATAACGATTATGCTCCGTTGCATGATGTGCTATTGGGCGTTCCGGAATATTTCAAATGGGTGGAAGCCGGTCCGTTAATCGGACGCACACTGGCTAATGCGCATAAGACTGGCGTCAAATTTGACCTGCAGTTGGCGATGTCTCAGCACTCGGAAATGGTGCGCATTTATGAAGAGAACGGTGTGCGTTGTCACTATCTGGATTCTGATCCGGTGTTGCATCGCAATTTTTTCGCTCGCGACAGTTCAGCGATGACACCGTGGGGTGCACTGATATGTCATATGCAACTAAAAGTGCGCCGGGCAGACTATGTAACCACCATTCGTTTTTATCAGGAGAACAATATTCCCATCTGGCAGTATGCAACCGCCGGTCATTTCGAAGGTGGGGATTTTGTTATCGTAGGGCCTGGCAAGGTGTTGATTGGCTATTGCGGCGAACGCTCGGAGCAGGCGGGCTCTGAACAGGTGGCGGAGTTTGTCAGAGCCGAAGGCTGGGAAGCGATCACAGCACCTATTAGCCGTGAGTTTGTGCATATGGACGGTTTGGTAGTGCCACTGGCTGACAAACTATTGGTGGCCTGTCTGGATGCGATGGAACCGTGGCTGGTCAAACAACTGCGCGACTGGGGTTTTGACTTTGTCGATGTCGGTTATCGTGAAGCCAGTAATCTGGGTGTTAATTTGGTTGCGCTTGGTAACGACAAGGTCTTGTCGATGAAGGGTGCTGATAACCTGAACGAAAAGATGCGTTCACTCGGATTTGAAGTCTACGAACCCGATATGTCGATGTTTACGCTGGGTGGCGGAGGTGTGCACTGCCTTGCGCAGGCTTTATGTCGCGATGAAGCCTGATTGTCATTCCATGCAGTGTCGTGTCACTGAAAAACACTGGTTTCGCTATTCGGCTTTTTTATCTTTGACCCCGTCACTACAAAACCCATAAGGCATCTCACTTGGAATCCGCATCCGGACAGGAACAACCGGTTCTGGAGACACATCAGTTGTGTTTCAGTTTTCATAGCAAGCGGGTACTTGATGATGTCACGATGCACGTTCACAAAGGCCAGTTTGTTGTACTTCTGGGGGCCAATGGCGCCGGTAAAACAACGCTATTTTCATTGATCACCGGTTTGTATGCCTCTGACCTCGGGCAGGTGTTCATTGGCGGCAGTGACTTACGTACGCGAACCCAACAGGCGCTTGCTCAGATCGGTGTGGTATTTCAAAAACCTACGATTGATCGTGATTTGTCGGTCTTGCAGAACTTACGCTATTTTTGCCAGCTGCAAGGAATAGCGCGTAGTGATGCTAAAACTCAAATTGCGCTTGCACTTGAACAGCATAGCTTGAGTGAGTTAGCTGGACGCAAGGTGATGCAGCTTAGTGGAGGGCAGCAGCGCAGACTGGAACTGGCGCGTGCACTGTTACATAAACCTGAGTTGCTGCTGATGGATGAGGCTACAGTGGGGCTTGATCATGAAAGTCGAACCGCATTTTTAAACAGCACCTTGCAGTTATGTCGTGATAATAAAACCGGCGTGCTGTGGGCTACGCACTTGATGGATGAGGTGGCTTCTGCTGATTACCTGTATCTGCTACACCAAGGAAAAATAGTAGCTCACGGTACCATTCCTGCCTTACTTGCCCAACATCAGCAATCAACACTGGATGGTTTATACCGTCATTTGGTACAAACTGACGTGTCAACAAATCAGGGTCCGGGCGCATGAATGCGCAACATGCGTTGCGCTGTCTTTATGGCATCGTCTCACGTGAAAGTTTGCGCTTTCTGAATCAACGGGGACGATTTTTTGCTGCGCTGGTCAGGCCACTTGTCTGGTTGTTTATATTTGCTGCGGGTTTCCGCTCGATACTAGGTGTATCGATCGTCCCCCCGTATCAAACTTATATCCTGTATGAAGAGTACATTACGCCGGGTTTGTTGGGGATGATATTACTCTTCAATGGTATGCAAAGTTCATTATCGATGGTCTACGATCGCGAGATGGGCAGTATGCGTCTTTTGCTGGTGTCACCACTGCCGCGTTGGTACCTTTTATTGTGCAAGTTGTTGGCAGGGGTTGCGGTTGCGTTGCTGCAATCGTATGTTTTTCTAGCCATCGCCTGGTTCTGGGATATACACCCACCTGTGTTTGGCTATCTTCTGGTGTTACCTGCGTTAGTTTTATCAGGTTTAATGTTGGGTGCACTGGGCTTGATGTTGTCGTCGTTCGTTAAGCAACTGGAAAATTTTGCCGGCGTGATGAATTTCGTTATCTTTCCGATGTTTTTTGCCTCGTCAGCCCTCTACCCATTGTGGCAGATACGGGATGCCAGTGAATGGTTGTACTGGGTCGGTTATCTGAACCCGTTTACGCACGGGATCGAGCTGATCCGTTTCGCGTTGTATCTGCAGTTTAGCTGGCAGTCTGCAGCCGTGGTGGTGGTGTGCACCCTGGTGTTTCTTTCGGTGGCAGTTGTTGGCTACGATCCGTTACGCGGTTCGCTGGCGCGTAAGATTGATGCACGCTAGTGTCATCGCTTTAACAGAATAGCGGCGCCGTCCCGACCCTCACTGAGCTTACCGGATGCTTTGGGGTCACGAAAAACGAGTTTGTGTTCCTGTGGATTCGGTGCCGGAAGCTGTGTTGCACGTGCGATAGCCTGATCAACATGATGGCGCTCAGGTGATTTGCTGCAAACCGGGTCAGCGGCATAGGGATCACCCGTCATCATGTATGCCTGACAGCGGCAGCCGCCCAGATCATCGTCCTGCTCCGGGCATGAGCGACAGGGTTCTTTCATCCAACTCTTGCCACGGAAGTGGTTGAAAGCCTCTGAGTCATACCAGATGGATTCAATCGACTGATCTTTAGCATTGGGGAATGTAAGCTCGGGCAACATTTTTGCGGTGTGGCAAGGTAGTGCTGTGCCATCGGGGGTTATTGTCAGAAAGACATTACCCCAGCCATTCATACAACGCTTGGGCCTGTTCTCATAATAGTCCGGCACCACAAACAGTATGCGAATCCGATCGCTATAACGTTCGCGATATTCAGCGGTTATTTTCTCAGCTCGTTCAATCTGTTTTTTAGATGGCAGCAATTGATCACGATTTAGCATGGCCCATGAATAATATTGTGTATTCGCCAGCTCTAATGTTTCCGCACCAAGCTCTAGTGCAAGGTCTATGATTTTGTCGATAACATCTATGTTCAAGCGATGTATCACACAATTCATCACCATCGGCCAATCGTGGTCTTTGATTAATGCAGCAACTTTCTGTTTCAGTCCGAATGTTTTGGTGTTGGACAGAAAATCATTTAGCTCGCGAGTCGAATCCTGAAAAGACAGCTGGATATGGTCGAGGCCTGCATCTTTTAGTCCGCGTGCACGTTTTTCATTCAGACCAACACCGGATGTCAGCAGGTTGGTATAAAAACCCAGTTGTCTGGCTTCAGCAACTAACACCTCAAGATCATCTCGCAGCATTGGTTCACCGCCTGAAAACCCACACTGCACACTACCGAGCTTGCGTGCTTCACGTAAGACTTTAAGCCAGGTGTCAGTGTCTATTTCGTTTTTAACCTGATCGAATCCGATCGGGTTGTAACAGAATGCGCAATGCAGCGGGCATCGATAGGTAAGTTCAGCCAGTAGCCACAGTGGCGGCCCCGGTCGGTCATTGGTGTCCGATTCGGCTGTTGATATTTGATTGACTGGATTCGCGGTCATTCTCGGATACCTCCGGTGTACGCATCAGGCGGATGCAATAAGAATCCAGTTTTGCTCAAGTGCGACTGATAAAAAGCCAACCACATCATTTTCCAGACCGGTTTGCTCAAAGTCTTTTTCGAGCAACTCAATCACAGATTCAATGTTACGTTCGCCGTCGCAGCGTCGCAGAATTTCAGCTGCACTTTGATTGAGCTTTATCATGCCCTCAGGGTATAGCAGTACCCAGGTATCCTGTGCTTCTTCGAACTGCAACCGGTAGCCGTTGGATATTTTCACGATGCCGGTCTTATCAATAGTTTCTGATGCCATGTGAATTGTATTCGCTCTTTGTTTAGACGAACCTTTTCAGTTTGTATCTGCGTTTTGACTGATTTCTGCCAATGTTGGCAAGGGCGCTCTGTCGGGTAGCCCATAGCGATCTGCCATCGCGTCGCTGATCTGCCACAGGATATCAAGTTTAAATTGCAGAATAGCTAGCGCGCGTTGTTGCAGTTCTGCCGTGTTGAAATAATCCAGGGTGATAGATAGTCCGTGTTCCACATCGCGTCTGGCCTGACTCACTCTGTTACGAAAATACTGCAAACCGCCTGATTCGATCCATGGGTAGTGTTCCGGCCAGGTTGCAAGTCTTTGCTTGTGAATTGCAGGTGCGAATAGCTCGGTGAGTGATGCGCACACAGATTCCTGCCAAGGACGTGTTCGCGCAAAATTGACATAGGCATCAATTGCGAACCGTACACCGGGCAGGACATGGCGAAGGTCGGTAATTTCCTCTCGTGATAAACCGGTTGCTGTGCCGAGCTTTATCCACGCTTCAATGCCGCCAGGATCATCACCATATCCGTCATGGTCAAGAATTCGTTGTATCCATTCTCGTCTTATCTCACGATCATCACAGGCGGCAAGAACGGCAGCGTCTTTTATTGGAATGGATTGTTGATAGTAAAACCTGTTTGCCACCCAACCGCGTATTTGTGTTTTGGTTGCCTGACCGGTATTGAGCATCACGTTGTAAGGATGATGAATATGATAGGCAGCACCCTGCGCACGCAGTTGTGATTCGAACTCTTCGCGATCCCAGCAATCGGATTGGTTAACGTTCTTCGGCATAGTTAATTACTGCTTGTGCCTGTTTTGTTTTCCTGTATATCGATCAGCATACCATCGTAGGCCACTTCTATGTTTTGCCGATCCAACTCTGCGCGTTGAGAGCTGTTTTCATCCAGAATCGGATTAGTGTTGTTGATATGAATGAGGATTTTGCGTGTAGAAGAGGGTAGTTTTCCCAACCATTCAAGCATGCCGCCTTCACCCGTTTGTGGCAGATGACCCATAGCGCGTGCGGTACGTGCCGAGATACCAGCTTCCTGCATTTCATTGTCGGTCCACATCGTGCCATCGACCAGCACAACATTAGCGCGTTGCATCGCGTCCCAGACATGGGGTTCCATTTGCCCCAGCCCCGGTGCATAGAATACAGAGCGGTCGTTTGTGTTGTCCGTCATTAGTACACCGACAGTATCACCCGGCACCGGATGATCACGACGAGGTGAGTAGGGTGGTGCGTTGCTTAGCAGTGGCAGTACTTCTACTTTGATGTCGTGCGCGCCCGGAATAGCGTCATAGCAATTGCCGGGCTCGACCCGGTGCCACTGCGTACCGGCATAGTGAGACAGCACGTTTAGCAACGGGTTGCCAGTACTCAGATCTTCTTTGACCGGTTCGGTGCACCAAAGGCAAAGTGGTTGCGCATGTTCACGCAGCATAAGAAGGCCAGTGGTGTGGTCAATCTGTGCATCCAGCAGAAAAATACTGGCTATTTTTGTATCGCGAACGCCTTGCACAGGTTGCAACTGTGGTGTTTGTTTGAGCTGCGTCAGAATATCGGGGGATGCATTGAACAAAAGCCAGTCTTTTTCGTTGCCGGTAACTGCGATAGAGGATTGTGTTCTAGCTTGTGCACTAATAGATCCCGTGCGCTGTCCGTTGCACATTTTGCAATTGCAATTCCACTGAGGAAATCCCCCGCCCGCAGCAGAACCGAGAACACGTATTTTCAACACGTCAATAAACCCTGTCTGTTAAGTGAAGGCGCTAAATAGCGGTATTGTATATAGCGATTGTTATGCAAGGCTAACGTTGTCCACGCAATTAAGTCGTTGCACGTCGGTGGTTGCAGGAGTTTGTTGACGTAGCTATTGATGAAATTACCGAAGACGGAATCTTTCGAGTATTTTCGCGGAAAATTTCTTGGATACAACCGGAAGTATAAATACGGGTAGAACGAGGTGTTAAAACGAGAGCAAAGCGTGAATGTAGCCAACCGGATGCGTACACCGGTTGGCTGCATGGGTATATCTAGTTAACGACTGCTTAGCGGTTTGCAAAATACATAGTGATTTCGAAACCGTAGCGTACGTCAATGGCTACTGGTGTTTCCCATTTCATAGTGCTCTCCCAGGTTGGTAATTTATACAACTACTTCTAATGGTGATATCCGTTGAAAATTCCACCTTGCCGTTTGATGTGGTTTGACGGGTATTCAACGGGTACGTGTCCAACACCTGAAACTGACAAAGCGATCAAGCACTTACATCAATCAAGTTGGTTGGAAACTCCACAATAAGTATGAACCACGCGGCGAAAAAAAGTAAGAGTGATTTTCTGTAAGTATAGAGAATGTTGTAAATTCAATCACTTGCAGACATTAACGGTAGCTATAGGGTGCGATCCGTTAATTCAGTACTACTGTTCCCTGCAGTTTGTCGCAGATTATTGCCGCTGCTATTCCGGATTTTGCAACGGTCTATGCCACCGGTGCAGGTGGTGACTGGTTGTATTGCGGCAATTCGTCGGTAATTTCATACCACCCGGCTTTATCGTCAGTAAAAATGTGATCGCCGGTTTTAATGCCCGGGTCAGTATCCAGAGATCCGAGTGGAATAATGCTGATCTTTCTTTCGGCGTCTTTTCGTGGCAACAGCGAGCTGCACTTTTTACAGAACACCTGCGTGAAGAATCTGGCATCCGGTACCTTAAAAGATTTGAGTCGATCGTCTCCGGATGTGAATGTAACAGCCTCGAAAGATGTAAAGCCGTTGCACGCATGTGCAGTTGACCGACCCTGGCGGCAGCGCGAACAATGGCAATTACGTGCCAGCTTTAATGGCTCGCTCACTTCGAACGTAACATCGCCGCAAAGGCAGCTGCCGGTCAGAGGAGATTCTGGTAAGCCGCATTCTTTAACTGGCGGCAAGCCATCGACAACTAGTAAGTCTGCGGCGTCAGGGTAGGTTTCGCATCCGGGTGAGTCCGTATTTAGTGTGTGCCACGGTGCGTTGTCTTCGATAAATATGTTGTAGTCAGGTTTGCGCAGCTGATGATGATTTCCGGCTGGTACGACCCATGTGTCAGGTTGATTTGTCGCATAGGGCACGACCGATCCACATTGATTACAGGCACTTCTCGTGAGTTTATGGGATGACTGATAATTGACGACGTTCTTTGTATTACTGAGCCATTTTAATTGATCTGCCTTTACAAACGCATAAGTTCCGAATGCTGCACCATGCACCTTCTGACACATCCTGCAATGGCAATTGAATATCATATAAGGTTCGGCAGATAGCTGCCATTGCACATCGCCGCACAAACATTGGCCTTTGTTCATTGTTTTCTCGTGGTTTCAGAATATCGGTTTGATCGGTTGATTATGGCTCTTTCGTTGTGGTTTTCGTTGTGGTTTTCAATGTTATTGTTCGGCAAGTCAGTGATATATTACTGAGCACGTCAATCTTAATACTGTTTGCGGCAAGATAATATGACACAAAAAACACGCTTTAGTCTTGAAGGGCACCGCGCGATTATTACCGGTGGAGCGCAGGGTATCGGTCGAGCAATCGCCGTCCGATTTCTTGAGTCGGGCGCTAAAGTCTGTCTTTGGGATATCGACGGCCTGGTTAACGACACCGCCGAAGAATTGTGTTCAAAGCTGCAAATATCCTCAGAAAATGTGACTTGCGCTGAGGTGGATGTGTCAGATTACACTGCCGTTGAGGCAGCGGTAATGACAACAAAAGCGTCGTGGGGCGGTGTCGATATTCTTTGCGCAAACGCCGGTATTGCCGGGCCGACCTCTACATTGTGGGATTACCCGGTAGACGACTGGAATCGTGTTCAGGCAATTAACTTGAATGGTGTTTTTCATTGTTGCCGTGCTGTCGTCCCGCTAATGATCGAGCAGAATTACGGGCGCATAATCAACACGGCTTCAATTGCCGGCAAGGAAGGAAATCCGAATGCATCGGCGTATTCCACTTCAAAAGCCGCCGTAATCGGTATGACCAAATCGCTTGGAAAAGAACTGGCGGGCTACGATATCGCGGTTAACTGTATAACGCCGGTTACCGCAGATACGCGAATACTCGATCAGCTAAGTGAAGAGTTTATTGATTACATGCGTTCCAAAATACCACGGGGACGTTTTATCACGGTTGAGGAAATAGCCGGTACCGTTGCATGGATGGCTGCCGAAGAGAATGGATTTACGACCGGTGCTGTTTATGACCTCTCCGGAGGCAGGGCAACTTACTGATTAAACCCGCGAACGAGAGTCAGCCGCTCAGCTCGGTTTTGTTTGCGAAACGCTCGCAAACACACTGGGTAGCGTTGAACGATAGGGCGCTGAACAATCAAGTAGTATTTTTTTACTGCATATTCAGTCGATCGATGGGATTTCAGCGTTTCGTTTACGCGCCCACCGTTAGGCGGCCACGGTGTTCGACCGCGTTTGGCGATAAAGTCGATTGCGCGACGCAAAACCCCTCATTTAGGTGTGGTTAATTGCCCCGCTTCGGGCTATTCTGACACTAGTGAGAATACCCGCTGTTCGAGATTGTGTTCAGCTCCAACCCGGCCACTACAGATTCACTGTCTTCGCCTCGTGCAACACGGATCTGCTGTGCACAGGGGTTTCGGTCGATTACGCGGGACTGACCAAGAGCTCAGGCTAGCTAAAAAGAAAAGAGGAGAAAATAAATGCAGAAGTCGCTTCACATCGACCCGGCGAAATGCACCGGATGTCTACAGTGCGAAAGCGCCTGTTCACTGGAACAGGAGGGCATGATCAATCCGTCCAAATCGCGAATCAAAGTGTTCAACTTTCACGACGAAGGTCGATTCGTTCCTTACACCTGTACGCAGTGTGATGAAGCCTGGTGCATGCAAGCCTGTCCGGTCGATGCAATTACATTGAATCCGGCTAATGGTTCCAAGGACGTTAACGAAGACATTTGCGTGGGCTGTAAAGTTTGCACGATCGCTTGTCCGTTCGGCACCATCAACTACAACTCTTCGACCGGTAAGGTTGTCAAATGCAATCTGTGTGGCGGTGATCCGCAATGTGCAGAAGCCTGCCCGACTGATGCAATCACTTTCATTGATGCGGATGCAACCGGTCTCGATAAAATGCGCGCCTGGGCATCACGTACTGACAATACCGGCGCATAACAGGAGGACGACAACATGGCGTGGACAAAGAAATTACTGCGTGTTGATCTAAGCGCAGGCGTTTGTACGGAAGAAGCCCTGAACATGGAATGGGCGAACGATTATCTCGGACAGCGTGGTCTGGCAACACGGTATCTGGTTGATGAGGTTGATCCAAAATGTGATCCGCTGGGTCCGGATAACAAACTGATAATGACAACCGGTCCGTTAACCGGCACTAATGCATCAACCGCCGGCCGTTATTCGGTGGTTTGTAAAAGTCCACTGACTAATGCGGTTGCCTGCTCAAACTCCGGTGGTTTTTTCGGTGCAGAACTGAAAATGGCCGGTTGGGACATGATTATTTTTGAAGGCAAAGCGGCGTCACCGGTTTACCTGCACATTGTTGACGGCAGGGCGCAGTTACACCCGGCTGATGACCTGTGGGGTAAGTCAGTCTGGGAAGCAGACAAGATGCTGCATGCAAAAGTGCAGGATGCTCAGACACGTATGGCGTTGGTTGGCCGCTCTGCTGAAGAGGGTTGCTTGTATGCTGCAGTGGTTAATGATTTGCATCGTGCCGCTGGGCGCTCTGGCGTCGGCACGGTGATGGCGTCGAAGAACTTGAAAGCAGTCGCTGTACGCGGAACGCAGGGGATCGGCAACATACACGATCCGAAGCGTTTTATGGAAACCGTCAAAGCCGGTAAGAAAGTATTGGCGGAGAATCCGGTGACCGGACAAGGCCTGCCTACTTACGGTACGCAAGTGTTGATGAATGTTATCAACGAAGTCGGCGCACTACCGACACGCAACATGAGCGAAGTGCAGTTTGAAGGCGCGTCGAAAGTATCCGGCGAAGCAATGCACGAACCGCGAAAGACTGATGGCAAACCCAATTTAACTACCAACGGTGCTTGCTATGCGTGCACGATTGCGTGTGGGCGTATCTCGACAATCGATCGTACGCACTTCTCGGTTAAAGATAAGCCTGAATACTGGATCAATTCCGGTGGTCTTGAATATGAAGCAGCATGGGCGTTAGGCCCTGACACCGGTGTGGACGACATTGATGCACTGACTTACTGTAACTTCCTGTGCAACGAAGACGGCATGGATCCGATTTCTTTCGGTTCTACTGTTGCCGCAGCGATGGAACTGTACGAAAAAGGTGTTATTACTGACTCTCACACCGGAGGTATGGAGCTTCGATTCGGATCAGCTGAAGCACTATGCTGGGCAGCTGAGAAAGTTGCCAAAGGTGAAGGTTTCGGAAAAGACCTGGGGCTAGGTGCAGAACGTCTGTGTGAAAAGTTCGGACATCCCGAGCTGTCCATGACTGTTAAAGGTCAGGAATTCCCGGCTTACGATCCACGCGGTATTCAGGGCATGGGTCTCGCTTATGCGACGTCCAACCGTGGTGCATGTCACTTACGTGGTTACACGGTGGCATCTGAAATTCTCGGTATTCCCGAGAAGACCGATCCGCTCGAGTCTGAGGGTAAGGCTGGACTGGTTAAAGCTTTTCAGGATGCCACGGCAGCGGTCGATTCGGCCGGCTTGTGTGTATTCACCACCTTTGCCTGGACGCTTGATGATATCGCGCCGCAGGTCGATGCTGCGTGTGAAGGTGATTGGTCACCGGACCGCATGCTCGAAGTCGGTGAGCGTATCTGGAATATGGAACGTGACTTCAATATGAAAGCCGGTATCGACGGCAGTATGGATACTCTGCCCAAGCGTTTGCTGTCCGAGGGTGGTAACTCCGGCCCTGCGAAAGACAGAGTCAACGAGCTGGACAAAATGCTGCCTGAGTATTACGAGCTTCGCGGCTGGAACAGTAGTGGCGAAATCACCAGCGAAACGCGGCAGAAATTCAATCTGCCAGCCTGAGGTTGATACATCGGATCCCGATACTCCGCACTACCCGGATCCGGCGTATAAGTTAAATCTGCCAAATAACTGTGATGTGTTGGGCAGATAGCCG
The DNA here is from genome assembly GCA_937951345.1 of uncultured Granulosicoccaceae bacterium. Lineage (GTDB taxonomy): Bacteria > Pseudomonadota > Gammaproteobacteria > Granulosicoccales > Granulosicoccaceae > CALFCE01. Next base: position 13,015 of record CALFCF010000018.1, read on the forward strand.
GGTACAGGACAACGGGTACGCATGTCGTACCCGTTGTCGTCTTGGCGAACCTCATTTATTGTAAGGATTATTACCGGCCGCTCGCCACCCGAAACAGCTATCCAGCGGCTCACTCAAAAGCGCAGAACAAAGCGAGGAAGACACGCATGCAACACGTAATTATCGGTGCCGGACCGGCCGGCGTTGTCGCTGCCGAACATTTAAGAAAGCTGGATGCCAGCTGCGGGATTACACTGCTCGGCGGTGAGGGCAAGCCTCCGTATTCACGCATGGCCATCCCTTATTTTCTGGTCGGTGATATAGCCGAAGATGGCACTTATCTGCGCAAAACCGCTAATCATTTCGCTGACCTGAATATTGATGTTGTACAAAAACGGGTTGACTCGATTAACACAGCATCCAAAGCCTTGTCACTTGCTGACGGGTCGAGTATGCAGTACGACCGGCTATTGATAGCAACCGGTGCAGAGCCGGTTAAACCACCGGTAGACGGTGTTGATCTTGATGGCGTCTATAACTGCTGGACGCTGGCTGATGCGCACAAGATCGTTGAGCGTGCGGCACCTGGCTCTACCGTTGTCCTGATGGGTGCCGGATTTATCGGATGCATTATTCTTGAGGCGCTCGCTGCCAGGAACGTTGATCTTACGGTTGTTGAGATGGAAAACCGTATGGTTTCCCGTATGACTAACGAGACCATGGGAACCATGATAAAAAACTGGTGCATTAATAAAGGCATCAATGTTCTCACCTCTACCCGGGTCTCTGAGATACAGGAAAATTCCGGAGCTAAACCGTTAAAGGTTCAGCTAAATTCAGGCGCTCACATTGATGCGGATCTGGTTATCTCGGCAACGGGTGTGCGCTCCAATACATCATTTCTGGAAGGTAGTGGCATTGAGGTACGCGACGGCATTGTCGTAGATGATTGCCAGCAAACCACTGCCGCCGATGTTTATGCCGCCGGTGATGTTGCGCAGGGGCGCGATTACTCGACAGGTGAATATTATGTTCAGGCTATACAGCCTACAGCGGTCGAGCATGGTCGCATCGCCGCACAGAACATGGTCAACGGACACGGTACTGCCCATCGTGGCACCGTTAATATGAACGTGCTTGATACCGTGGGTCTTATTTCTACATCCTTTGGTATGTGGATGGGCGTACCCGGTGGCGACGAGGCAGAGCAAGTTGATCAGAATAAGTTCCGGTATATAAATCTGCAGTTCAAAGATGATGTGCTTGTTGGTGCAAGCAGTCTTGGTATGACACAGCATGTGGGTGCAATGCGCGGACTGATTCAGACAGCTCGGCCACTGGGTGAATGGAAAGGCCATCTGATGAAAGATCCGACACGTCTGATGGATGCTTATCTGGCGTCTGCACAGCAACAGTCAACGGATTTGAGTGCCTGATACCAGCCACTGGTATTGGCTTGTTCAGAACAACGGTAATGAATATAACGCTTAAGCTGTACGCAACGCTGTCTGATCTGTTGCCATCAGGCTCTGCTGATAATGCTGCGACCATAAATGTCGATGAAGCAATATCGTTGAATCAGATTATTGATCAATTTCATGTACCGCGAGAGCTTGCGCATCTGGTACTGATAAACGGTGTGTTCGTCTGCGAAACCGATCGTGATCAGTCTGGTGTTTTAAAGGACGGTGATGTGCTAGCTATCTGGCCCCCGGTTGCGGGGGGTTAAATATGAACGGAACATCCGGCGCTGCTGATGGTGAAACAACGATAACCGATACGCGTGATATGGCGGTTACGCGCCATGATTTTTTTCGTATCTTGCCGCGTGCCGTTGGTGATAACCCGTACACGACTCATTCCGATGGAGCCACAATCACAGTAGGAAATGGATCAGTGGATATCACGCTAGGACCGCAGCAGATACGTAAAATTGCTTTAATGGAAGTGCACTGGTGTCGCGTGGAATTTGTAGCGCACGGGTTAAGTACTTCGGAATTCGACGAATTTTCAGAATTCTTCCATCGTCGTTACCAACGTGGAGGCGGGTAGCGTTGTTATGATCAGTTGCTTTATAAAAAGTATATGTTTCCAGGTTGACAGTACTCTGGTGAAAGACAATGAGTAATACATTCGTTGATCGCTTTAACCGACCGCTGCACGATCTTCGTGTGTCGGTAACGGATCGTTGCAATTTCCGTTGTGTTTACTGTATGCCGAAAGAGGTATTTAACAGCGACTATAAATTTCTGCCCCGAAAAGAACTGCTTACCTTCGAAGAGATCATTCGTGTTGTCGATGCGTTTGCGAAGATGGGTGTTTCCAAAGTTCGCCTGACCGGTGGTGAGCCACTTCTTCGCAATGACCTCGAGCTACTAATCGAGAAAATACAGCAGGTGCAGGGCATATCAGATATCAGTCTTACAACTAATGCTTCACTGCTGACACCAAAACGTGCAGAGCGATTGAAATCTGCAGGGTTGAAGCGCGTTAACATCAGCCTGGATGCGCTGGATGATGAAACCTTTATGCGCGTCAATGATGTCGGTATCAGTGTGCAGACAGTACTCGATGGTATACATGCCGCCTCTGAAGCGGGCTTTGATGCTGTCAAAGTAAATATGGTGGTGAAAAAGGGATTGAACGACCATAGCATTCTGCCAATGGCTGAATTTTTCCGTGGTACCGGGCAGATCCTGCGCTTTATTGAATTCATGGATGTCGGCAACAGTAATGCATGGAATCTTGATCATGTCACAACCACCGCAGAAATTGCTGACACGATCAATGCGAAATTCCCTATTGAACCTGTTGAAGCCAACTATAAAGGCGAAGTGGCCAAACGCTGGCGCTATACCGACGGCAGTGGTGAGATAGGTATAATTTCTTCTGTATCGCAACCCTTTTGCGGGGATTGTTCGCGGGCAAGATTGTCGGCACTTGGTAGCGTGTATACCTGTCTGTTTGCGTCGCAGGGACACGATCTGCGGGACTTACTCAGAGCGGGTGTCAGTGACGATGTGCTGGATGCCCGTGTACGTGAGATCTGGTCGGGCCGTGAAGACCGTTATTCGGAAACGCGTAGTCAGGTGGTGACGTTGAAACCGAAAGTGGAAATGTCCTACATTGGTGGATAGTCATCGCCGCTTTGCCATGAGTCTGTGATTACATGAGTTCAACACAGATGCCAGTATTGGTAATGACAGACGACCAACGCGCCGAAGCCGCACAGACATGGCAGGCTTACAACGCCATGGAGACTACCAAGCAGCGCCACTTTGATTATCTGAGTGTACTGGATCGGAAAAAGAAAAATTTCAATCTCGATCCGACAGATGATGAAAAACTAGTGCTGGAGCAGTTGCTCAAGGACCATGACGATCAGGTGAAAGTATTTACTGACGCGTCGACACGCCTTAGATCGCAGAACCCGGAAACACATATCGCTTTGTTTACCTATATTGGTAAAATTAACGAACTGCTCGATGCCGACAAGACTTCACACTGAATCTCGTCGCAATCAGGCTACAATCAGTAGCAATCCTGTTTAAGTTTTCCCAGGGTTTTATTAGTTCAAAATCTTCCTGAAGCACGCATTTTCTCCGGAGTTACGATGACCGATTCCATACAAGCTCGACTAGATGCAGCGGGTATTGTTTTACCAGCCGCACCGGCACCCGTTGCTGCATACGTTGCCTACACCGTGCATGAGAATGTCGTTACGGTATCCGGACAGTTGCCGTTTAAAGATGGGGCATTAACGCAAACCGGGCTCTGCGGCGATTCTGTTGATGCTGACGCTGGTTACGCTGCCGCTCGTGTGTGCGCAATAAACCTGCTGGCACAAGTGGCCGATGCCTGTGGTGGTGATCTGGAGCGGGTACAGCGCTGTTTGCGTCTCGGTGGCTTTGTCGCATCAACCACAGATTTTCACGAGCAACCCAAAGTCGTCAATGGTGCATCTGAGCTGATTGGTGAAATATTCGGTGACAAGGGTAAGCACGCTCGAGCGGCTGTCGGTGTTGCCGTGCTGCCGTTGAATGCCAGCGTCGAAGTTGAAGGCACATTTGTCATTGCCTGAATTATCCGGCTAACTGACAGACACAAAACGTATTATGTCGAAACAAGTCTACCTAACTGGAATCACTACGACGGGTACACCGCATCTGGGTAATTACGTTGGTGCAATACGCCCTTCAGTTGAAGCCAGCCGTATTGCGTCCAATCGTAGTTTTTATTTTCTTGCTGACTATCATGCGTTGATAAAAAGCACTGATGCAGCACTTGTCAAACAGTCTCGCTTGGAGATCGCAGCTACTTGGCTTGCTGCCGGCTTGGATCCGGATGAGGTAACGTTCTACCGGCAATCGGATATACCTGAAATCCCGGAACTTACCTGGTTGCTGACGTGTATGGCTGCCAAAGGTCTGATGAACAGGGCGCACGCGTACAAGGCGTTGGTGCAGGAAAACGATGAATCCGGTTCCAGTGATCCGGACAAAGGCATCACCATGGGATTGTTCAGCTACCCGATTCTGATGGCAGCTGACATTCTGATGTTTAAAGCCAATAAAGTACCCGTCGGTAAAGATCAAATTCAGCACCTGGAAATGACGCGCGATATAGCACAACGTTTTAACCATCATTATGGTGAGTTGTTGGTTATTCCCGAAGTTGTCGTCGAAGAACGTACTGCTGTGTTGGCGGGGATGGATGGCCGCAAAATGAGTAAAAGCTACAACAATACGATCCCGCTTTTCGAAACCGAAAAGAAGCTACGCAAATCGATAATGAAAATTGTCACCAATTCACAGGAACCGGGTGAGCCCAAGAATCCGGACGAAAGCACAGTCTTCGAGATCTACCGGGCATTTTGTGATGATGAAGAAGCCAGCCAAATGCGTGAAGACTATGCAGCAGGTATTTCCTGGGGTGACGCCAAGCAACGATTGTTCGAAAAGGTCAACGAAACACTTGCTGAACCGCGTGAAAAGTATCACCAGTTAATGCTGTCACCTGACAACATTAACGACATTCTGGATGTTGGCGGCAAAAAAGCGCGGATCGAATCCAAAACCTTGATGGATCAGTTACGTGAAGCAACGGGAATCGCATCGCGCTGATGACCAACCCGGTTCTTGTCAACAGATGGCGTGGTAGCGCTATTGAGGGTCGGCATCGGGGCTTTGTTTCTGTTTGCGCTGCTGATGGTACCGAAGTGCTGTCCATCGGTGACACGTCACGTAACCACTTTCCGCGTTCTGCTATCAAATTTATTCAGGCTATCCCGTTTGTTGAATCAGGCGCGGTTGAGCACTACGGCTTGAACAGTAAGCACATTGCGCTCGCCTGTGCATCACATAACGGTGAGCACGTACATACCAATTTGGTTAAAAACTGGCTTGATACCATCGAGCTTTCGGAACATGATCTGGAATGCGGTGCGGAACTTCCGTTATATCCTGAAGCACGTTTTGAACTGATCCGTTCAGGTGGTGCGCCTCGCCGTTATCATCACAATTGTTCGGGAAAGCATACTGCGATACTCACCACCTGTGCACATCTGGGTGAACCAACAGATGATTATCGGCTCTATCATCACCCTGCACAGCAGCGCTGGATCAGCATACTCTCGGAACTGGCTGGTAGTGATGTAAGTAGTTTGCCCTATGGTTATGATGGTTGTGCGATGCCGGCGCTATCGATGCCCGGGCGTGTACTGGCGCGCGCACTGGCACGTTTCTGTGATTCAACCGGTTTATCGCAGGAACGTAAGTACGCGATGCAGACCATCCTGCAGTCGGTTGCTGACGAACCTTACCTGGTTGCAGGTGCAGACAGACTTTGCAGCAGTCTGATGACTGAAACCGGACGTCCTGTTCTGGTTAAAACGGGCGCGGATGGTTGTTACATCGCGATACTCACGCATCAGGGTTATGGGGTGTCTTTGAAAATAGACGACGGTAACAAACAGGCTGCTGAAGTTTTGTTGGGCGCGGTGCTACGACAGCTGAACGCATTAACCGCCGAACAATACGATGCTCTTGCTGATTATTTTCTACCGGAAATCAGTAATTCCCGGGGCGATGTTATTGGTCGCTACGAAGTCGCTGGTGAGTCCGGCCTCGGGTGAGTGATCGCATCTTGCCAGGCATGCCACAGTGCTTCGAGCCAGCAGGTGCTTTGATGGAACTACTGTTGTCCAATGGCGTATCGTACCGTTCGTGATGTGCAGCTCTACCACTCAGGCTTAGAATAACTCAAACGAAATTTTTCAAAGATTGCCGCAACGCGCCCATCATTGACACCTGCACGTATGGCATCGTCAACCGCATAACCCAGTGCCCGCCATGTATGACGCACGGCAACACCAAGCGTCCATTCACCCAGTGCTAATCCAGGCAGTGGGGGTTGGTGAATATCAAGTTCGTCCGACAGGCCGTGTTCCAGCTGTGCGCGTGCTCCCATCACTGCCTTAATGTCACCGTTTTGTAAACCTTCCATTGCAGCAGCAGGTGTCGGGTAGCGCGTCATTTTTGGCACAAGCGCACCGTTCATGAACGAGGTTAAATAAAAATCAGACAGTGAATCGTTTTCGACGCCCACTTCATCAAACCGGAAGTAGGGTGGCGTTGGACCACCGTCTTCGTAAGCGTCGCGACGGTAAGCTATTGCAAGCTGCTCGTTGTAATACTGTCCTGTCAGTACAACCTGTTCATTTCGACAGCCTAATTCGCGGTTGTAAGGTACATGCAACATGACGTTGGCGATCTGGCCGCCAATCAGTTTGCCTTTCCATACATTAAAGCGCAGGTCCGCATCGACGTTTTCACCGGCTGCAGTTTCAAAAAATCTTGCTTCAACACCGAGTTCTTCGGCAATCAGTTGGCCGAGTTCGATATCAACACCACGTAGCTGAGATCCATCGTGCCACGAGTAGGGTGCAAAGTCTTCGTACACCGCAAACAAGATATACCCGCGCTCGATAATGTCGTCCAGGCTTTGGCCGACAATGTCACGTGCGGTGTTCTGCGGTTTGTGGTCGGCATCGAAGCCAAGCTTAACGCCTTCGCAATTTTGCGCCATCGCCCCACCCGTCCAGCAAAAGACAACAAGGGCGAGCGCCCAACTCAGTAACGATTGGGTATTTAAAGATCGGGAGTTTCGTTTTGTCCTCACTGTGCAGCAGAGAGTCCGATGGTTAGTACTTCAGCTGCACGTTTGATACTGGTATCAGAGCCATCAAGTGCAGCAACTGCACGACTTACCACGCTATCAGCCTGCGGTGCACCTGAAGCGGTCTTAACACCAGTGGCTATAGATGTCATTGCACTGCGCATGTTTGCGATTTCATCAGCAACGTCATTGATGACAACTGCGTTATCAGTCATATCGACAAGTCGATCGCGATAAGCTTTGAGTTGGTCTTCGACTTCATCCAGTGCACCGTCTGCCGGCCGCGCTTCAAGATAGGTGCGTATCGCCCAGGCGGCTTCCTGGCTCAGAATCTCACCAAACCCCGGCATCTTAGTTATGCCGTTTTGTGTGTAACCGTTGACGAAGCGTTCGACGTACCACTCGTCACCAAACTCATCCGCTTCCAGCGCGCGCAGATCAGGTGCTAATCCACCGGACACAGCTTCCAGTCCATGGCATCGTGCGCAGTTCTGGTTATAGCCCGATGCGCCGACTGAAATAGCCTGCTGCCAGTTATCATCCTCGGGCGAACGCCAGGGATTCTCAAGAAGCCATTCGTCGCCGAGTGCCGGCAAGCTTGAAGCATCAACTGCCTGGGGTGTGACATCGCCATGGGTATAACCTGTGACGGGAAAGCACACCGCAACAAGAAGTGCCATTGAAATACCTGTCATTTCAATGCGTTTGGCAACTGCAGAATAAAATTCTGTACGCATGGTAGAGATTCCCGTGGTAGTAATTTTCTTATTTCATGGTACGAATTATCGTACGACATGATATGTTTAAATTCCACCAACGATGTATCGAATACTACACAACTACACAAATTCTGCGTCGATCAAAGCCTTGGGGGTTGCTAGCTAAAGCGGGTATCGGTATAACAAAGTCTGTTGATTTCACAGCGTCAATATGATTCGCGTATTACTCTGTATTGTGGTCGGTGTGTTGGCCGTCTCGCCGAAAGTTAAGGCGGACATTAAGGTCACGATCGCGTACCTGTCAGTTTGGAAGGACGTGCCGCCAACGCTATCGAACCTCGACCCGGTCCCGATCGATCAGGGCTTGCGCGGTGCAGAGCTCGGCTTACAGGACAATGCAACAACTGGTGGCTTTTTAGGCCATAACTATGAACTGTTGCGCTTTGATGTGCAGGAAGGCGACGATTTAACTGCCATAGCAGAGGAAGCGTTGCAGGCAGCGGATTTTATCGTTGTCAACGCGCCTCATGATGCTTTGTTGCTAGTAAGCGATCTTGACGCGGCCAGTAGCAAGTTGTTCTTCAATGCCGGCGCTGCAGACACAGTGCTGCGCTCCGACGAGTGCCGTCGCCATGTGTTGCATACCTTGCCGAGTCGAAGAATGTTAGCCGATGCACTCGCGCAGTATGCCGTCAAGAAACGCTGGACAGACTGGGCATTGATTGTCGGCTCTCATGAAGACGACATTGCGTTTGCGAATGCACTGGAAGCTTCGGCGAAAAAATTTAAAGTGCGCATTCGCGAGCGCAAGACGTGGAACTTCGATGCTGACATGCGACGCAGTGCCTCGGCAGAGGTTCCGTTGTTCACACGAGAATTGCCTGAGCATGATTTGCTTGTAGTTGCCGATGAAGCCAATGATTTCGCGCGCTATATCATGTTCAATACCTGGCTGCCACGCCCGCTTGCCGGATCTGAAGGTGTTATACCTGCTGCATGGCATCGGGCGGTTGAGCAACACGGTGCTGCGCAACTACAGAATCGCTTTCGTGAGTTGGCGGCAAGACCGATGCGTGCCATTGACTGGGCAGCCTGGGTGGCTGTACGCAGTATCGGTGAAGCCGTGACACGCACAAATAAAGTCGATGTTGAATCCGTCAGCACGTTTTTATTTAGTGATGCATTTGAACTGGCTGGATTCAAGGGGCGCAAGTTAAGCTTCCGGCAATGGAACGGGCAATTACGTCAACCGGTGCCGCTCGCGCACCCGGGCGCAGTGGTAGCACTGGCGCCACTCGAAGGATTTCTGCACCAGTTCAACGAACTGGACACACTTGGTATTGATGAGCCGGAAAATCGCTGTAATCCATGAAAATAAAAAAACTTTTTACAGCAGCCAAACCAAACGTGCCTGTAGTGATGATCGCGCTGATGGCTTGGCTGTGTGCGATTGCAGCCTCTACGCATGCTGATGAAATTTGGGTATCGAATGAAAAAGATGACACGATTTCTGTTATTGATGTTGAAACATTAGACGTTGTTCGTACCATCGATGTTGGTGAACGACCAAGAGGTATCACGTTTGCACAGGATCATTCAGTGTTGTATCTGTGTGCGTCGGACAGCGATACGATACAGGTAATTGACCCAGACACCGGCAAGATTCTCCATGAGCTGCCGTCGGGCGAAGATCCAGAGCAGTTCGTGTTGCACCCGGATAACCGACACCTTTATATTGCTAATGAGGATGATGCGATTACCACGGTGGTAGATACCGAAACACGACGCGTAGTCGCGCAGATCGACGTGGGCATTGAGCCTGAAGGTATGGCGGTATCACCCGATGGCGCCATCGCAATCACCACGTCAGAAACCACATCAATGGCCCACTGGATCGACACATCGACGCAGAAATTGTTTGCCAATACGCTGGTTGATCAACGTCCCCGACACGCCGAATTCACTCTTGATGGCAGCGAACTTTGGGTCAGCGCAGAAATTGGTGGCACGATCAGTATCTTCGATGTGGCCACGCAGACTGAGAAGTCCAAGATTTCGTTCGAGATCGACGGTGTGCATGCTGATCGAATACAACCCGTCGGGTTTAAGATGAGTAGCGACGGTGGTCGTGTCTTTGTAGCGCTTGGGCCTTCCAACCACGTTGCTGTGGTCGATCAGAAAACCTACGAAGTACTCGACTATATCCTGGTTGGTCGTCGTGTATGGCACATGACATTCAATGGAGATGAAAGCCTGTTGTTCACAACCAATGGTGTCTCCGGTGATGTGACTGTTATTGATGTTGACGCACTAAAACCAATCAAGTCAATTAAAGTAGGACGGTTTCCCTGGGGAGCCGCCTATCGCCCGACGTCGTGAGTGTGCCGGTGTTGAACACTTAAACGTGCTTGCGTCCAGGAGGAGTCAATATGCATACCGTTTTGCTTCAATCTGCGTTGTTGGCTTTATTGGTTGCGCTTGTCGGCGTTGTGGCAGCGGATGATGCAGATAGCGATCCGGGCGGTACGCTAAACCCGGAGGAAATGACACCGAACGCATCACTCGCCAAGGCGATCCGTGGCGAGGTTGACATGGTGACCTGTTCCTACGGCTACCTGATGCATAAGACCGGTGCGCACGAGGATGCGCGTACGATATTCGAGGCTTGTGCCGCCAAAGGCTGGACCGCGACCATGACCTGGATGGCCCATATGGAAGAAAATGCCCTGGGTGGTCGTTTCGATCCGCAGTCGGCGGCCGAATGGGACCGTCGTGCGGCAGAGGCTGGCGATCCGCTGGGCCTGTTCCATTACGGATTGCATCTGTTGCGCGGATACGGCGTTGCGCAAGACATTGAACGTGGCCGCGCTGCTATCGACAAGGCGGCCGGCGCAGGTCTCGAGATCGCTGTAATATTACGAGATTCTGGCTATGACCCGGACACCGTAATATCCGATGCCGAGCGTCAGAAAACTATCGACAAGAATTGAACATGCTGTTCGGAAGCCAGAGTGTGAGCGGCAGCGGCAACGGTTTGATAGACTGGATTTAACGCGCACAAAAGCGTGCTTGTGGATAAACGAGGAGGAACGAAAACTATGATGAAAATAGCAGCGGCTGTCAGCGCTTTTGCGTTGACCATTACACCCGCGTTCTCGCAAGTCACCGAAGAGCAACTTGCCAACGATGCGGCCTCTACCGGTGATGTACTGACCAATGGCATGGGGCGTGACCAGCAACGTTACTCACCTTTGGATATGGTAACCAAGGAAAACGTTAAAAATCTGGTGCCGGCGTGGGCCTACTCGGTGGGTGGTGAAAAGCAGCGCGGTTTTGAAACCCAACCACTGGTCTATGACGGCATTATGTATATCACGGCATCCTACAGTCGCATGTATGCCATTGATGTCAGAACCGGTGAAGAAATCTGGCAGTACGATGCGCGACTACCCGAAGGTATTCTGCCCTGTTGTGATGTGGTTAATCGGGGTGCTGCCATCTACGGCGACAAAGTCTACTTCGGTACACTGGACGCACGTATTGTTGCACTTAATGCCAAGACCGGTGATGTTGTCTGGCGCAAACGCATAGAAGACTACAAAGCGGGCTATTCATACACCGCTGCACCTTTGATTGTTGATGGGCTAATTATCACCGGTAACTCCGGTGGTGAATTCGGTATTGTCGGTGCGGTTCAGGCACGTGATGCCGAAACCGGCGATTTGGTGTGGGAGCGTCCGGTGATCGAGGGTCACATGGGTATGCTCAATGGTGAGGAAAGCACTATGACCGGCTCGCTCAATGCGTCCTGGCCCGGTGATATGTGGAAGACTGGTGGCGGTGCTACCTGGCTCGGTGGTTCCTACGATGCTGACACTGACACACTGGTGTTCGGTACCGGCAACCCGGCTCCGTGGAATTCATGGTTGCGTGATGCTGGCGATAAGGATGACGGCTCTGGTGACAATTTGTACGCCGCATCGCGTCTTGGTCTTGACCCCAAGACAGGTGAAATCAAGTGGCACTTTCAGTCTACCCCGCGTGAAGGTTGGGACTACGATGGTGTCAACGAAGTTATTCCGTATGAAGATGCAGACGGCAACAAGCGATACGCCACAGCTGATCGAAACGGTTACTTTTATGTGCTGAATCGTGAAGACGGTGCCTTCGTTAATGGCTGGCCGTTTGTTAAAGACATCTCCTGGGCATCCGGCCTCGATGAAAACGGTCGTCCGATCTGGGTGGAAGAAAACCGTCCCGGTAATCCAGTTGATGCTACAGATGGCAAAAAGGGTGAAGTCGTGTTTTCATCGCCGTCTTTCCTCGGTGGCAAGAACTGGATGCCGATGGCCTATTCGCAAAACACGGGTTATTTCTATGTCCCATCGAATGAATGGGGCATGGATATATGGAACGAGCCGATCACTTATAAAAAAGGTGCGGCCTATCTTGGTTCCGGTTTCACCATCAAACCAAACTATGAAGATCATATCGGCTCCCTGAAAGCGGTTGACCCGGCGACAGGTGAATGGGTATGGGAAGTCAAGAACGAATCACCGCTCTGGGGTGGTGTCATGACCACAGCCGGTGGGCTCGTGTTCACCGGAACACCGGAAGGGTTTATCGTGGCCTATGACGATGCCACTGGTGAAGAATTGTGGAAGTTCCAAACCGGTTCCGGCGTTGTCGGCCAACCCATTACCTGGGATATGGATGGCGAGCAGTACATTGCTGTTGCCTCGGGCTGGGGTGGTGCCGTTCCGCTTTGGGGTGGTGAAGTCGCCAAGAAAGTAAGCTATCTGAATCAGGGTGGCACAATGTGGGTCTTCAAATTGTCGTCGCAGGTAGCATCGCGATAACGGAGTATTCAGTCCATTGCACGCTAACGGCCCGTAATGTTTTGGCAGGGGTTTGCGTGGATAAGCCATCCTGGACGGGTTAACCGTCCAGGATGGCAGCGCGTTCAAACTTCACGTGTTCAAGTTGCGTGTGGTCAAGTCGCGTTTTGTAAGTCATTTCATGACTCGTGTAGTCAACCTCGTTGCGTGTCACAACCGGCTTATCGATCAACAATAGCTTCATTACTAACCGTCGCAGCGACGATACTGCTTTGGTTGTCCAGTACTCTGTCCGTGCAGGCAGAACCCCTGACACGAGATATCATCGAGCCGTATATCGTGCCGCCAATGAGTCTGGGCGAGCCAATCAATGACACGGGTGTATGGCAACTTCTGAATTCCGGTGGCGCTGAAGCCGGGTTCGTCTTTGAAACTGAACCCATGGCCCCATTGCCTGGCTTTTCCGGTGCTTCCATCAACCTGTTGGTGGTGTTGGATCTGGATGGGCAATTCCTCGATGTACAACTGGTCTCGCATAACGAGCCGATTTTTGTCTCCGGTCTGCCCGAGAAACTTTTCTACGACTTCTTTAAACAATACCGTGGGCATTCCATATCCGATACGCTCGTGGTCGGCACACCCTACGGCAGTGCCACCGACGGTTCTGCACTGGTGTACCTTGACGGTGTAACCAAGGGAACGGCGTCGGTTCGAATTGCACACGAAAGTATTCTTGCCGCGGCACTGCAGGTTGCACGAGAAAAAATGAGCGGTGTATCAACCGGCCCACCTGCCTATCCCAAAGTCGACTACACCGAAGACCTGACCTGGGATGATCTTGTTGAGCAAGGGATTATCACGCGTAAGATTGTCTCGAATGCCGAGATGGATGCGCTTTTTGCCGGTACGTTATGGGAAGACGATGACCCCCAAGCGCAGGATGACCCCGAGGGCGCCTATCTCGATCTGTGGGTAGTTGATATTGGCGCACCGTCTGTTGCCCGCGCGGTACTAAGCGATGATAGCTTGGAAGAGTTACAGGATTTCATGGCGATCGCTGAGACCGACGAACCGGTATTGTTGGTTGAAACGGCAAGGCACGGACTGGTCACCGAAGAATTTGTGCGTAACACAGCGCCCGATTTGATCAGTGCTGAACAAAGTGGATTTCCGATCGCATTCAGAGACAGCGATATCTACGTAGAATTGAATGATGACGTACCCGATGAGTTGCACGATGGTTTTGGTTTAATCCTGCGCACTGACCGGCGTCTCGGTTTTGATCCAACGGCGCAATGGACACTACAGATCAAAGCACTTCGCTCCCATGGATCGTTTCGACCAGAGATCGGTTCGCAGACTGTTGCGGTCACACATGTAACGCCAGAGCGCTTTTACGAACGCCCCGAACTGATCAAACCAACCCCGCCCTGGGTTGATGCATTGCGCAATCGGCAAACGGATCTGATTCTGCTGGCGGTATTTTTAACGGTCCTTGTTACGGTATTGGGTCTGCGTATGAATTCACTGGCAGGCGCACGACACTACACGGCTATCAGACTCTGTGTTCTTGCCGTTGTTATCGGATTCATTGGTTGGTGGGGACAGGGTCAGTTGTCCATCGCGACACCTATCGCTGTTGCAAGGACTGCCCTCGAAGGGGGAAGCTTTGCGTTTCTTTTGTATGACCCCGTCTCGCTGTTGATCTGGTTTGTCACTATCGCTGGATTTTTCCTGTGGGGGAGAGGACTGTTTTGCGGGTGGTTGTGCCCGTTTGGTGCTCTACAGGAATTCGCCCATCACATCGGGCGGCTGTTGCGACTGCCGCAGATTGAACCTAACCAGGTTTGGGATCAACGACTCAAGTACCTTAAGTATGTTGTCCTAGTTGTACTATTTGGGTTGATATTCATAAAACCCTCGGCGATAGATAGCGCCATTGAGGTTGAGCCCTTCAAAACAGCTATCACCACGTATTTCGTGCGCGAGTGGTATTACGTGGCTTACGCGGTTTTTCTTTTATTTTTATCAGCTGTGTTGTTCAAAGGCTTTTGCCGCTACCTGTGTCCGCTGGGTGCGGTGATGGCGATCGGTGGCTTGTTTCGCACACGACGGTGGATTGAACGACGGGCTGAATGCGGATCGCCCTGTCAATTGTGTCGGGTGCAGTGCCAGTATGGCGCAATTAAAAAAACAGGCGAAATTCAGTACACCGAGTGCTTTCAGTGCCTGGATTGTGTCACGATTCATGACGACAACACCAAGTGCGCACCACTGATTGTTGCCAGCAAACGTAATCATCCGTTGATTCCCACCACATGAATTTAGCAAGACGCCGTTTCTTAAGTATTGCTGCAGTGCTCACCACGGCACCAGCGCACGCTTTGACAAATGTTTCGCCACATACCTGGCATGGACAAGCGTTCGGTGGAGAGATCAGTCTGTCGTTACACGCCCCGCATGACAAGGCGCAGGTTGCGTTCGAGCAAGTTCAGTCGATTGTCCGTCATATCGAATCGCTGTTCAGTTTATACGACCCGACATCCGCCCTGTCACAATTGAATCGACGCGGCTCACTCGAGATGTCGACTGAATTTCGCGAGGTTGCCGAGGCTGCCGATTACGCCTATCACCTGACGCAAGGTTTATTCGATCCAACGGTACAGCCAATGTGGCAGGCTGCTGCAAGGGGACGCAAACCAGCAGATTTCGCCGACGTTATCGGTTGGCACAAAGTGACGTTTACGCATTCGCACATCACTCTGGCAAAAGGCCAGGCACTAACGTTCAACGGTATAGCGCAGGGCTACGCAACAGATCGTGTGACCGACTGGCTCACGACAAATGGATTCGAGCGTATTCTGGTGAATATCGGAGAACATCGGGCCAGTGGTGATGCATGGACATTGGGCATAGAGGATCCGACACATGGGGTTGTAGGGCATAGGACGCTGGCAGATCGTGCAATTGCAACCTCAAGTCCATTGGCAACGCCGGTTGGACTTCACGGACATATTTTCTACCCGAAGACCGCAACAGGTGAATCGCAGTTGATTGACGATAGCGTAACGGACAACCATAAAACCGGTTCTCTTCCTCGTTGGTCAACCGTTTCTGTCGAGGCAACAACTGCAACGCTGGCTGATGCGCTATCCACGGGCGCGGTGTTTGCCCAAGAATCACTACTGCAAAAAATTCGACAATCGAAGGGTGTTTATCGGATCACACTGATTGATCAAAAAGGCGATGTGACAACGCTCTGAGGTAAGCCACTATTGGTTAAAGCCAGATTGATCTTTAACCCTTTATTAACTATCGGCAGCTTTTAGTAAACCAGGCAACTGACTATGAGCGATCGCATTTATCACGTTGCATTAGCGGCAGATCTGGATAACGCGCGCCGCTGTGGTGCCTACCGTACCGGGTCGCTGGATACAGAAGGGTTTATTCACTGTTGCACCCAGGCCCAACTATCCGGCGTGCTGGAGCGTTATTTCGCTGATGTGGACGATTATGAGGTCGTTGAGGTGCGTATAGATCGTCTGGGCGTGGGCGTAGCGCCGGTCTATGAAAATACTGTCGGCGGCACTGAATTGTTCCCGCATATCTACGCTGAAATCCCACTGTCAGCGATTGTACGTAGAAATCATCTCTAAATCGATCGGGGACGCCGAGTCCTGCACGCTGATCCTGCGTTGTGTGCCGTTCTGCGCTGCTCGAACGCCACACGCCTTGGCTGAGCGCGCAATCTCAATTTTGAGATGGCTTCTAGTTAAAGATTATTAACTGAAGCCTTCCGCTTATTACCAATCCTGCTAAACCGTTAAGTTTGTTCTACGCTTTTGAGAGTGCAGGAAGTTTCTGTTTTTAGTCTGCGTCGCTCAGTTGCGATGATCATGCATCTACCAAAAAACTCTCGACTCCCTTTAACGCTATTGGTGCTGTTGATTCTGCCCTTGGCGATTCTCTATCCGTTCGCTGAAGCCAGTGATCAGCATCTCGAGGGTGCGTTTAAACGCTCGTTGGCTGGTTTTGCCATTGCGCGCGGATTAAATGGTGTGATTTCGGTAGCTCAGGGAACTGAATTTGCGGTGCAACCTGCAGGTGTCGGTGTGGTATTCGCGCCTGGTGAAATCCTTGACCCTATCAATGATCTGGTAGAGCGCTTCTCGTGGATCATGTTACTTGCATCCAGCTCACTCGGCGTGCAGCAATTACTGTTATCGATGAGTGCATGGAAAGGCATATTGTTCGGTTTGGTTGGCGGCGGTTTTGCGCTGATAGCGATTACCTGGTTTGGTAATTCGTCATGGCGATGGCTACGCAGATTTCTAGTGCGGTTTTTCCTGCTAATGACGATACTACGATTCATGATGCCGGTTGTTTCTATGGCAAACGAATGGGTCTATAGCGCGTTTCTTGAAAGTCGATATACCGTGGCGAGTCAGGAGCTGAAAATAGCAACCGATAATCTTGACCGGATCAACACGGAAGTCATAGCCCAACCTGTTGAAGAAACCAGCGGTTTACTTGATAAGGCTCGGGAAATCTATCGTACGGCCATTAAACAAATCGACCTTACACAGCGGCTGGAGGAATACAGTCAGATTGCAGATACGGTCAGTGAAAATATTGTCTGGTTGATCGCCGTGTTTCTAATGCAGACCGTGGTTTTTCCATTGTTATTCTTATGGATTGTCTGGGTGTTGATACGTCAGTTGTTTAGTTATTCACCGGATAGCGGGGGAATGCGCTGGTAGAGGACTTTTCGACTGGAAGTAAGGCTCAAGTGAAATCGCCTGTCTGGCGATTCTGGCTATTTTCGCTACTCTGGCCATTCAGGATATTCAGGTATGTCCGCGTCGCACAAGCTCCAGGATGGTCTTGAGTTCGAGTACTGACGGTACTCAATCTTTTGATCCAATGTATCGTCAAGTGTACCTAATGAAACGAAAACGTTTTCCTTTTCCAGTTCGTGTTCCGTCAGAAGAAAACTACCACACTTAGCGCAAAAGTGCCGTCTCGTCGCAGAAGTAGGTTGAAAAACACGTACCTCTGTTTGCCCACCTATCCATTCAAAATTGCCACGATCAACTGTTCCGTATGCAGCACCAGATGATCCGCTCAGCTTTCGACAAATACTGCAATGGCAATAGCAACAGTCGTGAATCTTTCCTTTGACTAAGTACTTAATCCGATTGCATGCACATGATCCATAAATTTTTGTCATCCTAACGTCTGTCTCAGCTAAGTGAGTGCCTTTTATCATACCGCAAAGTAATAGAGATATTGGCATTCGCATAATCGTCGTGTAGTGCAAGGGCTTCGAATTGTATCCCCGCTGCTGTTCCTGTGGATTGTCTACATGTTGATTCGCCAGTTGTTCGGTGTTGTCCAACTCGCTGGATAGCAGTCTATCAATACCGGTAATTGATCGAGAGATTGCCTCCTAGGTAGTTGTCGTGTAGTGCCAGCGCTTCGAATCGTAAACCGAACGGACTCTTTTTGGGATTGATGTCGAATCCTGCGCCCACTGTTAGATATTTGCTTGAGGTAGTGCCTAAATCCAGCAGAATCAATTCATTGGCAACAACGCCAAGCCCCAGTTTCACAAATGGGCTGAATAGTGGCCGGGAACCGTGTTTGAAAGTGTCAGAAGGGTTGTTGGCTCTGAAATGATAGGTAGCGCTAATCTCCCCCAGTAATGCAGTTGCAAACGGATCGCCGTCACCGGCGAGAAGATTAGCTATAGAGAAGTTATGTAACCCGGGTGCGAGACCGGGTATTGTCATCAGACGATACTCCACATCCAGGGCATTGCTAAGCGACTCTCCCTGCCTGAAACCGATACCGGATTCTGGATCCAGCGCATCTTCGAACGAACGATTACTGCTATCCAGCTCGCCCGTCCCGAACGGATAGGATATCGAAAGTCCGATAAACGATTTATCTTTATCCGCTGAAAATCCGGGGTGAGGTGCGAAACCTAGCACTAGTGCGATGGCTATCGCGCTGATTGATTTGCGTGAACAGTCTGTCAGTGCACTGCCTGCTGATTTGATAAATGTGAACGGCTTCAACATAACTCTCTCCTGTAGATCAACTGAATAAATGAACCAATGACTACAGGGTAAAAAGCTGTCGGCTTAGCGTCTATCAATACCAGCGAAGTACCGTCACATGCAACTCAGCGTTGCATCTTATGGCGCGGGAGGGTGTGGGTAGATTGTTTTGGTAGACAAAGACCTACGATGGTCCGACCCCAGCTTGCAGCGAAGTTATCGCCAGTATTCGGGAAATATCTTCAGTTTTACAGCCACGGGATAAGTCGTTAACCGGTCGTGCCAGTCCTTGAAGCACCGGGCCAACAGCATCGCAACCGCCGAAACGTTCGCACAGTTTGTAACCGATGTTGCCGGCCTCAAGTGACGGGAAGATTAATATGTTGGGTAGTGACTGATTTGTCTCACCGGCGCGTATCAGGTTTTTTGAAAATTCAGGCGCTTTCTTTTGCAATATCTCAGGCATCACTGCCGCATCAAGTTGTACGTCACCGATTACCTGCCAGCCACCGGATTGTTCGTTGAACAACTTCTCGGTCATATGTGTTGCATCCTGTACTTTAGTGACATGTGGGTGATTTGCACTGCCGTTAGTAGAGAAAGACAGCATCGCGACAACGGGATCTACTCCCATCAACGCTTGTGTGCTTTGTGCTGTTTGCAATGCAATTTCAGAGAGTTGTTCAGCATCCGGATCGACTACAAGGGCACAATCTGCGAATACTGTAACACCAGATAGTGGTTGAAAGTCGTGCTTCATGACCATCAGAAAGAAGCTACTAACAAAGGATGCTCCGGGGGCCGCGCCGACTATTTGCAATGCTGTGCGAGTCACATCTGCCGTTGGATAGACAGCCCCGGCAACACAGCCATCGGCAAGTCCGGCTGAAACAGCAGTGCAAGCGTGAACCAATGGATCAGCGAGTGCTTGTGCCGCTTTGTCGGCCGTCATGCCTTTGTGTTTACGCCGCTCAACCAGCGTGTCGATGAGTGAGTCTCGGCTGGAGGAATTGTCGATATCAATAATTTCGATTTTATCAATCGACTGATTGTTATCGCTGGCAGCAGCTTTTATTGCAGATTCTTTACCGACTAATACGGGTACGCAGCGCCCATCATTTGCTGCCATAGCAGCCGCTTCAAGCATACGCTCGTCGGTCGCTTCAGGTAGTACGATGCGTGCCGGCTGTTGTTGTGCGCGGGCGATCAGTTGATCAAAGGCTGACATAAAATAACGGCCCTGCAATAGGTCGGTAGACTCGCCCGAATGGTTGCGTTTTATAAACCGGAAAGTCCGGACGCCTTCAGTGCGGCACCAATATCAGAGGGCGTTTTAAGGACTTCAACACCGGCCTTTTCAAGGGCTTTTTGCTTGGACTGATAAGTACCGCGATTACCCATCACAATGGCTCCAGCATGACCCATTTTTTTACCCGGTGGTGAAGAGCCGCCAGCAATGAATGCCGCGATCACCGGCTTTTTCATGGTTGCTGCATATTCGGCTGCTGCCTCTTCCATAGAACCACCGATTTCACCCACGATAACGACGCCTTCGGTTTTACTGTCGTTATCAAGTGCAGTGAGTGCATCCAGTGTAGTGGTTCCTATGATGGGATCACCACCGATACCGACAAAGGCGCTTTGTCCAAAGCCTGCCTGTACGGTGTTCAAGCACATTAACGTGCCAAGCGAGCCACTGCGTGAAATGATACCGATGTTGCCGGGTTGAAAAATGGATGATTCAAAGGCAGGCATGAACCCGACAAAACATTCTCCCGGTGTTACCAGGCCGGCAGTGTTTGGACCTACAATTCTTGCGTCGTTATCACGCGCTTCAGCCATCATGTACATAACATCGCGTACTGGAATGTGTTCTGTCAGACATACGACTTTTTTACATCCGGCAGCAATGGCATCACTGGCTGCTGCTTTGGCGCCTAACGGCGGTATGAACAAAACAGATACATCAAACTCGCAACCTTTGGATGCGGCATCCTGAGCTGATGCAAAAACCGGTACCCCACAACATTCTGTGCCGGCTTTTTTCGGATTCACGCCACCGACAACCTGAGTGCCGTAAGCCTGCATCCGGTCAGTCCAGAAACTACCTTGCTTACCGGTTATACCCTGAACCAGTAGTTTTTCATGGTTACGAATAATCATGCGTTTCGCTCCCCAGCCGCAGCTACTGCCGCTTGTATCGCCTGATCCATCGTGTCGTACGACTGCATATCAAGTTTATCTTTAAGCAACTGGCGCGCTTCCTCGGAACCTGTGCCGTGAATAGAGAAAAATATGGGTATGTCCGGCTTTAATTCCAGCCAGGCATTGACAACGCCTTCAGTCATAACGTCAGTGCGTGCAAATGCACCGCAGAAATTGACCACCAGACTTTTTATGTTGTCATTACCCAGCATCAGTTTTAGTGCTTCGGTCGCTTTCGTATAGGCTTCGCCGCCTATTTCGAGAAAGTTTGCAGGCTTGCCGCCATAGTGCGTGACAACATCCATGGTGGTCATGGTCAGGCCGGCACCATTTGCAAGTACACCGACATTGCCGCCGAGGTCGATATATTTTAAATCAAGCTTTGATGCGTCCAATTCACGACCTGTGAGTTTCTCCGGCGTGCCTTGTGGTGTTAACTCTGTCTGGCGAACCAGTGCCGAATCGTCCATTACAAATTTACAGTCAAGTGCGGTGAGTTCTCCGTCTGACAAAATGGCTAACGGGTTTATTTCCAGTAGTTCAGCATCGTTGTCATCATAAACACGGTAGAGTGTTACCAGCGTATTGGCGACGGCATCTGCCAGATCACTTGCGTTGTAATCTTTAAAATCTGTATTGGCTGCAATCAGAGGCTCGATTGCTGTTGCTATCTGCGATTTATCCGGCCCGGCTTTTATGTCGACTGGCAGGCTGAGCAAGTGTTGGGGTTCGTTTTCGGCGATCTCTTCTATATCCATGCCGCCTTTATCAGAGAACATAATTAACGGTCCTTTGCTGGCGGGGTCGTTGAGCACAGCGGCATACAGTTCATTTGCTATTGATGCCTGCTGTTCGATCAAAACCTTTTCGACAGTATGTTCCGCTATCGACATACCGATAATTTTGGCAGCAGCCTGTTGTGCCTCGTCTGCTGAATTGGCTGCAAGAATACCCCCTGCTTTACCACGTTTGCCGGTTGGCACCTGTGCTTTAACGACACAGGGTCCGAGTTTGCCAAATGCATTGCCGGCATCACTGGCATCTTTAACCAACTGGCTTCCTGGTACTCTTATTCCTGCTGCTGCCAGCAGAGGTTTGGCTGCAAATTCTTCGAAATTCATGATGGTGAGATAAAAGTGAAAAAATCGATATTACTTGCCGTATTTTTCCCAGAATGCGCCAAACATTTCTTCTTCTGATGGTTTGTCTTCGGGGATTTCTGTTGACAAGTGCGTTATATTGATGAAATGACGGTAGTTCAGGTTTTCACTTATGCTGTTACCTGCCCAGCTGCCACACCCCATGCTGAGTGTGAATTCAAATCCATTGGTAAAGCTGCCGCCGTTACCAAATGTATGAGCCTGGTTAACTAGTACACGAACGACGTTAAGATCAGCGGCAAGCTCATTAGCCTCATCCAGATTATTACTGTGAATTCCTACCGAGTGGCCCATGCCGGCATACTCCAGCAGAGATTGCAGACGTTGCTTGGCGCCCTGGAAATCTTTGGCTTTGTAAACCGTTAGTACCAGTGACAGTTTTTCATCGGATAATGGGAAATCATCACCTACGCCGGTTTCCTCAACCATAAAAAACTTCGCTGACTTTGCCACTTCCGGTAAACCTGCTACTTCAGCTAGTACATCAGGATCTTTCGCAATCACATGTCGGTTGAGTTTACCGTTGACCCAGAGAGCATCGATTATCTGTTGCCGTTCTTCTGCACTGCACATGTAGCCACCAGCCCGTTGCATTGCGGCAATAGCATCATCGTAGACTGATTCAACTATAGTGATCGAATTCTCTGATGAGCATGAGGTCGAGTTATCGAAAATCTTTGAAGCACAGATTTTTTCTGCTGCACTATCGAGGTCTGCAGTCTCGGCAATCATTACTGCGACATTACCCGCACCAACACCTATAGCCGGGGTACCGCTGGAATAGGCACGACGTACATTATTTTGTGATCCGGTGACGACTACAAGGTCGCATTGCTCCATTAGTTGTTGTGTCATTTCCTTGTTCACGGGTGGCGGCAACATCTGTACAAGATCAGCCGGCAGGCCGATGTGCTCCAACGCGTCACGCATGTAGTTCACGGTTTTCAACGTGGTTGCGAAGCCCGCGGGTGATGCGGCGATGATGACAGCATTACGTCCTTTAACTGCCATCATGGCTTTGTTAACCGGCGTCGCTGCAGGATTGGTTGACGGTGTAATCGCGCCAACCACCCCAACGGGTTTGGCGTATTTTACAAACCCTCTGGCTTTGTCGATTTCAATAACACCAACGGTTTTGGCACGTATCAAGTCACGCAATGTACCGAATGTTTTACGCGAATTTTTGATGATCTTACTGTCGACATTGCCCATGCCGGTATCTTCGACGGCAAGTTCTGCCAGCTCGCGTGCACGTTCCGGTTGGTAAATTGACCATGCCAGCGCAGTGACTGCTTCATTCACACGTTCCTGGTTGGCATCGGTCAGCGACTGCATCGCCATCCGGCCGTTTTCGACCAGCTGCTGAACTCTGCTGACAATGTCCACGTCGGCATCGTCCTGAATGGGGTCTGGTTGTACGGCCATAGAGAAAACTCCACGCTTGACCACAACGGCAGTCAAGATAACTTCGTTAGTGATTAATGAACTTCGTCTTTAAACTTCTGCTTTATATCAAGCAAAGCAGGTGGAGCGAGGCGAAATAGGGTGAAACTCCACCGTGCTATTGATTATCTTCGATAATCATATCGGCTGCACGCTCGCCGATCATTATAGTGGGTGCGTTGGTGTTGCCAGAAACAATTTTCGGCATGACTGACGCGTCCACAACCCGCAGTGACTGAACACCGTTTACTTTAAGACGCGGGTTTGTGACCGCTGCCGCATCTGTACCCATACGACAGGTGCTGGTCGGATGGTAAATAGTGTTCGCGATTTCTCGTGCCTGGTGCAGCAGTTCGTCGTCGCTGGTTGCTGTCGGATCCGGCAACATTTCGGACTCGATATGTTGTTTCATCCGCGGTGCATCCATTATTGCGCGGGTAAATTTGATGGATTCAATTGCGGTCTGGCAATCCAGCTCAGTCGACAGGTAGTTCGGCACAATGGTCGGTGCTGTGTAGGGGTTCGTTGAGTTGATCCGGATAGTGCCTTTGCTGGTCGGCCGCAGTTGGCAGACAGAGGCGGTAAATGCTGAGAATGGGTGTAATCCCTCTCCCGGCGAGTCTGCCGACAAAGGCTGAAAATGGTACTGAATATCCGGTCGCTGGTTGGATAGCCGCGTACGGCAAAATGCATAAGCCTGACTGGCCGCCATCGACAGTGGGCCCGATCGCGTCAGTAAGTACTGCAACCCGGCGCGAGCTTTCTGGTCCCAGCGTGATAATTCATCGTTTAGTGTGATGGGTTTATTGGTTTTATAGACGGTTCGTATCTGCAGGTGATCCTGCAGATTCTCGCCAACTTCCGGCGCATCGTAAACGACTTCTATATTGTGCTCGCGGAGTAAATCTGCCGGCCCGACACCGGAGAGTTGCAACAGTTGCGGAGAATTAATGGCACCACCACATAGAATGACTTCCCGTGTTGCGCGAACGACGCGGTGCGCTCCGTCATCAGTTCTGATGTTGTTGCTTTCATGGCTGTTCTTACCGAGTCTGTATTCCACGCCAACTGCGCGGCCATTTTCGAATTGTATGCGGCTGGCATGCGCATGGGTAATGACATTAAGGTTGTTGCGGCTACGAACGGGTTTCAGATAGGCAACAGCCGTGCTGCAGCGTCTGCCGCGGTGCGCGGTCAAATGGAAATAACCCGCACCTTCCTGATTTGCACCGTTGATATCGTCAGTAACCGGTACATCAAGGGCGCTGGTCGCTGCAATAAAATCATCGCAAATCGGTCGTGTAAATGTCATATCTGACACTTTTAACGGTCCGCCTTCACCGTGATAGTCGTTTGCACCGTGCTGAAAATCTTCGGCTTTACGGAAATAGGGTAGTACTTTGTCATAAGCCCAGTCGATCATGCCGGCACTGGCCCAATCATCGTAGTCTTCTCGCTGTCCTCGCACGTACAGCAAGCCATTTATCGAGCTTGAACCACCTAACACTTTTCCGCGTGGCCATTTCAGTGACCGCCCGTTCAGACCCGGGTCGGGTTCGGTCGTGTAGCACCAATCGGTATTCGGGTTGTGAATGGTTTTAAAATACCCGACCGGAACATGTATCCACGGATTTGTGTCACGACCACCCGCTTCAAGCAACGCGACACGTATAGTAGGGTCGGCTGATAGACGATTTGCAACCACGCAGCCGGCTGACCCGGCTCCAACGATCACATAGTCAAATTCTTCAGTCTTTACAGTCATTCCAGTTAAATCGTTGCTATTAGGTACTTTTACGTAATGGATTGTTGCGGTGCTTTAAATGTACTGTACGGTTTGTGAATCCATGCTGTGCGTGGGTGTTGACCTGGTGTGTGGAGCTGTTGTTACCAGGTATCGAGATAAATCAGGTCTGTCACACTGACTCAAAGAGACCCGGGAGATACCAGGTTTTCGTCAACCTATTTTAACCATTATATTGGGTAGAATTCAGTTAGGCAGAATTTAGTGATTCTCCGAATACCAGCACTCTATCGGCGGCGTCGCGCCTTGTCTATCGTGAGTATGAAGATATCCGAATCAGTGACGTCGTGCTGCCATTGCAACGTGGCTACAGGCTTTTTACAACTGATCAAAGGCATTCGGCAGCCGGAGTCCGGGAAATATTCTGGTTATATCAGTATAAAAAAATTCTTCTGCATGAATATTGGTTTGCTCGGGCTGTTGTTTGGCTCAGCGGCCACCGCACAGCAGCAATCCACCAGTCTGCTTGACAGTGTCCATGACGCTGTCAGCCAACGATTCCTTGATTTCGCGAACGATCTGGACGGCCTGTTCGGCGGCTCGGACTTATCGATTGATGCAAACTCGTCGTGGTTCCGTTTGCGTACGGATGGTGTCCGTTTTGAAGGCGACGATTTCGAAGCGCGTGCAAATGTCAAAATGCGACTGGTGCTGCCCAGTGCTGAAAAGCGGCTCAGACTTCTTATCAGTACTGAGGATGAGGATAACCTCGATCCGGATCAAAGTCGCACCAGGAGTACGATTAACAATGACGAGAACAATGTGTCATTTGCGCTGCGATTTTTGCAGTCAGTCCGTGACAGTGATGCGCTTAAGTTTGATATCGGCGCACGGGTGCGTGACGGAGAAGGGCAAGCCTTCGCGCGTGTCAATGCATCCCGTGAACTGTATCGCAACATCGACTCGGGGTTAGCGGTAACGCTGACCAACAACTTGTGGCTCTTTTCTGCTTCCGGATTTGAAAACCGTCTGCGTTTGGGCATTCGTCAAACGCTGCCCTGGTTTTCCAAAGCATTTGCGTTATCACGCACTGAAGTTGTTTGGCAAAACGGTGAGGGTGGTGCTGACTTATCCGAATGGGTGGGGTTGTTCTATCAGTTGAATGACGAGGCGTTACTTGCCTTTGAAAGTATTACTGATATTGCTTCATCTCCACCGCAAGACAGTCGCGATCACGTGCGAGCTTTCGAAGTCCGCCTGAGATACAGGGATTCTGTCTGGCGCGAGTGGTTTTTTTATGAAATTTGGCCACGGGTGCGGTGGGAAGCAGAGGATGACTTTCGAACGCGGTATGGCCTGCAGCTAAGGGCTGAGATTTTTGTCGGGCGCTAGCCTGCTCTATTCAAATCAAATCGCATACCTGCAAAATAACGTGTATTTGAATTAGTAAGTACGCTGTCTGGTGCACAATTTTGATGGCGCAGAGAAAACAGATTGCACTGCGTTTTTGATTGACATACATCAATCAGTTGTTCGCCAGTGACGCTTTCGTGATTCGGGTCATAAGGTGGAAAACCGTTTGCAGCAAAACTGGAATCCTATTTACGAGTGCAGTTATTATTCGTATGCGGTGATTGTGCGCAGCGAAGAAACGGCAAGTAAAACAATCTTTCGTATGTGCCTCTGACTAACATTAACAGTTACTAATTGTGAACGTAATTGTGAACGGCTTTTCAATTTAACGTTTTCATATACATTCCAGGTACACGCTTTAAATTTGCACTATTTGCTTATTCATTTTGAATTCAGGTTGTCGTTCGAGTATCCGTCTGTGCGCTCCGACAACCTTGCTGATAAAGCCTGATTGTTAAGCTCTATTATTAAATGTACTGGTTACTTTAATAAACGCAACTGTTAAAAATATACTGGAAACTTTTTGCTGAATATCAGCATTGTCTTACCCGCTAACTAGTGCGAATTTATTAATAAAAAACGCTTTACTGCACAATCTCCATTTAAATTTTAGTCATGCAATTAGTTTTAATCAGCGATACCCATGGTCAGCATCAATCTGTAGATGTGCCGGCTGGTGATGTACTGATTCATTCAGGCGATTTGACGCTTGATGGTGAGCGCGAAGTAGTTCTGGATTTTGTCTCCTGGTTGGCAGAACAACCGCACAAGCACAAGATATTTATCGCTGGTAACCATGATAGGTGGGTACAAGACAACAGTGATGAGTTGATGGCAGTGTCACGTCAATTAGGTGTTCACTACCTACAGGAATCGTCAGTAAAGATTGATGGGGTTCATTTCTGGGGCTCACCATACACGCCGGAATATATGAATTGGGCGTTTATGCTGCCCTGTGAAAATAGTGCGGTTAGACACTGGCAGCAAATGCCTGACGATATTGATGTGCTTATAACGCACGGCCCGCCAGCCGGTATTCTTGATAATCTGGTTATCGCTGATAGAGAGTTGGACGACAATTCTGGTGAAAATGAAATCGGCGTTCAGTCAGAATACAGACTGATAAGTCGGGGCGTTGGATGTTCTGCACTTGCTAGTCGTGTTTTGCAAGTTGCACCGCAATGTCATGTGTTTGGCCACATACACGAAGCGTACGGCAGTCAGACATTCGGCCGTACGCGGTTTGTCAATGCGTCGTGCATGAACAGAGAGTACAGTCTGGCAAATCCTGCGCACGTCATCTCTGTGAACGGGCTTGAGTTACCTGAGTTGTCGTCTAACACGTTTGTACTGAATAAAAAACAGGATAACCTGGCTACAGAAAGGAATGATTGTAAGCCGTCAGTATTGGCGGCAGAGCTTGAAGGTGATCTTTCGCAACCCGCACTATCGGAAATAGCCAGCTGACTAATATAGCTGGACTAAATATGGAGAAGTGATTTGTCATCGCGCGACAGCACGAATCCGCTTATTACCGACTTGCTTGCGAAAGGCTTTAATCAAGAGCTGGGTTTCAGTATCAGCGACTGGCAAAACGACAGTGCTGAATTACAGCTAAAACTTTCCCCGAAACTTCTCAATCGCAGCGACATCCTGCATGGTGGGGTAGTTAGCACCTTAATCGACGTATGTTGCGGTCTTGCAGGATGCCACTGCACTGAGCCCGGCAACGTCAGGCGCGCTGTCACTCTCAGTCTTAACACTCAATTTGTTGATTCGGTGAGCAGTGGCATAGTGACCGTGCGTGCGCGCAGGCGTGCAGGTGGTTATCGAATTTACTTTGCTGATGCCGACGTATACTCCGAAGACGATCGATTGCTGGCAACAGGACAAGGTACCTATCAGTACGTCAAAGGTAGTGAGACACCAACAGGTATGCCACTTGTAAACGAAGACCATTCTTAAACCCGGCAAAACACTGGCTAGTGTCGCTTAGGTGTCTTCAAGACCAGTCATCTGATGCAACTACCTTTGCAAATACTTGCCAGATAATGTGTTAGCGCTGTTGGTAGATGGCAAGGTGTGATGGATGTTAAGCGTGCTGTTGAGAGAAACTGATAACCGCCTCTGCGAGATTTTCAGGTACTTCCAGAGGTAGCAGGTGTCCGGCGTCCTGCCATTCCATATGTTGCCAATCCGGAATACGTGCGCCCAGCTTTTTGACTACTGCAGCATCAAAAAACACCCTGTCTTGCAGCCCTGAAATGCTCAGTACGGGCAGTTTCAGTGCCTCGTAGTTGATATCCCAATCGGTTTTTACTGCAGCCTGCATTAGCCTGTACGCGCCGCTCGACGTATCTTCCGGTTGATAACCATTTCCTTGCAAATGGTTGGCCCGGGCGTTGGCATGGAAATTTTCACTTGTTAGCAGCGGCAGAAACATATCGAGCATTAACGGAAAACCACCAGTATCCAACACATGCACCATCCCTTGATTTAACCAGGATAGACGCGGGCCAATTTCGCGTAATGTGTTCAATAAGATCAGTCCACTCGCAGGTTGTCCCGCAAGCACCGCTTTCGCAGCAAACAATCCTCCGATTGAAAGCCCGCACAGTATTGGCTTGTTGGGTTGCAGCTCTTTGAGTAAAACCAATAAATCGGAAACAATCAAATCGCAGTCTGGTACCACGCTATCGTCCAGCTGTGTATCTATCTGACCGCGCATGTTGTAACTCAAAGTGCCAAGGCCCTGTTCGCGACACATGGGAGCTACTTTTTCTTCCCAGTGACCGGTATTTCCTGTTAGTGCGTTTATAAAAACGACAGTGGGTTTGTTTTCCACTGGTGTGTATTGATAGAAGAGTGAATTATTGTCGTCGATCTGAAGTTTGGTCATGATTGAATCCTGTACAAAATCTACTGGCGGCACTACAAAAATTTACACAATAAAACGACATCGGTCGCTTGTTTGCTGCTGGTAACCGCTTGTTTTGTTCAGCTGCGGTGCATATAGTTAATAGAGAATACCAGTGTAATGCAACATTTGAATGCATCACAATACACGTTGCGTGCGGAGGAACTGAAATGGATCGCTTGTCTGAATACAGCAGTTACGACGGAGTTTGCCATCATTTGATTAATTACAAAATATCGACCGGACTCGGGTTGCTTGTGCTTGTCATGGGTTTCGCGTTAACGACAACGAAGGTTCATGCACAGGATGGTGCGGCCGATGCCTGCGAAGAGGCGGCCAGACTGCTTCGAGAAGCTGATGATCTGACGGGTGCTTTGGCAGAAGCACAGTGGTGTTTGGATGGCATTAAAGAGATGCAGGATCAACAAATTTTGTCGGTGTTTCCAGATACTGTGGGACCTTTCAAAGGTGAAGAGCCAACTCGCGAAGCGTCTTTCGGTCTAACTATGATTTCCCGCGAGTACACGAACGGGTCTGACAGGATTCGGGTCAGTATGACTCAGGGTGCGCTCGCTGGTCAGGGTTTGGCTGCTATTGCTCAACTTGCAATGCAATTTGCCGGCGACAGCTCCAGAAAATTTCGCGTACAACGACGAACTGTTCTGCAGCTGGAAGAAAGTGGCGATCAAATGTTCACTGTGCAGCTACGTAGTGGTGGCTTGATGAATGTAGGTTCTAATTCGGCCAGCGTAGAAACCGTAAAAGAATTTCTTGAAGCACTTCCGGTCGCCGATATTGATGACTCACTGGCACGTTGAGTGACTAATCGATTGACGAGCCCGGGTATTTTTTATTTGGTAGTTGTACATGGCTCATAAACTGAGCGATTGTTCATCGTTGTTGCATTGGCAAGCACGTTCTGTAAATCAATTGAGTGCTGCAGAATTTCTGCGTCTGGCGACGCTGCGTGTGGATGTGTTTGTGGTTGAGCAAAATTGTATTTACCCTGAGTTCGATCAATTTGATGCGTCACCGACAACATTGCACGTTACTGGTGATCGTGCCAACGGGGAAGATTTAGAAACGCTTGCTTGCGCAAGGGTGATGTTTCCCTTGGAAACGTCTTTTGATCAAGCCCGATCCAGTGCACAATCCGCAGGAGGCTCTGAAGCTCCTCAGGCCTTTGCTCACATCGGGCGTGTTGCTGTCATTCCTGAGCTTCGCAGTACCGGAGTTGCCCGGGAAATGATGAAATTCACGCTGTCGGTGATCAAAAAAAAGGCCGTCGCTTGCGACAGCCTTTCTGAGTCAACATCTGCAGGTGATCTGAACGATTCAATACATGTCGACCATCCTTGTCGCGTCATGCTGTCTTCGCAGACCTACATTGTTTCTTTCTACGAGTCGTTAGGGTTCGCCATATGTTCTGATCCTTTTATGGAGGATGGGATCGAACACGTGGATATGCAGCTGGATATGCAGCTGCGGGGTTAAGCTCAAATTAACTTGGCGCTATCCTAATTAAGTCCTTGCAGAAAATTGGCGATCGCCGCGATTTCATCATCACCCAGTCGTCTGGCGACATTGCGCATCATTTCATTCGGGTCGTTGGCACGGGCCTGCGAACGAAAGTGATTCAACGTTTCGGTTATATAAGCTGAATTCTGTCCTGCCAGCGCGGGCCACTTGGCCGCCGGATTGCCTTCGCCCGATGGGCCGTGACAGGCCATACACGCCGGGATCTTCGCATCGGTAATGCCGCCGCGATAGATGGATTCCCCGAGCTTCAGGTCCTGGCGATCTTCAGCAATGCCTTTTATCGCCGGCTGGCTTTCGAAGTAGGCACCGAGATCAGCCATGTCCTGTTCGGACAATTGCGCCGCCATTCCGAGCATGATGGCGTTTTCCCGCTCGCCTGATTTGTAATCTGCGAGTTGCTTGGCGATATAGCCGGCACCCTGACCTGCAAGATTGGGAAATTCGGCCTGCAGGGCTTCACCGTCGATTCCGTGGCAGGCGGCACATACGGCGGCTTTTGCCTCTCCGGCAGCGGCATCACCGACAATTCCATCGTCAGCAGCGAAAGCTGTGGTACCAAACAGAACACCGGCGCCTGCCAACAGCATTGCGATAATCATATTGTTGAGAAAACCCCGCTGTCTGGCGGCATGCAGGTTGGGTGTGTTGATGTGCATAGGTTGAGGCCGAATTTTAAAATATAGTGATATGGATTGTAGCGTAGACGGGCACTTGATTGCCGCTTCGCTTTACTTATGAGCGTCTGGATTTCTGTATTGCCCACTGACAGCATAAGATAAACAACAATAATGGTCCGGTACAACACATCTGACGATAAAATTTATGGCTGGTGGTCTTAAAAAGTGGACACAGGGGTTGCGAGAGGTGTGCTGTTGTGCCGGATAACGCCTTGGATCAGGATACTCAGTTGTTGTTTCGCAGCAATGAGCAATACTGTCTCCGGGCCGCTACCCGAATCCGTTGCGATCTGCCTGATGACTTCTCTGCCGCCAGCACTATGGCGTGCGGTTTCTCCATGACAC
The DNA here is from genome assembly GCA_937951345.1 of uncultured Granulosicoccaceae bacterium. Taxonomy (GTDB): domain Bacteria; phylum Pseudomonadota; class Gammaproteobacteria; order Granulosicoccales; family Granulosicoccaceae; genus CALFCE01. The sequence goes on from CALFCF010000018.1 coordinate 45,232, forward strand.
ACGGATCACAGTGATGAATTCCCGATACAGGCAGACACAGTTTCATGCCAGTGCATCTCGACTCGTGCAATTACCCGAAGATGCCGTCCGCGAAGTCGCATTTGCCGGCCGTTCCAATGCGGGCAAGTCCAGTGCGCTCAATCGCCTGACAGACAACAGCAAGCTAGCGCGCACCAGTCGCACGCCCGGTCGCACGCAGTTGATAAATCACTTCAGCGTCGCAGACGGTCGTTACCTTGTCGATCTGCCCGGTTACGGTTTTGCCAAGGTTTCGCGTCAGCAGCGTAACGCCTGGTTGCGCCTGTTAACTGACTACTTTACCGAGCGGCGTGAGTTAGTCGGTGTTGTCATAGTGATGGATAGTCGCCATCCACTGACCGACAACGACTGGCAGATGATTGAACTGCAACAGCGCAGCATGGCCGAGCTGCATGTATTGCTGACCAAGTGTGACAAGCTGAGTCGCAAACAGGCCAATGAGGCGCTGATGAGCACGCGTTCAACAATGGAAGATGCCGGTATAGAGGCAACACTACAGACTTTTTCGGCCACCGCAGGCACCGGAGTCGATGATCTGTCAGGAGTCCTTGATAGCTGGCTGTTTGATCAGCCAGAGGCTCAGTAACCCCCAAGTGACTGCATTGACTGTTGCAGATACTTTGTTAGCACACTGTTTTGACGCAAAAAGGCGAGCTTCTGCTTAGGCAGCCACACGGATCAATCTTATTTCAGGTCAACAAAGGCCAGCTCTCAGGGCTCCGACCACCGTCACCAACAAGGTGCAACAGACTATGCACCCAGTTTGCAGTAACCCCCAAGTGACTGCATTGACTGTTGCAGATATTTTGTTAGCACACTGTTTTGACGCAAAAAGGCGGGCTTCTGCTTAGGCAGCCACACGGATCAATCTTATTTCAGGTCAACAAAGGCCAGCTCTCAGGGCTCCGACCACCGTCACCAACAAGGTGCAACAGTCTATGCACCCAGTTTGCTGGAATTAAGATGGCGTTACGATTCGTAACACTACTTGGATTGTGTCGCTATCAACAGCACTTGGCTGATCGATATATCAGACTATGTTATTGAATTTACTAATAAAAGCGTTCTGCGGTAAATGAACAAACGATTACCTATAATAGGCCGACTACCGAACGCCTCTCATGTAGTATCCGGATAGGCATGCCAGTAGACGAGCGGAGGGGTGCATTCAGCTGTTGGCTGGACGCTGCGCCCGACGCACTAACAGGTTAAATACAAGGGTAGCTGCACTGAGTACCCGGAGGAGGAAAAACCTTAATGAGCGATACCAAGAAAACCAACAATGTGTGGTCTCGCCGCGATATCCTGAAGGCAGGCGCGGCGACCGGTGTCATTGCCGGTGCACCGACCATATTCACCGGTCGTGCCTATGGTGCTGACTACTTAAATGCGCCCAAGGGCTCAACTGTTACTCTCGGCTTCAACGTGCCGCAATCCGGCCCGTATGCAGACGAGGGCGCAGACGAACTGCGCGCTTATAAACTTGCTGTCAAACACCTCAATGGTGAAGGCGACGGCGGCATGATGAATACTTTCAAACCGAGCGCTCTGAAAGGCAACGGTATTCTCGGCAAGAAAGTTGAGTTTGTTACTGGTGATACCCAGACCAAATCTGACGCAGCGCGCGCATCTGCCAAGCGCATGATCGAAAAAGACGGCGTTGTTATGGTCACTGGTGGATCATCATCAGGTGTTGCAGTTGCTGTACAAGGACTCTGCCAGGAAGCTGGTGTAATCTTTATGGCTGGTCTGACGCACTCCAACGACACCACTGGTAAAGATCGTAAACGTAATGGTTTCCGTCACTTCTTTAACGCTTACATGTCTGGTGCAGCACTCGCGCCTGTACTTGAAGCGAACTACGGTACCGGTCGTAACGCCTACCACCTGACAGCTGATTACAACTGGGGCTGGACTCAGGAAGAATCCCTGAAAAACTCCACTGAAGCGATAGGTTGGAATACCGTCGAAGCTGTTCGTACTCCGCTCAAGGAACAGGATTTTAGTCAGTACATCGCACCAGTACTCAACACTGATGCGGATACCCTGATCCTTAACCACTACGGCGGTAACATGATCAACTCACTGACTCAGGCAGTTTCGTTTGGCCTGCGTGATAAGGTTGTCAACGGTAAGGACTTCGTCATCGTTGTACCTCTGTACTCTCGACTGATGGCGCAAGGTGCGGGTGAGAACGTTAAAGGTATATTCGGTTCTACCAACTGGCACTGGTCTTTGAGTGATGAAGGCAGCCAGGCGTTCGTTAAGTCGTTTGGCCAGGAGTATGGCTTCCCGCCATCACAGGCTGCACACACCACTTACTGTCAGACGTTACTGTACGCAGATGCTTGTGAGCGTGCTGGTACCTTCGAGCCTTGCGGTGTAGTTGCTGCACTTGAAGGCCACAAGTTCGACGGTCTGGGTAACGGCCCCACTGAGTACCGTGCTGAAGATCACCAGTGCTTCAAAGATGTACTGGTTGTGAAGGGTAAAGAAAACCCGAGTTCACAGTTTGACGTACTCGAAGTTGTCGAAGTTACTCCGCGCGCGCAGGTCGAGTATGACGCGACTGATGCTGCATTCGGTGGTGCTGAAGCTTCACTAGGGCCGTGTAACAACGGCGTATAAGCTTGACGGAGTATAAGTTTGCGTATGTGAGCAAGCTCTTACTTCCGTAAAAACAACGGCGTCGTGCAACGCATTTGCGATGTGCGACGCCGTGTTTCGTACTATCACCTGATCTAATACATTTCGCCGGTTCTATCTACTTTTCCAGGGGCTTGATACCGGCAATTTGCTGCACGCTAATATTTGTATAACGTCTGCCCGGAGTGGCATGTTGCGTTCGACGTTAAGAGCGTCGGCATTTCATGTACTCAAACGCAGCGAGGTGCCAAAGTGGATACAATAATTCTTCAAGTACTGAACGGTATTGACAAAGGCGCGGCATATGCGCTTATAGCACTCGGCCTTACACTGGTGTTTGGCACACTCGGTGTTGTTAATTTTGCGCACGGTGCACTGTTTATGCTTGGTGCTTTCACTGCTGTCACGCTCCGTGAGTTACTGACACTGTCGAAGAAAGTCAAAGACGAGTCGGTGACTTTTTTCGATGCTTACAAGGAAATTCCCTATCTTGAAATATATTTGGGGGATTTTGGCACGGCAATAGTGGATTACGCTGTGCCGTTATCTATTCTGATCGCCATTCCGTTCATGCTGCTGGTTGGTCTGGTTATGGAGCGGGGCCTGATACGTCACTTCTACAAACGCCCGCACGCTGATCAGATATTGGTCACCTTCGGTCTCGCACTGGTTTTGCAGGAGATCGTTAAAAAGTTTTATGGCGCTAACCCCATCCCACAGGCAGCACCTGACATAGTCGCTGGTAGTGCCAACATTGGTGCATGGATAGGGATGGCAGACAGTATGGTGTATCCGTGGTGGCGATTAATCTATCTGGCATTTGCACTGGCAGTTATTTTTGCGGTGTTTGCATTTCTGCGCTTTACTACCTTCGGCATGGTGGTCAGAGCCGGTATGCAAGACAGGGAAACGGTCAGTCTGTTGGGAATAGACATTGAACGTCGCTTCACAATTGTATTTGGCATAGCTGCAGTCGTCGCCGGGCTTGCCGGTTTGATGTATACGCCCATTTCTCCACCCAATTACCACATGGGGATGGATTTTCTGGTGCTCTCGTTTGTTGTCGTCGTCGTCGGTGGTATGGGGTCTTTGCCCGGTGCCGTTCTAGCTGGATTCTTACTTGGAATACTGCAATCGTTTGCGTCGCTCAACGAAGTGAAAAGTATTTTACCCGGCATTGACCAAATAATTATCTTTCTGGTTGCCGTTGTCGTGTTGCTGGTCAGACCCAGAGGGCTGATGGGCCGCAAAGGCATAATGGAGGACTGACGGTGAAAAACGAATCAGCTCTTAAAGACTGGACTTTAATTATACTGTTTGCAGCGGTCGTGCTGACCATGCCGATATGGTTGAAACCGCTTGGTGCCAATTATCCTGATTTGATGCAGAAATTTGCGATTTTCGGCCTGTTTGCTATTGGTTTTAATATCCTGTTCGGTCTTACCGGGTATTTGTCTTTCGGACATGCTGCGTTTCTGGGGATTGGATCGTACACAGCGGTATGGTCGTTCAAGTTGCTGACTATGAACGTATTACCTGCCGTTATATTTGCCGTTGTGATGGCAGGAATCTTCGCCTTCTTAATTGGTTTTGTAAGTCTGCGTCGATCCGGAATATATTTTTCTATATTGACGCTGGCATTTGCCGAGATGTCGTTCAATATGGCGTACTCTGTACTGACACCAATTACCAACGGTGAGACTGGCTTGCAGTTATCACTCAAAGACCCGCGAATTCTGGATAATTTTCAAGGGGAAGGCATTCCGATAACCAATTTGTTTGGTGTGAAGATGAGTGGAATGCCAGGGTTCTATTTTTGTGCGGCTATTTTGATTATTGGTTTCTTCCTGTCAGTGCGTATCACTCGCTCGCCATTTGGCATGATGCTAAGAGCCATAAAATCCAATCAAACACGCATGGCCTACACGGGTTTTAATACACGACCCTATCTGGTCTGGGCGTTCGTTATTTCCGGTATGTATGCCGGTATGGCTGGTGCACTTATGGCCGTTACCGACCCGTTGGCCGGTGCCGAAAGAATGCAGTGGACAGCGTCGGGAGAAGTCGTACTGATGACGATTCTTGGCGGGGCGGGTACATTAATCGGCCCGCTCATTGGTGCTGGAATAATTAAATACTTTGAGAATATTTTCTCGGCATTTAACGAACAAACATTGAATGAAGTGTTCGGTGCTCTTCCAGATACTCTGCAGAACATCGTAGTAAAAATTGCCGGGCTATTCGTAGGCGAAGGCTGGCATTTGTTGCTCGGTCTAATGTTTTTGATCGTCATCATTTTTCTACCCGGCGGAATAATGGAAGGTTTTAGACGACTGGGAAAATTATTCAGATTATCAGGTAGAAGTGCCTGACGTGCACGGATTCCAGATTCTTATCACTTTAATCTGCCACCACTTGATCCGCTGAGACCGGTAACTATCATGGCAACCGAGAATATTATTTTCCATGTCGCAGATGTGCACAAAAGCTTTTCGGGGCTACACGCACTCAGCGACATTGACTTAGGCGTCAAGGAAGGCGAAACCCACGCGATCATTGGCCCGAATGGAGCGGGCAAGTCGACTTTGCTCAACGTATGCATTGGACGTTTGAAACCGGATCAGGGGACCGTCACTTTCGACGGCACTGCACTGACAGGTAAGCAGCCACACGAAATAAATCAGCTTGGGGTAGTAAGAGTTTTCCAGACGCCCGAGATTTTTCCTGATTTAACGCTGATGCAAAATGTAATGGTGCCTTGCCTTTCTAAGCGCGATGGCAGTTTTAAACTGAATTTTTTTCGTCGTATGTCGGCTGAAAAAGATATCAAAGAGCTGGCGGAGTCGACATTGGTTGATGTCGGACTGGGTGAGCAGCTGTATAACGATGCATCGAGTTTGTCGCGTGGTGACAAAAGGCGATTGGAACTTGCCATGGGTTTGGCTCAAAAACCGCGTTTGCTCTTACTTGATGAGCCAACTGCGGGTATGGCTCGACACGACACAAACAAAACCATCGATTTGCTTAATCGGATTAAAGCCCAGGGCATGACAAAAGTAATTATTGAACACGACATGCATGTTGTGTTCAGTTTGGCTGACAGGATTACCGTTCTCGCCGGCGGCAGAATTATAGCCCAGGGTACGCCGGACGAAGTTAAAGGTGACCCCAAGGTGCGTGAAGCTTATCTGGGTGAGGAGCAGGAATGAACGCTGAAAATTCCCCAACCAACGACTCATCCACTATGCAGAACGATAACGCTGATCAGTTCTTTAGTGTTAAGAACATCAATGCTTACTATGGCGACAGTTACATCGTTCAGGACATTTCTTTTTATGTTCGTGAGGGTGAAATCGTTGCACTACTTGGCCGTAATGGTGCAGGTAAGACATCTACATTAAGGACAATTGCCCGAACCGATGATCCGCATCTGCAAAGTGGTGAAATCTGGTTGAATGGTGAATCGTTACACGACAAGAAAGGCTTTGAAGCTGCTCAAATGGGTATTCAGCTTGTGCCTGAAGACCGGCGCATTATTCCCGGTCTGAGCGTTGAAGAAAATCTGGATCTTGCGCAGATCGACGGTAATATCGGATGGTCTTATGAACAGATTTTTGAACTCTTCCCGCGTTTAAAAGAACGTCGTAAGCAGGAAGGCACAACCTTATCGGGTGGTGAACAACAAATGCTGGCAATAGGTCGGGCCTTATCCAGGGATATAAAAGTATTGCTTCTGGATGAGCCTTATGAAGGTCTGGCGCCGGTTGTTCGCCACGATATTGAACGTGCGTTAACCCAAGTAAAAGAGAATGGCATCACAACCATTCTTGTTGAGCAAAATGCCGTAGCAGCTTTGAAGCTTGCCGACAGCGCGATTATTCTCGATACCGGTGTTGTGGCATTTAAAGGCTCTGCGCAAGAAGTGCTGGATAACGAAGAATTACGCCACGAATATCTGGCTATCTGATTCCTGTTCGGTTGTACCTTGCAGGTCTGATCGGCGGTTGCATGCACTGCCCGAGCGAACATGTTGAAAATTGCGGTTGCTACATTGCCGCAATGATTCAATGTGCCGCCCTTCAAATTACTGCCACGCCATAAATGTTACAATAACCTGTCAATACAGGGGGATAGCATGAGTCGAGCTGTCGGCATCATGGTTGCACCTAACGGTGCGCGCTTAACAACCAAAGATCATCCAGTTTTACCAGTCACCATTGAAAAAACGGTCGAAGCAGTAGCGCAGTGCAAAAGCGCCGGTGCGGGAGCGGTTCACTTACATGTTCGTGATCAGGAGGGGCAGCATCTGCTGGATGTTGAAACTTATCGCGAAGCAATGGCTGCGGTTAGGGATCGTCTGGGCAAAGATTTTCCTATTCAGGTGACAACTGAATCAGTCGGTAAATATAGGCCAGAGCAGCAAATCGCGTTGGTTAAAGAGCTAAAACCGGAGTACATCAGTGCAGCCCTTACTGAATTCGTACCTGACGCTATCTACAATGATATGGCTTCAGATTTTTATCGCTGGTCAGTAGATACAGGGGTAGCTGTACAACATATTTTGTATTCGTCGGAGGATCTTGCGAAGTTTATTGATTTGCAGGAATCTGGTGTAATTCCTGATCAACATCGATCTTTGTTATTCGTTCTCGGACGTTATACCGAAGGTCAGCAATCCAGCCCGCAAGATCTGGATCTGTTTCTTGAAGAGCTGGAGCGACGTGGTGTAGCTGGTCATTACACCTGGATGATCTGTGCATTTGGTCAGAATGAAACAGAATGTCTTGTTTATGCTGCAGCTCGCGGTGGTCATGTCAGGGTGGGCTTTGAGAACAATCGATTGCATCGGGATGGTCGTGTTGCGATCAACAATGCAGAGCGTATTGAGGAAGTGCGTGATAGCTTGAAGCTTGCAGGTAATGGAATAGCTGTAGAATCCGAGATTCGCGATGTGCTCGGTAGGAACGCTTACAGTACACCTGCCATCGCGTGATGCAATACGAGCCCTGAAGAAGTTCTTGGTCTATGATTAATTCAGGCGACTTGAGTATTTAAGCTGATTTATCGCGTCTGTTCTCGCGAACTGGACAAGCCCTGCCACTTACCTGCGCACAAACCCAGCCGCTTCGGCCTTCGCGTCATAGTTTTTTTGTATAGCGGTCACTGTTTCATCAATGTTCAAACTGTTGTTGAGATAGCGTGGAATTTCCTCACCTGCTGCTTCATGTAACAGGTTAATCGTTGCACTGCTGGGGTAGGTAGGTGCGCTCTGTTTTATCACTGTGTTTGTTCCAACAGCAAAACGATCGGCTTGATAACCTTCCAGTAGCCAGACGGCTTTATCCTGGTGGCTGTGCAATATCTCAGGTACAGCATACTCAAGAATAATTTTAAACGCAGTGTCTTCAACTGCAGGATCAATGTTTGCCGGTATGCCAAAACCAACCCACCAAAGCGTTGAGGCAATTGATTGCCGGGTTAGAGTGTCTGTTTCGTCGTTTTGTTTGTAAACTGGCGCACCGACGAGTTCTGTTGCTGACTTGACCTCAGGCAATGTTGTGTCGCTGTCCAGAATTGCGCTGGCACGTGATCCCCAGAGAAATGCCAGTGCATGCTCACCTCCTTGCCAGGCCGCCTGTACCTCATTGATGCCGCGACTTAGGTAGTCCGGAGTCATACAGGTTGTAAGCTCTTTCATGGTTGACAGCACATCAGCTGTTATCTTTTTATTTAATGTGATTAACCCGTCTTTGTCTGTAAAGTCGCCGCCGGCGGCCATATAGTAATTAACAAACTCAAGTCCGATATCCCAGCCGGCTTTAAAAGCCGCGGCATAAGGATAGTCTGTGCCATTGCGTTGCAGCACTTTGCATGCGTTTAACAGATCGTCAACGGTTTGCGGTACAGAAAGGTTATTCTTTTCAAGTAAATCTTTACGTACATACAAGTGCTGTGCGTTTGCCAGTAGTGCGATGGCGACTGTTGCATCATTGACACGTATTTTTAAATTTTCTGGAAGTGTCGGTGCGTGCTGTTTGATTAAATAATCAAGCGGCTTCAGAAGTCGTTCGTTCAGTAAAGGCACAATGGCGTTGTTACCGGTTATGATCAAATCGAATGAAGACGGATTTTGACTGAGTGCTGGAACTTGTAATTGCCGGTACTGATTCGTTTGATTTGCAGAAAAATCGATATGAGCCGGTGCGCAGGCTTTGATTGAATCTGCCAGTGCATTCAGAGCAGGAAAGCTGTTTGACAGCAAGCGAACGCTCACCTTATTCTTTTCTTCGTTAGTCTGCTGGCTTGCTGACGGTACAGACAAACAACTGTCACTGTTTGTCCCGGTCAGATTCTGGGCATTTGTTACATTCAAACCGCATAGCAGTGCCAGACTTGCTAACAAGGTCCATCTGGAAAATATTAAAGATATGACTGACTGTTTTCGCATGTCAGCGCGCTCTATTGCTGTTGAACATAGTGCGGCTTTTTCAGTTTCTAAACACTTGGTAGAAAAATACGAACTTAAAGGATCGCGTGTGCTTATGCACATGTCCGACAGGGTGCTGCGAGAGATCATTGCGCTGGATTATTTATCAACGGATGCGATACGAGATTCGGTACAAAGGTAATCAGTGCCGTTGCAGAATTTTTTGAAACACTGTGTCTCACTTAGGGAAAACAAGCCATTGAGGTAGCAGATGCAGAACCAATACTTCCGTATTGAAAGCGTCTGATTGCTGAATACTAAGTGGCAACTGCTAACAGGCAGGCTTTCGGTTGACCTATGTTAACGGCGAACCGGTAGGAGATGCTACCGGTTTGTTTGCGGATATTTATTCGGTTAATTTTTTCTTCTAAGTATCTCAGGTCATCTCGAAGACCTGCGTTGCAGACGATTGGTGGGTCTTATCCTATTTTCCCCATTCCGATCATACCCATTCCATCGTCATCATCGTCTTCATCACCGGGCTGGGGTGGTTGTTCTTCGGGTTCTTCATCGAGCGTCAACGTCAAGCCACCACCAGCAGCTGTTTCGGGTGGTGCAGCATCTGCGGCAGTAGGCAAGGGTGTGACATTGTCGGGAAGTTCGAGCGTATCAAGTTCGGTCTCTGTGTCAGCTGCGGTGTCAGTTGTTGCGCCGGGGATGCCGTTAGAGAGCAGCGCTTCAAGTGATTCATCTTCCTCGGCCTCTGATTCTGCAGCTTCCGCTTCCACTTCCGCTGTATCCGGGGCGGAACCTCCCCTTAACAACAGAGCAGTTGGATCTTCTTCCTCTTCCTGTTCAATTTCACCACTGAGCTTCAGTCGCAGACGCAAGTTATTAGCGCTGTCAGCATTCTTCATAGCCTCTTCAACTGAGATGCGACCGGCAACAGCGAGATCGTATAGAGCACTGTCGAAAGTCTTCATGCCAATGTTTTCTGACTTGCCCATTGTTTCCTTTATGTCATCGAGCTGCCCTTTGATGATCATTTGTTTGATCGTGTGGGATCCGAGCAGTATTTCGACCGCTGCGCATCGTTTGCCGTCGACGGTGGGTACCAGACGTTGCGAGACTATTGCACGGATGTTGTTACCAATGTCTGCCAATAGCTGATCGCGTCTTGCTTCGTCGAAAAAGTTAATAATACGGTCGAGTGCCTGGTTAGCATTGTTGGCATGCAGTGTGGAAATCGCCAGATGGCCGGTTTCGGCGAATGCCAGACAGTGTTCCATGGTTGCCTGATCACGAATCTCACCGATCAGAATGACATCAGGTGCCTGTCGAAGTGTATTTTTCAGTGCATCTTGAAAACTCAATGTATCAACACCGACTTCACGCTGATTGACGATACATTTTTTGTGGCTGTGTACATATTCAACTGGGTCTTCGATAGTGATTATGTGTCCGCCCTTTATCGAATTGCGGTGATCAATCAGTGCGGCGAGTGATGTTGATTTACCGGAACCTGTGCCGCCGACAAACAGAACAAGCCCGTTCTTGGCTTCAACAACTTCCTTTAGAATTTCAGGTAATTTCAGATCTTCGAATTTTGGAATATCGGTTTGGATGTTTCGGCACACCATTGAAATGGCGTTGCGTTGGATAAATATATTGATTCGAAAACGTCCAACACCTTGTGGCGAAATGGCCAGATTCATTTCCAGCTTTTGCTCGAATTCCGCCTGTTGATCTTCGTTCATTACTTCATAGGCGATTTCTTTAATCTGCTCGGGTGTGAACGGCTCGTCTTGAAGAGGGGTCAACTCGCCGGAAAATTTAGCTGACGGTGGCGCACCTGCTGCCAGATACAAGTCTGATCCGTCTTCATCGGCCAGCTTCTTCAACATGCTATATATATCCACGGGTACCCCTTGAAGTCATCAATATCAGTCAGGGTATCGGCGAATTTGCCGCATTTCTAAGGGCTTGCTGCGACATATGGGATTACAAATCCCCACGCAGCATTGTGAAACTAATTTTTCAACTAACTGCGCAAAGCAATACTAAATTGCATTGGCAAGCAATTTGGCATTTCCACCTGCAGCTGTCGTGTCGATACACAAGGTGTTTTCATGAATCATCGGGCAAATGTCAAACGCTGATGTCAAAAGCGGCACAATAGGTCCATCCCGACGTGCCAGTGTTTTCCTGAACGCATGTATAGAAGCGTTGAGTGGTGAAACACATAGACCTGAAAGGTGATTGATAGATTTCACGCTGTCTGGATTGACCGCTGATTCGATAGCAATCAATGACGGAAGTGTTAAAGACAAATTCGTATCACCCACGTGAGACTGCAAGGTATTTTTTACAGCATCAACCAACGAGCTGCAAATGAGTTCGGCATTAGCTCCCGCAACAACAGCACCGTTGCCAGCAGATAAAAGTGCGAGTAAAAACAATACGCATTCTTCTGCATTATCTTCCAGCACAACCAGAAACGTACCGGCTGGTTCCATCGACAACCGGTTACTCTCTCCTGTCGGGCCGGGCAAATCTATCGTTATGTGGAAATGTGTATCCAGCATTGCGCCGAGGCGCAGGATGCGCTGGGAAAATTCAGGCTTTGTCAGCGAAGGAATATTGTTTATTAGTGCCTCGTTTTCCAGTAGTTGTGCGAAAAAGCGCTGATGATCGTTTAAAGCGGTGCTTATACTGGTTGGTGTTGTCAGAAATGTGTTCTCCGCTTCTAGCTGAGCGAGCATGGCTGTTCGCTCAAGCCGGTGGCCAGCCCGCTGTTTGTGGATGTCGTCAAACGCCTGCGTTAATGTGTTGATTCCTGCCGACTGTTCGGGTTGGTTGTCTGGCGTTACGGTTGTTGCTGTTTTATTGGCAGGAATTTCCGTAGAGCCCGTATCGGTATTTGTCTCCCAGCTTAAGAACCGTAGTAAATAGTGTGGCCCACCGGCCTTGGGCCCAGTGCCCGATAAGCCGTGTCCACCAAATGGTTGAGTGCCCACAACGGCACCGATCTGATTGCGATTGATATACAGGTTGCCCACATTAATCCTGTCTGATATTTCCTGTACACGTTCATCCACGCGTGTGTGTAAGCCGAAGGTCAACCCGTAACCTTTAGCGTTTATTTGATCCACGACAGAGTTAATTTCGTTTGAATCGAAGCTGTATATATGCAGGACTGGTCCGAAAACTTCCTCATCAACTTCAGCGATACTTTTTACATGGTAAAGACTTGGCAGTACGAAATGGCCTTGATCGGGTGCATCTGCGGCGAGCGACGATTGATGCAATAGCTGGCCTCGTTGTGTCAGTGTGTTGCAGTAATTAATGATCGAGGTCTGTGCGTCACGATCAATGACGGGACCCAGATCACTCTTTAACAGACCGGGATCATCGACAACCAATAAGTCCATTGCACCCTTTAGCATCGTGACTATTTTGTCTTTGATATCCGATTGCACACATAGCAGGCGCAAGGCCGAGCAACGTTGTCCTGCGCTTCTGAATGCAGAATCAACAATGTCGCGCACAGCTTGTTCAGGCAATGCGGTAGAATCCACAATCATCGCGTTAATTCCGCCAGTCTCGGCGATAAATGGCAATTCAGCTTTTGGATTTTCAGCCAGTTTTTGATTGATAATTTGTGCCGTGCGCGTCGATCCGGTAAAACACACACCGGCGACTGCTTGGTGCGCTACCAGTGCTGCCCCCAGTATTGAACCTGCGCCGGGTAATAATTGCAGTGCCGCCTCCGGAATACCGGCTTCATGCATTAGTGCCACTGCACGGGACGCAATCAGTGGCGTCTGTTCTGCCGGTTTAGCGATAACACAATTGCCAGTGACAAGGGCTGCTGCTATCTGTCCGGTGAAAATAGCGAGCGGAAAATTCCACGGCGAAATACAGACGAAAGTTCCATAGGGCTGTGCTTGTTGAGCGGTTGCATCAAAGAGTAGCGCTTGCGCCTGCACGGCGTAATAGCGCAGAAAGTCCACAGCTTCACGAATTTCCGCGATACTATCGTCTAGTGTTTTGCCGGCTTCCCGGCACGTGAGTTCCACCAGTTCAGCAGTATGTGACTCGTAAAGGTCGGCGATACGCAGCAGACAAGCCGCTCTGTCATCAACGTGTGTGCTTTGCCAGGCATTGATTCCATCTTGCGCATATTGAAATGCGGCATCGGCAATTGTCCCGTCTGCATCATCACAAAAACCGACAGTTTCACCAGTCGCCGGATTTTTAATTAGCCGGCAATCCGTTGGGGCAGGCACCGCGCTTTCTCTGTAGCCGGGTTGCATCGGTGCGGCATACCATTGCTTATCGTTGAAAGTGGCGCGGGTTTCTCGCAGACTTTCCAGCGCCAGCGGATCGTTGATATCGAAGCCGCGGGAATTCACACGCTCATTGCCGTATAAACTTGCCGGCAGTGGAATACCCGGGTGCATAAGCCCGGTTTCATTGGGGTCACTCTGCGTCAGAGCGTGTAACGAGTTCTGTACGACTGTAAACGGGTCACGTGCGATCTCTTCGGGCGAAATAGATTCATCGACCAGTTGGTTAACGAAAGAACTGTTGGCACCGTTCTCAAGCAAACGCCTGACAAGGTAGGCGAGTAAATCTTCGTGGGCACCCACTGGCGCATAGATACGGCAGCGTGTTTGATGCTTTTCATGCACGAGGCGATGCAATGTGTCTCCCATGCCATGTAAGCGTTGGAACTCAAAAATATCATGATTGCCACGACTGACATTACCCGCAAGTTGATGAACGGCAGCGACGGTGTGAGCATTGTGCGTGGCGAATTGAGGATAAATTCGATCGACCATGCCGAGAAGTTTCTTTGCGCAGCAGATATAAGCAACGTCCGTATGTTCTTTGCGTGTAAAAACAGGGTAGTCGTCAAAGCCACTGACCTGTGCGCGTTTTACTTCAGTGTCCCAGTAAGCACCTTTGACAAGACGCACCATGATTCTTCTGTCCAGTCGTTGTGCCATGTCATATAGCCAATCAATTACGAACGATGCGCGTTTTGAGTAGGCTTGTACAACGATGCCGAAACCATCCCAGCCTGCCAGGCCTGGCGCTGAAAGGACTTCTTCGATGACATCCAATGACAGGTCCAGTCTGTCAGCTTCTTCTGCATCAATGTTGAATCCCATGTTGGCAGACTTTGCCAGCATAGCCAGGGAGCGAGTGCGCGATACCAGTTCCACCATAACCTGTTCACGCTGCCGGTATTCATAGCGTGGGTATAACGCAGAGAGTTTTACTGAGATGCCGGGATTCTCCGCGACGGTATCGTAGTGACAGTGTTTGCCGAGAGAAGCAACTGCTTCGGAGTAGGCAAGATGATAGCGTTTCGCATCGGCATCGGTCATTGCCGCCTCACCCAGCATGTCATACGAATAAGTAAAACCCTTGTTGACGGCGTCTTCCGAATTCTCGATTGCAGCATTGATGTTTTCACCAAGCACAAACTGATTGCCCAGTTCACGGATGGCCTGATTAACGGCTGTTCGAACCACCGGCTCGCCCAGTCGGCGTACGGCACCACGCAATGTGCCAACAATGCCTTCGGGTTCATCGGCAATCAGTGTACCTGTCAGCATGAGTGCCCAGGTCGACGCATTCACTAGTGACGAACTTGACTGACCCAGATGTTTGCCCCAGTTAGCCGGAGAGATCTTGTCATGAATCAGAGCGTCAACAGTTTCATTGTCTGGTACACGCAATAGAGCCTCCGCCAGACACATCAAGGCAACGCCTTCATCCGTGCTAAGACCGTATTCAGCCAGAAAACTTTCCATCAGAAGCGGGTCGGAGCTGTCGCGCACCGCATTAACCAGTGATTCTGCGGCTTCAGAAATTTGGCTGCGCTGCGTTTCGGACAGATCGGCTTCTTCTATCAGTTGTTCAAGCAGCAATGCTTCATCGATGTACTGGTTTTCCCGTAGTATCTGGCGCAGCACCTGATTGGATGACTTTGTTTGATTCATTGCCTGGTTATTTATTTTGTTTAATGGGGTGCATTAGTGAAATACGCCGTCCTGGAATAACGCCAATGGAGCAATGGAGTCAGGTAGCTCATGTATCATATGCAGGACTATACGGCAAAAATTACAACCACTTGTGGGCATGGCCCGACTGGCTTGTGGTTTCTCTGATGCAATATTTACCGGAAATTGCGGTATAGCCGTTAGCATTATCAATTGTGCCGGTCAGTAGCTATGAAGAATCTGTACCAAATAATTTTCAAACAGGTGGATCCGAGTTTTTTATCGGTATTCCGGATGGGTTTTGGTGCGATCCTGCTTTTTGACTGTATTAATTACGGTATCTTTCTGTGTTTACAGTGCGATTATCACGATACTGACTTGTTGTTCAAATACGCGGGTTTTGAATGGATCCATCCGCTATCGACCATCGGTTTAAAGGCACTGTGGCTGATTATGGGTATCTTTGCCGCCGGTGTCATGCTGGGTTGGTATTACCGCTTCAGTATGATCGCTTTCACGATCGGCTTTACCTATCAATTTTTACTCGATGAAGCACTTTATCTTAATCACTTTTATATGGTGATTTTGTTTTGTGTGCTGATGTGCTTTATACCGGCGAATCGACACTGGGCAATGGATGCCAAGCGTCATCCTGCAACAGCATGCACGACGATCAGTAACTGGCCAAGATTTCTGTTGGGGGCGCAACTTGAAATTATTCTGATTTACGCGGGCTTGGTTAAAATAAACTATGACTGGTTGAATCTTGAGCCATTGCGCTTGTGGTTAACTGCCAGCAGTGCTGACGAAGGGCCTTTGTTGCAACTGCTAACCATGGACTGGGGTATCGCGATCGCCGCTTATGGCTCCATTCTGCTGCATCTGGTTGGGGCACCACTGCTGTTATTCAAGCGTACACGATTATACGTACTGGCTGCGTATGCCTGTTTCCACATTACCAATGCATTCGTATTCAATATTGGTATTTTCCCGTGGTTTACGTTGTTTGGTAGCCTGGTATTGTTTGATGCCGACTGGCCACGCCAATTCTGGAACTGGTTACGCAGCCGTATCAGTTGGTTACAGCAACGCTACCGGAAGTTGTCTTTTCCGGACATCCCGCAAACACCGGTATTGTCAACATCAGCAAATCACTTGATTGTGGCTGGCATCACTGCGTGGTTGCTTGTGCAATTGCTTGCACCGTGGCGCCACCTGGTATTGCCCGGAGATGTTGCCTGGAATGAGGTTGGGCATCGATACAGTTGGCGAATGAAACTTCGCTCCAAGCGAGGAGTGGCGCGATTTATTGTTACAGGTTCAGATGCCGGTGGTGAACAGCGCTGGTCGATAGATCCGGCAAACCACCTCAACCTGCGCCAGACACGCAAGATGCCTTGTATCCCGGATATGGTCTGGCAGTTCGGGCAGTTTCTGGAGCAGGAATACAAGAATAAAGGGTTCGACAACGTTGCTGTTTATGCGGACATTCGTTGTTCGTTGAACGGACGACGTTATGCGCGATTTATCGATCCCACGGTGGATCTGACCAAAATAAGTCGATATACCCATCCGGATGAATGGATCGTGCCGCTGAACGAGCCACACAGGGATCCTGTCATTTCGCGGATGTTGGCGCGTATAACGGGAAGCAACATTTGATCGACGGTAGACTCTACTCAGGGCGCGTTAACGACACATTGAACCTGATAATGACATCCACTGCAGCGACTTTGCCATCCGGTTCCTCGACGCTGCCAACATCAAAATCGAGTCGGTTAATACTGAACTCCCCACTGGCACGACCGTTGTCATCAGTCGTCAGGGTAAACGCGACAGATTGTGTAACATCCCGTATTGTCAATTCACCTTCAACCCGGAAATCAGAGTCGGATGTACTTTTGTCGTCGATTGCAATCCGGCTTGAATAAAAACTGGCCTGTGGAAAGCGCATGCTGTCGAACCATCCAGCTTCGGGCAATGCGTCGTCTATTTGAGGGCTGCGAGCATCACTGGTTGCGGTATTGACAACAGCTCGCAGTATGGACGCTTCGGGATTATTTGTATCGAACACGGCATACGCCCATGCATCCGGAAATTTACCTGTTAGTTCACCATTCATCACGACAACGCTGTAGGTCACTTCGGCAGCGGGCCAGGTTGATGGATCGTTTATTGAGTTATCGTTGATTTCCGTGCTGGATTGCGATTGTAAATCAACACTGTTCGAGTCGTGATTTGCGGCGATCTGGAAAAGTACGATAGCGCCCACCAGTGCTGCCAGAAATCCGACCAACAGTCTCATGCCATCTGCAAACGAGCCATCTGTCAGGTCCGGTCGCATACGAGCGAATATGTCATCACGCAGAATCAGCTGGTGTCTTAGAGCTGCCGCTACATGCAGCAGCAATAGAACGATCATCACCATCGAAGCATAGTGATGAATATTAAGAAACTGCTGCGTTAGTGCTTCGCGCTCCGGTGCTGTCGATACCCATGGCAGATGTGGAATGCGGATCAGATCAAACAGGTAAGTTGATATGTTTAGCGGAGAAGCAGATACCATTAGCCAGCCACTGATGGGCATTGCAACCATCAGGATATAGAAAGTCCAGTGACTACTGTGCGCGGCAAATCGTTCCCAGCCACGCATTGTGTCAGGTAGCGCCGGAGCCCGATGTGTAAAGCGCCAAACCAGTCTCAGCAAGGTCAAGAGCAGGATCGTCAGCCCGAACGACTTGTGCCATTGCGTTAGAGAAAAGCGTAGCGAGTCAGCTTCGTCCAGCGACGTCATGAACTTACCGCCGGCTAGCATACCGATAATCACGATTGCCATTGTCCAGTGAAGAACAATAGCAACATGGCTATAGCGACTATTCGTGCGTGTTGAATTCGGCATGCCTCTGAGTACTCTGAGCCTGTGATCCCTTATTGACCTGTGTGATTCGGCGGTTTGTTATCCCGGGAACAATTCTGCTTCGATCTGAAGAGTCACTTCATCGCTGACAAACGGTACGCTCTTGCCGAGATTCCAATTGGAGCGCAGTAGCTTGCCGTCAGCGCTGAATCCTATAACCGGTTTGTTGGCCAGCGGGTGAGTGGTAGCCGCATTAATGGTGACGTTGAGTGTGGCGGGGTGTGTTTTACCCTTAATGGTCAAGTCGCCGGTAACAGTGTAGCTCGCTCCACTGCCTTCAATTGTCGTGCTGTTGAAAATGATAGTCGGGTTGTTGGCAGTATCAAACCAGTCGCTGCCCACCAGGTGTTGATACCAGATGTCGGATCCGGTCTGGATACTGTTGACATCAATTTCAACCTCGACGCGGGATTTTGCTGGATCGGCATTGTCCAGCATCATGTTTATTGAAAAATCGTCGAACGTCAGAATAGGGTTGGAGAGTCCGAGATGATTGTATTGAAACTGTAAATAGGCGTGTGTTGGATCGACTGCATAGTTGCCCGAAGGCACCTGTGAGAGATCCGCTTCTGCGACTGCCGTATTGACGAAAAATGTCGATAGGATGCTGACGAAAAACACGCATCGCAGATGACTCCGTACACCGATGCGAGTGAGGTGTCTCAAAAAATCTGCCAAATCAGTAATTACTTGTTTTGTAAGGAGCATAGAGTTTACCTGTGGTTGGTTGCATGCAGTACACTTTGTGTGCTTTATAACTTTAGTCAGATTGTATTGCATACGGTTCCTGTACTTTAGAGGTTTAATGTACCTGCCTGTACTGTTTTGTGCGTGTCTGGACCTTATTGCCGCAGGTGTATGCCAACAGGTTCGAACAGGTTCGTACAGGTTCGTACACAGACGCAAATCTGTGCCAGGTATTAAAACCCATCGGACAGGGAGGAAGCAAAATCAGCCATGAAAACCAATCCAGACAATCCGGTGCTTTATCCGCAGGAACGTAAACATGCCGGCGATTATTTCAGTGCCAGTGAGGTGCGACTTGCCAATCGCAACGCCGGTATTCATCTTGAAATGCTGGAGCACGATATAACGCCGATCGGTATGCACTATTTGCTATCGCACTTTGACATACCATCAGTGCCTGCAAAAGAAATGTGGCGTCTCGATATTGGCGGGCTGGTGGCTCAACCGCAGTCTTTGGGATTGTCAGATCTTGAAAGTTATCCTGCACTTGATCAGGCTGTGACACTTGAGTGTGCCGGTAACGGCAGGGCCTTGCTGCGGCCGCGCTGGCCTAACATGCCTTGGTGTCTTGAGGCAGTGGGTACCGCGCGCTGGGGCGGTACATCGCTTGGTCAGATTCTGGCACAAGCCGCGCCTGATGAGCGCGCAACAACTGTTGTGTTCAGTGGTGCGGATACCGGAGTCGACGCGGGGCACTTGCATCGCTATGAACGCGCGCTCTCGATTGAGGATGCCATGCAAGAGGAAGTGATGCTTGCCTGGCGAATCAACGAACAGCCGCTGCCACCGCAACATGGTTTCCCACTTCGCCTGGTTGTACCCGGTTGGTACGGAATGGCGAGCGTCAAGTGGTTGCAGAAAATCACGCTAACCGATCAACCGTTTAATGGTCATCAACAGGCCAATACCTACATGTACCGTCAGTCGGAAGACGACCCTGGCCTGCCTGTCAGTCGAATACGTGTCCGCTCGTTGATGATTCCCCCCGGGTTGCCGGATTACCTAACGCGGCAACGCGTACTGGAAGCCGGTGAAACCCATCTGATGGGCAGAGCCTGGAGTGGGGCCGGGGTGGATATCAGTCGTGTGGACATCGCTATCCAGGCGCTGGACTCGCCGACAGGAGAAGCCTTGCATGCTGATCTTGAGTGGCTGCCTGCAGAAATGAGCGACGCTGCCAATGACCGTTTTAGCTGGCGAGGCTGGCACCACACCTGGCATGCGAGCCCCGGACGCTATCGACTTTACTGTCGCGCCACTGATTCAGCTGGTGACACTCAGCCACTGGACGCGCGCTGGGACCGGGCCGGGTTAGGAAATAACGCGGTACAGCGTATTGATGTGTGGGTCGAGGAACAATTACCCCGGTTGGATGAGCAATAAATTAAATAAATAAGCAATAAAAACAATAAGATAAGGGGTGTGATGTGCGCCTGTTCAGATTGCCTGTACTTTTGACAGGGAGCGGCGCTTCGGATAAATTTACCGCACTGGACGACGACGATCGTCCATCCACTGGAGGAATAAGAATGTTAAAAAAATTACTGTTGTCAGCGAGTGTGACTGCCGCTGCAACATTACTATCTGCCGGCCCTGTTTTTGCCGCCTGCGCAACTGACAGTTTACCCGGTAGTCTGGAAGGCCCCGGCGGTTATCCGGAACGGGCTTTGACCATGATCGTGCCTTACGGCCCGGCTGGTGGTTCCGGACAGGTTGCTCAGGCAATGGCTGAAGCCGTCACTGAGTTGACCAAAGTTTCGATCAACCGTGATCACAAGCCCGGTGGCTCAGGCACTGTTGGTATGACCGCATACATGGCTGCGCCGGCTGATGGTTACAGCGTGCTGGAACACATCGATGATGCGTCGAGCGCGCACGCACTGGATTCCGGTCGACCTAACCCGGCTGACGACCTTATTCCGCTGGTAACGTCGCAAATTACTTTCTCTCAGATCTACATTCGAACTGAAGAAGATCGGTTCACCGATTGGGATTCTTTTGTTGAGTGGGTAAAAGCGCAAGGCGGAAAAGCCTCCATCGCTAACGTATCAAAAGAAGGGTCAATGGAGCGTGTCACCATGCGTTTCATCACTGACGCAACCGGTATGGAAATCCAGCAGATTTCCTTCGACAAAGGTGCGCCGCGCTACGGTGCTCTTGCCGGTGGTCAGGTTGATGCCTTGTTTGAGCAACCCGGTGACGTCAGAAACTTTCTGGATGCCGGTAAGTTCAAGCCTATCCTGACTATTCTGAAGGAATCTCCATCTGCTTTCGCGGATGTACCCAACCTCACAGACGCAGGTCTTGACTTTGAGCCACTGTTGCGATTCCGTGGTTTCTATGTACACAAAGACGCGCCGGCTGAGCGTGTTGAATGGCTGAAGTGGGCGTTCCAGAAAGCCTACTGTGAACCCAGCTATCAGGCTTATAACGAATCCAAGTTCATGACGCTGATTGACAGCTACCGTGATACAGCGGGCTCGCAGGAATTGATCACCAGCACAATCGGTCAATACCGTGATGTCTACAAAGCTATGGGGCTTGAAGTTAAGTAAACGTGAGTATGCTTGAGCAACGTTTGTGGCGATCAATCGAATGTTCGCTGCGTCTGCTCAGGCATTGCTTTTACGTTAAGCTGACTAAAACGGCTTTGTCTGTATGCCTCTGAACATTCGTTTGCGGGTTATTGACAAAGTTACTGTATACAAGCACGGCAACGAACCGGATGTTGGTTCGTTGCCGTTTTTGTTATCTCGTTTTTGTTTGTTTAAACAATCTTAGCGACACCTCTACGTTACTTTTCCATCATCTATGTAAATCATGTCTACCAAGTCTGCTGCCAGTCACTATGTAGAAGCTGCGATCTGGCTGATCGTTGTCGCATTTCTATTCTTGCAAACATTCAATTTTAATCAGGAGATTGAAATTTACCGCTATGGCGCTTCTAGCTGGCCTCGCGCGATTCTTCTGCTGATGGCGGTTGCCGCAATAGGCCAGCTGATCTTTAATCGCACGCGTGCAAGCCGTTATGAAATGGGTGAGATCGCCAAGGCGATGGATGAAAGCCCGGAAGAAAGCGAGGGCACGAATGCTAACACTGGATTGAAATGGTATTTGCACACAGCGTTACTTCTGGCATTGCCGTTTGTTTACATCAACCTGCCCAAGCTTCTTGCTGGTACAAACGATGTTGGTTCACCGGAACTCAATCGCTATAAATTAATTGTCGCTGCCATTGTTGTTGTTGTGTTTATGCTGTTGGCATGGCGAAACCGGGTCGGTGCTGTACTGACATTGCCTGTGTTGTTTGCTGCAATGCTGCAGGATCTTGGTTTTTATGCGCTGGCACCGGCATTTATTCTGGGCGTTATGTTTTTAATGGGTGAGCGTCGAGCGGGTTGGATGGGGTCAGTGATGTTAGGCATCTATGGCATTCTGTTGCTTCTGTTCGTGGTTATTCTGTATGTCGGTCTGCCAACCGGTTACGTAAGACCTTTTTATGATTTCGGTACATGGGTAGTCACTGTTCTTCAATAAACAGGACAATCTGAATACCTGTTAAGCCTTAAACGACACAATACGTTTGCATGCTTAGTGTTTGTAAACCGGATATGCAGTTATGGAAGTTCTGAATAATTTTCTGGGTGGTACGGTCACTCTGTTTAGTGATCCGGTTGGTATCCTGATTTTTTTCGGAGGTGTTGTCGGCGGTATGCTGTTTGGCGCAATCCCAGGTGTCAGTATGCTAACCCTGGCGGCGATTCTTCTGCCGTTTACCGCCCACCTCTCGCCCGAGCACGGCATCATGTTGTTCTCGGTTATCTATTGCACCGGAGTTTACGGCGGTGCGATAACCGCCATCTTGTTTAATATTCCGGGTGCGCCTGAGAACGCACCAACGGCGTTTGATGGTTATCCGATGACGCAGAAAGGCCAGGCCGGTAAAGCAGTCGGCGCTGCGGTCATGTGTTCGGCTATTGGTGGTTCTGTGTCGTGCGTGATCATGATGATAGCAACGGCGCCAATCGCTGATTGGGCCATATCCGCTTTTGGACCGCCGGAGATTTTTGCCCTGGTGTTTTTCGGTCTCGCCGTTGCTGCATCGGTGGGTGCAAAAACGTTCTGGAAAGGCTGGTTATCAATTCTTATTGGTCTGATGATCGCTGTTGTTGGTCTGGACCCGGTCGGTGGTATCGAACGCTACGACTTTGATATGCCTTACCTGCTGGCAGGCATACATTTCATCCCGATGATACTAGGGTTCTTTGCTGTCTCTGAAGTGTTTGTTCAGGCGGAGAAGAAAGTAACCGGTGCGTATAAAGCACCAAAACTGAGTGTGGATTTCCCGTCTTTCCGTGAACTATGGGCTCACAAGATCGCTGTTGTCCGTTCGATTATCATCGGTTTCTTCTGCGGTATTTTGCCCGGGATTGGTGCAACGCTTGCTGCTTTCATGGGATACAACGAAGCGGTCAGGTGGTCGAAAGATCGAATGGAGTTTGGTAAAGGTAAACTCGAGGGTGTTATATCTTCCGAGACTGCCAATAACTCTGCAACAGGTGCTGCAATGATTCCTTTGTTGGCACTTGGACTACCGGGTGGTGCACTGACAGCGATGATGGTCGGTGTTTTCCAAATGCACGATATGGAGCCGGGCCCGCTGGTCTTTATCAACAGCCCTGATCTTGTCTGGGTTGTTTTTGCTGCGATGTTTTTTGCAAATGTCTCGATCATATTTATCGGCTTTCTCGAGACTAAAACTATTATTAATCTGTTGCGTATTCCGTTTCAGTTCCTCGCCCCGATGATCCTGTTGCTGGCAACTGTCGGCGCTTATGCGGTGCGTGGATTGCCGATTGATGTGCTGGTGATGTTTATCGCGGGTGTTGGCGGATTCTTTCTGCGCCGCTCCGGTTATTCAGTTGCCGGTATCGTGCTGGGACTGATTCTGGGCAAAATCGGTGAACAGACATTTGCCCAGGCGATGCAAATGCTGCATTTCGAGTTTTCGGGTTATCTTGAGCGGCCGATTGCATTGGGCTTGTTGATCGCAGGGTTCATGACGCTGCTGGCTAGTGTTTATGGCGCATTTTTCAAAACACAACCGGTAGCAAATAAGCCTGCTGAGGAAACTGCAAATACCTGAGGAAGCTGGATCCTATCTCAGAATTGAAATAGGCGCGGCTCTGGCTCTAAAAGCTAGCGTTGATACTCGGTAACCAGCGGCCGATCGTCGAAAAACCTGCTCAAGTTGTCGACTACCAACATGCCCATGGCTTTGCGTGTTTCATGTGTTGCGCTCGCCTGGTGTGGCTGAAGCACGACATTCGTTAGTTTGCACAGTGCATCGGGTACGTTCGGTTCATCGGCAAATACATCCAGGGCGGCGCCTTTTATTGTGCCGCTCTCTAGCGCACTGATAAGTGCGCCTTCATCAATCAGAGAGCCGCGCGATACATTTACCAGATAGCCATTGGGTCCAAGCGCCTGCAGGATGTCAGCATTGATTATTTTTTCTGTGCTCGCAGAAGCTGCCGCCGCGATGATCAGGAAATCCACTTCGCCGGCCATCTCGATCGGAGAGGCATAGTAGCGGTTACTGACGTCGGAGCGCTTGTTACGATTACAGTAGGCCACGTCCATATCGAAACCGGCGAGCCGCTGCGCTATTTGAACACCGATGCTTCCCATTCCCAAAATACCGGCCGATTTACCGAACATCCTGTGCTGCAGCGCCATAGCGCCCTGCTGTTGCCAGCGACCTTCCCGGGTGTAGCTATCTGCCTGAATCATGTTGCGCGAGATCGCGAGCATTAGTCCGATGGCAAGATCTGCTACGTCCCCGCTCAGTACATCCGGTGTGTTGGTTACTGCAATGCCGGCTTTGCGGCAGTACGCCAGATCAACTGCATCGACGCCGACACCATAGACAGAAACAATCCGGACTTTCGGTAATTTCTCCAGCACCGCGGCTTCCACACCGCGTCCGCCATCGGTAACCACGGCCGAAACTTTGTCAGCGATTTCATTCAGCAATTGCTCGGGGCCATCTGCGTCATAGTAGCGGTGCACTATGTAACTGGCTTCGAGTAACTCCATCACAGACTCGAGCAATGGGCCCATCAGTAATATTTGGTTTTTCATGGTTACACGGCTAGGGATAGGGGGTATCGATTTTGCTCATTTTAGCTTGAATTGATGCTTAATCCTGCAAAAATCTGTCGTCATCAATGGCACATCAATTTGCAGTAGCGTAACCGTTGGTTATTTAAAAGCAGCAATGACTTTACCCATTGTTCGCTAGCCTGCTCTATTCATGAAGGGTTCGTCACCAGAGTCTGGCTACCTAAGCAGGTCGCTCGATTGAGCGAAATTCGTAGAAATCTACGGGTTGAGCTCAATCGAGTGAGCTGCGACGGCAGACGGGCA
>CALFCF010000019.1 GCA_937951345.1 uncultured Granulosicoccaceae bacterium
CACCAGTGCCCGTCTGCCGTCGCAGCTCACTCGATTGAGCTCAATCCGTAGATTTCTACGAATTTCGCTGAATCGAGCGAGCTGCTTAGGTAGCCAGACTCTGGTGGCGAACCCTTCATGAATAGAGCAGGCTAGTATGTTCATTCCTCTGCCAGTGTTGTTGATGTTCGAGTCGGTGGTTAACCGGGTGTTGTCACTTGATCCGGAGGCCGAAGCGTTACTGTCAAAGCTTGAAGGGAAAGTTATCGCGGTTCATATAACCGGGCTCGATACAACGGTTTACCTGATCATTGTTACGAAGGGAATCGAAATTTCCCGCGTGCATGACACGCCTGCTGATTTAACACTAACCGGGTCTGTCACCGATTTGCTCGTTTTACTGAAGTCACCGGATAAACTCTCAGATGGTACAGTAGCGGTAGATGGTGATTTTGCAGTTGCAAAACAACTAAAAGCTGTAGCCAGTACACTAGACATAGACTGGGAAGGTCAGTTATCCAACATCATTGGAGATACACCGGCACATCATCTATTTAAAACCGCAGATACTGTTCATTCAGCGTTTAGCCGTGGTGTTGAACGTTTTGAGAATCGGGCATCCGACTGGGTCCAGAAAGACGGTGCACTCGGTGTTGCACCACAGGAGCTTGAAACTTTTTGCGCAGATGTTGATTCATTAAGAAGCGCTGTCGATCGGCTTGAGGCTCGCCTTAGTCAGCTTGAGCAAGTGGACTAGCCGTGTTTTCGTCGCTATTTTTCCCTTCAAGCTTATTGCGCCTGTTGCGCATTGAACATGTGTTTGTGAAATACGGTCTCGAGGAGCTAATTCTCGATGCCTCTAATCATGCCTGGCTCAAACACTTATTCATCGTATCCCCAACGCGTTGGTTGTACCGTGAGCAACGACAATTGCCGCGTGGACAACGCATTCGTCTGGCACTGCAGGAGCTTGGGCCGGTATTCGTTAAGCTGGGGCAGATATTGTCCACACGGCGTGATTTGCTGCCTCATGATATCGGTGACGAGCTTGCTTTACTGCAGGACCAGGTAAAGCCTTTCGCGTCTGACATTGCGATTAATGAAGTGGAAGATGCGTTACAAATGCCATTGACAGAGGCATTTCAGTCGTTTGAACCCGAACCACTGGCATCAGCATCGGTCGCACAAGTGCATGGCGCTGTGCTGCCTGACGGGCGTAATGTTGTTGTCAAAGTGCTGCGACCGGATATCAAAAAAACCATTGATCGTGATGTTCGACTGATGTACTTGCTGAGTCGTCTGGTCGGCAGTCTCTATCCGGACGGCAAACGGTTACGCGCCACTGAAGTTGTGTCTGAATATGACAAAACGATTCACGGTGAATTGGATTTATTGCGTGAAGCCGGCAATGCACAGACGCTTAAATACAACCACGAAGATATAGACATTCTGTATGTTCCGGAAGTGCATTGGGAATACTGTCGCCTGAACGTGTTGGTGTTAGAGCGGGTCTATGGCATACCCATACGTGATGTTGATGAAATGCATCGCCAGGGGATCAACATGAAAAAGCTAGCGGAACACGGTGTAGAGATTTTCTACACACAAGTGTTCAGGCATAACTTCTTTCATGCAGATATGCACCCCGGAAACATTTTTGTCTCCGGTGAAAACCCTGCCTATCCGAACTACATCGCCATTGATTTCGGCATCATGGGGTCACTTACTGAGCAAGACCAACACTACATCGGTGAGAATCTGCTGGCTTTCTTTTCGCGTGACTACAGGCGTGTCGCGCAGTTGCACGTTGATTCGGGCTGGGTGCCGCCGCACACGAGTGTGTCCGAATTTGAAATAGCTATACGTGCGGTATGTGATCCGATCTTTCAAAAGCCGTTGTCCGAGATTTCTTTCGGTGCTGTGCTGGTACAGCTTTTCAATACCGCCAGACGCTTTGAAATGGAAGTACAACCCCAGCTTGTCTTGCTGCAGAAAACCCTGTTGAACATCGAGGGACTGGGTCGACAGTTGTACCCTGAACTCGATCTTTGGGCGACCGGTAAACCATTTTTGCAACGTTGGATGCTCGACCGGCGTGGACCCAAGGCACTCGTGGACCGCTTTATTGCGCAGGCGCCACTAATCATTGACCGCCTACCTGATATGCCCATGCTGCTGCATGCATTTGTAGAGGCTCAGACGACAGCAGCGCATCAATCATCCTTTAACGCGCAGCGTGGAGACGGCGAAACCACGACTCCGGCGGTGCGCAGTAATCCGATTAACAGTCGTGCCCTGGCCCTTGCGCATCAATCCCGTCAACACCGTGCGCGGCATACTGGATTAGGACTGAGTATTACCGGTAGCCTGCTGCTCTTGTGCTGCGTGATGATAGGCAGTGTGCGCTACCTGGTATCCGACGGGGGTGCTTCGTTGCTTCCCTGGTATTTGTGGCCGGTCGCCTTGTTCTCGCTGTTGATTCTTCTGCGAGGTATTGCCAGGAATTGGTAACATGCGAGCATGGACGTCTCAGATATTCTCGATTCGCTAAACGACGCACAACGCCAGGCTGTCACAGCAGAGGCCGGTAATGTCCTGGTGCAGGCGGGCGCCGGTAGCGGAAAAACCCGTGTTCTGACTCATCGTATTGCCTGGCTCAACCGTGTTGAAGGCGTGTCCCCCATGCGCTTGCTCGCGGTTACCTTCACCAATAAGGCCGCGCGCGAAATGCGTCGCCGCGTTGAGGAACTCCTTGACGAATCCGTCGGACCTATGTGGATCGGCACCTTCCACGGTTTGGCGCATCGCTTTCTGAGGGCTCATTATGCTGAAGCCGGATTGCCGCAAGCGTTTCAGATTATCGATGCAGACGATCAGCTGCGCATTATCAAGAGAATTCTTCGCTCCCTTGAGCTTGATGAATCCCAATGGGTGCCGCGCCAGATTCAGTGGTTTATAAACTCTGAAAAAGACGAAGGCAGACGTCCGTCGGACGGAGATGGTAGTGACCCTGTTGTTGATCAATATATGCGGGTGTATCGGGCTTATGAAGCGGCTTGTGAGCGAGCCGGCACACTCGACTTTGCTGAATTGTTGCTTCGTTCATTGGAGACGCTCAAACAAAATGAATCGTTGCTTGTACATTATCGACAGCGATTCGGTCATCTATTGATTGACGAATTTCAAGATACTAATGCCATACAGTATGAATGGATCCGGCTGCTTGCAGGTGAATCTGGTTGTATCTTCGCTGTAGGTGATGATGATCAATCCATTTATGCGTGGCGTGGTGCCCGCGTAGAAAATATTCTTGACTTCAATAAGGACTATCCGGATGTCAATCTGATACGTCTTGAACAGAACTACCGTTCGAGCGGTAATATTTTGAATGCTGCTAATGCGTTGATTGACTGCAACGTCGGCCGCCTGGGAAAAAATCTATGGACTGCGGATAAAGACGGAGAGCCGATAACACTCTATAACGCTTACAACGAAACTGACGAAGCCCGGTTTATCGTTGAGAGTATTCAGTCAGGCATCAGTAGTCATGGTGCTAAACGTAGCGACTTTGCCGTGCTGTATCGCTCCAATGCGCAGTCGCGTTCTATTGAAGAGTACCTGATAGCATCCGGTATCGCTTACCGTGTATACGGTGGCCTGCGATTTTTTGAGCGTGCAGAAATAAAAGATGCGCTTGCCTATGTACGTCTATGCCAGCACCCGGATGACGATGTGTCATTTGAAAGAATTATCAACCAGCCTCCAAGAGGTATTGGTGATAAAACCGTCGCTTCAATTCGGGCATCTGCAAGGGATAACGATTTATCGTATTGGCAGGCTGCAAGCTTTTTGGTAGAGAACCAATTACTGACTGCACGTGCCCGTTCTGCAATTGAAAATTTTCTGCTGTTAATTCAAAAAATCGGAAATGACGCGAGCAATGAACGCGACGAAGACAATGAAATTAACCTACAACGCGTTGTTGAACTTGTCGTGAAAAAAAGCGGACTGATTGCGCATTTTTCAAAAGAAAATACAGAGCGTGCGCAGTCGCGTGTTGAGAACCTTCAAGAACTTTCAACCGCTGCCAGAACGTTTCAACATCAGGCTGATATTGACACTGAACTCGGGACGCTCGATGCGTTTCTAGCGCACGCTATGCTCGAAGCTGGTGAAGGTCAGGCAAACAATGATAAAGACTGTGTGCAACTGATGACACTGCATTCAGCTAAAGGCCTTGAATTTCCTGTTGTGTTCATGGCGGGTATGGAACAAGGGTTGTTTCCGCATCAACGTTCAAGTGAAGAGCCCGGGCGTATGGAAGAAGAACGTCGACTTTGTTATGTCGGTATCACGCGTGCACGGCACAAACTTTACTTGACGATGGCTGAGTATCGACGACTGTACGGCAGAGAACAATACAACCCACCCTCGCGGTTTGTAACAGAACTGCCAAAGGAATTACTCGAAGAAATTCGACCACGCATGAATGTAAAGCAACCTGTGTATCAACCGCTTAAAGACAAAAGAGTAGAAGATGTCACTCATGGTTTTGTACTTGAAGTAGGGCAGCAGGTCGCGCACGGCAAGTTTGGAGCAGGTACGGTGTTAGATCATGAAGGCACAGGTTCAAACGCACGCGTGCAGGTGAATTTTGAAAGCCACGGTGCTAAATGGTTAGTGCTGGCTTATGCGAACCTCCAACCGCTGGCATAATTTAGTGCACGCCGGATCGACTCACCCCTAAGTCGATCATTGGGTATCTGACGAGCCATTGTTACAAAAGGTGTCTGTGTGGCCTGCGCTGACTATTACTGAACGATCACACTCCGAATTGATCTATTCTATTGCTGTCGATAAGCAAGTCGTTGATAAACTTCTTGTTATCCTTCGCAGACTGAATAAGCGCTGTAACATAAAATTTATCTGAAATTGCTTAACCGGTTGTTTTTATACAGTTTCACGTGTTACCTGTAGTTGCTGCTGATTGACTCTTGTAGCATTGCCTGCGACAAGCGATAGCGATAAACTCGCCGACCGGCGTTTTTTAAAGCAGCGTTCTGTGCACACAATCGCAGTAACCGTGTATGACGCAGATCACAAAACGTTTTGATCCCTGGCCATGACGAGTGCCAGGATCGATTGAAGATACTCGTCTTACATGTCGATATGTAACACTGGAAGGTGTCATTTTGACCTGTAGCAGGATGTGCTTGATGCACGAAATACTTTCGCATTAGCGAAAATGAAAATGAAAACGGAATCAGCGGTATCTGGCACGAGACTCGCGCTTAAGCTGTAAAACAGCAGTATGTATTTAATTTGCAGGTGAACAGAATGAGCAAAAAACTCATCGTATTTGAGATAAACGAAGTCCCTTATCGGGTAATTGATAGCTATGTGGCGGATAACCCGGATTCTAAATGGGCATCTATACTAAAGCGCTCAGCGAAATTCATCGCAGCCACTCCTGATCAGATACAGCTTCATCCTAAGCTGAGCTGGCAGACTTTCCATCGTGCAGTGCCTGACACTGAGCATGGTTTCGTTGAGTACAATCAACAGGACGCACCAGGTAAAGGCAAATACCCACCTGTCTGGGATTTAGTCCGAAACGCGGGCAAGCGTGTTGGTGTGGGTGCGTCAATCGGTTCCTACCCGATTCCGGAAGATAATAACAATATAGATTTCTACCTGACTGACCCTTTCGCACCATCATTTGAAACTGTGCCTGAGTACCTGGGTTCGTTTCAGCGTATGAACAACCTTGCAGTGCAACGTTCTGGTAGAAACGTACGTAAAGGGGGTTTTGGACCAGGACAGATATTTGATCTTCTGCTGAACATTCCCCGGCTTGGCATTACTCCAACCACTATTTACAAAACTGTTACACAACTCATCGACGAGCGCCGCAATTCAGCGCGTATTGTGCGACGTCGTAACGTCCAGGCGTTAATGACCTTCGATGTGGTGTTCAAGCAAATTAAAAAGAGCAAGCCGGATTTTTCAACCATCTTCGCTAATCATGTTGCAGCCAATATGCACCGTTACTGGGCTGCTAAATTTGTAGATGACTACGATGTCAATCGTATGCCACAGGAATGGCGTGACACTTATGGTGGCGAAATCGACAATGCCATGCGTGAAGCAGACTATATGCTGGGCCAACTCGACAAGTTTGTTAAAGCGAACCCGGAATACTCAGTTATGGTTATTGCCAGTATGGGTCAGGCTGCAATTGAACACGAAGTCATACATAACCAGCTTATCATTGGAGACTTTGATAAATTTATGCAGAGTCTTGGTTTTCAGTCCGGTGATTACAAAAAGCTCACCGGTATGGAGCCTGAGTATGTGGTTGAATTCAGCACGCCTGAACTGTTTGAAAAATTCAAGGAAGTGGGTAGCGGCATGTCGATCAACGGTCAACGCCCGACAATCAAGCCCAGTGGTGATCGCTCCTGCGCATTTCTTGTGTTCCAGAACAACGTTGATATAACCGGAATCACCGTAGGGAACCGCGAGATTTCATTGGCGGATTCCGGACTCGCTATTGATCAGATACAGGACATGAGTGGTTCGACTGCTCAGCATGTAAGAGGTGGCTGCTGCTTCGTATTCAACGGACATTCTGATTTGAATCACTTAAGCAGTATGGATGCTGAATACGATCTGGTGGCCGTGACATCATCGATATTGTCTGCGCTGGAAATTGAAACGCAGCCGTATATGAAAAAGCCTTTACCGTCAGTTGTTCAGGCCATCAATGATGAACCACCTAGCAAGGGTGCACGTTCAGCGACGCAAGTGGCTACCTGATCGGCTGACCAACTTTGCGGTAAAAAATAAACCGTAAAAGTAAGTGGTAAACGTGATAAAGCCCTGATGATTGCATCTGCAAAGTCAGGGCTTTTTGCGTTTAGTTGTTCGCTATTTAGTTTTCGTTAGTAGCTTGCCAGTTTTTGATAATGTTGTGGAGTTCATTGACACCGTCAGTTAATGCAGCCGGACCGGGTTGCAGGATGTTGACAGATTTTATCTCGTGTAACTGATTGTTCCTAACCGCACTAATTTTGTCCCAGCCAGTGCGAGCTGCAACTTTCTCTGGCCGGAATTTTTTGCCACACCATGAGCCGACGATAATGTCGGGGTTGCGTTGTATAACTTCATTTGGGTCTGCAATTATTCTGTCTTTGCCGAGTGATTGACCGGATAGCTCCGGAAAACATTCATCACCTCCAGCGATCTTTACCAGTTCCGATACCCATTGAATGCCGGAGATTAGCGGATCATCCCACTCCTCAAAATACAATACAGGACGTCGATGAAATCTCCCGGCGCTTTGCTGGATCGCGTTGAGTTTACTCTGCAGATCTGTGGTTAACGCCTGGCCTTTTTCAGTGGCACCAACGATAGACGAAAGCGTCAGGATCATGTCCAGTATCTCCTGAACGGAACGGTGATTGAACACCAGAACATTGAGCCCGCGTTTAATCAATTCCGCGGCAATATCGGCTTGTAAGTCAGAGAAGCCGATGACCAGATCCGGCTTCAGATCGATAATGCGATCGGTCTTGGCTGATAAAAATGCTGATACCTTTGGTTTTTCACGGCGTGCCTGCGGTGGACGAACGGTGAAACCGGAAATTCCTACGATGCGATCCTGTTCACCCAGCAAATAAAGTGTTTCCGTTGACTCTTCAGTCAAGCAGACAATGCGTTCAGGGTAACGGGCAGTCAGAATGTTATTCATACTTCAATTATACGACTCATTGAAAGTGTGGGGATTAGAGTTACACTGTCGGGAACACCTCGGGTTACTTTTCTGATGAAACAGTTGCTAATCGTTGCCAATACGCCCTCTGCCAACACCCGACTACTGGCAGAGGCGACGCTGCGTGGTGCATCTCACAGTGATATTGATAATGTGCAAGTGGTGCTGAAAGAGCCGCTTACGGCAACTGCTGACGATGTAATGAGCTGTGATGGCATTATCATCGGGACGACAGAAAACTTCGGTTACATGAGTGGTTTGATCAAGGATTTCTTCGAGCGGATTTACTACCCCTGCCTTGAGGAAAAGCAGGGCTTGCCGTACGCCGTCTATGTGCGTGCCGGGCTGGATGGCACAGGGACGCAAATCGCAGTACAGAAAATTATCGCCGGGCTGCGCTGGAAAGAAGCTTGCCCCTTGCTGTTGTTAAAAGGCGAATTTCAAGTCGACTTTGAACAACAGTGTGAAGAGCTGGGTATGCTGTTAGCAGCTGGAATTGATGCAGGCGTGCTTTAACTTCGACCGCCATTCTTCGCACAGGGCGGACAATTCTTACTAAGGCAGGCCGCTACGGTCACCATCGTTAAGTGGTACCAGAATCACATCAACACCTGCAACACCATCCGGATCGTCCAGAACAATGAACGTTGTTGAGCTTCCCGGGCTGGGGGTAATCGGGTCTGTGGTTGGAATACGTTGCGTGACGCCATCGGCATCCGTTGCAGTGATGACATAACTACCCGATGCCAGTTCCACGAAACCGATATCACCGGTTGAATAAGTGGCATCTTCAAATACTGGAAAGCCCGATGCTGGTTGGCCTGCGTTTGCAGGATCGATATGAATATCAACCGCACCGGCAGCATCAAATGCAGGTGCTGCATGAATGATGCGTATTTGAATAGTGGATGTGTTGTTCGTACCCAGCACATTGCCAATGGCAAACATTTCAACTGGCGCGTTCAGTGTTGCATCCAGTGATCCGCGTAAAATGGCTGTGGTCGATGTTCCGGCATTAAGCACCATCGGGTTGATACCGGCTATCTGCACGGCTTCAGGGTCTGCGGTCAATTGGCTTGTCGGTACAACATCAAAGTTGTATGTATCTGCCGGCAATGCCGAATAGAGTGCACCGCCTTCTGCAAAATCATTACCGGTTGCCGGTAGACTTGGCTCAACAGCGCCATCGTTAATGCGCGCGCTGATCGGACCGATGCCGATAACACCATTAACCAGTTTATAAATCGCATCCGGTCGAAGTGTTGTGTCGGCCGTATTAGTGAATGCAATGTCGGATGCCAGTGGCATCGCATCGACCATTTCAACTGGTGCCTGCGAATCGAGTTCGGGTGCACCCATGAATTCCGAAATACCACCCGTACCACTAATACCGCCGTCACACGCAGCGGTAAGTAGTGCTAATAGATAAACAACCGGTGTAAGTGTTTTTGCTTTCATGATTTAACCGGTAGTGCCGGAGTCATCTCCGTCATTCAATTGTTGTTCAATAAGGTAAACACCCATACCGGCTCTGAATCTGCCTGAGCCTTGTACGGTTTTGTTGGCATCACGATCGTGCTTTACAAGGTACTTATCCAGATCCTGCAATAGCTCGAGTGATTTTTTTTCAGCCATTTGTTTAAAATCAGCCAGACATTCCTCGGGCAAATTGTCGTAGACAACATGCAGTTGCATTCGTGAGTCGTCAGGCTTGTTCGATAAATTATGATCGATCGTGTTTAGCAAATCTGTTGACGTCTCGCCAAATATTTGCAGCATCTGCTCTTCACTTTCGTGCGGCACGTACCCTTTCTGCTTCATCCGGATGATTACTGTATCACCCTCATCCTCACGAATAACTGTACCGACTCGTAACAATTCATCCAGCACAGCACGTGCAGGCACGTCACCGCCGTACTGTTTAACCAGGTCGTTGAATGCACAACCGGCTTCGCCGTAGTCCAGTGGTTTTGGATTACCCTTGCTGTCGCAATAGTCGGCATCCTGCAACCAACCGGTAACAACGCGGGTTGCACGGTTCTGTTTGGCGTTTTGTGCGTCCGATTCTGCCGGCAGCTCCAGTACGCGTTTCACCTCTTTGCGGTTTATGCCCGTGACGATTGCAATGCGTGATACAGAAGGTTTTTTGTCACGTACGCCGAAATGTTCAACGGCTTGTTTTATAAATGCAGTTTTGGCCCAGGTTGAGAATTCGGCATGCGAAACACCATGGCGCAGCAGCAGCCGCGCCAGTGGTGCGAGTAGTCGGGTAACAGGTTTTCTTATGCCGTCTTGCATTAACGGGTATTGATCACTTCGTCTTTCAAGTCACAACCGAAAGGCATGTCTTATCCACAGGGCTGCGCACTTTCACCGGCACGTAGTTTACCGGTAGTGCTCTTCGCACGTGTCGCCTCACGTCACATATTTGTCTTATGTTGGGAATAATATCCCAATGAATGCAATAATTAAGACTATAGGCTATACGACTTGGAAAGGCACAAGTCCGCGTGATTGCAGAGACTTGGAGGAGTCGGTCAAAATACTACATTACAGCGCGCATAACCAGTTCCAGCAGCGGCATATTAGCTCAACTATGTAGTATTAAGATAATAAGAGCGACAAAAACCATTGTTGCGGCAGGCAGGCAAGACAATACTATTAGACTGCTCAGGAATTATGGATCAGATACATGTCCAGGATCTCCGGGCTGCCGTCGATACAGTCGCCCTGAGACAGTGGAATAGTAATCACCACCTGGTCCTGATTAACCAGCGCTGACATGGCAAGGGATTCGATTCTGTCCTGAAGCCGGCGATCCGGACCGACTTTCAGTATATTGCTGCGGCACTCGATCGGTCCCACCGGTTGGTTTATTTCAACCGTTAGAAAATCGTGAGTTGTACCCGTGCCGGAATTGACCTCACGGATATCCGTTTTGAACGTATAACTGATGGTACCGTTGGTTGCGGCAGACAGGCTGCCAGCCATTCCGGTGATTAGCAATAATGTGATCAGCAGTTCTCGGCTGCTTCGCGTATTCTTCATGACACAACTCGTTAAATCAGGGCGGAAATCTGCCCGTATTAAGTTCAACGGTAGCTGGCGTAGCGGTCTTTACTGCCTACATGCGCTCAGTTCACACTTCAGATATTGGTTATGTTGCCGGATGCTGAAATGAGAGCTGAGCCTGATGCGCCTTCCAGGCTATCTCTTATGGATACAAAACTCTTGCCGTCTAAGCGATTGTACTATCCATTTACAGTATTTAAATAATCACAAGCGGGATAGTCGTTTTGTTTACAGGCATCATCCAACAAACCTGCACGATATCAGTGCTTGAGTCACGCGCTGACTTTTGTCGATTTGCTGTGGAAATACCCAAGCTGCTCTGCGTTGATCTGGAAACAGGTGCGAGCATTGCTGTCGACGGTTGTTGTCAGACAGTGACACAAATTGATGAAACAGCGAACGACACGTCGCTAGTGTGGTTTGATGCAATGCAGGAGACCCTGCGTGTAACCACGCTAGGTGATATTCAGGTTGGGCAACAGGTCAATATCGAGCGTGCCGCCCGTTTCGGGCAGGAAATCGGGGGACACGAGCTATCCGGACACATCGACGATGTTGCAACGGTTGTGGACATAACAAGTACTGAGAATAATCACGTTATCAGCCTGCGCCTTCCGTCGACACTAACTGCTTATGTGTTTAATAAAGGCTATCTGGGTGTACATGGCGCGAGCCTGACGGTCAGTGATATGAACAAAGAAACAGCGACCTTCTCAGTCTATCTGATACCTGAAACATTGCGTCTGACTAATCTGGGTAACTTTAAAACCGGTGACAAACTCAATATAGAGATTGACCGGCGTACCCAGATAGTTGTGGATACAGTCACGCAGTATTTGCGCGAAACCGGTGTTGCCAATACTGGCTGATAAACCCGGTATCTAAATTTCCATCGATAGCTGCGAGCTATTAATAATGGAATCTATATCGACGCCTTCGTAAAAATCGAAGATTGCATCGACAACTTCCTGTGGATCATCGGTGATTTTATAAAGGTCGACGTCGTCAGGGCTGATGGTTTCAACGGGGATTAATGTCTGTTCAAACCAGTCGGTGAGA
Organism: uncultured Granulosicoccaceae bacterium; assembly: GCA_937951345.1. Lineage (GTDB taxonomy): Bacteria > Pseudomonadota > Gammaproteobacteria > Granulosicoccales > Granulosicoccaceae > CALFCE01. The sequence continues at coordinate 11,885 of CALFCF010000019.1, forward strand.
CCTTTCCAGAAATCACTACCAAACAGAATAATAGGGATGCGTTTGGTTTTGCCGGTTTGTACCAATGTCAGTATTTCCGCCAACTCATCCAGCGTACCGAAGCCACCGGGCATCACGACGTAGGCTGAAGCGTACTTAACGAACATGACCTTGCGTGCGAAAAAATATTTGAAGGTGACACTGATATTTTGATAGGGGTTACCCGACTGCTCGTGTGGCAGTTTGATATTCAGCCCGACACTATCTGATTTACCTTCGAACGCACCCTTGTTGGCAGCTTCCATGACGCCCGGTCCGCCGCCGCTGACGACCGTGAAGCCGGCATCGCTGAGTAATCGCGCGATGTGCTCGCTAATCTGGTAGTACTCGTGGTCCGGCTTGAAGCGGGCTGAACCGAAAATACTCACGGACGGACTAATGTCGGCAAGCTGTTGAAAGCCGTCGACAAATTCCGCCATGATCTGGAAGACTTTCCAGGAATCACGGTTCAGGAGGCGATCCCGTTCTTCTGCGGATTTGTAGTTTTTTTCTGTAATTTGTCGCATGATACTGACCAGTTGACTCTTAAGTTAGTCGGAATGTGTCAAGCGCGAGTCGCGCGCTCAGGTGCCCCTTTTTTGGCTCACATGTATGCTGTTCGCGTAGGTTTTCTGCTTTTCGCGGCGTATGCCTCTACAAGCACGTAGCACTCACCGGTAACCCTATGCCTGAAAACGATACAGTAATTCTAGTTGATGGTTCGTCTTATCTGTACCGGGCGTTCCATGCACTACCTCCGCTGACGACCAGTAAGGGTATGCCGACCAACGCCGTGCGCGGTGTTATCAGTATGATCCGGAAACTTATTCAGTCAGAAGGCGGGTCCACGGTTGCCATTGTGTTCGATGCCAAAGGCAAGACCTTTCGTAATGACATCTACAAAGATTACAAAGCTAACCGGCCACCGATGCCGGACGATCTGCGTTGTCAAATTGAACCGCTGCATGATCTGGTAAAAGCTTCTGGTTTGCCATTAATCAGCATAGTTGGAGTTGAAGCTGATGATGTCATCGGCACGCTTGCCAGTATGGCAACAGCGGCAGGGCGCAAATCACTGATTTCAACCGGTGATAAGGATATGGCGCAACTTGTCAATGAAAGCACCACGCTGATCAATACGATGAACAACTCACGCATGGATGTTGATGGTGTTGTCGAGAAGTTTGGCGTCCGGCCGGATCAGATTATCGACTACCTCGCGCTGGTTGGTGATACCTCGGACAATATTCCCGGTGTGCCAAGTTGTGGACCAAAAACCGCAGCCAAGTGGTTAACAGCGTATGGCTCTATGCAGGAAGTTATTAATAACGCCGATCAAGTGAAAGGAAAGATTGGTGAGAAATTGCGTGACAGTATTGAATTTCTACCGATGTCCTATGAGCTGGCTACGATCAAAACGGATGTTGAGCTTGATTGCTCTATAAATGATCTCAATCTACAGGAGCCGGATAAAGAACGTTTACAAGCACTTTACGAAGAGCTTGAGTTCAAGTCCATGCTGAATGAGCTGAATGAGTTGAATGCCGGGGGCAGTGGTTCGAGTGTCTCAGCTACAACTGTATCAACGTCTGATGTGACGACTACATCGAAACCAAAACCGGTCGAAACGGATTACAGTACCGTGCTGGATAAAAAGACGTTTAAGTCCTGGCTCAGCAAGATCAAAAAATCCGAGTTACTGGCATTTGATACTGAAACAGATTCGCTCGACTATATGAGCGCCAATCTGGTGGGTGTTTCACTGTCAGTCAAGCCCGGTGAAGCGGTATATATTCCGGTTGCGCATGACTATGAAGGTGCGCCCAAGCAGCTGGATGCAGACTATGTGCTGGGTGAACTAAAACCATTACTTGAAGATTCTGATGTGCGGTTAGTTGGCCAGAACCTGAAATACGATGCCAACGTACTGCATAAGTATGATGTCAAGCTAAACGGTATTGCTCATGACACAATGCTGCAGTCGTACATAATAAATTCAACGGGCAGTCGCCATGATATGGATTCACTGGCGCAGCGTTATCTCGATACATCCACCATTCATTATGAGGACGTAGCCGGTAAAGGAAAAAATCAGCTGACGTTTAATGAAGTTCCATTGGAAAAAGCCTCGCCCTATGCGGCGGAAGATGCGGACATCACGCTACGATTGCATGAGCGATTGTGGCCGGATTTAGAAAAAGATAAACAACTCAAAGCGCTGTATGAGGATATAGAGCTACCGTTGTTGTCAGTTCTATCGCGTGTTGAATGCAACGGTGTGCGCATCGATGCGAAAAAAATGGAAGTGCAAAGTCAAGAGATAGCCGAGAAGCTCGATCAGCTTCAGCAAAGTGCTTATAAAGATGCAGGTAAGGAATTCAACCTGTCGTCACCCAAACAGTTGCAGGAAATCTTCTTCGAAGAGAAAGGCTATCCCGTACTTGCCAAAACACCGAAAGGCCAGCCATCAACGGCTGAGAACGTCATGGTGCAGCTGGCCGAAAAGCATGAATTGCCGCGTATCATCCTGGAATACCGCAGTTTAAGTAAACTTAAATCCACCTATCTGGATAAACTGCCTAAGCAGGTCAATGATCGTACCGGCAGAATCCACACCTCTTATCACCAGGCTGTTGCATCCACTGGACGTTTGTCTTCGTCCGATCCGAACCTGCAGAACATTCCGATCAGAACAGAAGAAGGCCGGCGTATCCGGGAAGCATTTGTGCCGACAAAAGGGTATAGATTACTGGCGGCGGATTATTCACAGATTGAATTACGGATCATGGCGCATTTATCGGGCGATCCGAATCTGATTGACGCGTTCAATAACGGCCAGGATGTGCATCGCTCAACTGCCGCTGAAGTATTTGCCGTCGATATAGAAGCGGTTGACGGTGATCAGCGTCGCGCAGCTAAAGCCATTAACTTCGGGCTTATCTATGGCATGTCGGCTTTCGGGTTGGCCAAGCAATTGGACATTGCCCGTGGCGAGGCGCAGGAATACATTAATTTGTATTTTTCACGCTACCCTAAGGTTAAAGAATACATGGACAATACGCGCGAGAAGGCCAAGGACACCGGGTTCGTAGAGACGGTATTTGGCCGGCGTTTGTATCTTCCCGATATCAATGCACGTAATGCACAAATAAGACAGTATGCTGAACGGACTGCGATCAATGCGCCGATGCAGGGGACAGCTGCAGACATCATAAAAAAAGCCATGATCCTGACCGATCAATGGCTACATGATTCTGCAACAGATGCCAGAATCATTATGCAAGTACATGATGAACTGGTTTTGGAAGTCAAGGCGGGCGAAGCGGAAGCTGTGTCGGCAAAAGTATCTGATTTAATGGTTAGTGCTGCGTCACTTGATATTCCTTTGGAAGTTGACGCCGGTATTGGCAATTCATGGGAAGAGGCGCATTGATGTTTCGGTAGTTCGATGTGCCAGTTTTAACTATTCTATTTATATAGGTAAGTCTGCCTTCTGCGGAAGAAAAGTATGATCGACAAAACTATTCGTGAAATAACCGCCAGTGAAGTAACAAGCTTTCAGCAAGATGGCGTTGTGATGCTCAAGGGCTTGTTTGATGAACGCTGGGTAGAACTGCTTGACAGAGGTCTGGAGGCTAACTGCAACAGTCCGACCGATCGTTCGCGAATATGGGATCGCGATGAACAGGGCCGTACCATGTTCTGGGATTCGCAAGCCTGGCAACGTATTGAAGAATACAAACAGTTTGTATTCGATTCACCGGCAGCACAGTTTGCCGGTCAGCTAATGCAATCGGAACAGATCAATTTCTTTTTTGACGCTGTATTTGTGCGCTCGCCCGGCAGTCAATTTGTCACACCCTGGCATCAGGATGAGCCGTACTGGTCGGTTGAAGGGTACAACACCTGTACTTTGTGGATGCCACTGGTACCGGTGAAAAAAGAGAATGCTCTGGCTTATATTCCCGGCTCGCATCGTTCGGATTCGGTGTTCTATCAATATAATTTTGGTGACCTGAACCCGGATTGTAAAACACGCGTGGATCAAGTGGATTTCTCCGCTGTATCAAAGAATGAGTTCCCTGATTTCGATGCTGATCCTGAACGCTATGGTGTTATCAGTTGGGATATGCAGCCCGGTGACTGCGTGGCTTTTAACAGTCGTATCATCCATGGTGGTTCGGGCAAGTTGCCACAAGACAGGGATTTACGTGTATTTACGTCCAAATGGTTGGGTGACGATGTGCAGATAAAATTCAGAGAATGCGGGATGGATCCGGATCACAGTGCAGTCATGACAGAACATGGACTCAAGCCCGGTGATCGACCGGGCACTGACCTCTATCCGGCAATTTGGTCGCGCGCATAATTTTCGGCATCCTGCATCAGCACGACAAAATGCTTAAAGGAATTCCTACATGACAGCAAAAGTTTGTTGTGGCCCCGGCTACGCGTCGCCTGCAGAAGCCATGCAGGCACCGGGTGAGAAGTTGTTGTACACCATAGCCATATACACGGGCACCGGCATTCAAAAACCGGACTATCTGGCGACAATTGATGTTGATCCGGACAGTCCAACCTATTCTGAAGTCATTCATCGCCTTGAAATGCCGGGTATCGGCGATGAATTACATCATATGGGTTGGAATGCATGCTCTTCCTGTCACGATGATTCGTCCATGGCCCGCCAGTATCTGCTGGTGCCGGGCGTACGCTCAAACAACATTCATATTGTTGACACAGCTACTGATCCGCGCGCACCGCGATTGCACAAGATCATCGAAGGTGCCGAGATAAAAAGCAAAGCTAATCTTTCCGGACCGCATACCGTGCATTGTCTTGGCTCTGAAATTATTGTGTCCTTTCTGGGTGATGCGATGGGTGAAGCACCCGGCGGTTATCTTCACCTGGATAAGGACTTCAATATTGTCGGTCGTTGGGAAAATTCAATGGGTGATATCCCGTTCAGTTATGACTTCTGGTATCAACCGCGTCACAACGTGATGGTTAGTTCCGAATGGGCTGCGCCTAATACGTTTATGCCCGGGTTTGATCTCGAAGAAGTCGGGCATTTGAAGTACGGCCGTCGTTTACATCTGTGGGACTTTGCCAAGCGTGAACCGATTGAAACCATGTATCTGGGTGAAGACGGGTTGGTGCCACTGGAAGTGAAGTTTCATCATAACCCTGACAGTACCCATGGTTTTTGCGGTGCTGCATTGAGCGCAAATGTCATTCATTTCTGGAAGTCAGATGCCGGTAAATGGGAATGGGAAAAGGTTATTGATGTCGATAATGAACCACACCCCGAATGGCCGATACCCATTCCGGGTGTCATGTCAGCCATTCTGGTATCGATGGACGACAAATATCTTTATCTCAACAACTGGTTGCACGGTGACATGCGTCAGTATGATATTACTGACCCGCACAACCCAAAATTAACCGGGCAGGTGTGGATGGGAGGGTTGCTTGGAAAAGCACCTGAAGTAAACGGAGTAAAGGTTGCCGGTGGTCCGCAAATGTTCCAGTTGTCGCTCGACGGTAAACGTCTTTATGTCACGACTTCGTTGTTTTCAACATGGGATAACCAGTTCTATCCGGAAATTCGTACGCAAGGTGGTGTCATGGTGATGATTGACTGTGACGTTGAGAATGGTGGAATGCAAATAAACGAAGAGTTCATTGTTGATTTCGGTAAAGAACCCAATGGCCCCAGTCGTTGCCATGAAGCACGTTATCCCGGTGGTGATTGCACGAGTGATATCTGGTTGTGAGTGAATCCTGCGTTATCACTATCGCTAATCGTGACAACGCGACATTCACCGTCAGTACGCGCAGTCCATTACTTGATAGTTTGCGCGAGCAAGGCGTTGATCTACCCTATGGGTGCCAGTACGGCGGATGTATAACCTGTGCAGCCAAACTGATCAGTGGTGAGGTTGATCAGCGCCGACAAGTGGCGTTAAACAACCGACAGATAAATAATGGTTATGTGATTCTTTGTGTTGCACGACCATTGACCGACTGCACGTTTGAGATTGGTGTGGAGAGTCACGATAAACTTTATCGCAACCCGTTTCTTGATCCATTGGAACCGCATGAGCTGAAAGCTGATATAGCGTCCGGAAAGCCGGAGCAAAGCCATGCGGAAAATTCGAGACCAAAGGAAAAGTGAATGCCAGAAGCAGCAATAGATAGTCAGTACGACTACGCCCCTGAATATCTTGCGGAGATTCTGCGCTCCGTCAAAACTATCGCCATGGTGGGTGCAAGTGCGGACAAAACCAAATTCAGTTACGGCGTATTACGTGTACTGCATGAAACCGGCTACGACATGATACCTATCAACCCCAATCCGGCAGTGACCGAAATTCGTGGCTTAAAAGTTTTTGCTTCTTTAGCTGAAGTTGATCGTCCTATTGATATGGTGCAAGTATTCCGTAGACCGGAACAGTTTTACGGTGTCGCTGAAGAGGCTATTGCAGTGGGCGCAAAAGTGTTGTGGGGGCAGATAGGTGTATTCGATGATCGTGCGGCCAAGCTTGCAGAAGATGCCGGACTAAAAGTGGTGATGGATCGCTGTCCTAAAATTGAATTGTTTCGACCGTTTTGGAAACCGAGGTTGGATTTAAAAATATAGACTTCAGTCAGTTGAATACGCTTTAATATGCAGGTGCAAATACGGATTGTTACGTTATTCTACTTATGAACAACTATGTTCAGAAGATGAAATCAGCAAGTTTAATGTGTAACCCTTTTTTTTATCACCTTCTTATCCTGTCACTCATGCTTCAGGTGTCATTCATTAGTTTGTTGAATGCTGCCTCCAACGATCCGCTCTGGTCAGATTCAGAGGTATGGAACGATGTTTCAAATTATTCCACTGAAAAACAAATAAATGGACACCACAAATATTGTGAATGTTCATCCTGAAAGCCTTCTAAGTTTCAAGTTAAAGACGAGCCGGTGTAGTTGGGTCGACTCATTGAAAAAGACCGATGTGAACAGCAAGCAGCAGAGGTCTTTGTTGCGAAAACGGCTGAAACGTGAATTGCGGCCAGTCCATCCCCTTGCCACACCTCAGCGACAAATGTTTGAAGGATAGTTGTCAGGTGTAGCTGGGCGTACTAGCAGATTTTGTGATCAGCAGCCTGCCAGATCCACCGGCGCTGCAAGGAATTGCAATAGCTCAGAATTCGCTCAACCGATCCCAATGCCCGCTGCTGCCAGTTGATGCTGGGTTGGTGTGATTTCATCCATTGTTCCGGTGAGTAATTCAGTCGTGTGAAGATATCCGGGATATCGGCGTGTATGTAACCTCTTTTGTCGTTGCGAAGTTGTCGCCCGGTCCAGTCAAGCAGCGCCAGATAGTCATCAAAACTGATGGGTAAGTCGGATACAGACGTGAGCGTATGCACTTGTTCCTGAACAGCTTGCGTGCTGAAGGGCAGTAAGCCTATTGGTGATTCAGCATCGTCACCTTTGTGATGTATACGCCGTTGAATAGAGGTGTGTTCAGATGCTTCAGGGGTCTTGGCAATGCCGGCTCTGACGGGGTTTAAATCAACATAAGCGAGTGTGCGTAACAAGGCATCGTCATCGAGAATCGCCTGCGAGGTGAAGCGGTGTTCCCAGAACCTGCCTTTGCAGCCGTCTTCGGTGTTGGATTTACGTGCAATGAACTGATTGACCAGGCCCATGAAGCGACTGAGATTGGCAAGTTCAGTGCGCCAGATGGGTAGCTTCTCACTGAGTAGTTGGGATTCCTCTTCATCAAGTGGTTCGTCATCACGGAGTCGCTTAATGAGCGGATTGGTGGGGTAGAGTTGTGCCCATCGATCAATCACAGCGTTGTCGTCGAGTGAGAGGGCCTGTTCACGATTGATCTTCAAAACCACGTGGTAGTGGTTGCTCATGACGGCAAAGGCTGCCATGTCGATACAGAAGATTTGGACTAAAAACAATAACCTGTCTTCGATCCATTGTTTGCGGTGGGTGAAATCGCGCTCACTGAGCGTATCGTAGCCACAGATAAAGGCCCGGCGAACGCAGCGTGTGGTGACGTGATACCAGGGGGTTTGATCAAGACAGATTTGCTTGGAGCGTGCAGTAGTCATGGCTATTCCTTTAGCGCGATGAGAATTACAGGTAGGACGATACCAGTCAGGTACTGGTTGTCAATTTATATTTGTGGTGTCCTTGGTTGGTGACCATTTAACTTTGCCGTTTTGTAGTGTCCCCAGTATTGGTTGCCGATATAAAGAACAAGCATCAGAACAAACCAAATTTGTGGTGTCCTCGGGTGGGCTCTCGGGTGGGCTGTTGTGAATGTTCATCCTGAAAGCCTTCTAAAATTCACATGTGGCTCCTTTTTTACGCATAACGCCTGCCTTAAGCGGCAAGGCATTCGCGTAGCGAATTGAATGGTTCGTCTGCAAGCCCTTGCTAGGTGCACCTACTTGTACGGTATATCCCACTCGTCCGTACCCATCATTATCTTGAGGCCGTTTTCTCCCCATCTGGATTCAAGGTTTGAAACGAGAATTTCTGATTCGGTCTTGAATACAGGGCCCGGAAAACCATCAATCATGCCGATTTCCAATTGCTTCTCAGTAACTACAAACAGCACAACTTTTTCACAGTAAGGACACTTAAAACTATTCCACATTCCCCGGCGCGCATTAATTGCGCCGGAGAACACTTCTTCCGGCTTTAGTGATTCGCTGCAATGTAAACACTCGATACTCATGTGCACCTAACGCCTGTCTCAACAGCATATTGAATAATTGGCAGGTTTTTGCGTAGCTACGTTCTGCTGAGCATTCAATATTGTCTGTTGCAGACTCTGCTTATAAATCATTTATTCTCCACCACCTCCTTCTCCATCACAATGAATACACGAATACACGGACACCACAAATATTGTGAATGTTCATTCTGAAAATCTTCTAAGTTTCAAGTTAAACGTGAGCCGGTGTAGTTGGATCGACTCATTGAAAAAGACAATATAAAGAACAAGCATCAGAACAAACCAAATTTGGGGTGTCCTTGGGTGGGCCTTGGGTGGGCCTCGAATCATCGCTGCCGGTCAGCTGACATTTAGGCAAGTTGTGGTTCTAAAACTAGCAGATCATATATTGTGCAGAAAACGTACTTTTGTGATTCGCGGTTATCCATTCATCTCTGGGTATCTGCCACGTCGTATAAGGCTTGATGGCGATCTCACCTATTCCCTCGCAAATCTCTTTGTCAGCACGCTGAATATCTCGGACGATCAGACTTTCTTTGTTCACATATTCGACCACAACCAGACGCTCATTGCTTTCTATTTTCAAAATCAAATCAGGGGCTAGATATTTGAATCTGAGTTGACCAGCGAATTGACTGCTAGGAGCTATCCATACGGGTCCAATTTTCTCCGAAAATTGTACTTTCGCTCTATCTCCAGATCTGTCGAGTAAGGTCAGGTGATAAAGATCTGTTTCTCTGGCTGCGTAGTGCGGATAGAATTTTAATCTGCTAGAAGAATCGCTATTAGGAATAAAGTACGTCATTCGGACTTTATATTCTCTACTTACGTTATACTCCATGCGAGTTTCGATCTTACCAATAGCTTCTTCATTGGAGCTATCGTAGACATCTAAGACCCACCCCTCTGATGTAGTTACTAATTCGCCATAACTGGTTAAAGCGCTATCTGGATATAAAGCAACCCAATAGGGAATAGCATGTCTGTAGTGCGCTTGAACTGTTGTCATATTGACCAACAAGAGAATGAACCAACTGAGGTTATGAATCATTGGTGTATGTTTTGAGATCTATATTTTCTCAAAAACGGCTTATCTTTCTCTAGTCGAAAAAAATATGGAGGTGATTTCTAGAAGTGTTATGTAAAATCCCGAAGGCATTTGGTCTGCTTTTACCTGAAAGTGTCTGCCACTAACAAACCCGTCAACCGGATTCTTGTGCAAACCATTTCGGCAACATAACGCTAAGCACAGCGGCTGGTTGACGGCGACTGACCGGAGCGACAGCGCAGGGAGGGAGCGGTTAACTTGTCCGCATGCTTATTGTTAGAACGCGTCGCCTGGAATCAGACTCTAGTTCCGTGATTGCCATACACCCGGATGCTGCCTGACATGAAATATGGAAAGTACCTCAACCGTATTTTGACCTTTAATTCGATAAAATACTTGATAAGGAAATCCTTTAACTGATTGGCAGCGAATTTCCTTGTGCACACGAGCTGACTGTTCCGGAGATTCTGCAAGGGATTGAATCGCAGAGTCTATTGATTCAACAAATCTCTGACCTAATCCTTGCTGCCGTTCTTCGTACCAATCTACACTCTGGTTGAATTCAATCTGAGCTTCTGGCCGTATCCTGACTTGGTGAGTCACTTGGAAATTCGACCTATTACCCTCTTTTTGACATCTTCCCAAGGCACTGAGGCTTCAGGAGTGGCGTCGGCAGCAGCCAAGCGCTTATCCAACTCTTCTTTCATTTCAGAGGAGAGACTTAGATCACCAGTTTCTTCTGAAACACTATCCCAAATTTCGCCCATTAGTTGGAGGCGTTCCTCGACATCGAGTTTATCAATACCAAGTGATTTTGCGGATATTCCCATAGTACTTTCTCCGGCCAAGTGTCTATTCTACCACTCCGACGAATGCATGCTCAGCGTTCTAACAGCCTGTTAGTGTGCAATCCTTATAATTTCTTAACAAGCTACGCGCATATGCTTTTCAAGTATCTGATATAACCCACATCGCCAGCGTATTCAATGCTAATAACGGAAGATTAGTGTACTTGCCCACTAATTCTGAGTAGTTCAGGTAAATGCTTTATTGTTACTTCTCTGGCGTTGGTTCGTCACGTGGCTCTATGTAAAGATCAACTACGCCTATTGCAAATTCATATTTTCGGGTTGAGTCATGAGCTGTCATCGTTGTGATTGGAGGCAGGCATGGTTGAATGACGCAAAATACGGTATGCGTCGTTAGTAAAACAAACACTTAACAACCAGCTGGTGGAATCAACAAAAAGCGGCTGCAGCGATTGAAAAGAGACTATTCAAATTGCGATTACCGGCACGATCAAACCGCAATTAGTTTCGAGTTGTACAACGTACCGACAAAAGCAAATTAACCAGCCCTTGCGCCATTAGGCACTTCTGTTTCCGGGCATGCCAGACAGGGTTGTAATTTGTCTTCATAGCCAATATCAAACAGCATGCCCTGCGATACTTCACCAGCCATTTTTCGATCGGGCAGATTAACAACAAACAAAGCCTGTTTGCCTTCGATCTCGGCAGGGTTTTCACGTTCCTGCTTTATTCCAGCCAGTATTGAACGCGAGTGATCACCGAAATCTACAGTCAACTTCATTAGCTTGTCTGATTTTGCGACTTCTTCAACTTTAACAATAGTGCCCACGCGAATATCTACCTTGGCAAAATCATCAAAGCTGATGAGTTCTTTTATTTTTGCTGGTTCCACTTAATTTCCTTGAAATTAATCCTAAAGTTGTTTCTGAATTGATTTTTTTGAAAATATATTTAATTGGTTAGAGCTACTTCTGGTTCGTGTTTGTCAGCTCAGTAACGCTTTTGCCGTTTTTTATTTCGTCAAGAATATATTCAAGTCCGTGTTCCTCGATGATTGGGAGCACTGACCTTTCGACGGCAGCTTTCGCTGACTGATAGTTGGTAATAATATGTTCCCGGCTTCCATTCCAGAAGCTTTTGGGAGAATTTAGTCGAGTGATACGTTCGAATTCTTCGTTTGAAATCTCGCCAGGCTGCTGGTAACGCGGGCGATAATCGATTTGTAATGCAATACCCTCATCAAGCCATGTTGGCATTTTCCGCATTCTTTGTATGTAACCCAGACGTTCTGCTATTTCAGCATGTACGAATTCATGAGCAACAACATCGAGATTGGCACGCTCTAAATCCAGTATGAGGTAGTTGTCCCATGGGGCAATTAGAACCTTGCCGGGTGCGCCATTGAGTTTGAATTGCTCGGCTTCCCGGCTCCCGTTGACGGCAATAATTGTTGGCGTCGCGGTTACGTCTATCAAGTGTTGCGTTATTCTGGATTTGGCATCCTGCAATAATGTCAGGATTTGGTTGTCCTTATTCAGCTCAATAGATGAGGAAACGTAAAGTTTAGGCTCTATTTGTCTATAGTCGGAAAAACCAATGGTGCTTGCTCTGACGGTATCGCTGTATGCGAATGCAAGAGTTGCAAAGATAAGTACACAAGAAATCAGAATGATTTTGAATAGTCTGCGCAATGTAATCTCCTTTGTGCTAACTCAGCTTGTTAATTATCTTGCTGTTTGCTGAATCACATATGATCCCGCTCTATTTTTTCATCCCACGTTTTTTGATTGAATAGTTCGTTGTCCAACCAGGCATTGACTTCTGCAGAAACGTAGAAGTAATTTTCGTCACAGTGCATATGCGTTGTGCAAACGACGCGTGTTTCCCATTGTGCGCGTTTGCTGATCCAGGTGTGTTTGCCGTCGACCTGCATCGAGAGCGGGTCGTTGTTTTTGATACTCCATTGTTCGTCGCGTATGTGCTGGACAATTAATCCACTTTCGGGGATTTTTTCTTCACCAGTATCAGAATAAACATGATAGTCGGTGCGTTGTAATTGTAAGTCATGTTTTACTGTGCGGTTTGATACAGGTTCACTTCGCTGCGGGTACTGCGGCAGCAGATGATCATCGGCGGGTTCAGGTACAGCAATCGGATAGGTGTCCGGTGCGATCGGTAAGGACAGTTTGTTGTCTGAGTTTAGATGTATGTGAGCAGTTGCAACTTCCGGTGGTGGATGGATAGTAGGCCAATAGCTGGTTGAAACACAACAATGGATTCTGTGACCGGGTAGAAAACGATACGCGCAATGATCCAGTTCTATGCGTATGGATTCAGTTTTGCCGGGTGTCATCGGTTTAGGTGTGGCGTTGCCGTTTCGGTGCGCCAGATTCAACACACCCCAGCTTACCCGGTGCGCATTGCCATCAGGATGAACGTCGACAAGGCGTACGCAAAGATTGCCCAACGGTTTGTCAATAGAAACATTTAATTGAATGCTTGGCCTGCCGACTATTTCAATGGCTTGTGTTAATTCTTCACTGCGAAAAACGAGGGAACCACCGTCATCAATACGTTGATCACCGGGAAGGTCAGCGTCGGGTGCCAGTGAAAACATTTCACCGCAGGATATACCGCAGTCTTGAGGAGAGCAGATACTTAACGTAGCTGTACGAACATCGCTGACACTGGTAGTCAGTGACATGTCACTCGATAGATGAAAATCATGTGATTCGTCAGGCTGCGGCCATTTGTCCATGGCCAGCCAACGTCCGGGTTCAAACAGTCGTTCACCGCCAGCACGCACATTCTCAGACATGTAAACACGATAGTCCGGCATATCGTTCGGATAGGTGTCTTCGTCACGTAGCCAGTGGTTCCACCATTTAATGGCTTCTGCGTGAAAGTCCATCCGGGGTTTTGGCCAGGCAAAGTGTGGATATTTATGTATCCACGGACCATTGATCGCTTTGACTTCGCCTGTGGCATGAGCTGCCAGTTCCGGCGGTGCGTTCTGATAAAGATCTGCCCAGCCACCGATAATAAGCGTCGGCACGGTGTAATCAGAGTAGTTTTCACAAATCGATCCGTGTTGCCAGTAAGCGTCGCGGCGTTGATGAGCAAGCCACAAGTGCAACGGGAATGGTTGCTGTTCAAGCCGGTGCTTCCATTCGGCCTGCCAGTCATTACGTAGCAATGGATCGGGCGCACGTGCTGCATAGGTCAACATCATGTTCGACCAGTAGAAATTGGAATACAGATGGCAACCGTTTTTGTAGTGAATATCATCGTTGTAACGGTCCACTGTCGTGCCAATGGATATCACAGCTTTTAATGCGGGTGGATGCATGGCAGCGATTTGCATACCGTTAAAACCACCCCATGAAATGCCCATCATGCCGACACTGCCGTTAGACCAGGGTTGTTTACTAATCCAGTCGATTACCTGAGCACCCTGAACAAGTTCGCGTTCTGAATATTCATCATCGAATTCACCGTCGGACTCACCGTGACCACAAATATCTACACGCACACCTGCAATACCTGCTGCAGCGAAAACCGGATAGTTGCTTTCGTCGCGTGCTGCTGTGCCATCGCGTTTGCGGTAGGGAAGGTATTCGAAAACAGTCGGGAAAGTTGATTCTTTATCCGTATCGGGTAACCAGATACGTGCTGCCAGTTGTGTTCCGTCCGGCAATGGAATCATTGTATGTTCGATAATGTTGAAGCTATATTCTCTCGTCATAGTAGATTCAACTGTGTTAGAAACGGTATTTGAACAGCGCGCATTTGCTGTTAGTGTTCACCAGACGAAAAAAAGCCCGACATTAAGCCGGGCTTTTCTTTTCTCAAACAGCGTTGTTGCTCTGCTCAGTGGAGCAGAGGGTGTTTAGGCAAACCACCAACGCTCGGCCAGCTTGTTGCCATCGTTGATCCAGTTAGCAGCAACATCATCACCATGCGCTACTTTCTTTGAATGTGCATGAATGTAGTTAGCCCACATTGGCAGAATCAAACCACCGTCATCGTGTAACAATTGCTGCGCTTCAAAGTACTGTGACTGACGCTTGCTTTCATCAGTTTCAGAGCGCGCTGCAACCACAATGTCGTTGAATTTGTTCGCTGAGTCTGTGTCTTTCCACGCAGTGTCATTCCACTCGGTATCTGATGTGTAAGCTGCTGAGTACATCCAGTCCTGTGTTGGGCGTCCACCCCAGTAACAGGCACACCAACCTTTCTTGTTCCAGACGTTCGACCAGTAGCCATCGTTCGGTTCACGTACAACTTCGATATCAATACCTGCGTCTTTTGCACTGGCAGAAATAAGTTGTGCGGCGTCGACTGCGCCGGCAAAGGCGGCGTCTGAAGCTGACAACTGAATGGTGCCGGAGTGACCGGATTTCTTGTAGTGCTCAGCGGCTTTTTCGGGGTTGTACTCGCGCTGATCCAGCTCTGTAGTCAGGAATGGCATGGCGGATGATACCGGAATGTCATTACCGATAGCGCCGTGTCCAAGCAGAATCTTGTCGAGGAGTTCCTGGCGCTTCACAGAGTGTTTTAAGGCCATTCGCAGATCGTAATTGTCGAACGGTGCAACATTCAGGCGCATCGGGAATGTGTAGTGTTGCGTTCCGGTGGTTTCCAGAATATCCAGCGTCGGTACTCTGGACAGAAGTGCAACTGTTTTCGGGTCAACGTTATCAATAATGTCGACATCACCGTTCATGATAGCGTTCTGGCGTGCTGCGACATCGATGATAGAAATCATTTCGATTTCATCGAAGTGTGCTCGACCTTCTTTCCAGTAATTCGGATTGCGCTTGAACAGGGCGCGTACACCCGGTTCAAAGCTCTCGGTTTTATAGCCACCGGTTCCAATGCCGGAAGTTGGATCAACGCTGCCATCTTTAGCTGACGGCATAATGACGATGTGGTAGTCACTGACAATATAGGGGAAGTCAGCGTTACCATTGTCAAGTTCGAAGATAACTTTGTCATCACCGTCTTTTTTTATGCTGGTGATTGCAGTCAGCAAACCTTTGGCGGCTGATTTGGAATCTTCACCACGGTGATAGTTGTAAGTTGCAATGACATCATCAGCGGTCAGCGATTTTCCATTGTGGAACTCGACACCTTTACGCAGGTTAAATACCCACGTCTTGGCATCCGGAGACGGCTCAAAACTTTCTGCTAGTTCCCCGATGAGTTTGCCGTTTGAATCGACTTCAGTCAGATGGTTGCCATAGCAGTAACCAACACCTGTCATCATGCTGTTTTCGTAGGTACCCGGATCAAGCGAATCGGTTGTGGAGCCGTAACCGGTTCCGTGTCGAAGACGTCCACCGCTTTTAGGCGTCGCGGCCAGCGCGGATGTCGACATACTCATAGCGGCAGGTAAGGCAATACCGGCTGCGACTGCGCTCATAATGAACTGCCGGCGTGTCAGTTTGCCGTTCAGCAATTCCTTCTCAAGTTGTTTCAGATTGTCGGGATTCATATTTCCTCCAAACGATTATTCGGCAGGGCTACTTTTACTGGTTATGCGCCTGTTTGAAGCAGCCCTCTACTGGCTCAAGCGGGTGAACGTTGTTTGGACGAGTCGCCCGTGGGTTCTGATCACGTACGGATCAATGTAATTCTGGGCAATGGATATAACAGCCGGTTGTTAGCGACATATTAATCCTGTCCTTACACTCGCTTGCGTGGCTCCTAGTATACGGTAACTGAGGTACGGAAGCAGGTGTGACGGGGTTGGCAAAACGCGTGGATTGCTCACAACATGACGTTCGGCAGCAACAAACCCGGACAAACACGAATTGTCTGTCAATCTGCTGACGATGCAGCCATCGTTGTTGTTTGATTGTCCCTGTAAGGCAAACCAACCCTTACACGCTTGCGTTACACTTACGGATCGATAACAAAAGTGCGGCGATCGACGTTCTGGAGAGAGAGGTTTGCACCCGGTACTGACAACAGTATTAAAACGCGTAGGTCTGGGCGTGGTAACGCTGATCATGGTATCAGCAATTATCTTCTCGTCGGTCTCCCTGTTGCCGGGTGATTTCGGTGAGTCTGTTTTAGGTCAGGCTGCAACCGAGGAGACCGTTGCAGCGTTCCGCCGTGAGCTCGGTCTGGATGAACCGGCAATCAAACGGTATTTCAACTGGCTCGGCGCTGCGGTTAAAGGTGATTTTGGTACATCGTTTTCGGGGCGTTCAGCATCGGGTGTCGATCGTTCCCGCTCTGTGGCTTCGCTGGTTGGTCCGCGTTTGTACAACACGTTGTTTCTTGCCGGTATAACCGCGCTTGTTGCTGTACCACTTGCGTTGATACTGGGTTTGACAGCCGCGCTTTATCGTAATTCGTTTTACGATCGCTCGGTTAACGCAGTGACATTAACCACTATTGCCACACCTGAATTTTTTGTTGCTTACATATTAATTTTGTTGTTGTCGTCGTTGTGGCCGATTTTCCCGTCACTGGCAAACATTGATGCGAGCACACCGTTAGGTGAGAGACTGTATCGAATAACGTTGCCTGCATTGACGCTGACACTGGTCATCGTTGCACACATGATGCGTATGACGCGTGCAGCTATTATCAACCTGCTTGCCAGTCCCTACATAGAGATGGCGCGTTTAAAAGGAGCGTCGCGCTCTGAAATTATACTGAAGCATGCATTACCTAATGCCTGGGCACCGATTGCTACCGTTATAGCGTTTAATCTGGCGTTTCTGGTAGTCGGTGTTGTGGTCGTAGAGGTGGTGTTTGTGTACCCGGGCATCGGCCAGCTCATGGTTGATGCTGTGACTACCCGTGATATCCCGGTTGTGCAGGCTTGTGCATTAATTTTTGCCGCGACCTACATCATTCTTAATCTGATTGCTGACATCATCGGCATCGTCAGTAACCCGAGGTTGTTGCATCCGCGATGAGTGAGCAAGAGCCATCTGCCGGCGGCTATTCAGCTGCTGCTGAAGTCGCGTTTAAGCGCACGCGCCGATCGCGTTTTGAACGACTGCGTATCGAGCTCGGTAAGGCATCGTTCTCCGCATGGTTCGGTATGTTGGTGGTGTTTTGCTACATGGTCGTCGCCCTGCTGGCGCCGTTTTTGGCGCCATACGGTGAAGCAGAAATATTTCCGACACCATTTGCGCCCTGGGGTGATGAGCATCGTTTCGGTACTGATCAGATCGGTAGGGATATTTTGTCGAGACTTATTTACGGTGCGCGCAACACCATGGGCATTGCCCTTGTGACCACTTTGTTGTCGTTTTTGATCGGTGGCACTTTAGGCCTGATTGCGGCTATTAATCGTGGCTGGATTGATCAGATATTCAGCCGCTTCGTTGATGTATTGATGGCTATACCCAGTCTGATTTTCGCGCTGATGTTGCTGTCTATCTTCGGTTCAACTATCGCCAGCCTGATCATCATTATTGCAATACTCGACTCAACCCGTGTTTTTCGACTGACACGCTCGGTTGCGATCAATGTGGTTGTTATGGATTACGTTGAAGCGGCACGCTTACGCGGTGAAAAAATCGGCTGGGTTATGCGGCGTGAAATTCTGCCGAATATTATGCCGCCGATGATTGCTGAATTTGGTCTGCGCTTCAGCTTTGTATTTCTGACCATCGCTGCACTGTCTTTTCTCGGGGTGGGTATTCAGCCACCGACAGCGGACTGGGGGTCGATGGTGCGTGAGAACGCGTCGTTAATCCAGTTCGCCAAATACGATTTTAAATCTGCGTTAACACCGCTGTTGCCTGCAGCAGCTATCGCGCTTTTGACTGTGGCTGTTAATTTCATTGTTGACTGGTTCCTGCATCGATCGAGTGGTTTGCATGATGAGTAGTGCAGACAATGTGGTAGCAGACACTGTGTCCAATACAATGGATAACGAATATCTCGTTGATATGCGCGGTGTTCATATCGAAGGGTTCAGCGACGAACAATGGCACCCGATTATCAATGGTGTTGACCTGCAGCTAAAGCGCGGCCAGGTCATGGGTCTTATAGGTGAATCGGGAGCCGGTAAGTCAACGCTGGGTCTGGCCGCCATGGGGTTTGCGCGAGCGGGCTGTCGGATATGTGGTGGGTCAATTCATTTTGATGGTATTGATCTGCTTTCCGCTACAGATGCTGAAAAACGCAAACTCTGGGGTGGTCGCATGACCTACGTCGCACAATCAGCAGCAGCAGCGTTTAACCCTGCCCACCGGTTGATTGATCAAACTATTGAGTCTGCAACACGTGCCGGTGCGCGTAGTGATACATCGAGCGGTGGTATGAATTTGCATGAGGATGCAGTTGAACTCTACCGTGCACTGAAGCTTCCCGATCCGGAAAATATCGGGCAACGGTATCCTCACCAGGTATCAGGCGGTCAGTTGCAACGGGTAATGACTGCAATGGCTATGTCGCCACGCCCTGACCTTATCGTTTTTGATGAACCCACCACTGCACTTGATGTGACAACTCAGGTTGGAGTGCTCGCAGCTATGCGCGAAATTGTAGATACCTACAACACAGCGGCTATCTACATAACACATGATCTTGCTGTCGTTGCGCAGATGGCGGATGTTATTAAAGTGCTGCGTTATGGCGAGGAGGTAGAGCAGGCTCAAACAAGAGAAATGCTGTCATCGCCTAAGGAAGCCTATACCCGTTCGTTGTGGTCTGTTCGATCGCTTGAAAAGCAGGAAGCCAAAAACGATGACGAGATTCTTAGGCTTGAAAATATAGACGCGGCTTACGGTAAAACAAAAGTATTACACGATGTCAGTATCAGCGTGCCGCGTGGTAAAACCGTAGCCGTTGTTGGTGAGTCAGGCTCCGGTAAGTCGACGGCAGCAAGGGTAATTACCGGTTTGCTGCCACAGCTTGGCGGCGATGTGATATTCAATGGCGAGTCCCTGCCTGTGGCATTGGCCAACAGATCGACAGCCCAGTTGCAAAAGATTCAGATGATCTATCAGATGGCTGATACGGCCATGAATCCGCGCCACACGATAGAAGAGATCATTGGACGCCCGATTGACTTCTATCTTGGGCTCAATAAGTCTGAGCGTGAGCAGCGGGTTTATGAACTGCTGAAAATGATCGAGCTCGATGAGACGTTCCTTGACAGGTTGCCCTCTGAACTATCGGGTGGACAGAAACAACGCGTTTGCATAGCGCGTGCATTGGCGGCAGAGCCTGAATTAATAATATGCGACGAAGTAACATCAGCGCTCGATCAGATTGTTCAGGAAGGTATTCTCAAACTGCTATTGAAACTCCAGCAGGAATTTAATATCAGTTACCTGTTTATCACGCACGACATTGCGACCGTTAAAGCCATAGCCGATCAAATTGTCGTTATGTTTGATGGCAAAGTCGTGGAGCAGGGAATGAAAAGCGAGATACTGAATCCGCCACACCCGGAATACACACAATTACTGTTGTCGTCTGTGCCGGAGATGGATCCCGATTGGCTAACGCGACTTTTGAATGAGCAATCTGATCGCGCGGAAATTATGAATCGTTAGGTGGGCAGCGATTGGTTGTGATCGATAAGGTCAACGACGTGAGTACCTTCCGAGTACTTTTCTATGCGTCAATCCGGTAAACAGCAGCAACTCCGCCTGGCGATTGATATTGGTGGAACCTTTACCGACTCTGTAATTCTCGATGCCGACAATACACTGCTTGTATCGAACAAAACACTTACTTCCCACGAAAATCCTGCCATAGCAGCGCTTCACGGAGCGCGACAGGTTGTCGTGCAAGCAGGTGCTAATCTATTCTCGCGTGGGCAGAAAGACTTTGAAATCTGATGTGGTGTCTGACTACGGGTTCGAAATAGTCGATAGGAATTTCAACAGATGATTGATTTCCTGATTAGTCAGATTCATCGGCTGTAACTCGTGGTTTACGTTTTTCGGTGGATTGTTGTAAAACGCGATGACATCTCTCAAATCCGAAAATCTGCCATCGTGAAAATACGGTGACGTGTGCGCCAGGCTCCTGAGTGACGGGGTTTTAAAGGCTCCGCTCGAAGAAAAATCCAGCGACTTATTTAGAAATCTCAGGCTGGAACAGTCGTCTGCGTCAGCATTACTGTATATACCCAGGCAATTAAACTCGTCGCGTATAACTGCCTGTATGCCAATCATCCGCCCGAAATCCAGATTATCGCCTTGTAAAATACCTGTGCCTACATTGTGAAAGCCGCGGTTGGTAAATAATGGACCGTTGTGACATTGCAGGCATTGTGTTTTGTCGTCATCAATAAATAGCTTTAGTCCTGCTATCTCGTCTGCATCCAGTGAATACTCGTTCGCACCGGAAGCTAATTCGCTAGCGAATGTATCAAAGCGCGTCCACTCGTAGTTTAGTGTGCGCTGATAAGCGGCGAGTGCTTTACCGATATTGGCAAATTCGTTGTTGATTCTTTTTTTAAGATCAAGTGGGAGTTCGTCCCAATTGTCGCGTGTTTGCTGATTTCCGAAAGGTCCGGCGTTTTCCGGTAACTTGTCACTTAAGATCGCATCGGGTAGGGGGCCAAAAATTTCTTCGTACTTGTCTTGATAGTCCGGATGTTTTGCAACGTAGCGGACGACGGCTAGTCGATTACTACCCAGTTCATGGAGCGCTTCTATCGGGGACAATGCCTGTGACCATAGAGAATCTTTTCTACCATCCCAATAAAACCAGCGTAGCCAAGCACTACCTATCAGCGTTGGGGTGTTTCTGCCCCGACCTTGTGAGTCCTGACTTATAGTAAGCCCGTCGGTAAAGAACTTGTCCGGCTGGTGGCATGTACTGCAGGCCGCTTCGTTATTCGCACTCAGTCCTTTATCAAAGAAAAGTTGTGCACCGAGCTGTTGTGCACGTACGTCGTTTGCAAACTTGTTGGAATGGCTGGCCGGTTTTACTGGTAACAGCTGGAGTGATAGCGATTGTATGATCGCTTTTTCGGTATCGGAAAATTCGTCCGTTGAACGTGCGTGAACCGTTGTCAGCAAAGCAGCGAAGCCTGCGATTACTGCAATGTAAAACTTAACCATTCCAGTTTGTCAGTTGCTTAATTAGTGAGAGTTTGAAGCCATCGGTAAAACCAGGGAACCTCTGATTTATCAGGTGAGGCAGGCAGGGCAAAATTTGGCGAAAAAGCGGAGTGTATATGCGAATACATGAGCATTTTGAGCCGAATTTCAACACAGCCCTGGCAACGCAGGCGATAAATCAGAGGTTCCCTAGTGCGATAGCTCGAGTGGAAAAGTGAATCGCGCGTTCTCATGTGTCGAGAGTACATCAATGACCAGGGTCCATGCACCTGTCATATTGAACAGCATGCCTTCGATCAGATATTCGCCATCATCAAGCTCACGGCTTATGACGGGTTTCGAAGGCAATCCGTGACCATGCGCTTCCATACCTCCGTCGATGGCTATTTTTGCATCACTGACTGGTTGGCCTTTGGCGTCTGATAGTTTGATCACCCAATTGTGGTAATCGTTGAAAACTGGTTTACCCTGCTGCGGGAATACCTCGGCTGTTATCAAACCAGATTCAGAAACTTGTGACCACTGGTGTTTCCGCTTTGCACTGTCGTTATCTTCATGTTTGTGTGCTTGATGCTGCTCGTGTTGAACTGTTTCTTCAGCATGCAGGCTGCCGCAAAACATAGTAAGCAACGTCAGCAGTGTCAATGTTCTTATTGGATTGTTCATGATGTCTGTAGCTCTGAAGTCAGTATTAACTGAAGCCTTTTTCTCACTGTTATCTGCGTAAAATTTGCGCAACGTCTTAATTTGCGCAAAGTCTTACAATCATCTGCGCAAAGTCTTACAGTCTGTTATCAACATTATTGCAGAAACAGAGATAAAAGTGGGCTCTGTTGAACCGTACACAGGTTTATCTGTATCACTGGGTTGTAATAGTGCGAGGGGTGTTATCAGTCAGGAAGTAATAGATTATTTCAGTACTGGCAATTCGCGTGCTGCCCGCGTTGTCAGTACCTGTGCGCCGTTTGATGTTACTACGATATCTTCTTCATGTACCATCATCAGGCCGTCGCCGTAATTTAGTGAGGGTTCGATGGTTAGCACCATATTTTCCTCTAGCACTGTGTTATCGAATGGCGCATGTGACGGTTGTTCTGTTAGTTGCATGCCAAGTCCATGGCCGAGGCGTCCTATATTGCCACCACTGTTGTCTAATTCGGAAAGTACTGTCGTCATGACCTTATGAAGCTGCGCGCAGGTGTTGCCGGGTATTGCCGCTTCTATGCCGGCCTGTGTTGCCCGCCACAATACGTCATAAGCGTATTGCGCAGTATTGTCAGGTTCTCCGATGGCCCAGTTACGATCAAAGTCGCAATAGTATCCATCCCAGGAACAACCCGTATCCATCATTAAAATGTCGCCGTTTTGCAGTGGTTGGCGTGATGGCGGGGAAATAACATCAGCGTATCCGCCGGGTGCAGCTGCGCCGACAAGATAAGGCGCATCATCTGCGCCGAGGCTAATAGCCGTACGACGAAACTCGCGAAAGACTTCTTCTAAAGGCATTCCAGCTGAAACAAATTCCGGTACCTGTGCGAATGCCTGTGATCCAATGTTGCAGATGTGCTGTAGTTTTTTTATTTCCACAGGTGATTTCACCATACGCAATTTTTGAATCATTCGGGTTGCGTCATAGATGCTGAGTCCTGGCAACGCGCGCTGTAAGCGCTCCCAGTCTCCGAGAGGCATGCGTAGTTGCGTCTCATGACCTTTCATAATCCCCAGACGCTCATTACGGGCAGATAAAGGCGACAACAGTTCGGTCAACAAGCCGATACCATCATCGTCAGGTGCCGGCGCGTGCCACGTGCGAATATCATCTATCCACGTCTGGCGCATCAGCGCGGCACCAATTTCCGGTATGACTGCAACAGGTTTGCCTTGCAGTGGAATAAAAACGAACCAGGGACGGGTCGGACTTTGCCAGAAGAGTGTGTGAAAGCCGGTGAAGTAGCGCACCTCGGGTTCTGTCATCAATAACAAACCGGCAACACCAGCGATAGACATCTGCTGTTGTGCCTTTTTGGTACGCGTTGCAAATTCGGTGTCAGAAAATCCGCGTACAGGTAGATCTGTGTGTTCGTTGTTCATCGAATAAGCGGATACTGTTGTCCGGTGTCAAAGTTGAGTTGTTTGATCAGAGTTATATCAAACCAAACACACGATACAGAGTCATTAGATTTAGTTGATAAAGTGAATGGTATCGAATTGTTTGCGCCACTCGCTAACTTCAGGGTTAAGTTGAGCTGGATTATCGATTTTAAGGGCTGTGGCAATCAGATCGGACATTCGTGATGCGTGTTCAGGGAGTACACCGCAGCGGGCAAGTTCCGGTGTACCGATTCGAAGACCATTGAGATCGCCTTCAACCGTGGCTATGGGCAAACCAATACCGCAGGCGAGAAACCCTGATTGTCTCAGTTTCTTAGCCGCCTGTTGGCCTCCGTTAAACGGCGCTGCAATTACCGCGAACTGGTGAGATTGCGTATGACCTTTATCGCGTGCAAACACATCGATGTCATTTGTTTGCAAACCGCCGGCAAGTGAAGCAGCCAGCTCGATCATTGTTTGCGCGTAGGCAGCGCCGTGTGTACGCCAGTCCAGCATGGTTATAGCCAGCGCTGCACAGCGCGACACATCAAAGTTTGCAGTCATACCCGGAAAAGCAATAGCATCCAAACGTTCAGCTATTGCTGCTTCATTAGTGACGATTAAACCACCCGGTGGACCAGCCAGACTTTTATAGGTGCTCATAGTCATCAGATGCGCGCCCTGGTGCAGTGGATTCTGCCAGGCTTTACCGGCAATGATTCCGCATTGATGCGCTGCATCAAATAACAGATAAGCGCCAACACTATCTGCAATGCGCCTGATGTCGGCGACCGGATGTTCAAACAGATTGAGACTGCCGCCAATTGTGATGAGGCGCGGTTTTATACGTTTAGCTAAATCTTCCAATGCATTGATATCGATGGTGTATCCGTCAGCATCAGCGGGTGCTTCAACAATGTTCAGTCCGTACAAGCCGGCGCAGCCTTCGGGATGATGAGTAACATGCCCGCCAATGGAGGCTGGTGGTACGATGATCGTATCGCCAGGTTTGCATAGCGCCATAAAGCCATACAGGTTCGCAATAGCACCCGAAGGTACGCGCAGTTCTACATAGTTAGCATCAAAAACTTCGGCGCACAGTGACGCTGCGATTACTTCGATCTCTTCCAGTGCTTCTAGGCCGGTTTCGTATTTATCACCCGGGTAACCAAGAGACGCGCGCGAGCCCATACCGGCAGACAGCATGGCCTCGGCGCGAGGGTTCATCAGATTGGATGCGGGGTTCAGATTAAAACATCGACTTTCGTGAATGTCCCTGTTCTGCTGGACAAGTTCGTCGATGCGATTATTGGTTGTTTCAGTATTTTGGGAGCCGGTATTGGCTGCATAAGCCTGAATCAGCTTTTGGCTGTTCTCAGGTACCCAATCGCGGTGTGCAAGTGTCATCGATTTTTCTTTGGTTTGTTAAAGTGTGAGATGAAAGACGAATTCGAATTAAATCCAACGGATCTGCGTTACTGGGATCTGTGTTACTGGGATCTGCGTTACTGATATCGCAGCCGATTTTTCAATCATCACGATTGTCCAGTTCCTTCAGCATCTTTTCGACCGCTTCAATACGCTCGATGCAGGCCGCATAGGCTTTCGTGCCTTGCTCGACCATTGGTAGAATCGCATCGACGTCGGGCGTTTCCTGGTTAGCTAGAAACTCTGCTGCTTCCTGCAACTTGGTGTAATTTTTAAGATATTGCGAAGTTGATTGTGCTTTGTCTTCAACCTTGTCGCTGTCTGATTTACTTTTGCTCATGATCTGACTCACTCTCGAGTACTGAATTAATTTGATCGCTGATTAGTTTGCGTCAGCGTCAGTTTTCATATCGGTTGCCGCATCGGTTGTTGCATCGGCTATCACATCGTTTTTTACATCAATTACGTCTGCTTGTGCCGTGCCGTCACGCATGCTGATAAAGATTTGCTGTTCATTCTTTAGTGCTGTTGCCGATGTTATCGGAGTTCCTTTTTGTGAAAAGAGCAGTGAAAATCCGCGTTTCAATACATTGGTTGGATTCAGGTGCTCAATAGTCACCGCATATTTGTCAACTTGATTGCGCGCCCGGGTAAGGTTCGCTTCAATCCGGTAGATAAGCATGTTTCTGGCGGAATCGAGACTATGCCGCGAACCTGTGAGCGCATCCCGGGCATTGGTTTCAAGCTGTCGATACTGTGTGGCTGTCTGATACCGACATTGCTCCAGTTGGCTGCGCGCATTTTGTAAAACGCTCGAATTCAGATTTCCGATGCGATTAGTTGCTGCAGTGAGTGTTGCTTGTGCATCACTGCATATTGCTGTGTATCTGCGTTCTGATTGCTGTCTTGCGTGTTGCAGATACTGGATTGGCGTTGTACGGATTGTTCGATTTAATTCAAAGACACTACGCTGAGCTTGATTTAGCGATTCATTGGCTTGTCGCAGAATACGGTCATTCAACGATTTGCAGTCGCGTTGCGCGTTCTCCAGCAGCAGTCGCGTTTGATTGTAAATTTGCAGATAATTGCGTCCAGCACCTCTGGCGTTATCAATTATCGCGCTCAGAAGGTGGGCTATCACCAGTGATGGGGTGGCAAATGTGCGATTGGCAAGTTCATCCAGTATGGTGCTGTCGCGTTCATGACCGATACCCACAAATACCGGTATCGGTGCGCGGCAAACACCACGTGCAATTTTTATTTTATTAAGTTCGTACAGTCCGGCTTTGTCCCCGCCTCCCCGGATGATAACTATGACGTCAAAATTTTTCTTGTTGTTGTCTTTTATCACCTGTTGCATTGCTGCTATCAGACTGTCAGCATTTTTTTCGCTTTGAAACAATGCTTCATAGTACGAGAAACTGCATAGATTATTTTTTTGCAGTAAATCAGCTTGTGATCGAAAGTCTCCGAGTCCGGCCGCGTCGCGAGGTGCAATTACTGCAACACTGGTGAAGTCCTGCGGTTCGGATAGATTTCTGTTTAGATCAACTTCATTGAGTGTTTGTAAGCGTTGTCTTATCTGATTTAGTCGTGCTTCCATGTCACCCAGCGAGAAGACTGGATCGAATTCCCTGACATTAAGGCGTAACCCATATTCCGCGTGATAGGCAACATCTACACGTATCAGGATTTTCAGGCCCTTTTGTAGTTTGGTACCTGATGCGCTTTCGAATGCCGCAACGATATTCGCCTGGCTTTGCCAGATCATCGCTGTAGCTTTCGCCTTATTGCCACCCTCGTAGCTGGATAGTTCAATTGCCCAATAACGATTGTGGCGCACATTAAGAATTTCCGCACGCACCCAGTAGGTGGCCGGCAACGCTGTGCGAACCGCATCGTCAACCTCTGTCAGCAATTGATGCAATGACAGCGAAGAATTCAGGTTTTCTGCAGCGGGTTCGGACACGATGACTGTAAGCCGATTGACTTTAGTGTTTAAACCATGATCGCAAATTCGCTCAAAGATTGCGACCACAGATAGCCATATGACCGCGGGACTTATAGAATGAACAGATACAGTCGCAATTATTGAAGGAACACATCGTGTCTAAAGACCCGCTATCGGAAACATCAGTCCCATCAGCGTCAGCGGAGTCATCGGATGCGTTTGCGCGACGCTGGAACTATCGTCCACCTGTGCCAATCCGGACGTCGCCTTTCTTCGCTCTTCCGCCCAGCCCTGTTGAATGCGTTAAATGGTTTGCAGATCGATGGTTCAAGTTTGCCGAGAACACCATATTGATTGTGCTGGCAACGCTGGTCTGGTTTTTCTTTCAGCCGCCATTGTCCGAAACCAGGGAATGGGCAGTCGGCTGGGTTCTGGAAATCTACGTACGTAACTTTATTCTGTTGTCGTTGGTCGCTGGTGGCTTGCATTTGTTTTTCTACCGCTGGAAAAAGCAGGGAAGCAAATTGCAATACGATAGCCGTGAATTGGTTTCGTCAGGAAGGTTGTTTACGTTTGGTGGCCAGGTTCGTGACAATATGTTCTGGTCTCTGGCCAGCGGTGTAGCGTTTTGGACAGCTTATGAGTGTTGTATGTTCTGGGCGATGGCCAATGGCTATATTCCGCAAATGCACCCATCGGAGCATCCTGTGCGTTTCGTGTTGCTGCTTGTATTCACACCTGTAATTATTTCTTTTCATTTCTATTGGATACACCGTTTAATTCATATTCCGTTTTTGTATAAACACGTTCATTCACTTCATCACCGAAATACTAACGTAGGTCCCTGGTCGGGTTTGTCGATGCATCCGGTTGAGCATTTATTGTTTTTCTCTTCGGTGCTTGTTCATTGTCTGATTGCTGCACACCCGATACACATATTGTTTCATATGCAACACCAGGCTTTGACAGCAGCAACATCACATGCCGGATTTGAGGGATTGTATGTTCGCAAAAAAAATCGCCTCGCACTGGGTACGTTTCATCATCAGATGCATCATCGATTTTGCGATTGCAATTACGGTAATCTGGAGGTGCCGTGGGACAAGTGGTTTGGTTCGTTTCACAACGGCACAGAGTCGTCACATCAGGATTTTCTAGCAAATCGTCGACGATCATCCTGATACTGCAATATCGTAATAAGGCGGAGATTTGCATTATTTTGACGCGCTACAGGCCTATTTTGGGGCAGATGTAACACTTGGTGGCCGCAATTGCGATGCATGTTTTCTGCTGATGTGACATCATGGTCTTCAACGTGAAGTCGATCTTAAACACGGCTCGCGTCACAACAAGTATTAGTAAAATTTTAATCTCGAATATGGGGAGGTGTTAATGAGCATCAAGAAGTTATCTACAGCAGCTGGTATCGGCGCACTCATGACAGTTGGTGGAGTTGCACAGGCAGCAGATGTTGTTATTGGTGTACCAAACTGGCCATCTGTGTTGGCTACAGCGCATGTATTGAAAGGTGCATTAGAAGAAAATCTCGGCCTTGAAGTTGAGCTTCAAAATGGTACGAACCCGGTTGTGTTTGAGGCAATGGATTCCGGCGCTATGCACGTACACCCGGAAGTATGGCTGCCGAACCAGGTAAACCTTGAAGCCAAGTACGTCAAAGACAAAGGTACAGTCAAGCAGAACCCGAATGGTGTTGCTGGTGACCAGGGCATGTGTGTCACTAAAGGTACTGCCGAGCGCACGGGTATTGTTAACCTGTCTGATTTGTCTGACCCTGATATGGCCAAAAACTTCGATACTGACGGCGACGGTAAAGGCGAAGTCTGGATAGGTGCTGCAGGTTGGGCATCAACCAATGTTGAAAAAATCCGTGCCAAGTCTTACGGTTATTCTGAAACCATGCAGTTGAAAGAAATGGATGAGACATTGGCATTGGCAGAAGTAGATAACGCTGTTTCTGCTGACGGCAACATTGTCTTTTTCTGCTACACACCGCATCACATGTTCGCGCTGCACGAGCTGGTTCAACTAACCGAACCTGCATACGACGACAGCAAGTGGACTGTTATCCAGCCGACTGATGATCCAGAGTGGCTTGAGAAATCCGAAGCTGCTGTTGCTTGGAACACTGCGTTTCTGCACATTCACTACGCAGCGTCACTTGAAGACTCTCAACCGGAAGCGGCAAAAATGCTGTCTCAGGTCAAGTTGGACACCGATGTTGTGTCAGCAATGACCTATGCACTGGTTGTTGAAAAGCAGGATCCAGCAGAGTTCGCCAAGAAATGGCTTGCTGATAATGCTGAACTGGTTGACAGCTGGCTCAA
>CALFCF010000020.1 GCA_937951345.1 uncultured Granulosicoccaceae bacterium
GCGGAGGGTTCGAATCCCTCTCTCTCCGCCAAATCTACTTTAAAATTTAATATCCTAAATCTACTTTAAAATTTGATACCCTGTAGCAGGGCGTGAGCATTACTCTCACCCGCGCACGCACTGGCTATTCATGTTTCGTTATTTCGAATCACTGGTAAACCCTTTCCCATCCGAGGCACCCGATCGTGCACCGGATTCGCTTGTTGCGTTCTGCCTTCACTATTGCCGCAGCTCCTGGCCGTACCTGATAGTCGTTGGTCTGTTATCAGCGGTTATCGCAATTGTTGAAGTTGCATTGTTCAGTTATCTCGGCAACATCATCGACTGGTTCTCCTCGATAGAGCGCACTGAATTTCTACAAACCAACAAGCACACGCTAATTGTCATGGGTGTTGTGATACTGGTGGTGTTTCCTGTACTTGCATTTCTCCATACCGTCATTGTGCACCAGACAATCTACGGCAATCTGCCGATGGTGATCCGCTGGCAGGCGCATCGGTATCTGCTCGGGCAAAGCCAATCGTTTTTTAACAATGAATTTGCCGGTCGCATCGGAACAAAGGTGATGCAGACTGCGCTGGCCGTGCGCGAAACTGTGATGAAGCTGACCGATGTTCTGGTTTATGTGGCAGTTTATTTTTTTGCAGTACTGGTATTGATTGCGGGCATCGACTGGCGGTTAATGCTCCCGTTTGCCTTGTGGTTTTTGTTCTATCTCGGTGCCATCTGGTATTTCGTACCACGATTAGGCGAAGTATCCAAGCAGCAGGCAGATGCACGTGCTTTGATGACGGGCCGCGTCATCGACAGTTATACGAATATCTCAACAGTTAAATTGTTTTCGCACAGTGGTCGTGAATCAGCTTACGCCCGCAAAGGCATGGACGGATTTATGTCTACGGTCTACCGGCAGATGCGTCTGTCAGCCGGGTTCGAGATCTGTGTCGATATTAGTGGCATGGTGTTACTGGGCATAACGTTGTTCACCGGTATTTATCTCTGGCTTCAGGAGTTAATCACAGCAGGTCCGGTTGCCGTGGCCATTGCCGTCATTCTGAGAATGCAGGGTTTATCTCACTGGATTATGTGGGAGGTGGCAACCTTGTTTGAGAATATCGGCATTGTCAGGGACGGTATGGCGACGCTTAGTCAGGCAAGACAGGTAGAGGATGCTCCTGATGCAAAAAACCTGACTGTAAGCCATGGTGAGATCCGGTTTAACCAGGTGTCGTTCGATTACGTCGACGATCTGCCTGTCATTCAGGATTTAACCTTTGATATAAAGCCGGGTGAAAAGCTTGGCATCGTCGGACGTTCAGGCGCCGGTAAAACCACATTGGTGAACTTACTGTTGCGACTATACGATCTACGTGAAGGTCAGATTCTGATAGACGGGCAGAACATTGCCGGCGTTACACAGGAAAGTCTGCGCCGCAATATCAGCGTTGTCACACAGGACACATCACTGTTGCACCGTAGTGTGCGTGACAACATTGCTTACGGAAAACAAGATGCAACTGATGCACAGGTACTGGATGCTGCTAGACGCGCGAATGCGCACTTATTTATTGACTCTCTGCAGGACGCGGGTGGCAGACGAGGACTAAACGCTATGGTGGGTGAACGTGGTGTTACGTTGTCGGGTGGACAGCGTCAACGGATAGCCATCGCACGCGTTTTTTTGAAGGACGCGCCGATCCTGATTCTGGACGAGGCGACGTCTGCACTGGATTCAGAGATAGAAGCAGCGATTCAGGAAAACCTGCAACAACTGATGCAAAACAAATCCGTCATTGCAATCGCACATCGACTTTCGACGATATCACAAATGGATAAACTGATTGTGATGGACGCCGGAGATATCATTGAATCCGGAAGTCATCACGAATTGGTTGAAAAGAATGGACTGTATGCCAGTCTGTGGAAACGCCAGTCAGGGGGTTTTATTGGCTGATAGCAGCGTTTTTAACAGCACTCCCAGCTGTGTTGTCTAAAATGAGTTTGTAAACACGGTTTACCCTCAAAAACCTATCCCAAACTTTTACCTCACTGTTGCCTTGGTTGGTGTTCCAGTTGATGAATTTTCTGGTTTGTTGTGTAAATCAACCGTGTTGAGAACATGGTCACACAAGCACCTCACACTTGCCCACAAAGTAGTTGCGACAAGGTTCGCATCGATGCTGTGGATTTTCTAGCGCTGTTTCTCACTACATTGTCACGGCTTACATATGGCGTTGTAACTAAACTTTCGTTTAGCAAAAAAAACTGGATTTAATGATTAATTTTTATCAAGATAGCTTCACCGGAGTAACAATAATTAACAGGCAAGTTTACCTTGATGAACTCCCGGTAGAAGTGAGCCGGTTTTACTGGTGATCTTTTAATAGAACCAAGCGCAAGCTTTGATTCAAACAAAATTTGATTGATACAAAAGCAACACTAGGCACCGGTATTGGCAGATTGACGGTGATTAAGACTTCGCAAAAAATGATACAAGACGTAATGAAAAGTTTTTGAAACCTATTGATAGTTTGTTCAGAGCAAAGGAGCGATCATTACAGGGAAGCAGTAAACGCTTGATTCTATTTCTATGTTTCAGGGGAAAGACTTGCCTTGATGGAGGAGAGGGTGTGATGAATATCAATGAGGATATTCTGCAGAAAGCAGCAGTGCATGTGCGAAGCAGTTCATGGAAAGTTGATAAACGTAGGAAGTGTGAAGTTCTGTACCTTGATTTGCTCGAAAAGGTAAAACCGGTAGCTACGATGCTTGTGCGTGTACCACCGTCAACTATGTGGCGTCCGGAAACACTTAATGGTGGAAAAGAAATATTTGTCCTGGAAGGCTCATTTCAGGACGAGCGCGGCACCTATCCGAAGGGCTCGTACATGCGCTTTCCTCCCGGTACCCGGCAACAAGGCTACAGCGATACGGGGTGTCTACTGTTTGTCAAAACCTGGCAATTCAAGCGCAGCGACCGCCGACTGGTAAATATTGATGCGGCTGCCAGCCCTGTTTATAGACCACATACCCGCGCAGGGGTTTCTGTGCAGCCCGTTTTTGGTGATGAGCGTGAAGATGTGCGACTAGAACATTGGTCTGCTAATCACCGTATGGTGATTAATCAGGTAAACGGACTCGAGTTGCTTGTTTTGAACGGTGACGTTTACGAACCTTCGATGACTTACAAGCAATATTCCTGGTTACGTTTGCCACCGAATCAGCCATTGAATCTTATTGTTGGGGATATGCCTGCCAGAGTATTGATTAAGGAAAGTCATCTGGTGCACGCTGTTCCCGGTCGCCCGGCGTTAAAGGTGGAAACGGCTTAATCCAGAGTGCTTTGTGACCTGATCTAGTACTGTAAGGTAAAGGTCTGTTGCAGCGCTTGTAACGCAACTATGTCTATCGCAGTGTTGGACTCCGCCCGATTTGAGTGGTTTTACATATGTCAGTTGCAAACGAATCTATGCGTAATAGCGTTTGATGAGTGCGTAATTTATAACAACCGCTTTTCGCATAGCACTAGCTGGCATAGCAACACTTGGCATAGCATTGGTCGAGTGCTCGACATCGATGTCGTGATTTTATTATTTTGTTAAGAAAAAAATCTAACTACCTTTTCTCTGTAATGACAACTTATTGCGCATAGGATGTGAAATTTCAAACTTTATTTGAAAGGCATTAGTCGATTACGTATTTATTTGGTTAATGTTAGGGAGTTTCACTGATCTCACAAGTGTTTCCCAGATCTACAGTGTATTTTTAAGCCTTAGTCGATTCTGATTTTCAGTCCTTACGAAACTATTCATGTGGAGATATTGCGCCTTTCGTCATGCTGATCTCCAGGCGGTATACTTCCAGCCATCGTCATGTTTTTTACATTATTTGGCTAAAGGGAAGCCGCCTTGACATGAAATTTGCCTTTTTGTCACGGGTGGGTCGTAATTTATTCTGTAACATATTTGGCGACATACAGTCTCAATTGAGAAATGTACGATCGCATTGAACAAGTGATACAGAGTTGTCGTGAATATAAAAGAATTCTCAGAGCATCTATCGATGCGAGATATTCAGTGACCGGGACAATGGAAGCATGCTTATCAGAATATTGATAGTCGTTAGTGCCCTGCTCAGTGGCCCGCTCTATTCAGCCGACTCGCACTTGAATCAACAGCTGACTATCGACGATGCGATACATCTGCTCAGCCGTACGGGCCTGGGTGCTCACGCTGCGGAAGTTTCAATGCTCATTGGCAAATCCCGCAATGACGCGGTCGATGATGTGCTGCTTGGTTTAAGCGCCGATGCCAATCAACGTATGCCTGAGTGGATTGATGATGCTCCACCTTATATGCTCCGTGGTGGTATGGAGCCTGCCGAGAGGCGTCGATTCAGTCAAGAAAGAAATCGGGAGTTTAACGAGTTACGCAAGTGGTGGGTCAGTGAAATGCTGACTACGACATCTCCACAAACTGAGCGACTGGTGCTGTTCTGGCACAATCACTTTGTCAGTAGTTATAAGGGGCTGGGCAATTGGAGCACCGGAATTGCCCGTCAGAATCGATTCTTCAGAGAGCATGCATCGGGTAGTTTCAGATCACTGCTGCACGGCATTGTTAAAGATCCGGTTATGCTTCGCTATCTGGATAACAATAACAATCGTAAAAAAGCACCTAACGAAAACCTGGCACGCGAGCTGTTTGAACTCTTTACTTTGGGTGAGGGTAACTATACCGAGTTTGATATCAAAGAAGCTGCACGTGCATTGACTGGTCATACATTCGCAGTACCTCATAACCTGACGTTTCGGCTGATACCGGGTCAGCATGATGCCGGGATGAAAACCATTTTCGGCTCAGATGGCAAGTTTGACGGACAATCGCTGGTTGATCTGATTCTTGATCAGGATCGAACAGCTGAGTTTATTGCCGGTAAGTTCTGGCAACATTATATTAACGAAAACGAGATTGATGATTTGCAAATCAAGCAATGGGCAGACATCTTTCGTCGATCTGACTACGACATCAGCCTGTTACTTGAAACACTGCTGCGCTCCAAGGAGTTCTGGGCCAAAGAACATCGTCATACAATCGTCAAATCACCGGTTGACCTGGTTATTGGTAGCGCACGCACACTCGGGAATTCAGTTCAATCGGTAGAAAAACTGCTGAATGCTATCAGTGAGCAGGGGCAGGATTTATTCAACCCGCCGAATGTGGCCGGCTGGCCGGGTGGTAATGCATGGGTCACGCCTGGCCGGCTACTCAAACGGCTACAATGGCTGAGAAAGAGTGCTCGTATGGATAAGGTCGGGTCTGACAGTGCACCGGCGATGGATAGTGACAATATGCTATCGACCGATAAAATTGTTCAAAAACTGGAGTCTAATCTACGCGTTTCGTCTAAAACACTCAACAATGATGCACAGGTAATAGCTGTCGACAATGTGTTTATAAGCAAGCTTGATAATCCAGAGATAAAAACAAAGTTTGCTAACCGAAACGATGAGGGGAAGTCTTCATCTCGTTCGCTCATTATGTTCCAGCTTGAAAACCTCCAATACCAAAACCGGCAATGGCGTAACTGGATGTTTCGTCTAATCTTAGAGAGCGACGGGTCAGCAGCGCTATCAATAAATCGTTACGATTGCTGGCCTGATTGTCTGGAGGTCTGGTCTGAATGTAGTCAGCGAGTTCGTGGTGATGAATACGCCAGGCAGGTCGTTCTAGGTTTGAGATCTACTGAAAATAAACCCGGGAAAACCAGGAGGTGCCAGCTACGCGATCTTGCACAGGAAGACCAGTCTCTGGTGGAGGCCATCATCGGTAATTTGGTCAATCTTCATTCGTTTGCTGGCAATGATGTAAGACTGAAGAACCCGGTAAAGAAAAAAGCCTATGATGCCTGGCAACCTGTTCTTGCAATGTTGCAAAGCAATCACAGGACACCTGTTGATCTTATACGTACCGACTCGAAGCCTGCTTCATTAAAGCGCGAATTGCTGGTCACGCAGGATATGCAGGGTATGCGTGATGAGGAAGGTATGCTGGATAAAGCGGTTGATCGGCGTGAACAGACTGACAACTCTGCAGCGGGCTCGGTTGCGAAGCTCAGTGCGATTCTGAATGATAAGCACGGTAGGGCGAATCCGAAGCCATCTATAGTATTGAGTGTACAGCAATGGCTTGATCATGGCGGCTTAAGCACCGATAACTTTAAGCGAGATCTATCTGCAACGGCGATCGTACATTTTGCGATAGAAGGTCGACGGTCGCTACGTCATCCGATCTATCAACTGCGCTGATGGGTGCGTGGAGCGATCCGTGTTGATTCTTAAAACCAAGTTTGAAACGATTTTTATTTTTGGGAAAATCGCTTGATGAATAGGAAACTGACACGCCGCCAGATACTACATCTAGCCACCGGTTCTGTCGTAATGCCTTTTATGACCCGGACGCTTGACGCCAACACAGCTGATACTGAAGGAGCTTTGATTGAAGCTACACACGGTAGTAACGGCAAGCGTGTCATTCTTCTCGAACTGGCGGGTGCGAATGACGGTTTGAATACCCTGATTCCCTTTTCTGACGACAGATACCATGAGCTGCGGCCTAAACTTGGCTTAAAGAAGACTGAATTTAATACGATAACTGATGACTTTGCGTTGCACAGTGCTTTGCAGAGGTCAATGCCTTTGTGGGAAAAGGGCAATCTGGCGCTGGTTCAAGGACTCGGTTACCCATCGCCTAATCGATCGCACTTCGAGTCCATCGCCATTTGGGAAACGGGCGGCGACGGTGTAAGTTCAAGACGTGACGGCTGGATCACTCATGCGCTTGAGCATGCCTATGCAACCGATGATCTGGATGCGCACGGCGTTAGTTTCGGTGGTGGCATGAATATATTTTCAAGTGACACCGGTACCTGGTTATCACTTAAAAGTGCACAGCAACTGCTAAATGCGAAAGACTCCGCTTTGCTATCAGCTGATAACAGCGATGGTGCAACTAACAACCCGGCGCTTGCGCTGTTGCTCGAGCGAAATGCACAGTTACAGCGTGCTATTGGCAGTATACGGACTAAATTGCGATCAAACCGCTATAAGTCGAAGATACCTGGGCGCAGCCTTGGCAGACAACTTCGTCATGTAGTCCATCTGATTGCCGCTGGTGTTGATGCTCCGGTTTACAAAGTCTCTCTTAACGGTTTTGACACACATGCTAATCAACGTGTAAGACATCAACGTCTGCTGCAAGAGCTGGCAACCGGCTTATCGTCCCTCGCAGGCGAGCTGCAGCAGATGGACGAATGGTCAAATACCCTGGTCGTCACTTATTCGGAGTTTGGCCGACGTGCCCGTGAGAATTTTGGCGGCGGGACAGACCATGGCACCGCAGCGCCGCATCTGGTTATCGGTGGTTCAGTGAATGGCGGTTTGTGGGGAGACCATCCGGATTTGGGTAATCTTCGCAACGACGATCTTATACACACCATGGATTATCGATCCGTTTATGAACGGCTCCTTAGCGACTGGCTGGCAATACCGGAAAACAATTTTGCAGATTTCCGGGACGATCGGCTGAATTCATTGCTTAGTGCTTAGTGCACCCCTGTTCGAAGGTCTACTTTAAGAAGCAGTAGGGGTCTGTATCAACGACCCAGCGCAACACCGGCTCGGCGCGGATCCGCTGCCCCATACAGCGTATTATTTTCAATCAGTATCATATGCAGGCCAGAGTTGAGTTCACGGATATTGGTTTCATGACCGAGTGCTTTTAATTCGGCATCAAGTTCTTCTGCTTCAGTGCCAGCTTCCAGGTCGGTTGTACCGTTGCGATTTACTATATGCCCCATGTCCGCAGCATCCTGCAGATCCATCTGCCAGTCGAGAACGGCGATAACCGATTGCGTCACGTAGTTGATGATTCTCGAGCCACCCGGTGAGCCGGTCAGAAGATACGGTTTTTCATTTTTAAAAACGATAGTGGGTGACATGGACGATCGAGGACGCTTTCCGCCTTCGACGCGGTTGGCAATGGGTTTGCCATCGTTTTCATGCTTGAACGAAAAATCTGTTAACTCATTATTGAGAAGAAATCCGCGCGTCATGACACGTGAACCGAAACCGCTTTCGATGGTTGTCGTCATCGACAAACGGTTGCCGTATTTGTCAGCGATTACGAAATGAGAAGTGCCCGGTTTTTCAGTTTGAGTATCCGGGCTTTGTAAACGCACTTCGTCCCAGGGTGGCGTACCTGCTGAGGCTTGCTGCGTAGCAACATCCGGATCTATAAGAGACGCTCGATCACGCAAGTAACCGGTATTCAGCAATCCGGCAGGCATATCAACAAAATCCGCATCCGCCATGTACAACGCGCGATCGGCATAGGCAAGTTTGGCGGCTTCAATGTAATGATGCCAGTTGGCGACACTCGGGCCTGTTGAGAGGTCGAACTGGTTCAGGATGCCGAGCATCTGACCCATAGTCAGGCCACCCGATGTCGGTGGGCCCATACCGCATACAGAAAAATCACGATAATCAAAGCATACCGGATCGCGCTCTTTGACTTCGTAGTCGGCCAGATCTTTCGTTGTCAACTGTCCGGGGTTTGCAGCGTTGGTGACTGCCTCGACGATCGACTCTGCAATCGTACCGTTATAAAACCCATCGGCACCATGTGCGGCAATTAACGTCAACGTGTCTGCCAGATCCTGATTAACCAGCCGGGTGCCCGCTGTTTTGGGTGTGCCGTCTTCGGCGAAAAAGTACTGACGCGTTTGATCAAAATCACGCAGTCCACTGTCTGCAGCACGGGATATTGAGCGCGCCAGTTTGTCGTTGATGGTAAATCCGTCACGCGCTACATTGATCGTTGGTATAAACAGTCGCGCCCAGTTGAGTCTGCCGTGTTGTTGGTGCGCAGTTTCGAGCAGTTTAACTGTTCCCGGTACACCGACGGACAGACCGCCGGTTCTCGCCGCTGGCCAGCTAAGTGGTTTGCCATCGCGATAAAAGTACTCGTTATTCGCTGAAGCAGGTGCAGTCTCGCGCCCGTCATAAGTCGTTAGCTGTTTATCTTCCCCATCCCAGTACAGCAGAAAAGCGCCACCGCCTATGCCTGAGGATTCCGGCTCTACGAGTGTCAGCATCGCTTGCACTGCAACTGCTGCGTCCATTGCGCTGCCACCTGATTCAAGTATCGCCAAGCCTGCCTCTGCTGCGAGCGGGTGTGCAGCCGATACCATATGTGTTGTTGCTTTCGCTGCTCGAGGGTGTTTTGCTTGCTCATCGGCCTGCGCACTAAGTGACACCACGGCATAGAACGCAGCGGTGGCAATCCGTATCAAAGAGCTGGAAGTATTGGAAACAGGGGATTTGAAAAAGATCATAAATCTCTCGTTGGCGAGGTGCTAACACTATTGCTGAGCAGACGCTGCCGATACAGGCGAGCTAAACTGATTTTTATACAATTTCAGTTCTACGGCTTTTGCTGATGTTTCGTTTTCTTTAGTTGTCATCGCGTAACTTTCGCGTCAGTATGAATTCCCAGGGAGGGTAAAATTCGCCCACCGGCACTTCGATTAGAGTGGGTTTTTTACTGTCGATAGCTTTACTTAACGTTGTGCGAAGCTTGTCCGGTGTATCAGCACGCATGCCCGTCACCCCGAAAGATTCTGCAAATTTGACAAAATCAGGATTGTGCAAGTCGGTTGCAATGTACCGTTCGTTATAGTTATCGCGCTGAAATCCCCTGACGTTACCAAAATGTCCATCAACGAATACAATGGTTGTCAACGGTATGTCGTGTTTGACAGCCGTTGAGAGTTCATTGAGTGTGTAGAGCGCGCCGCCATCGCCGGTGTAATTGACAACCGGGACGTCGCGACGCGCATGTGCGACGCCGAGTGCTGTTGCAAACCCGTAACCGAGTGTGGCTTGAAACCCCGGTGTGATGTAGGTGCGCGGTTCATAAACAGGAAATCCGAACCTGCCGACGTAGCCCATTTGTGTTATTTCATCAACGACGATGCCATCGCGCGGTACTGCGTCACGAATGGCTTGCAACCAGGCATACTGTTGCGCTAATTTTGAACGCAGTTCAGCTTCTGTTTTAGTGCGCGTCGACTCTATCGTATCGAGCCAGCTTCGCTTGTTGATATCAACAGAGGTGTTGTCAAGTTGCTTTAACAATTCGCGCGCGACCGATCCTGCGTCGGCGCAAATTCCGACATCCGGTTTCTTTATGCGGCCGAGTTCAGTCGGGTCAATGCTATTGTGAATGATGCGCAGTTTGCTATCAGTACCCCATCCAGTTAGTTGAGTATGAAGCCGCGCACCAAGGCCGATCACCAGATCCACTTTCGGCCAAAGCGCATAAGCCGACGGCATACTAAGATGCAGGTTGTGATCGGCAGGCATAACCCCATGCCCGTTACGAAAGGCAACAACGGGTGCCTGAAGCCGTTCTGCCAATGCGCGGATATCGGGGCTCGCATCAAGTGCTCCGCCGCCAACTACAATCAATGGTGCTTCCGCGGTTTTAAGTAATTCAGCCGCCTTCTCGATCACCAGCTCAGTTTCCGCAGTGAGATCAGTGCTGTTATCAGTTTTACTTGCAGGTCGTGAATTCAGAGCAGCACTGGGTAGGTTTTTATCAACTGGCAACTGCCAGCGATTGACCGGTACGGCAAGACCGACAGGGCCGGGTGGGTTATCCAGCAATCGTTTAAAGCAGCCGTCGATCTGCACAGCAGCTGACTCGGCCCGTTCGATTTGCACCGCATGGCGGGTTAATCCGGCCAGTATCGCGTTACCGTCAGGAATTTCATGCAGTACACCGTACCCCGAACCCTGCGCCTCCAGTGGTATTTCAGCAACGATTGCTAACAATCGTGCATTGACCGATAACGCGGTGGAAAGAGCAGCCGTCGAGTTCAGAAACCCGGCTCCGGGCACCACGCTGTAGGCTTGCGGTTTGCCGGTCGCCAGGGCTGCACCCATTCCCATATAAGCAGCCGTTTGTTCATGGCGCGTATGCACGACAGACAGTTGCTCGCGCTGATCGTAAATTGCATCCATAAACGGATCCAACTGTACGCCTGGCAGGCAGTACAGCGTATCTATACCGTTTGCGAGTAGCGAGTCGAGTACATAATGAGCAACAGTTCGCATGATTATGTATCGAAGGATCCGTTAATTAATCTGTTGTGAAATTTGAACACCGGAGAGGTGGGACGGTCATAAGTGGTTGTTGTATCCTAAAACTGCTGGTCACGCCTGTAAACCTGAACTGTTAACAGCACATGAACTGTAACCCACTGACCCTATG
>CALFCF010000021.1 GCA_937951345.1 uncultured Granulosicoccaceae bacterium
GCGAATACCCACAGCGACGCTAAAACCGCTTTTCTAACTGGAAATTGCTTGGTTTTTATTGTCACTGTTTTCGCCTTCGTGAATAGAGCAGGCTAGAAGCCATCGCAAAATTGATCGGGGACGCCGAGTCGGGGGCGCCGAGTCCTGCACGCTGATCCTGCGTTGTGTGCCGTTATGCGCTGCTCGAGCGACACACGCCTTATGTGAGTGCACAATCTCAAACTTGAGATAACTTCTAGTAAAACTTCATATACCGCTCTGTTTCCCAATCAGATACATGGTTCATGTAACTTTCCCACTCTTCGCGCTTGAATTGCAGATAAGTGTCTTTCATTAATTTACCGAATACCTGCTCGGTTAGCGGGTCTTTCTCAAACGCATCCAGCGCCTCTTCCAGCGTTCTGGGTAGATGGCGCACTTTGAGTTTATCCAGCTGCTTTTGTGTTTTGAGGTACATATTCTCGGTATGTGGTGCGCCGGGATCGAGCTTCTCACGTATACCCTCCAGCCCGGCTGCCAATACCAATGCACCGCCAAGATAGGGATTGTTCGAAATATCAGCGGCTCGTAACTCTACCCGCCCGCCCCCAAGCGGCACTCTTACCGCGTTGGTGCGGTTATTATTACCAAAACAGGCAAATACCGGCGCCCAGGTAAAACCCGACATACTGCCTTCTTTAATCAGCCGCTTGTAACTGTTAACCGTGGGTGTCACTACCGCACACAATGCCGGCAGATGTTTTAATATTCCACCGATAAAGTAATAACCCAGTTGCGAAAGACCACAGCCACGTGAATCACTGGATGATTCAAACAGATTCTTACCGGTTTTGATATTTGCCAACGACATGTTGTAGTGAGCACCACTACCGGCACGGTCAGCGAATGGCTTAGGCATAAACGACGCAAAGCAACCCTGTTGATTGGCGACTTCATTAACTAACAAACGAAAAAACGCAAACCGGTCTGCCATTTCCAGACCTTCAAAATAATTGAAATCAATTTCGAACTGTCCATTGCCGTCTTCATGATCAAATGAATAGACATCAAAGCCTGCTGTCTGTAGCTGACTGACTATGTTGTCAAGCAGGGGCAGACTATCCATTGTGCTTCTGACATCGTAGGCTGGCTTGGCAAGAACATCGCGCTTGCCTACCGGCGCTACCTTGCCCGACTCATCTTCACGCAATAAAAACAACTCGGGTTCAATACCGAAATTAAACTGATACCCCTGCTTTTTCGCATCAGCTAATACCCGTTTGTATATCTGCCGTGAACAAGGCTCAAAAGCTTCCCCTTCGCAGTACAGGTCACTGGCAAACCAGGCGACATCGGGCTGCCACGGACAGATAATGACACTGTCCGGATCCGGATGGGGCGATACCTCTTCGTCACTGACATCCTGAGGCACACCGTCAAGCGCCGCACCGGTACACAACTCCGACCCGCCCATCATGCGCTGCAAATGCGAGATCGGCACCATTTTCGATTTGCAGACACCGTGGATATCGACATAGGAAGCCAACGCATACTTGACACCTTTGGATTCAAGTTTCTTTTGTAGCGCCGCTGCGCTTGAGCCAGACTTTTTTGTGCGAGCTTTCTTTTTGGCAGCCATGTCTGTTCCTTCGCATCAGTAGTGTTTTCAGTATTCTCAACTACGAATCGGCTGGCACGCAACGATAAATTGGAATCGACTGCTTGCCGGCGCCCTCAGTGCGGCATGAAGACGTGCCTACCAGTCAAAGGTACTGATAGACAACAGCCAGAGATGAGCACCACGAGCAGGCAGAACGCATGATTTCAAGATCAGAATAGAAAATGCAGTGGCGCACCTGAGGCGTGAAATCGGATAAAAAGAAAAGAATGGATGGCAGGGGCAATATACGCTTTGCGCGCCTTGATTATGCCTAAAGTACCGATGTCTGCGGTGACTGACGGTAGTGCGGTTTTTTCCGGAAGTGGCGGCGGGGGAAGACACCATACACCGCCCGAATTAACTATTTAAATCAATGACATACGATTTTTACGTTTCTAGCTGTCCGTACCTTAATCCATAGGTGGTACGAAAAAAACGACATCAAACCCACGAAAATATGCGGCAATTCAGGTTTTCACTTGGGTTCTGCGCTAAGCGTATCTGCCGCCCGGCCACTGGTCATTATATTCTTTGTTGTATATGTGCTGTAGCGTATATTGATGTGGGCGATACGGCGCAGCAAACAAGCCATCAAGCACTTGAAACGCTTACACCGCAACGGGACTACAGTGGAAAATAAAGTGATTGACGGCAAACCACCAAAATTCAACCCATCCGATTACATTGAGTTCGAAGGATTCGGCAGCGAACCCGGCGACATCGTGCGAGCCATGCGCGAAATGCTGGAATTATCACAGGCTGAACTTGCCGACATGACCGGTATGACGCAATCAGCAATCTCCGCTATTGAACGGGGCACGTCCAAGCTCGGTGTTGATCACGCCGTTGCTTTAGCAGACGCATTTGATTGTTATCCCGGCATTTTGCTGTTTCCAAATTGGAAGCGCAAAAAAGCTGAGTGAAGGGGCTGGCTATCAGGCTGCCAGAAAAGCCAGCGGCAATGTCAGGTTTTGTCAGGTTCGCTCGTAACAACACTTTAAAAGCGTTTTCATTAATCTGGAAACAGCCCCCAGCCCGATCCAACAACCGATTCAGGGATGCCACCAAAACTTTTTGCACACGAGCGGGCAGAGGATTACGGTATCAGGCAAAGCAGGGTCAGCGAGTCGTCAATGGCAGCTAGTGAGATGCACTACACAGCAGAAATCGGCCTCCCCTCATCAAATTCAACAACACGCCGCGCAACTTGAAGCTGGCTGTCTATAGATGCAACCAACTTAATCAGCCTTTAATTGGCAATCGTGCCATCGTTGTAATCACCACAAGCATTCAAGGATCGACA
Source organism: uncultured Granulosicoccaceae bacterium (assembly GCA_937951345.1). Lineage (GTDB taxonomy): Bacteria > Pseudomonadota > Gammaproteobacteria > Granulosicoccales > Granulosicoccaceae > CALFCE01. The sequence goes on from CALFCF010000021.1 coordinate 2,943, forward strand.
TGTCACTTCTGCGCATCCGTGTGCACCTTCAATTAAGCCTGTAAACAAATCAAGGGAAAACTTGATCGCTGTAAGTGACTGGGCGACACAAAACATTCAGGTCGCTGGGGATCAATAGGTTTTTTGCCATACCTACGGAGCGACACATACAAGAATTTCATTCCGTACGTTGTGCCTGTGCCAATCAGTGCGAGCAAGTGTGGGATGTTGGTGGGACGGGGTTTTGCACTTGCTGACACTGCCTGAAATCAACGTGTGGCGGAGAGGGAGG
>CALFCF010000022.1 GCA_937951345.1 uncultured Granulosicoccaceae bacterium
TCTATTTAAGCTCTCTGAGTTCGCGGCGCAGTATTTTACCGACATTGGTCTTCGGTAATTCCTCTACAAATTGCACAACGCTTGGACGCTTGTAGCCGGTTAAGCGTTCTTTGCAGTAGGCCAGAACCTGTTCTTCAGTCAGGCTCGGGTCTTTACGGGTAATAACAACCTTGACGGCCTCACCGGAATGATCGTCGGGTATACCGATAGCACCCACTTCCAGAACTTCAGGCATTTGCGATATCACGCCTTCAATCTCGTTGGGATAGACATTGAAACCGGATACCAGAATCATGTCTTTCAGACGATCGACAATTTTGAAATACCCCTGGGGATCCATTACGGCGACGTCACCGGTATGCAGCCAACCATCCTTGTCGATGGTTTTGTCTGTCGCTTCCTGCATCTGCCAATAACCCTTCATGACCTGAGGACCTTTGATACACAGTTCGCCTTCCTCACCTTGGGGCAACTGCTCGCTTTGCTCATTCATGACACAAACATCTGTCGACGAGATCGGTAAACCGATGGCGCCATTGTAGTCGGGCAAGTTCAGCGGGTTAATGCAGGCTGCTGGCGAAGTTTCTGTCAGACCGTATGCCTCAACGAGCGTTGTTCCGGTAACTTCTTTCCATTCGTTAGCAACGGACTCCTGAACTGCCATACCTCCACCCAACACAAGTTTCAGCGGGCTGAAGTCGATCTGTCGGAATTTTTCATCGTTGAGCAATGCATTGAATAGTGTGTTGACACCGGTTATCGCAGTAAACGGATATTTGCTGAGGTCTTTGACAAAAGCCGGAATGTCGCGCGGGTTGGTGATCAGCAGGTTTTGAGCGCCCAGTTTCATAAACACCATACAATTCGCCGTCAGTGCGAAGATGTGATAGAGCGGCAGCGCGGTTACGATGAATTCCTGGCCTTTTTTTACTTCAATTGCACTAATCCAGGCGAGTGCCTGCACAGCATTGGAAACCATATTTTGGTGTGTCAGCATCGCGCCTTTCGCTACACCGGTGGTTCCGCCGGTGTACTGCAGAAACGCCAGATCATCGAGCGAGAGATCTGCGTCTGCGTCGTAATTATTCACTGGAGCAGAAACAATAGATTTGAATTCGGTTGCAGTGGGTAAAGAGAACGGCTTGACCATTTTCTTCACTTTTCGAATAACGAAGTTAACGATCGCACCTTTCGGGAAACCGAGCATGTCACCAAAGCGCGTTGTAACGATGGTGTTGATCTGCGTATCCCCGACGACTTCTTCGAGCGTTGAGGCGAATGCTTCAACCACGACTATTGCTTTAGCACCGGAATCCGTAAGTTGGTGCTTCAGTTCGCGAGCTGTGTACAAGGGGTTGGTATTGACCACAACCAGGCCGGCGCGCAGTGCTCCAAATACCACAACCGGGTATTGCAGCAAATTTGGCATCATGACAGCGATGCGGTCACCTTTTTGTAAATTCGTTTCTGTTTTTATCCAGTGAGCGAAACTGCGAGTCAATTTATCCAGCTCACCATAGGTAATCGTCTTACCCATGTTGGTGTACGCTGGCCGATCAGCAAATTCACCAACCGCTTCCCTGTACATATCCACCAGAGATTGATAGTCCCCGGTTGATATTTCGTGAGGAACATTTTTCGGATATTGCTCAAGCCAGGGTCTTTGCATTATGTGCTCCGCATTAGTCGTCAGGCGACAGTTGATCAGTTATTCGCACCACAACACTTCTTGAATTTCTTTCCGCTACCACAGGCGCAAGCTTCGTTTCGCCCCTGCTTGGGCTGATCGCGCTTGAATTGTCTGACTTGCGGCACTTCTGCATCCCTGAAGTACCAGTCACCTTCGAGTTTCTCGAACAAAGCCATTTCATAATGCTCATGACGTTTTCCCTGCGCATCACGGTACTTGGCTACAAATTCAACAGCACCGCTACCGTCGTTTTTCCCTCCTTCCTCTACATCACGTATCTCGAGCCCAAGCCACTGAGACTCTTCTGCCCAGCGTTTGGTCGTGTCCCTGTCAATTTCACCCCGTGTGGCCGGATGGTGAGATTGAATAATAAAGTCAATGTCGCCCTGGGCGTGTGCGGTATAACGAGCCCGCATAAGCGTTTCCGCTGTTTCTGCTTTTGCCAGACCACTGATAATCGGGTGGCAGCATTCCATGTCGTTCTTGCCTGAATTGCAAGGACAAAGGGAACTCATATCGCGGTTAGACTCCAGGTTGGTTGATCGTGTGGTGGTGCGTCAGACCTGTAGTTTAGCCTGCTTCTTTGGTGAAGGCGAAATACGGGTGCCTCTCAAGGGTTCATCATTGAAAGTAGATACGATTGCCATCTTCGTCTCTGACGAAAGGCAAATGCACACGCAGCAGCTGAGAGCCGGACAGAAATATGCTGCCCCGGTCCCGGTGTTTAGTGTCAGTAGCCGAGGCATTTGCAAGGTCCAGCTGTTCCTTGCCCGTATATTCGAATTCATACTCCCGTTGCCAGGCCAGCTGGCCACGCGAATTCCGCGCGAGTCCAAGTTTTTTCAGCGCCACGGTTTGGTCCAGCAGCTGAAGCTGATGCGTTCGGCAGCACTGCCGGGCATGCCGGGTGGCGATTTCCTTTGCCTGAGTGCTGCTCCACCAGATCAACGCGATGCTGGCGAGAATGATCAACAGTACAAGGTGCGAGTTGGCTATCATGAGCAGGCTGTTATTGGACAGATCAGGGTGCGCTAGTCAGGCATCATTGCCTGTCGTAGGCCCGGCTGCGCAGAATCTTGTCAGGTCTATGTTATTGATTGTAGTAACGGCAAATTCAATCATGTTGGCACTTCCCGGTAGGTGTTTCGCGGTCGCGAAGTAGGTGTAATCTTGTGCGACCTGCTGCTCAATCGCCAGATATAGCCGCAATCGTACCGGTTTCTGCATAATTGGGTGCGTTGCATTCTTTATAATGGCTTGATTAATCTCAGTGTCGCAAGTCCCTTAACGTACAGCGGCACAACCACTGAGGAGACTTCATGGACCCATCCAAGCAAACAGAACTGGAAGCTGCTGCCTTTCGAGCCCTGGTCGCACATTTTCGTAAACGTACCGATGTGCAGAATATCGATCTGATGAATCTTTCCGGATTCTGCAGAAACTGTCTGTCCAAATGGTACCGTGCCGCGGCTGAAGAGAACGGTATCGACATGGACTACGATCAGGCACGGGAAATTGTCTACGGTATGCCCTACAGCGAATGGAAAGAGAAGCATCAGCTTGAAGCTACAGCTGAACAAAAAGCTGAGTACGCAGCCAAACACGGTGACAGCTGAAGCAACAGCGCGTTTCCTGCTCCGGTGTTTTGTCCATCGCCTGGGCATCTGGCATCTGTCGCTGAGTTTGGAGCGTGTGCGGTAGTGTCATCACATCAGGACCAGACTGCGCCCCCGCTACCGGTCGATGATCTCAGCGGAGATATTCTGATTGTTGACGAATCATCTGTATTCGCCGACCAGCTTCAAAAGAACACGGCTGGCAGGCTACGAGTCTGGTTTTTGGACCCGACTGATATGCCGAGGGCGGCTGTGCTGGATCATACCCTGTGCTTGCCGCCTGAGTTTCCGCCGATCAGTTCACTACGAGCACTTTATCTGGCAAGCCCGGTTGCCCTTGCACGTCAGCTTATTATCGGCCGGGATTCAAGTGCTGGTGATGTTGATCTCAGGCAGCAGGTGCTGCATTTGTTCGCGGTGTGCAGAGATCGGGTGGGTGGTCGTGTGGTGGTGCTACTGGATCAGGAATGTTCAAGACTGAACATTGCGCGCGATGATCTTTTTTCACTCGGTTTTCATCGATTCAATAACACGTTGCATGAGCGATTGTTCATGTTCAGTTTGTCGGGATACAAAACGGTGCCGCAGTGGCTCAATTCCAGATACTGGGCAAATCCTGAGCGTTTTCATCTGGTTGATGGTAGTGACTAATTGCCGCCGGTGGCTGTAGCGCAATTTCTGCTCGCGCTATTTCAACAGAATTACACAAATCATCTATCTGATTCGTTTATCATTCAAGCGGTAAACCCGTGAGCCCAAGACCCAGTCAATTATGGATAAAATCGTAATCACCGAACTTGAAGGCGATGGTATCGGACCCGAGCTGGCCGAATCGCTTCACACAGTGGCGGAGTCGTTACCGGCAGATTTTGAGTTCAAGGCGATCGACTGGTCGCTTGAGAATCGTGAGCGTCTGGGTGACGAGATTATCGATGCCGCCGAGCAATCAATGCGGCAGACCAAGCTGGCTATCAAGTACCCGACAGTTACGCGCAAACGCAGCCCCAATGCCCTCATTCGCAGACGTTGTAATTTCAGTGTTATATATCGTCCGGCAATTTCGATCCCGGGTATACATTCCAATTTCAAGGAGAATGTAAATCTGCACATCGTACGCGTAGCGACAGGTGGAACATACGATGATCCCGGGCAACTCGTTGGTCGTGATGCTGCCGTATCTTTGCGCATGGTGGAACGTCAGCCTTGTATGCAGGCAGCCAACTTTGCGTTTCGACTGGCGAAGCGTAAAGGTATGCGTTATAGCGACGGTTTTTATTCGATGACATCATCGTCCAAGCACACGATCCAGCGAGTGACCGATGGACTGTTTGAAGATGTCGTGTCTGAAGTCGCTGAGCAGTTTCCGAACGTTGAGCACCATGTCGAGCTTTTCGATGCACTGCTGGCGAAAATTATTCTCAATCCCGACGCTTTTGAGGTTGTTCTGGTGCTCAATGAATACGGTGATTTCCTGTCCGATATGGCATCGGGTCTGGTGGGTAGTCTGGGTACCGGCGCGAGTGGAAATTATTCATTCGACTCTGAAAATAATGTCGACATTGCGATGTTTGATCCCGCCGGTGGCACGGCTCCTGATATTGCAGGCAAGAATATCTGTAATCCAGCGGCAGTTTTACTCGCATTTGGCATGCTGCTTGATCATGTTGATAGATATGACCTGGGGCATGCATTGCGGCTCAGCTTGTTGCATGCACTAAAAACCGGCCAGTCAACACGTGATCTTGGTGGCAAATTGAATACCGATGAATTCACGCGTGTAGTGACAGAGGGTATACCGCAGCATCTGGAAAACTAACGACAGACTGCGCGCTCAAGCGTACCTGTACTTACGAGTACCTGCACCTACGAGTACCTGCACAAATGTGCTTAGTATCCGGTACAAAACAGTTTTTACAGTTAACGGGTTTATAAATGAATGACATGAAAGCCCAGCAGTCAACCTCGATGCTGGCCGGGGCGAACACCCCCTATCTCGAACACATATACGAGGATTACCTCCGCGATCCGAATTCAGTAAGCGAATCATGGCGTGCTTACTTCGAGAAGTTGCCGCTAGTCAACGGTACAAGTCGCGATATACCTCACTCGGAAGTCCGCCAACATTTCTATCAGCTCACCCGCCGCGGTGGGCGTCGCTCCAATCGTGCGGCAGCTGATGTCAATCAATCACTGGACCTTAAACAAATTTATGTCACGCAGCTGATCAATTCGTATCGCGTACGCGGGCATCAGCTGGCATCACTTGATCCACTCGGCAGGCCGCGCAGCACAGTCGTTCGTGAAATTCAGCTTCACGAAAACGGGTTGTCTGAAGCGGATCTGGACACAGTATTCGCAACGCCTTCTCTGGAGGGAATTGATCACGCCAGTCTTCGCGACATCATTGCCCATCTTGAGCGCTGTTACTGCAGCACAATCGGGTATGAGTTCATGTATATGGACCATACAACGCAGAAGGATTGGTTGCAGCAGCGTATTGAAAGTGTGGCATCCCATCCGAACCTTGAGCCGGGAACCAGACGTTGGGTGCTTGAGCGGGTCAATGCTGCCGAGAGTCTTGAGCGGCACCTGCACTCGCGCTATGTGGGGCAGAAACGGTTTTCACTCGAAGGTGGTGAAAGTCTGATTGTCATCATGAGTGAGTTGGTTAATCGCGGTGTCTCCCGCGGCGTGAAAGATATGGTTATCGGTATGGCTCACCGTGGCAGGCTCAACGTCCTGGTGAATATTTTCGGTAAAAATCCGGCAGATCTATTTTCTGAATTTGAAGGTAAGCATGACGACTCACTTTCTTCCGGCGATGTTAAATACCATCAGGGCTTCTCTTCTGATGTTCGTAATGAAGACGGTCAGATGCACGTGACGCTTGCGTTTAATCCATCGCATCTGGAGATTGTCTCACCGGTGGTTGAAGGGTCAGTGCGTTCTCGGCAGGATCGATATGGTGATAGTGATGGTGACCAGGTGGTGCCGGTCGCGATACACGGCGATGCTGCGTTTGCAGGTCAGGGCGTTGTTATGGAAACCTTCAACATGGCGGATTCGCGCGGGTTTTCGACTAAAGGCACTGTTCATATCATTGTTAACAACCAGATTGGTTTCACAACAAGTAATGCTGAAGACGCTCGCTCCACCGAATATGCGTCTGATGTTGCAAAGATGATTAACGCACCCATCTTTCACGTTAACGGTGATGATCCGGAAGCAGTTTTGTTCGCTACCCGCCTCGCCTTTGATTTTCGTATGCAGTTTCACAAGGATGTTGTCATCGATATGGTCTGTTATCGACGCCACGGTCATAACGAAACCGATGAACCGTCGATGACGCAGCCGTTTATGTACCAGCGCATAAAAAAGCTGCCAACCACGCGAAAATTATATGCAGACAGACTGGTTGCTGACGGTGTTATTGATGCCGCTGAAGCAGACCGAATGGTTGATGATTACCGGCAGGCTCTGGATGATGGTAAGTGTGTTGCGCCTGACATTGTCGAGGGTTTGAACGATACCTATGAATTGAAGATTGACTGGAATCACTATGTTACTGACGATTGGCGTATCCCTTATGATCATCGTGTGTCTATCGCAACCTTGCAGGATCTTGGCACTAAACTAACTACATTGCCGGATGGACTTACGGTTCATTCGCGCGTAAAAAAAATTGTAGAAGACAGGCGTAAGATGTCCGCCGGCAGTTTGCCGCTTGACTGGGGTTTTGCAGAAACGCTCGCTTACGCAACACTGGTTAATGTTGGTCACCCTGTGCGTTTATCAGGTCAGGACTGCGGTCGTGGTACGTTCTCTCACCGGCATGCGGTGCTGCACAACCAGACCGAGCGCGAAGCCTATGTGCCGCTGCGACAGATCGGTAACGACAAAGCAAACTTCCTGGTTATCGATTCTGTTTTATCAGAAGAAGCGGTGCTCGCGTTTGAATACGGCTACGCCACAACGGATCCTCATACACTGGTTATCTGGGAAGGTCAGTTTGGTGATTTTGCCAACGGTGCGCAGGTTGTTATCGATCAATTTATCAGCTCCGGTGAAACTAAATGGGGCCGTTTGTGTGGTCTGACTTTATTGTTACCGCACGGTTACGAGGGGCAGGGGCCGGAGCACTCCTCAGCACGGCTTGAGCGATTTATGCAGCTATGTGCTGAAGATAACATGCAGGTAGTTGTGCCGAGCACCCCCGCGCAGTGTTATCACATGTTACGTCGTCAGGTTTTGCGACCGCAGCGCCGACCGTTGATTGTCCTTTCGCCGAAGAGTCTGCTGCGTCATCGACTGGCGGTATCGACGCTTGAAGATCTGGCTGAGGGTCAGTTCCAGGCGGTTATCGATGAGACTGAGCAGTTTGATCCAGCGGGTATTGAACGTGTAGTGCTGTGCAGTGGCAAGGTGTATTACGACCTCTATGAAAAACGAGCCAGCGAATCACTTCAGAATGTTGCGCTTATTCGCATGGAGCAACTCTACCCGTTTCCCTACGATGAAATGAAATCGATACTCAGTCGTTACCCTAACGCCGGGTCGGTTGTCTGGTGTCAGGAAGAACCACGCAATCAGGGCGCATGGCGAGCTAATCGTCATCGAATCGAGCGGTGCTTCTCTGCCGGTTACCCGGTTGAATTCTGTGGCCGTGCACCATCAGCATCCCCCGCCGTCGGATATGCCAACGAGCATCAGATACAACAACAGATGCTGGTTGACGAGGCTTTGGGTCTGGTTGCCAATAGTCAGGTGCGCAATCGATGATCGTATGTTGTTTCACCACATACCGCTGAATAGTTATTAACCATTTTCAAATAAATGAGACTGAGCAGTGATTACTGCTTTACAAACGGAGCAAGGCTTCGCGGATAAAACATGAGCGTTGAAATTAAAGTACCCACATTACCTGAATCAGTAGCGGATGCCACTATCGTTGCCTGGCACAAGCAGCCCGGTGATGCCATAAGCCGTGATGAAGTGCTGGTCGATATTGAGACCGACAAAGTGGTGCTGGAAGTGCCTGCATCAGAAAGTGGCGTTATGGGGGAAATACTCCATCAGGAAGGTGCAACGGTGGTTGCACAGCAAGTCATTGGTCGCATGGAAGCGGGTGCCGCTGCAACACCGGCAGCCGCACCAGCACCAGCACCAGCGAACACTGAAACCTCAGAAACCGCGGCCGGTGATGGCCAGACAAGTCCATCAGTGCGTCGACTGCTGGCAGAGCACGGTGTAGAGGCGTCTGCAGTTAAAGGTTCCGGCCCGAACGGACGGATTACACCGGAAGATGTTGAGCGACACGTTGCTGCAAGCACAGCGACGGTAGCAGCATCCGCCGGTATGGCGGCTGGTGCAGCCGGTATTGCGGCAACCGGTAGTAGCACTTCGGCTCAAACACCGGCTACGGTAGCACCTGTGGCGCTGGATGAATCAGAACGCTCGGAAAGACGGGTTCCCATGACCCGGTTGCGTGCCCGGATTGCTGAACGTTTGTTGCAGGCAACTCAAACCACAGCCATGTTGACCACGTTTAATGAAGTCAACATGCAGGCCTTTATGGATTTGCGCAGCAAGCTCAAGGATGATTTTCAGAAAACACACGGTATTAAGTTAGGGTTCATGTCGATCTTTCTTAAAGCATCGACCGAAGCCTTAAAACGTTTTCCGGACGTGAACGCGTCTATTGACGGTGATGACATTGTCTATCACGGATTTTGTGACATTGGTGTAGCAGTTTCATCTGACAGAGGACTTGTTGTTCCGGTACTGCGTAACACAGAGTTTATGAGTCTTGCTGAAATGGAAACAACGTTGTCAACTTTCGCTGATCAGGCGCGCGACGGTAAGTTAGCGATTGAAGATATGACTGGTGGTACTTTTACGATATCCAATGGCGGCGTATTCGGCTCGCTGCTTTCAACACCGATACTCAATCCACCTCAGAGCGCGATTCTGGGTATGCACAGTATTCAGCAGCGCCCGGTTGTTGAAAATGGAGAGATAGTGATTCGGCCGATGATGTATCTGGCCTTGTCATACGATCACAGAATAGTAGATGGAAAGGGAGCAGTGACTTTCCTTAAAACCATCAAAGAACTGATAGAGGATCCGGCAAAGATTCTTTTTGATGTGTAGTTAATATCTGAAGTCTTTGTCTGGATATGTTCAAGATCAGTTTGAAAACAAACGGAACAACTTTTAAGCATGTCTTCTAATTACGATGTAATTGTCATTGGCGCTGGTCCGGCGGGCTATGTGGCGGCTATTCGAGCCGCACAGCTAGGTCTTAAAACGGCTTGCGTGGAAAAATGGATTAATAAACAAGGTAAGCCGGCATTGGGTGGTACATGCCTTAATGTTGGGTGCATTCCTTCCAAAGCTCTGCTTGAGTCGACGGAACTCTACGATCAGGCTCGCCACAAGTTTGCCGATATTGGGATCCAGACGGGTGCATTGTCTATGGATGTACCAACAATGATTGCGCGTAAAGACAAGATCGTGCAGGAGTTGACTGGTGGCATCCAACAATTGTTTAAAGCGAATGGTATTGACTGGTTGCAAGGCAGTGGCAAGTTGATGGCAGATAAGCGGGTACAAGTCACTGCATCCGACAGTAGCGCACAGGAGTACACTGCCGGTAACGTTATTATTGCAACGGGTTCTGTACCAATTGAACTTGATGCAACACCACTACATACGGATATTGTTGTTGATTCAGCCGGTGCGCTCGACTGGGAATCCGTGCCCGAGCGGTTGTGTGTCATAGGTGCTGGTGTCATCGGGCTTGAACTGGGTAGTGTCTGGCGCCGTTTAGGTAGTGAAGTGGTGGTGCTCGAGGCGTTTGACACCTTTCTGCCGATGGTCGACACAGCAGTCGCGCGCGAAGCAATGAAGATATTTAAATCGCAAGGGTTGGATATTCGACTTGGCAGTCGGGTTATGGGAAGTAAGGTCAACGGTCAGGAAGTCGAGATCAGCTATAAGGACGCAAACGGTGATGCGACGCTGAAGGCCGATAAATTAATCGTAGCTGTCGGACGACGCGCATACAGTAACGAGGTTGTGTCCGCCGAGGCCAACATCGGGATGGATGAAAGGGGATTGGTGCATGTTAATGAGCATTGCGAAACCAATATTCCCGGTGTTTACGCGATAGGTGATGTTGTTCGTGGTCCGATGCTCGCGCACAAAGGTTCTGAAGAAGGTGTCATGGTCGCAGAGTTGATCTCAGGTGGTTACGGCCATGTTAATTATGATGTGATGCCGAACGTTATTTATACCCACCCTGAAGTTGCATGGGTCGGCAAAACCGAGCAGCAATTAAAGAGCGAGGGCGTGGATTATCAGGCTGGTAGCTTTCCGTTTGCTGCAAGTGGACGCGCGAAAGCCAAAGGTGACACAGGTGGTATGGTCAAGATTTTGCGCGACAAGGCTTCGGATCGGTTACTGGGCGCGCATGTAATCGGCCCCGGTGCGTCTGAACTGCTTGGTCAATCGGTGCTCGCGATGGAATTTGATGGCACTATTGAAGATATTGCGCGAACAATTCATGCGCATCCAACACTATCTGAGGCGATGCATGAAGCGGCTTTAAGTGCTGATGGGCGGGCGATTCATATCGCTAATCGAAGGCGCTCGTGAATCGTGGGTATTGGCGACTTTCAGTAGTTGGACCGTAGTTGGACTGCAAAAACAATGTACAGAAAGAAAAAAGCCGGCTTTCGCCGGCTTTTTCGTTCTATTGCTTAGCTTATTAGCATCACACACTGCTTAGATATCGAATACTAGTCCAGCTGTAAATACCTGGTTGAAATCCGTATCCAGAGGATTGTCAAGATTTTCTAAACCGGTATTTCCGTAGAGAAGCAGGGACAGATTGACTGCAAGACGACTGGATACTTTAAACGAATATCCCAGGTTAAGATCAAGCGACTCATTGTCATCACCAAAATCGGCTCTCAGATTTGAGTAGAACGTAGAAGTCTCTGTGATCTGATTTCTGTAGTTTAATCCAAGATACAAGATTCCGCTGTCTGCATTGGCGCCCTCTACCGGCTCGAGTGAACGGTTACCAATACCGACTTCACCGTTGAAGAAGCTACCCTCTCCTCTTTCCCAGAACTTGTGCCCGATGCCGACTATTTGTCGAGTTGATGAATCTATGTTTCCGGGCTCGTCCTGTTCAAAATCAAGAATACCGAAAAAATAGGTACGTGGTCGCCAGTAGAATTTTGGTTGATAGCCGAGAAGAATACGTTCCGCATTGTCAGCCGTGTCCACGGTGGACACCCCGGTGACCGGATTTACTGTTATTACCGTTGATGAGCCTCGAAGCAAGGAACCAAATACCAGGTGTTCCCACTTTCCTGCAGTCTTGCTCAGACTTATGTTGCCGTATGTACTATCGGCTTCTACATCCCCACGGGCTATCGTTGTGCCGAATGCGGCGGAACCACTCCACCCACCTGTGATGCTGTTTATTGCATCAGTTTGTGCGTACGCGGTTCCTGCCAGCATCAAAGCCGCGCCGGCCGCAGCTGCTGTCAACTTTCTCATTGTGTTATTCCTCAACATTTAAAATTAATTTTAGGACCAGAGTCCGTTGCGATTACTCAAGAATACAGACTAGTAAAGAAAATAGTTTTTGGTAGTTAAAAATGATGATTACCAAACTTCCGATATTTCAGGTGTAGTTAACCTCTGTTGTTCGCAAAAACCACCGACCCATTTTCTTGTTTGCAATTACTACAGGTTAATCTCTGCTGCAGGTGATGTGCGTTGCTGCATTGACCGAAAGCAGAGTACTCAGTGTTCATGAATGAGCGCTGAACGGTGTAGGTTGGAAAACAACGTGGTTACAACCGGTCGAAATCTGCTCACTTCGACTGGAAGAAACCAAAAACGTTTTAGCTGTGTTTTGGATTCTCCCGCAGAGCAACGGACTATAGCTGAATCTGGAAAAATAACGCGTATCAATGTGTAATTTTTTGTTGCCGACAAAACGACAATTGCGTTTCGTCATTCAAGCTGAACAAGCGCTGAATATTTAATGAAGAAGTTTTTTTTAACCGGCGATTATGTAGTCTTCTATTTCGTTGAAGTCATTCTCTTTGAACCAGATTCTTAAATTTTCTCTTGCACCAAATCGGGTGATTACACTCAATAAAAGTGCATCACCGTGCTCACGGTTAGCCAGCGCTGCATAGTTGGTGACGGGTTTGCCGCGCAGAGTCTTTTTTTTGACAGTCTGATGCACATCAACGAATGCCTGTACATTGACCTGCCAGTGGTTTAGTGCATCGAACATGCGTTTCGCGTTACGTCCTGTACCTACAACCACGGCATCACGTTGCCTGAGATGCGATTGCGCCAACGCCCACGCCTTGGCCGCTATGAATTGCTCTTTGCTATAGCGGGGATTGCAGCGTGTCAGCCGGTTGTTATGGTCGCGCCATTTCAGTAAAGGACCTGTGGTGGGTTTGCCCATTTGAATACCTGCCAGATCGGCTCTTAGTAGAAAGTCATAGTCTTCGGCCCACGAACAATCGCGGTAGCCGTCGAGTTGCTGCCAGACTTCGCGTTTCATCATCCATGTCGGGTGTGGGCAGGGGCTTTCGACGTATAGATTTTCTCTAATCTGCAAGGGATCTCGCACGGCGTTTAGCCAGCGCATATATTCAATGTTGCCGCGACCCAGTGTCTCGCCGCCGTTGTCAATTTCTACAATGGTGGCACTGAGACCGATGTCCGGGTTGGTCTTCATGTACCGTAACTGGGAATTCAAACGTTCAGGGTGGGCGACATCGTCAGCATCCATGCGGGCGATGAATTCGCCTTTTGCATACGCAAAGCCATCATTCAACGCGGCTACAATGCCGGGGTGCTGGCGACGGATCCTGTGAACTCGTGTATCGGTGCACCGTATTGCCGCTTCAGGCCAGTGCCCCGAACCGGCGGCTGGACCAACCAGGATAATTTCGAAATCCTGCCATGTCTGTCGTGCCAGACTGTCCAGGCACTGCTGCAACCACTGATTCGCGATGGCTGATTTGGCTATGTCGGGGGCAAGCGGCAGAATTACTGACAAAAGCGACGCCATTAAAATATCCAGAACTGCGTGTTTTGGAGGCGACGTAAAAATATAATGCTACATATTGTTGAAGACACCGGTATCCAGCCTGCTAATCTTTATTTACGCAGCGAGTTATTATTGGAAATGTGGTCTTGCATTTGATTCATGTTTTCAAGTGATCTCGATAGTTAGCTAATACCTAATACGTCGTACGGATTTTCTCACCGGTTTTGACCCATGAATGTCAAAGGTAACGTTTTTATTGTGTCTGCCCCGTCGGGCGCTGGTAAGACCAGTCTTGTCAAACGCCTTATTAATGACACAGACAATATTCAGGTGGCTGTTTCTCACACGACCCGACCGGCTCGCCAGGGTGATGTCGACGGACAGGATTATTATTTCGTTGAGCGCCCGACGTTTGAGCAGATGATGACGAACGGGGATTTCGTCGAGTACGCTGAGGTCTTTGGAAACTATTATGGTACCAGTCATCTGGCGATAGAGCGTTGTCTGGGTAGCGGATCGGATGTGATCCTGGAGATCGACTGGCAGGGTGCAGCCCAAGTCAGGCAGAAGATGAGTGACGTTTGCTCGGTTTTTATACTGCCGCCGTCGCGTGACATTCTGCTGCAACGACTGCGTGGTCGTGGAACGGATAGTGACGAGGTCATTGAGCGCCGTACCCTTGAAGCGGTCGAAGAGATGAAACACCTGCGGCAGGCCGATTTCCTGCTGATAAACGATGATTTTGAAACGACTTTGGCTGAATTACAGGCCATTGTCCTTGCCGGGCGTCTTCGAATGGAGCGCCAGACGGGGAAACATCGTGACCTTATCGAAGAACTACTGCGCTGACGCTTCTGTGTAATTTACACCCAAACGTTGGCTGAGAATCACTGACCACGTGATGTGGCCGGCAATCAGCGGCGCGCGGCTGGACAGACGTCAAACGATGGCATAGCATCCGACGTACCTATTTTGCTTTTATTTTGCTTTTTTAACGGAATCTAACTGATGGCTCGCGTAACCGTAGAAGACAGTCTCGAAAATGTTGGCAACAGGTTTGACCTGGTGCTAATAGCAGCCAAACGTGCGCGCAACCTGTCACTGGGTGCCGAGCCGCTGCTGCCCACCGATAATGACAAGCCTTCTGTTATTGCCTTACGAGAAATTGCTGAAGGTTTGGTTGGCGAGGAAATCCTCAATGAAGCGCCGCCTCCTCCGCAGCCCGCTCCGGTAGAGCCGTCGGCTTATAACAAAGACGTCCGCGACGATTACTGAGGTCCGCTTTCAATATACAGAATTTCACCCGACGGGCCGTAATGCCGGCCCGCTCACACAAAATCCCCGCTGTCACCTTAGCCACTCAAGCCGTAGTAGCTAAAGTGGCCAGACGGGAGACTGCGCATAGCGATTTACCGCATACTTCTTTGGTGACACTTCTCATCAGGAAATCGTTTTCCAGAGAAGCCTGGCTCAAGTCTGTTGCTCATTCAGTCGATGGCTTGATTATGCGCTGCCAGATTACGTCATCAGTGTTCCCTGTGTGTGGCTCGTCGATAACATGAGCGCACCAGATGATCGTGCTGTACAACCGGGTTTGCCTGATAAGGGCGATGATCAACACCCGGCTTGGCCATCCGCATCGCTGGCAGCAATTGCACAGCGGGGTCATTCGCGGCTGGCTGCTGATGAATTAACGAGCACAGACAATCCCTCATCACCGGTTTTTGATCCTGACGCCGTCGCTGACGCACACTATGCGCAGTTGCGAGAGCGTCTGACAAGTGAATTCAATACATCTCAGATCGAACTAATCGATAGTGCGTATCAACTGTCGCGTCGTTCACATGCGCACCAGATTCGTAGCTCGGGATTGCCCTATATAACGCATCCAATTGCTGTCGCTTCGCTGGTTTTGGATATGAAGCTGGATGCGGTGAGTATCATCTGTGCGTTGTTGCACGATGTTGTTGAAGATACATCGGTGACGATTGAAACCATTGCAAAAGAATACGGGCAGGACGTCGCCGAGATAGTAGACGGTTTAAGTAAACTCAATAAAACAGAATTCAGAACACGCGAACAGGCGCAAGCTGCCAGTTTGCGAAAAATGTTTTTAGCAATGGTTTCCGATGTCAGAGTCATACTGATCAAGCTTGCTGATCGTCTTCACAATATGCAAACGCTGGATGCTTTGGATCCGCTCAAAAAGAGGCGAATAGCACGTGAAACACTCGAAGTCTATGCGCCGATAGCGAATCGATTGGGTTTATATAGCATTAAGGAAGAGCTCGAGGACATCGGTTTTTCCGCTCTTCATCCACTAAGAAAACGTTTGCTCGATGATGTGGTTAACAATGCCGAGAAGAACAACAGTCATGTGCTTCGACAGTTAATCGCACGGATAAAATCCAATTTCAATGAAATGGGGATCGAGGCGCGGGTGTTTGGTAGACGCAAAAGTGCATACAGCCTTTACCGAAAGAAAAAAGAAAAACAAATTCCATTTGACAGTATTCTCGATATTTTCGCGTTACGGATCGTTGTTGAGCAAGTAGATCATTGTTATCGTGCACTGGGTGTCGTGCATCATTTATATACGCCACTACCGCGTCGCTTCAAGGATTTCATTGCCGTACCAAAAGAAAACGGTTATCAGTCTCTGCATACCGTTTGTGCGAGTAGCCATAACATACCGATCGAAGTGCAAATTCGCACTGAAGATATGGATACTCAGGCAGAGGCCGGGTTTGCGGCTCACTGGATATACAAAGATGGAGAAGCGAACGCCCCTGATTATCGTGCCCGGCAATGGATAGATGGTTTGATGGAGCTGCAGAACAACACGTCCGACAGCAACGATTTTATTGACCAGGTTAAAATCGATTTGTTTCCTCGGGAAATTTTTGTTTTTACACCGAAACGACGCATCATTCAGTTGCAAAGCGGATCGACACCTGTCGACTTTGCGTTTGCGGTTCACTCTGAGGTAGGGAATAAATGTGTCTCTGCATTGGTTGATAATAAACTGGTTTCGCTGAGCGCAGAATTGCGTTCCGGTCAGACCGTGGAGATACAAACTTCAAATACAGCATCTCCTCAACCTGCGTGGCTGAACTTTGTAGTCAGTGGTAAAGCGCGATCAGCTATTCGCCACTTTTTGCGCAATCTTGATAGATCACAAGCTCGTCATTTCGGTGAACGCCTGATTGAACGATCTTTGGCAAGCTATAATCTGGCACTTGGTGAGGTTCCTGAAAAAGCACTTGAGATGCTGCGCGCGGAATTTCGATTTCAGAGTAACGACGAGTTATTTATCGATGTCGGTCTCGGTAATCACATGCCTAGTCAGATTTCCGAGCGTTTGCTTGGCCTGCTTAACGCTGAGTCGAGTTCTCAGCCGGCAAAGACCCGACAGCAACAAGAGATAGCACCCCTGTTAATCGAAGGTGTAGAAGGCTCGGTGCTAACCCTTGCGAGCTGCTGCCGACCGGTACCCGGAGATTCAGTCGAAGGAATGATGAGCAAAGGCCGTGGTGTTGTTGTTCACCGTGCACAATGCAAAAATCTGGGCCGGATGCGTCGCAAGCGCAAAGAGTGGGTCAGAGTCGCCTGGCCGATTGAGACGCATGGGCTCTATCAGACATCCATAATGATCGGTTTGGAGAACCGCCCGGGTGCGTTGGCAAGGGTATCGACTGTAATATCAGGAACCGGAAGTAATATCGAAGGTATTCATTTCGACAATCGGGGTGAAGATCATATTGAGATACAATTTTTGATTTCGGTCCGTGATCGTCAACACATCGCCAAGCTGGTAAGGCGCCTCCGCAATGTCGGTTCGGTGCACAAGGTGGCGCGTGAAATTTAAGGAACCTCTGATTTATTGCCTGCGTTGCCAGGGCTTCGTTGAAATTCGGCTCAAAATGCTCATGTATTCGCATATACACTGCGCTTTTTCGCCAAATTTCGCCTTGCCCTGCCTGCCTCGCCTAATAAATCAGAGGTTCCTTAAGTAATCTCTGATTGACTGGTTGCGTTTCTCAACGCTATTCCTCTCAACGCATGGTTTCATCCGAAGAACTGACTACAAAAGCGCTGGAGCAATTACCCGTCACGCGTCTTAAAGGGGTTGGCGAGAAAGTAGCCGCCCGTCTTGAGTCGCTCGGCCTGCTGACAGTGCAGGATGTCCTGTTCCATTTACCCTCACGCTATCAGGATAGAACACAGGTGCGAAAGATCGGCAGCCTGTGTTTGGGTGACGAGGTGCTCATCGAACTTACCGTCGATGCAGCTGATGTTGTTTTCCGGCGTCGTCGATCCTTGCTTTGTAAAGGTTCAGACGGTACCGGTTCCATCACGTTGCGATTTTTCCATTTCAGTCAAAAGCAGGCGGATAGTCTCAAGCGTGGAGTGAAGTTACGTTGTTTTGCTGAGGTGCGGCGCGGTCCTGCCGGGTTTGAAATGGTACATCCGGAATATACCTTCGTATCTGATTCTTCGTCATTGTCGGATGCATTAACACCTTTCTATCGATCAACTGACGGGGTTAATCAGTTGACGTTGCGTAAGTTGACTGATCAGGCGCTTGCTTTGCTGGCTGTACACGGTATCAACGAGTGTCTGCCGCATCCGCTTCCGGGTAACGATGAACTACCGAAACTTTCCAAAGCACTGCAGTTTATTCATCGACCGCCAGCCGGTGTTGATATTGACAGTTTGATTGAAGCGTCACACCCGGCTTGCAAGCGCCTGATTCTAGAGGAGCTTGTTGCACATCGAATAGGTATGCAATTGCAGCGTCTTCGAAGGCGTGAGAAACGAGCACCTGTTGTTTCGCCTTCAGGTGAGTTGTTACAGCAGTTTCTTGATTCGTTGCCGTATTCTCTGACTGGTGCGCAAGCGCGTGTGTCTGAAGAAATTCGTGCTTCCATAAAATCATCGAATCCGATGTTACGACTGTTACAAGGAGACGTCGGGGCCGGTAAGACAGTTGTTGCAGCGTATGCTGCCGCTCTTGCGGTTGAGTCAGGTATGCAGGTCGCGCTAATGGCACCGACTGAAATTCTGGCTGAACAACATTTACTTAACTTTAGCGAATGGTTTGAGCCGTTGGGTGTGCGCATTGGCTGGCTTAGTGGCAAGTTGCGACAGTCGCAGCGACGTGATGCTATCGAGTCAATTGCACTGGGTAATACCCGTATAGCGGTTGGTACGCATGCGCTCTTTCAGCAAGACGTTGAATTTCATCAACTTGGACTTGTTATTGTTGACGAGCAACATCGCTTTGGTGTGCATCAACGGATGGCGTTACGCAATAAAGGCGCGACCGATGAATTTGTGCCACATCAGCTCATCATGACAGCCACACCAATTCCAAGAACGCTGGCGATGACCGCTTATGCTGATCTTGATGTGTCGGTGATCGATGAATTACCACCCGGGCGCAAACCTGTAGTTACTGTCGCTATTGATGCCTCGCGACGTCAGCAGGTTGCTGATCGCATCGCGGAAGCGATACGCGAGGGGCGCCAGGCCTATTGGGTATGTACGCTGATTGAGGAATCTGAAGTATTGCAGGCGCAGGCAGCGCAAGACACTGCTGAATGGTTAACTGAGTGCATGCAGGATGCGACTGTCGGCCTGATCCATGGTCGCCAGAAAGCGGATGAAAAAGATAAGGTCATGGCGCAGTTTAAAGACGGTCAGTTGGATTTACTGGTGGCCACTACAGTAATTGAAGTGGGTGTGGATGTTCCCAATGCCTCCTTGATGGTTATCGACAATGCGGAGCGCCTCGGGTTGTCACAATTGCATCAGCTACGTGGCCGCGTCGGGCGGGGCCAGCAACAAAGTAATTGCATACTGGTTTGTCATGCACCGCTCAGTGAAACTGCACGCAGTCGTATTGCAATCATGCGTGAAACCAATGACGGATTCGTCATAGCGGAGAAAGACCTTCACCTTCGTGGTGCAGGGGATGTACTCGGAACAAGGCAGACGGGTCACACTGAGTTCCGCGTTGCAGATCTTGTTCGTGACAGTTACTTACTGGATAACGTTGCAGAGCTAGCCAATCTTATTGTGGCCGACCACCCGCAATTGGTTTCACAGTTAACGGAACGCTGGATCGGTCGTGAGCGGCGCGAATATGGTGCAGTGTAGTGATTGCGATGCGACGATGCCGTCCAGTCTGTGTCGGTCATCCGGACAATACCGATTCACGTCGTTCACCGGTTGTTGCTAGCCTGCTCTATTCATGAAGGGTTCGCCACCAGAGTCTGGCTACCTAAGCAGGTCGCACGATTGAGCGAAATTCGTAGAAATACGGGTTGAGCTCAATCGAGTGAGCTGCGACGGCAGACGGGCACTGGTGGTGAATAGAAAACAGTGTGCGAATACCCACAGCGACGCTAATACTGCTTTTCTAACTGGAAATTGCTTAGTTTTCAGTGTCACTGTTTTCGCCTTCGCGAATTGAGCAGGCTAGGTGTCACCCCGATCGAGGTTGCTCGCAGTTGCAGCAGCTGAGGTTTTGATCTTCCGGTATGCCAGCAACGGGATTGCGACCAGTAAACCGGTTATGCCCCCGTAGAGATGCGAGTTCACAATGACACGCCCGCCGGCCGCTGATTCACTGCCCGGTACGGCGCCATAGACCTGTTCCCAGACAAGCTTCGCGATTACGACCAGCAGTAGAATTGCAGCATTTACCGGGAAGCGTCTCAGGTCTGCAAGTGCGCCTGCGATGATTAATCCGTGCAAGGTGCCGGAAAACCCCACATACCACGAAACCTCCGGATCTCTCAGATACAGGCCAATACCAACGCCCAGTGAACTTACCAGAACGATAAGTACCCATTCGCTGGCCTGGAAATTGACCCACACTAACAGAACGACCAATAGCAGACCGGTCATATTGAGCAGCAGGTGATTCCAGTTGAGGTGTACGAAATTGCCTGTAAGCAGCAGCCACCACTTGCCAGTTTGCAATGCTTGTCGATCGAACCTAAGTATTTCCTCGAGTCCAAATAGCTGGAGGCCGATACATAGAGACGCGAGTAGTATTGCGAACTGAATAGCGCGGTTATGCAATATTGCCGGCATTGTAAGGTGTCAATCCTCAGGTCTTTATTATGCTGGGTTTTGAAACATTCAGCGGATTTGGCTTGTGGTTGATGTGCGTGATGCTGACTGTTGACATGCTATTCTCTTACCACTTGTTTATTAATTTTTTTTTCAGTAGTACCTGGAGCCTAGAACATGATTGCCAAACGGTTTGCACAACGACGTGATATGCCTGTCGTCAAACCCGGGTTGATGTACCGCCCCGCAAAACCCCGCGGATTCACCCTGATCGAGATAATGGTTGTTGTAGCGATTATCGCGATACTGGGGGCAGCTGTTGTGCCGTTGATACTCGATCGTCCGGAACAGGCGCGTCAGGTTAAAGCCAAGCAGGATATTCAGTCTATCGCTGCCGCTCTGGACCTTTATCGACTGGATAATTTTAATTATCCATCGACCGATCAAGGGCTTGAAGCACTGGTCGAGAAGCCCACTGGGGATCCAGAGCCCGTGAACTGGAAAGACAGCGGCTACCTTAAAAAAGTACCCAAGGATCCCTGGGGCCGTGATTACATCTATCTGAGCCCTGGTGAAACCGGGGAATTTGACATTGTTTCTCTCGGACGTGACGGTCAGGAAGGCGGTGATGGTTTTGACGGAGATCTGTCCCAGTTGTCAGATTGATTATTCCGGTCGAACAAATTCGCCTTAAATCACAACGTGCCGCTTCGATGCCAGCCAGCAAAGTGCCGTATAGACACAGGGGCTTCACACTGCTCGAAATTATGGTGGTTATCGCGATTGTCGCGATACTCACCGGGTTCGTTGTAGTAAATATTGATTTGCGCAATACGCCTAAAACTGTTCGGGAACAATCACAACGTTTAGGGCTACTGATGCAACTTGCGTCTGATCAGGCGATCTATTCAAAAGTACAATTCGGCATTCGCTTCCACCCCGAAAATTACGAGTTCTACTTTCTGGGTGCTGAGGAAGACAGTGAACCGGTCTGGCAGTTGCTTGCGGACGATCGTCTGACATTTCGCGAGAGTAACGAAGAGCTCGAATTCACGGTTGATATTGCCGGTGTGCCGATAGTGCTTGAGACGCTGGAAGAAGAGTTGGCCGGTTTATCTGAGGACGAAACATTGAAGCCGCACATTCTGTTTCTTTCCAACGGCGAAATCATACCGGATTTTTCCATTACGGTTTCCGACAGTGAGGCTGATTTTCGTCATCAAGTGTATACCGGTGTTGATTTGCCGGTGGTCGTTGAACAGTTGGAGTAACAAGTACCCGCGATGTTTTTAAAAAACCGTCAGTCAGGATTTACGCTAATGGAAATGATGGTCGCGATGACCATTCTGGCCGTTGGCATGGGTGCGATTATCAAAGCATCAGCCAGTTCTGCGCATAACGCTTCCGTTTTGCGTGATAAAGAAGTGGCTCGCTGGGTGGCACTCAATAAATTAACAGAGATGCAGGTGTTGCAGGAATGGAGTACATCGACCAAAACCGGTGATGTTGAAATGTTGAAAACCCGTTGGTACTGGACGGCAAAGTTTCAAAAGGTGCAGGACCCTGATTTGCGCCGTGTTGATGTTGAAGTAAGACGTAATCCGGATGCAGAGTCCTATATTTACTCGATAACCGGTTTTGTAGGGAATCCGGAAATTGTTTCAACCTTCCAATAAACCCTGTATCTGTATGTTCTGTAAATCACCGACAATGCACGTAAAAAACCGGGCTGCAGGTTTTACGTTGTTTGAACTGTTGATTGCCATGGTGATTTTCGCTGTACTGGGTTCAGCGGCTTATCAGGGTTTGTTTCAAACACAGCGCGTCAGGGACAGTGTGCTGGAGCACAGCGATCAGTTAGCTGATCTCAGGCGTGCGTTTTTCTGGATGTCGGATGACATTGCGCAAATGACTCAGCGACCGGTACGCAGTGCTGTCGGAAGTCTGGAGCCTGCGTTGGTTTTCAGCGAGGCAGGTGATGCCATGCTCAGCTTCACACGTGCTGGCTGGATTAATCCGGCGGCTGATGTCATGCCACCACGTTCGAACTTACAGCGGGTTTCCTACCTGCTTGAGGGAGATCGGCTATTGCGGCAATACCACTACCATCTCGATCTTGCTGATGACGGCACACAGCGACAACGTCGTCTGTTATCAGGTGTGGATTCGGTCACCATGCGATTCCTTGCAGGCTCAGGAGATTGGCACGATCAATGGCCGCCCGCCAATGTAGATTCTGAAGAGCCGGTATCATTGCTGGCAATCGAATTTACGTTTGAATTGCAAGAGGTGGGTGATGTGGTTCGTCTGTTTTCTTTACCCGGATGATGGCCATGACGAAGCGTAACCATCAGTTGTCTTTTTATACAAAACCAGCACCGCTATATGACGGACGTCCAGCGCAACAGGGGATTGCCATTATCACTGTGCTGTTGGTGATCGCGCTGGCGACCATCACAGTTGCGTCGCTCGCCGGTCGTCAGCATATCGATATTCAGCGTGAGGTTAATGAGGCTGGTTTGCAGCAGGCACGATCGCTAGCGATCAGTGGTGAGCGGTTTGCGGCGGTTTTGCTATACCGTGACTTTCAGGATGGTGATCGCGAAAACACAGATTCGCTCGAAGACGACTGGGCTCAGACACTGCCACCGGTGCCTGTAGGTAATGCCACCTTGACTGGTTGTGTGGTCGATATGCAGGGCAAATTCAATCTGAATAACCTGGTTAACGCCGAAGGTCAGGCAAATGTACCGTATGTCGAGCAATTTACACGTTTGTTACAGGTACTCAATATCGACGCCAGCAAGGCGCAGGCGGTAGTAGACTGGATTGATACAGATGTCAACGCAACGCTGCCGGATGGCGCCGAGGATGACTACTACACAGGTCTGGAAGTCCCCTATCGTGCAGCCAATGCCGGTATTTCCAGTATTTCCGAACTACAGTTAGTAAAAGGCTTTAGTCCATCGGTTGAAGAAGAGCAGGCAGACTACGAATTACTGGTGCCGCATGTGACCGCGTTGCCGATCGAATTTGGTGAAGTGCCGTTGAATGTCAACACAGCTACGCCTGAGTTGCTATCTTCTTTATCAGACTTTATGCGTGAGCTGGGGCCGGAACTATCGCGCTGGGACACAAATGCGTATCAGGATTATCCGGTTTGCGAGAATATCTTTGATCTTGAGGCAGAAGACGTTGAGGGCACATTAACGCAGGAACGCGATTTTGACCCGTACTTGAGCACGTTGCTGTTTGAGGACGAAGCCGATCCGGGACAAACCGGTGAGGAAATCGCAGCGCCGGGTTCGATAACGGTCAGCTCGAATTATTTTCAGGTGCGCATTGATATCGGGATGGAAGGCGTAGCATTGTCACAATATGCATTAATGGAACGTGATGAGCAGGGACAAATCCGCGTGCTGTCGCGATCACGTGATGCGCTGTGATCATTTGTAACCGGTACTTCGGACACGTTTACCGGCAACTATAGTTATTACAACAGTTATACAACCGCACGGCATGTAATCGCCGGCACAACAAGAAAAGCGTGGCAAAAGACTGCATCATATATCTCCCGGAGATCGGGGCAGATCTGGCTTACTGGGCAATGGCCAGTGGCGATGGCAGGCTTTCGTCTTCAGTATCGTCAGGAAAGTTGTCGGAAGCGGCCTCGTCCGCCGGTGGGCGCAAATGCATCGTCGTTTTGCCCGGTGACTCCGTTTTGTTGGCTGAAGCCAGACTTCCCGGCAATGCTGCGCGTGCGCATCAAGCGATTCCCTATGCGCTTGAGGATCAGGTCGCGGACGACATTGATGATTTGCACTTTGCGCTCGGCAGGAAGGATAAATCCGATAACTACCCGGTGGCCATCATTGATCGCGAGTCGATGGACAGCTTACGCAAGCAATTTGATGAGGCTGGATTCCGTCCGACGGAAATCGTGCCCGAAGTGTTAGCTCTGCCAAAACTTGATCCCGCAAGTGAAGGTCCTGTCTGGAGTGCCTTCTCGGATCACGAAAAAACGGTTGTCAGATTAAACGGCTATCGAGGTTTTGCGGCCGATCCGGAGACCGCCGATCTAATGCTCAGTGGTGCGGGTCAGGAGTACGAAGAAGAGTTCGAACGCGGCATTGTTGTTTATCACACAGATGCCGATGCACATCAGCCGGCAGTTGATCAACTTAACGTTGAATTTAAACACTGTGATAACAGGCTGGAGATCTACGCGGCTGGTTTATCCAACTCGCCGCGAATCAACCTGTTGCAGGGTGAGTACAGTTATCGCCAACAAATGAACATGGCCTGGCGGCCGTGGCGATGGAGCATGATTCTGGGTGCGGTTCTGCTGGGGACCGTCTTTGGGAACAAGTTCATTGATTACAAGCGTCTTGAACGCCAGGAATCTCAACTACAGCAACAAATTACGGGCGTCTGGACTGAAACCTTTCCCAATGTGAAAGCAAGGCGACCGGTATCGCAGATGAAGTCCAGGTTACGCCAGCTGGGTGATGCCCAACCGGTAGGTGGTTTTACGGCAGACCTTGCGACTATCGCATCAGCCTTTAAAACTCAGCCGCAGAGTACGATCAACTCGCTGGGATATCGCCCTGGACGTTTCGATTTGGATGTATCAACCGATGCCATACCTTCTCTGGATAAGCTGAAAACGGAAATTGAAAAGAACGGCAGCCTGAGTATGAACGTGCAGTCGGCTCGCAGGCAAAAAGATGCTGTGCGAAGTTCAGTGCGCCTGGAGAGTCGTTGATGAAAGACTGGTTTTTGGCAAAGTCAGCGCGTGACCGGCTTATTCTGGTATGCCTTGGTGTGCTGATAATGGCAGCAATGATATACGTACTGGCCTGGCATCCGCTGGCAAACGCAGTTGAGCGTAAACAGCAAAATATCGGCAATGCTAAAAAAGATCTGCAATACATGGTTGAAGGTCAGGCGCGTATCCGGGCGAGTGGTGGGAATGTCGGTGCGGGGCAGCTCCTTACAACGGATAAGGCGCCTTACCTGTTAATTGACGACATCATCCGCAAGGCAGGTATAAAGTTACCGGAACGTGTTGAACCTACAGGTAAAGACGGTGCGCGCGTGCAATTCTCTGAGGTTGAATTCGACAAATTAGTAGCGGTGATCGCAGAGATCGAGCGCTATGGTTTGAATGTGACGACGCTGAATGTCAGTCGCAAAGCGAACGGTATAGTCAGTGCGCGATTCAACATGGAGCGTGGTTAATGTTCCGTGTCATTCGCCTGTTGTTGCTTGGACTGCTGGTCTATATCG
Organism: uncultured Granulosicoccaceae bacterium; assembly: GCA_937951345.1. Lineage (GTDB taxonomy): Bacteria > Pseudomonadota > Gammaproteobacteria > Granulosicoccales > Granulosicoccaceae > CALFCE01. The sequence goes on from CALFCF010000022.1 coordinate 25,772, forward strand.
TCTCGATCGTGTGGTTATTCCCGGTAGCGCCGATCATTGATCGGGTTAAGCCGCAAATTCAACCCATCCAACTTGCCGGTGTATCCGGTCGCCTGTTTAAAGGCAATGTTGATCAGGTAACCTATCCTGATGACTTGTTACCGCTATCTGCAACCAATGTGAACTGGCGCCTTATGCCGCGCAAGCTTTTTGCAGCAGCTGCAGGTGTGGATTTTTCGTTCGATGCTTATGGTGGTTCCGGTGCCGGAGAGTTTTCGCGTTATTTCAGTGGTGATATGGCGGTTGAAAATTTCGTGTACCAGGGGCCAGCTAAGGGGCTCGAGCCATTGTTACCACTACCGATTGCAGAATTCACGGGTGATCTGGATGCCAGGCTCGATAATGTCGAGATAGAAAATCAGCTTTTAAAATCCATGCGCGGGCAGTTTAACTGGCGTGGTGCCAGGCTTGAGTCACCGATAACAGCCTTCCTCGGCAATGTGGAAATACAGATTGAACCCGCTGGTAGTGATACACATCGTGGCATCATCGAAGCGAACGGTGGTGAGGTTGAAGTCTCCGGCAATATCGAAATTGCGCTCAATGGTGACTTCAAAAGTGATGTTGTGATAACCCCCACTGACGAAGCTACGCCTGAACTTATCAATGCAATACGCTCATTTGCACGCCCTGAGCGTGACGGGCGATACCGATTGCAACGTAACGGTAACGTTAACCGGCTGCTGTAGCTGGCGACGTTTGGCTTTTCATTGCCCTTTCGAAATGCCTTTGTTTGGAACTTGCACTTCCACGGCCACTCAAATTATCACTAAAGAAATAAATTTCTTGACCGATTTAACACTTATAGCGAGGTGTTTTAGTCGAATCGGTATTTATATTTGAATTACTGTAAATACCGCCTGAACGCCATTGCAGTCCGGATCGATGATCCGTATGTTGAGATCACACACCAGTTTAAATCTATATTGACGTAGATGCCTTTAGACGATGACACGATGGGACACCTGATTGAGCAGTGTTTGCTCATTGCACGTGTTGCCGGTGAGCGTATCATCGATGTGTACAACGGCAGTTTCGAGATCATGCAAAAAGAGGATGACACGCCTCTTACCACAGCTGATCTTGAGGCCAATGCGATCATCACAGAAGGACTGGAAGCATTGTCCTTCGACGCCCCCATCCTTTCTGAAGAATCTGCAGCGATCTCATTCAGCGAGCGCACGAGCTGGGATACCTATTGGCTAGTAGACCCGCTCGATGGCACGCGCGAATTTATCCGGCGTAACGGTGAGTTCAGTGTCAATATTGCGCTTATTCAACAAGGTCGCCCTGTTCTGGGTGTTGTCTATGCCCCGGTACTGAATGTTGCTTATTATGCAGCGACCGGGCGTGGTGCCTGGAAACAGCAGGGTGATGAAAAACCGCAAAAGATTCACGTCCGAGATCGTGCGCCGGGTGAAACGGTCGTTGTTGCGCGTAGTCGATCGCCGGTTACCGGTCCGCTAATGAAGCGCTTTCTTGAGAAACTGGGTCGGCACAGCGAAGTACCGATGGGCAGTGCGCTGAAATCCTGTCTCGTAGCCGAAGGTGCGGCAGATGTTTATCCGAAACTCGGGCCAACGTCTGAATGGGATACAGGTGCGGCTCAGTGTATTGTTGAAGAAGCGGGTGGACGAATAACTGATCTGGCGCTCGAAGACCTGCGCTACAACACCCGTGAGTCTTTGATTAATCCGCATTTTCTGGTTTTCGGTAGCGAACAGCATCAGTGGCGCAACTACCTGCCAAGCGGGATCTCCATGTACCCCGGCTAATCAATTTGATCTGAACGCGCTGCAAAAAGCACGCGATCAAAGTCATATTACTTTTCAGTCTTGTATAAACGCCTGCCTTGCGCGCGTCCTGCGCAAACCCGTGAAACAATTTTTTTTCGACCGGCTTGCAAACTCCACTGTCCAATACTGTCGTCATCACTGCATTTATCGCCCCAAAGGCGACACGCTAGCTGATCGACAACTTCGGTTAGGGTATGATGAATTCAAAGGATGCCACCCGCCCCAGGTTGTGATGATAAAAAAATACCTCTCTCCGGAAGAAGCTGAAAATGCATTTTATGATGCGATGGGACGTAGCGATCTTGAAGCCATGATGGGTATTTGGCTGGACAGTGACGATACTGTCTGCGTGCATCCCGGTGCTTGCCGGTTAGAAGGCACAACAGATATCCGTCAAGCATTTGAGCAGATTTTCGAAGAGCCTACACCCGAGTTGGATTTCACCGTCTCTGACAAGCAGTGTCAGCACTTGGGAAATGTGGCAATTCACACATTGCGAGAAGAAATCGAAATCGCCGGACAGTTGGTCAGCGTTATGCTGGCGACGAACATCTATATGCAAACAGAGGCGGGTTGGCGCATGTTGCTTCATCACGCGTCACCGGAACTGGACTTTGATATGGATGACCTGGATCTGACCATGGAGCACAGCACACCTATTGTGTTGCATTAACCTGTTGGATCAACAGGTTATCGGGTTCCGCACCGAATATACGTCCCTTTATTGCGCGTCCCTTTACTGTGCTTAAAACCCGCGTTGTATGCGAGGGCTGATTACGCGTGTAGCTCGCGGTAGCTCCTGTATTCAAGGGTGATTAGAGTCGCTAAGAGGCGTGGAAGCTTCTACAATCAGTGACATGCAGACTGCCCAACCCCCCACCGATCCCGACGAAATCCTGCTCCGCGAAAAAAATATCACGGTCACGGGAACGCGCCTCGATATAGACAACAAAACCTACGCACTACACTACATTTCAACCGTCGTTCAGGATGAGTCGCACCCGCCGCGCGGAGAGGCATTGTTTGTAATGGCAGTTGCTTTGGTGGCTATCGTGATGTCGATTGTTTATGTGGTCGCCGGTAAGCTGACAACGCTCGGATTTATGGTGTTTTTACTGTTATCGATGTGTGCATTTGTTATCGGTGTGCTTGTCTATCGCCTTGATCCCTCCCGGTATTCACTGACGCTGACGATGTTGAATGGTGAGGAAGTCAATATCAACAGCAGATCGGAGTCATATATCCAGCGCGTGCACCACGCGTTGAACCATTCTCTTGCACTGAGCAGGCAATCTATCGCGGTTCAGAATGCCACCGGTGTTGTACCTGTGCAGACAGCACAAGCTGCGAATCAACCCGTAGTTCCTGCCAAAGTTCCCACCAGCATAGATCAGTAGCCACACTACCTGGTGTTATCCTTGTGGTTTATCGCTGATTAATCCCGATGAAAGTTTCGAATACCGTCGCAGTGTTTGTTCTGTTGCTTGCAGGACTGACATGGTTTTTTGACAAAGAGCTGAAGCGAAAGCGTGATCGTTGCGTGGATTTCTGTGCAAATTACGAGGCACCACGTAATGCAAATGAATCAGCAGTGAGCGCCGACCAGTCATTGGGAAACAATCCAGACTCAAGCAACCCCCACGAAATGAAATATTTTCAGTGTGGTTGTGATGCGATTGGTAAGCATCTGTAGACTAGGTATGAAAGTCGATATTTCATCTGACTGAGTATGACAAGTGCACTACTACCGCTATCGGCGGCGCAGCGGTCATCGTATCTCGATCAAATCTGGGATGTATCGCAAGGTCACTTATGATCTATCACAACTTGGCGGGATGCAGCGTACGTAAAATAGCATCACGAAGCTCACCCGGCAGTACAGGTTTGTTGAGAAGCTCAAAGCCTTCAAGGTCCATTTCGTCGATAAAATCTCTTGAGGTATCACCGGATATCACCAATGCCGGGATGTGCTTGTTGTACTCATCGCGTAGATACTTGATGACCTGAACGCCATTGTCGCCGTTCTTCAATTGATAGTCGGCAATGATCAGCATCGGATCAATAGTGTCTTTGAACAGTGTGTCTAGCAACTCTTGCCGGCTTTGACCCGCCACCACTCTACATCCCCATCCGGTCAGTATTTCTTTCATCCCTTCGAGTACTTGCGCGTTGTCATCGATGACAATCAACGGCAAGCCGTGTAAATCGGATGCCTCCCATTGGGTATCTGGCTGAAGGATGCTGTCCGGATTGCCAATGGGAAGAGTCAATGTAAATTCGCTCCCACTGTTCTCTTTTGAGACCACATTGATTTTCGTATCGGTCAAATCGCACATCTTTTTGACGATACTTAAACCGAGTCCCAGTCCTGACGGGTTGCTGCCGTGGTTGTATTCAACACGATGGTACTCATTGAACACGAGTTCTAACTCAGATGCTGGAATACCGATGCCGGTGTCTTTCACACTGAGTAGAATTTCTTCATTTTCGACTTTCCATTCGACCCTGATGCTGCCGGCTTGCGTGAATTTAATGGCATTGGAGACCAGGTTTCTTAAGATGCGGTCGAGCAGCAGTGGGTCAGCCTGAACCGCTACCTGCGGACCATTGACGGTGAATTCCAGATTGCGAGCAGTTGACTCAAATCGAAAGGGTTCGACGCGACTTGCAATGAAATCGTGAAGATCAAAAACCTCTTCATTAACGTCAACGCGCTCTGAATTCAGATTGGCGATGTCGAGTAGTCCTGAAAATGAATGGTCAAGTGCTCGTAGTGAGATCTGCATGCTTTCACGAATATTGTTTCCTTCTTCAGAGGCAACATGCTTTTTAATCGCTTCAAGGAAAAGTCCGAACGCGTGCAGGGGTTGTCGTAAATCATGGCTGGCAGCAGCGATGAATTGATCTTTATCTCGTAAGGATTGTTGTGCAAGTTCGTACAGTTGTACCGAATTGTTTCTTTCGATTTCCAACTCGCCAACAAGGCGTTTATTGCGATGCTGCTCCCGATAAAGTGTTGTTGAATTTTGATTATTAACATGTACCAATCGGCTATGAATAAGCAGGATAAAAAACAGCGTGAATAACAATAGGAAACCATGAGTAAAATCAGCACTAAGTATCAGGTAGATTGGAGGTATTGAAAGGCCGGAAAATATGGAGATATAAGCTGGCCAGTAATAAGTTGATCCAGCGGCAAGAACTAATACAACACCACCAAACACCAACAGCATTTGGATGACTATGAAATTGCTGGAAAACTCCAGCATTGGCGGAAAGAACAAAAAGAAAGACCAGACAAATCCAGTAAAGAAGCCAGCCACCCATACGAACACACGGAAAAAGGCGGAATCCGGGGGTACCAGGATTTTTCGTCTATAGAGAACAATAACAACAGACTCTAAGAAATGAATAACACATAGCGTTTTAAACCAGATATCAACCAGACGCGTTTCCAAGTCACGTAACAACAGGAATATAAGCGAAGAAGCAACGACGAAAACGAACACAGCGAGATGGCATTCCCGCATGATCATATCGATCTGATGTTTTTCCAAGCCTTGCATAGGCTGTTTGAACAGCTTTTGAACAAAAGCCGACGAAGTGATAAAGGACACCATAATTGGATAACTTCCTTGCTAGTTTAGCCGTGTTCAAGCGTGTAAAACGAAACAGGCAATCCGTAGATGCTGGCAGTATAACGCAGTTCGATTAGTAGACAAATCGCGTACGAAGTCTCTTATAGAACCTTTGTAAGATAGAGTATCTGAGAGTTAAACAGCTTTTAAGTTACTGATGTTTGGTTAGAAATACCCAATGCATCATTCATAGAGCGGTAGTCGGATTGAAGGTTCTGTCTAGACTGGAGGGCATATCTTCGTTTGATGTGTGTGAACACATCGATAGTTGAGTGTGTTGATACTGCTAATAACCCGGTGGCTCAGATTATTTTTCGGGAAGCGTTTCTTTTTGATTGACTATAACTAGCAGTGTCGCAGCAACTACAAGAATGCATGCAACGTAGAACGACACATGAGGTACTTCACGATAGATAAGATAGCCTGTAATACCCGCAACGATAAACTGACTCATATTTATTATTGATACCGTCTGCCCTCTGAGTTTCTGCATCGCGAAGTTAAGAGCTGTGTGTCCGAGCACAGTGGAGACAATTGCAAGGCTTAGTATCATAGACAGGTTGTACATTGAGTACGCGTGTATAGGAGACGAGAAAAAACATGCGATTATGAAAGTTGATACACCGGCTACCAGATAAACCGGTACGACATATAGCCAGATCGACGGCAGATGTGCATAAGCGCGTGCCACTGCAAGATAGGCTGCGAATAGCAGCATGGATACAAACGACAATAAATCTCCTGCGGCAGATAGTGGGCTTATCACTAAATCAGTGGCCGTCAACACCAGCATGCCAATTAGTGCTAAAGCGGTTGCAAGAATTTCTTTCTTCAATAAGCGTTCTTTAAAAAACCATAACATCAGAAAGGGCATTACCACCGGCACCAAGTTGACGATCAGCGTAGCATTGGCGGCGCTTGTCATGCGCGCACCCATGACCCACGCGATGAAGTGTATGCCCAGTATCAGCCCGGGAAGAATCGATCTCCCTATTACTGCTTGTATTGGACTGTCACCTAACTTTTTTCTGTCTCTTAGATACCACGGAAGTAATACAAGGCCTGCCAGAAGCACACGGAAAGCGGCAAGCATCGCAGGGGCTTCTGTGCTCTCACGTATAAACACAAAGGAAAGGGCGGATGCAATTACACCGAAAAACAGAACAAGCAAGGTGACGAACATAATTGCTGTGATTTACCTGAAGGAGACTATTTGGGTGCCTGGTGCGCGGTGATGATTCGACAATGCCTGGTTTTGTAGTGCCTTAAAAATTTATCAATTTATTATTTAACGAATTTTGTAACCTGCCGGATAAGTGAAGCTGTAATCAAATACCAGTGGCGCATGATCTGAAAACCGCTTGTCACGGTAGATACGTGTCTTTAGGACTGTGTTTTTCAGGCGTGGGCTTAGTATCTGGTAGTCAATCCGCCAGCCCACGTTTTTGTCCCAGGATGCTCCTCGATTCGACCACCAGGTATATTCGTGTTCCCGTTGCGGTAATGCGCGGAATGCGTCCACAAACTTGTGGTTATCAAGAAAATTTGTCATCCAGTTGCGTTCTTCATCCGTGAAACCGGGGCGATTAATATTGCCACGCCAGTTGCGGATATCGCACTCATGATGAGCCAGATTCCAGTCACCGCATACGACCAGATTCCTACCCTGCTGATGAGATTTCAGTAAATGCGATTCGAGAAGCTTTAACGCTTCAATTTTGAAGTTCTGTCGTATGTCACCGGATGAACCCGACGGCATATAGAGTGAAACAACCGACAATTTGCCAAACTGGGCTTCCAGATATCTGCCTTCGGAATCAATCGATTCTATCCCCATGCCTGCTATCACTTGATCGGGTGCGTGCTTGCAGTAAAGTGCGGTGCCGCTGTATCCCTTGCGCTCCGCATCATGGAAAAACGCGTGATAGCCGCGAGGATGAAATACAGGATCAGTCAGCTGATGCTGCTGTGCTTTGGTTTCCTGAATACAGATGACATCGGCCCGCTGGCGTGTCATCCAGCTAAAAAAGCCTTTCCGCGCAGCAGCTCTAATGCCATTGAGATTGACCGATACAATTCGCATGGTGCATATTAACTCATGTGAAGTGACTCTCATAACTGGCAGGGCAACATCTCAAAATTTCTGATTGACTTCAGGTGTGGTGGGGGTGGGCTTATATAAACCGCCGGGCTGTCGATACTCAAAAGGAGTGAGGTAGTTTTAACTTTTAAAGTAATGAAATAAAAAAGGCCTTGGTTTTCCAAGTTCGAAGTCGGCACAAATGGTCATGGTTAGAATCAACAATAAAACGGCTATTATTCGTCCCTGTTTGATGAGTCTTTGTCTGATAGCTGGTGGTTTATCCACGGTTTCAGCTGATCCCGTCTATAAACTGGAGGAGGGGAGCACTGTAACTTATCAGGACAGAGTACCGAGTTCCAATCAGGATGGTGGTCATTCCATTCTTAACAAACAAGGTGTCACGTTACGGCAGGTGTTAAGCCGCGAAGAAAGACGTGAAGCTCGTATCCGGGCAGAAGAGTTACGACTGGCGAAAATTCGTGATCGTGCTCTGCTTGCTACCTTTACCACCGAAGATGATCTGCTCAGAACCCGCGATGATCGTATGGGAATGATCGATAGTCTGATCAGCCGGCTTGATGACCGTATTGGTATTTTGTCTGATCGCCTGGGTGTCCTTGAAGGTCGTATTTCCAATTTTGAGGAAGAAAAGGGTGAAGGTAATGCGCCGGAAGGTTTGTATACTGAATATTCCAGCATACAACGTAACATCGAGAATGCCTGGTCACTGATCGATGCCAAGGCTGAAGAGCGACGTACGCTGGTTGATAAGTTCGATGATGACTTGCAGCGTTACCGCGAACTTAAAGCCGAGCGTAGTGAATGATGTATCGATAAATCGCTTGGATTAAATTGATTGTTGACGCATTAAACACTGACAAACAAATACAAAAAAGTCGCTGTAAAGTAAGCATCGATTTTAAGTCGGTTTTTTTTGTTCCAACTACTCTCTGATTAATGTCCCGACACCCTGGTCGGTAAACAATTCCAGCAGCACAGCGTGCTCGACGCGCCCATCTATTATCTGAACAACACGTACACCCTGCTTGATCGCATCAGTTGCGCAGCTTACCTTTGGCAACATGCCACCGGCGATAGTACCGTCAGCGACCAACCGGTCAATATCATCAAAACCGAGTCCTGTTAGCAACTTACCTTGTTTATCCAATATGCCCTGTGTATTGGTCAGCAGTAGCAAACGAGTCGCTTTGAGCGCACCTGCCACGCAGCTGGCTGCGAGATCAGCATTGATGTTGTAGGACATTCCTTCCGGTCCAACGGCAATGGGTGCGATTACCGGGATAAAATTCGCGTCAATCAGCGCATGAATGACTGATATATCGACAGCGGTGATTGCACCAACGAAACCCAGTGGGGTTGGCAGATCGTCAGTGGGTTTGAATGTAGCGTCTGCTGTATAAGGCATGGGCTCGGCAGTGAACAAGCCGCTGTCCTTGCCGGTCAGGCCGATCGCTTTACTGCCTGCCTGATTGAGTCGATTGACAATGCTCTTATTGACTTGCCCGCCGAGAACCATCTCAACGATATCCATGGTTTCTCGATCAGTGACCCGCAGACCATCGATAAAGCGTGACTCTTTGCCTACACGCTCCAGCATTTGCGCAATCTGTGGACCGCCGCCGTGCACAACGACCGGGTTCAGCCCGACTTGCTTCATCAACGCAATGTTGCGAGCGAAACTTGCCTGCAGGTGTTCATCAGTCATGGCATTGCCACCATACTTGATGACAATAATTTTACCGCTGAAGCGCTGGATATACGGTAGCGCCTCGTTCAGTACTTCTGCAGTTATACTTGCTGAGTCTTTTCCGGTTGAACTTGCCAAGTTTTTAAGCCATTTTAATCAGATGGCGTCATTAGAACGGAATTTCGATACCGTTGTCTACCGCCTTCATAGCATCACTAAACGCTTTCTGGATTTTTGCAATGGCCTCGTCGGATTCCGCCTCGAAACGGACAACCAGACAGGGAGTCGTATTAGACGCCCTGACCAGCCCCCAGCCATCCGCGAAATCTGCACGTAATCCGTCAATTGTATTGATGTCTGCGCCATCGAAGCTGCTGTTTGCAACAAACTTCTCCATAAACTCATGGTGTGCACCATCAACGTCAAAAGCGATATTGATTTCCGGCGTATTCACGCTGTTGGGTATCTCGGCAAAAATTTCACTGACTGATCGATCATCTGCAGAGAGTATTTCAAGGAGCCTGGCCGCTGTGTAGAGCGCGTCATCAAACCCGTACCAGCGTTCTTTAAAGAAAATGTGCCCACTCATTTCACCACCGAGCTGTGCACCGGTTTCTTTCATACGTTTTTTGATGAAAGAGTGCCCTGTTTTGTACATTTCCGGATCACCGCCATCTGCTCTGATTGCATCCGGTAGAAGCTTGGAGCACTTGACGTCATAGATTATTTTTGCCCCCGGCTGGCGCGAAAGTACATCGCGTGCATATAGAATCATTTGTCTGTCGGGCCAGATGATTTCTCCGGTGTTATCAATAACACCTACGCGATCACCGTCTCCGTCGAATGCAAGACCCAGCTCAAGGTTGTTACCAGTTACGGTTTCGACGATATCTTTCAGGTTCTCTACCTTGGCCGGGTCCGGGTGGTGGTTCGGAAACGTGCCATCAACTTCTACAAACAAAGCGCTTGATTCACAGCCCAGTCTTTCAAATAGCTGTGGCGCAGCTACGCCGGCAATCCCGTTGCCACAGTCAAATGCGATTTTCATCGGGCGCTTGAGTTTTACATCACTGATTATTCGATCGAGGTAGTCTTCAAGCACATTGGCCTCTGAACGCTGCCCATCGCCTTCAGCCAGTTTGCCGTCCATTAATCTTTGATAAAGCGCAGTAATGCCGTCACCGAAAAGAGCACCACCGTCGACGACCATTTTCAGTCCGTTATATTCTGGCGGATTGTGACTGCCGGTTACCATAACGCCGGTACCTGTGCCGAGATGATGCGTCGCAAAGTACAGGACCGGTGTTGGCACCATGCCAATATCAATAACATCGAGTCCGGTAGACGCGATACCTTCACCGAGCGCAGCGACCAGATCCGGGCCTGAAAGGCGTCCATCGCGTGCCACAACGGCCGCTGTTTGCCCGCGTTCGAGACATTCGCTGCCGAAGGCGCGGCCTATCTCACGAACCACATCGGGCGTCAATGCATCACTGACAACACCGCGGATGTCATAGGCTCTGAATATGGTTGACGGTATGTTGATCATGTTCTTGTGGGAATCTCCAGATAGGGCTGGTGCTGACATTGACGTTATCCCGAATTAATGGCTTTTGCATTCATTCAGAGTCGCCGCAAATCCTGTGCCTACAGCCGCGCTAAAATGCCGATTTCGATTTACTGTCGACCGGTTGATCCGAAACCGCCGGCGCCACGCTCGTCGCTGGCTGTTTCTTCGAATGCCTCGACCTGGCGAAATGTTGCCTGAATGACCGGTACCACCACCAATTGCGCGATCCGATCACCGACCTCGATCCGAAAAGATTGCTGGCTTCGATTCCAGCAGGAAACAAAAAGCTGACCCTGGTAGTCAGAATCGATCAGTCCCACCAGATTACCCAGCACAATACCGTGTTTATGCCCCAGGCCGGATCGCGGCAGAATAATAGCGGCAAGATCCGGTCGCGCGATATGTATGGCCATGCCGGTGGGTATCAGTGTGGTTTCGCCGGGTTGCAGGTCTATCGCAGCATCGAAGCAAGCGCGCAGATCAAGACCGGCTGATCCTGCAGTTGTGTATTCAGGTAGCGGAATATCGCTGCCTAGTCGCGGGTCCAGAATTCGGTAGTCAATGATGCAATCAGATGCGTTCATGCGTGCATGGTTTAATTAGTGTGTCGTTTGATTTTCGCGGATTAGAACTGGTTGTTACTTTGCCTAACGCATTAGCTTATTTTTTGTGGGTTGACTTGCGTGTTGCCCTGGTTATTTTTTTACATACTGTTTAGCGATTAATGATAACAGCGTATCTGCCACTTGCTGTTTTGGTGCTTTGGCAATAGTGGTATGCCCGTCGTCACGCCAGAAAACTTCCAGTGAATTGGTATTCGAGCCAAACACGACTTCATCGTTTTGAACCACCGGGTTGGCAGCAATCATGTGCAGGTTCTTCTTTTTTAGTTTTTCTCTTGCGTAAGCTTCGACGTCGTTCGTTTCAGCAGCAAAACCAACGCAAAACGGAGGCTTGGGCAATGCGGCAACTGTTGCGAGTATGTCTTGCGTGCGCTTTAGTTGCAGTGTCATATTCGCATGGTTCTTTTTTATTTTGCGATCAGCAATTTCGGCAACACAATAATCGGCTACTGCAGCGACAGCAATGAATATATCGCAATCATTGGTTTCAGCCATAACTGCGTCAAGCATATCTGCAGCTGATGAAACATTGATGCGCGTTACTCCTTTAGGTGTATCCATGCAAACGGGGCCTGATATCAAAAAAACTTCGGCACCGAGTGCTGCTGCACTTTGCGCAACAGAAAATCCCATCTTGCCAGAACTGTTGTTACTTAGAAATCTGACGGGGTCCAGTTGTTCCTGTGTAGGGCCGGCAGTTATAACAACTTTTACACCGGATAAAACACCATCGGTTGCTGTAGGTTGTGCTCTTGTTCCGTTGCGCGATAACAAACCGCTAAGCTCTTGACGAAGCTCTAGAGGTTCAAGCATACGACCTGCGCCGGTCTCTCCGCAGGCCTGATCACCCGACCCTGGACCGAGTATGTGTACGCCACGGGTTTTCAGGGTTTCGATATTGCTAGCCGTTGCTGCATTTGCCCACATGACGCGATTCATGGCAGGTGCAACAGCAAGTGGTGCTTCAGATGCCAGACATACGGTCGAGAGCAGATCGTCTGCCATGCCTTGTGCGAGCTTTGCAATTGTATTGGCAGTTGCTGGCGCTATCAGAATTACATCGGCCCAGCGAGCCAGTTCAATGTGTCCCATAGCAGCTTCTGCCTGAGGATCGAGCAGATCGGTATGTACTGGATGGGCAGACAGTGCCTGGAAAGTCAGAGGCGTGACAAATTCGCGGGCCGCATTGGTCATAACCACGCGCACGAGCGCACCTGCCTCAATCAGTTTGCGAACCAGATCGGCGCTTTTGTATACGCTAATGCCGCCGCATACACCAAGCAGTACATGCTGGCCTTGAAGATGATGAAGGTTCTCGTTCATCTGGTGATTTTAACAGTCCTGCAGGTGTTGAGACCATGTCAGGTTACACCGCAACAGGCGGAGTAACGTGAATTTGCGTGTCGCAATCGTGTTGTGCAATGGCTGTGCCGGTTGTTTATTGCTTGTTCTTGCTGATACCATCGGATCGTACCGGCTTTAATTTCACTCATTGATTGACGCCGGGTATTGGATAAGGAAAGCCAATCAGATTTGTCTGATGCTGGTTTTAACGGATTGAAACAACTTCAAGGATGGATTATGGGAATCATGGATTGGCCTGCGCTCGACAGGCCGCGGGAGAAACTGTCTGCGCTGGGAGCTCGGACACTGAGCGATGCTGAATTAGTCGCTATCTTGTTGCGTAGCGGCAGTGGCGGTAAAAACGCAGTTGATGTTGCCCGTCATGCACTGATGGAAGCGGGTGGAATTACTCAACTATCGCAACTGTCGCGACGAAAATACTGTCAAATCCCCGGGCTTGGCCCTGCATCGTTTGCACTGTTACATGCAGCACTTGAAATAGCACGACGCCAGGCACTGGAAACACTGGAGCGTGGTGATGCGTTGTCTTCGCCTGCTGCAGTTAAACGTTTTTTGGCACTTCAACTAGGCGGCGCTGATTACGAAATATTTGTTGCCTTGTTTCTGGACAATCGCCACCGGGTTATTTCCTGTGACGAATTGTTCCGCGGAACAATAGACGGTGCAGCTGTTTATCCGCGTGAGGTGCTTAAGCGTTGTCTGGCGGCAAATGCAGCAGCAGTTATTTTTGCGCACAATCATCCCAGCGGTGTAGCAGAGCCCTCTGATGCAGATATCAGCATTACAAAAAAACTGTCCGACGCGCTGGCGCTGATTGACGTACGGGTGCTGGATCACATGATTGTCGGTCGTGGTTCACAGACCTCACTCGCTGAACGTGGTCTCTTGTAGGCAGTTGTTACAGATTGTATCTGTGAACTACTCGCATGCATTGCCTGTAGGCAACACAACCGGGGCATTTTGGGCCGGTTTTGCCAATAATCGCTGTTTGTGGCGTTTCGCGGTGGTAATGATTAGTTGCATTAATAATGCTGAGCAATTATTTGCGTCTAAATCCTGTTCATTCGACATATACTCATCCCGATACATAGCTTATCTGTTGGAATCAGCAAAATTACAACTGGTGAATTTACAGACAGTGAAACTGCTATAAAAAAATTGGCTAAATGCGCAGTGTTGTTTAAATAGTCGATTTAATGATATCGATTGGATACTTAGCGCTACATCGTAGATATATACTTTGAGTTATAAAGCCGTGGAAAATGACAAACCAAAATTGCTGCCATTGATTTTCAGGCGTGATATCGTCACGCGATCATTAGTCATTGCAGTGGTTGTGGGTACGATACTCAATCTGATCAATCAGGGCGATGTGCTGTCCGGTAGTGTTGCGTTTAACTGGATTAAATGTATTCTGACGTATATGGTTCCCTACTGTGTTTCAACTTATGGTGCGGTCACTGCGATCCTGAGTATGAATAAAATGTCTGCCGAGGCTGCGTAAGCTTCTCGTTAGGCAGTCTTCCAGCAAGATGACCAGGTCTACAATCTTTTCAAGTCCGTCTTTTCCCTGAGCGTGTAACTGAATCTACGCAGACGCGTTTTTCAGTTGTTGTACCTCCATTGCATTTCAAGCGTAGACATCAACCGGACAGACTCATAGACTGGAGTTGTCTGGTTGAATTTCATTAGCTGCAATTATGGCAACTGCTCTTTCTGTAAATCTAAACGCGGTAGCACAAATACGTAACCGACGCGATTTACCCTGGCCATCGGTAACTGGCTTAGGTCGAACCGCGATGCGTTGCGGTGCTCACGGATTAACCGTGCACCCAAGACCTGATCAACGTCATATACGTTTCAGTGATTTACCGGATATACGCAAACTTCTGGACCAGGAATTTCCAGACGGTGAATTTAATATTGAGGGTTACCCGACACCACAATTCGTTGACCTGGTGATGGACAATCAACCGGATCAAGTAACGCTAGTCCCTGATGATCCCGCTCAGGCGACGTCTGATCATGGCTGGGATTTCCGCAAAGATGGAGCGATGCTGGCAGATGTAATAGGTACGCTGAAAGCGGCCGGGATGCGCGTTTCTGTATTTGTTAATCCTGAGCCGGCTGACATGGCGTTAGCCAGAGGGACAGGTACCGATCGCGTCGAGTTGTACACCGGACCTTACGGCGCCTGCTTTCATGATGAGCCGGGTGCAGATGTGCAACTAAAACTGTTGATCGATACAGCCCGTGCAGCCAGAGAGTCAGGTCTTGGTGTAAATGCCGGTCATGATTTGACTGTCGACAATTTGCCCGCGCTGTGCCGCGCTATACCGGACATTGCAGAGGTTTCCATCGGTCATGCGCTTACAGCGCTGGCGCTTGAACATGGGATGGCGGGTGCCGTAAAACAATACCTGAATGTTCTTGGCGGTTAACTGTGTAGTTGGGCTGATCTGTATTGCTACACAACTTCCGCTTCAGTGATTATCGCGTCGTTTACGCAACTCGGTAAATACCTCAAGGTCACTGGCTGATTCCATCCCGAGGTGCTGGCGTATACCACCATCGTTTGCGCGCAAAAACGGGTTGGTTGCCAGTTCTTCGGATAATGTGGTTGGAATTGTCGGTTGATCTGTGGCGCGGAGGCTCCGCACGTTTTTCATTCTGGTCTTGAGTTCTACGTTCGCTGGATCAACTCCTTCTGCGAAACTTCCGTTCGTCTCTGTGTATTCATGACTGCAATAGATAACCGTCTCTGCTGGCAGCTGTCTGAGTTTTGCAAGACTGTTGAACATGGTTTCAGCATCACCTTCGAATAATCGGCCACATCCCATGGCGAAGAGCGTGTCTCCGGTGAATACAACACCTGCTTCAGGCAAATAATAATTAAGCATATCGAGCGTGTGACCCGGCGTGTGTAGAACGTTTACCTGGTGATTGCCGATCTTGAAAGTTTCTCCGTCGGTCACGGTTTTATCAATGCCACCGAGCTGCGAGGCTGAATTACCGGGGCCGATTACCGTTGCACCTGTTGCTAATTTCAGTGCATCAAGTCCACCCGTATGATCTGCATGGTGGTGTGTAATCAAAATGTGATCGAGCTTCCAGCCGGTACTCTCAAGTGCTGCTATGACTGCATCGGCATCACCGCAATCAATACAGGCAGTGGTGGCCGTTTCCGCATCGTGCAGCAACACACCGTAGTTGTCGGACATGTACGGGAACTGGTGAAATTGGATTGCAGCCATAAGTTCTAAATTCTCGATCGTATTTCAATCGTTTGCAGGTGGTCGGTGTGTATGAAATGTCTACCTGGTACCGGGTCAGTTACCAGCTTCCTGTGTTTTCCATCGAAGACCAGGGCTCCGCAGCGGCAAGTGAATCACCTTCCTGGAGTAACTCTATAGATATATTGTCGGGTGATTTAATAAATGCCATGCGACCATCGCGGGGTGGTCGGTTGATGACGACGCCCGCGTCCATCAACTTCTGGCAAGTTTCATAGATATTATCAACCTTGAAAGCCAGGTGTCCGAAGTTACGCCCGGTATCGTACGATTCCGGTTCCCAGTTGAACGTCAGCTCAAGTTCAGGTGCGTTATTTGTTACGGAACTTTGTTCGTCTTTAGGTGCTGCAAGAAATATTAAAGTAAATTTACCTTCCGGCACTTCCTTGCGACGTGTTTCAACCATGCCTAGTTTGTTGCAGTAAAAATCCAGTGACTCGTCGACATCGCGAACCCGTACCATGGTGTGTAAATAGCGCATAAATCCAGCCTCTTTATGTCTCTGTGTGTGTATGGAAGGCTATGCCGCAACAGCCGGTGGCTTACAGACTGTTCGTTTACCATTGGCAATGCCCTGATATTCTTGATGATAACAGAGTCTGAAAATATGTTGAGTCCCGCTGTTAAGGGATTTCAGGTTGCTGGTTTGGTAGCAACAACATATCGCTTACGCTGATCAGAATCGAATAAAAAAACCGGACAAACTTTGGATAAATCGCAGGCGAAAAAAAAGGGCGCCAAAAGCGCCCTTTCCTTGAAGCGAGGATAGCTACGTTAGTTGAAGGTCATGCGCGACACTTCCACGTTGACATCAACCCGTCGGTTAGCTGCACGCCCCTCCGGTGTTTCGTTATTGGCGAGTGGTTGCAGCTCACCGAAACCAGCAGAGCTAATAGGTACATCTCCGTAGCTCTCACCAATTATACCGGCGACAGTTGCCGCGCGGCGTTCAGACAAATCCTGATTGTATTCTTCTGAGCCGGTTGAATCCGTGTGCCCCGCGACTGATATACCGAGAATACCAGTGAAGTCCTGCATCTTAGCGACCAAGTCGTTAATGCGTGATTCTCCTTCTGCTGTAAGCACATCGGAGTCAGTATCAAACAACCCGAATCCGTCGAGGGTCAGCGTTTCAACCTTTGCGACTGGCTGCGGCGCCGGTGTCTCAGTTGCTGGCTCTTCAACCGGTGCTTCGACCACTTCTTCCTTGGGGTCTTCTATGCCTTCACAGGCGTTTATCGTGTTCTTGCCTTTCTTGTACTGGCCCGTGCGCAGGCAACCACTCGAGGTAATCACACCAACACCACCATTAGCAGTTACATAGCCGCCACCTTCAACTTCCTGGTCGCCACCGATTTTTACGGGGTGCGCAGATGCGCTCGCAGAGAACAAGGCAACCGCAGACGCGGCCACTATCATCACTAAGATATTTGCACTATATTTCATTTCACTACCTCGGCTAACTATTGTCTTGATTGTCTTCAGAGACATCGTTTTTATTCCCAGCCCACCTGTCAGTGTTTGACGGCCGGCCCAGTGATACTTATTGTAGTCAATCCTGCGCGCTTGGCTGATAACTTTGCAGATAATTCAGCGCCCAGCAAAGCTTGATGACATTGCGATTTATGCGCCACGCGCCTGTGAAGTCACTGTGTCACCGGGTTAATGTCAGCTTAATCGCGGGATTTTCACAACAATGCACCACTGTCTAACTGTTGATGCCAACCGAAGGAACGGTCTCGTCAATCATGTCATTACCTGCAAACTGGCAATATATTGCCGCTCATCTCTCTCAAGTATGTGCGCGGGGGCAAGCCCATCTACTCAATTGCCTCAATGCTTTGTGTCAGGCCGATCTGCCTTACGATTGTTGCCTGTGCCGTGAGCCCGAGCCATCGGGAAGTCTATGCGAAAGTTGCTATCGGCTACTACCGCTCAATGTGCAGCGTTGTGGTGCGTGCGCGATACCCCATTTAACGGAAATGTCTGTTTCGACGCTCTGTACTGCCTGTACATCGGCACCGCCACCTTACCGGCGAGCTACTGTTCCGTTGATTTATGCATTCCCGGCGGATTACATGATCAGTCAATTTAAATATGCCGGTGATGTGGCCATGGGGCGGGTTCTCGGGGAAATACTGGGTGACGCCTTGGTGGCTGACCTGGCAAGATCGAGCGATTCTCCCGAAATCATCGTACCCGTACCACAGTCTCCGGAAAAACTGTCGAAGCGAGGTTTTAATCAGGCGGCTGAACTCAGCCGTTTCGTCTCTATCGCAACCGGGTTACCGGTAGTTGGCGGGTTACTAATCAGAAGTAATGCCCGGCAGTACACCAGTGGCAGCCACCAGCGGCAACGTTCCAGGTCGGCGCGATTGAAACTCAACCAGCAGGGTTTTGACTGTACGCAGAAGTTAGCGCAGCGCGTGTTATTGATTGATGATGTGATGACAACAGGGACAACATTGTCGGCCGCAACCCGCGCGTTACACGATGCTGGTGTGAAAGTTGTGGATGTAGCAGCGGTTGCGCGTACCCCTTTTGGTTAAAAACTGCACGGTAGGGTTAAAACTACCTAGCCTGCTCTATTCACGAACCCTTCATCAATAGAGCAGGCTAGTTGAATGGTAAAACGATCGTACGACAACACGATTGTATGATTACAAGGTCTACGGTGACTTTTGCTGTCGTCGTTATTACTGTCAGTTCGCCGGGTCGTCGCGTTGCCCGGGTATCAGTACGCGTGACATTGTAGGGTCTTCAGCGAGTAATTGCGCACCGGTTCTACCGGTTTGACCACTCGCATCGGGGCTCACTGTATTGTCAATTACCTTCTGAATGCTCTCAGGCAACACTTGCCCGATTCCCGACGCCGACTCCAGCAACGACTGTCGCTGCTGCTCCAGCTTGTCAAACTGCTTGACTGCTTTGACGGCCGTATCATCAAGAAACTGATCGAGCCCTTGTTGCATTCCCCGTAGAGCGGCTTGTTTGTGAGTAGGTCGCAAATGATGATGCAGCAGCCATGGGATAAACCAGGCGCAGCCGGCCAGCATCAAAGTATGCGTTGCAAAGCTGAATCCCAGATAACCGTCAGCAGTACTGGCGTTTACAAAACGGTAAATCAATTGATAAAGAGCCCATGACAGGACCACTGCCGGCAACAGAATACGGAGCATACGTAGCAACTGACAGATACGACGTTGCAGCGGTGTGCCCGGTTGTGCAAGGGATTGTTCTGTTGCTTGCCGGATGGCGTCGGTTGCAGGTCCGGCTACCGATACTGACAGCGGGTGCAATGTCTGTTTCGCGGCATCGAGTGGAATACCGTGTGCGACGAGGGACTGTACGCCTTTATCTATGCCACTATTAAATGTGTCAACAAATGACTGATCAACTAATTCCTGTTCGGGTAATGTCGGGACCTTGTAATCATCCTGTTTATCCCGCCTGAACGCGTCGAGTAACCGCGTGAGAAGACTTTTATCGAGAGCGCCGAACGGTTCAGCAAATTTGCGGAATTTCCACTCCATTGAATTTGCTAACGTTGTTTTTGAGTTGTCCCAGCCTGTTTGCCAAGTGCCTGCGATTTGTGCGATGTCCCGAGCTGATTGCAAAGGCTGCACGGTTTGTTCTAGCCGGGTAAAAGCCTGTTGAATTCTAACCAGCACACCATGTTGCTCCAGTTTACGGATAATCTGTTTATCTGCAAATTTCAAAATGGATGTAGCGAATTCATTAAATTCATCTCCATTAGGTTTGTCTTCATTCTGACTGCAGTCAGTGCAGAATATCAAAGGATCCTGCAATCCAGCGCTCTGAAGCTGTTGACGAAAACCGTTACGTTGTTCTTCATTGCCGCGATCCCAGTGATTGATCACGAAGGCCCATGCATGACGTTGTGCGTTTTTAAGTAACAACCGCCAACCGGTGTCGTCACGGTAGCGTTCAGGGCTGACAACGTAAACCAGCATGTCGATATGTGGCATCCAGTCGTTGACCAATGTGTGATTGCTTGTCTCGACGCTGTCGAAGTCCGGCATATCAATCCACAAAACATTTCGGTAAACATCATTGCTGTGTGTTGCTTTGGATATTTTATCTGTTGGTAATTCAGGAGGCAGATTGCCGAGAGTGATCTCATGGTGGAAGTACAATGTGATTTCCATGGATGTAGGGCGCACCGCACTTGCCGTTGCTACTGCCTCTTTTGCCAATCGGTTGAGTAAACTGCTCTTACCCACACCTGTGCCGCCGAAGAACGCGACAACCAGTGGTCTTTCTGCTTGCGTGAATAGTTGGGCAGGGCTGTGCAAATCCTCTGGTGGGATTTCAGGCATTTGACTGTCCGAGAGCCAACCAGCGGAAACTGCTTTTTGTCCCCAGTCCGTGAGTGATTTACCCAGTGTTGCAATCGGATCAGACATGTTGTCAGACATTCGCTTGCTCGAATTGCAGCGCTACCGCGCTACGTGCCTTCTCGGCCTGCCCGAGCCATTCCTTTTCTATCGCAAACAGGTTTTTGTTATCAAGATTTTGTGGAACCTGTTTTACAGGAATTTCCAGATGATTTTTGTAAAGTACTTTCACTTGTTCTAACTGCTTTTCTTTCAATTGTGATTTGACGGTGTCCATGTATTTACCGATTGCGCTCTCGGTTAAAAGCGTAGTGACGGATAGAACGGCAGGCGCAATCAATAAATCACTGGCGGCCAATCCGCCTGATTTTACGGCAAGTACAATCGCAGCCGCATCAGTTGTGACGCGAGCTGCGCGTAAACCCGCGAGAACTTTGGGTTGCTTCTGAAGCTGACGATACAAAGAACGCGCTGCCGCCTCGATTTCCGGTTCGAACTGCGTCTGATAGGTGTCGACTTCGTTAGCAAAGCTCTGTTGAATGCCCGAGTGCTGTTGCTGTAATTGCTGACTGATGGCTTGCCACAGAATAGTTTCGTCAGATGTGCTTTTTTCGATAGCTGTATTTTGTGCACGTGAAACGAACAATGATGAGTTGTTCAGGAGCACTTGTTGCTCAGCGTGAGCCGGGTTGCTTTGTCCAGCACCAGCTTGTTGCCCCCCCACACCTGCCATACTCAAAACCTGTCGGGCGGGCCAGGTCACAAGTTTTCTTACTGATCCCAATGGCTTTGCAAGGCCCGGTAATTCAAGAAGTGTCAGAAGCTCGGCGATAGCACGATTGAACGTATCGTATTTTTGTGGATGATTCAGGTAGTTGGATTGATACTCATCGATTGCATTGTCTGTGAGTTCAGCGACTGTCTGTTCCCAGGCTAACTGTGCTTGGTTTTCCTGTCTTACCGGTGTCACCCAACTGTCCCAGTTTTCATCGAAGAGTTGTTGCAGACCGTCACGCTGATTTTGACGCGTTTCGTAAATCGATGATTTTTCGACCGCATCCCACAGGGATTGAAGTGCAGCATCAGGAACAACGTTCTCAGGGGCGGCATCGCGTCCGGCGTATGGGATATCGATAACAGGTGGGCAGGACGAGCCGAATGATTCGCTCAGGCGATGATCAAGCGCATCGAGCACAGTTGTCCGGGCACTCTCGTCAAGCTTATTTACGACGAAAATTGATGGCTTGTTGAGTGCGCGCAGCAAATCAACCATGTTCCAGACCGAGCGATCCGCGTATTTATCTTTGCTGACAACGTAGATTATTACATCTGCCAGGGCGGCTACCTTTAATACAGCTTCGGAGTAATTTTTAGCTGAAATGGAATCAAAATCTGGGGAGTCCCATACTGCGATTTTGTTTCTAAAGGGTGTCTCAAGTTCAGGGGCAACTGACAGAGTGTATTGTTTCAGTTCGTCATGTTGTAATTCATCTGTGTTAACCCGTTTGTACGGATCGAATACTTTTGCTGCTGCGTTACTGGTATCGGTGTCTTCGTTGTCCGAATTTAACAGTATGCCTTGAGCGTGTACGGTATATCCGGCAAGTGCGCTGACGCCAGCTAACCTGGATTGGCTGATAGCGTTGACCAGTGTGCTTTTACCCGCCTGGGTTGGACCAAGTACAACAAGCTGCAAAGCGTGTTCGCGGTCAGTGGCGTTTGCCTGAAGTTTTTTCCCCTGGGCAATGGCCAACTTTAGTGAGCTGATGCGCTTCTTGAATTTGGCAGCCTGCTCTGGATCACTGGCTATTTGTGGGTCAGACTGTCGGTATCCTGCGTCCAGTGTGGCCAGGAAAAGACTTATGTCGAATGGTTTGTCCACGACGTGTATTGCCTAACCGGAAAACAAAGGTGATGGATTGATGCTCATGAAATGCCCTGTCATAAAGTCTGCGACGATAGCTATAAAAACAATCATGCCCAGATAATGGTTGTTTAAAAAAGCGCGTATGCAGGCAGCGGGCTGACGGCCTTTGATTAAATGAATTTGATAGATTATCAGTACAGCGGCGACCAGCAGGCTGGCGAAGTACAGCAAGCCTAGCCCAAGCAAGTATCCGCAGATTGCGAGAATTGTCAGCACACTAAACAGCAACACTGCCACGATCGCCACATCTGCTTTGCCAAACAGAATAGCGGTTGATTTTATGCCAATCTTTAAGTCGTCTTCCCGGTCAGCCATCGCGTACTCGGTATCGTAGGCAACTGCCCATATCACTGATGCTAAAAACACTAACCACGCGTCAGCTCGTATTGTTCCTGTCTGCGCAGCGTAAGCCATAGGAATGGCCCAGGAGAAAGCAATGCCCAGCACAACCTGCGGGAAATGCGTATAACGCTTGGCGAACGGATATATCGATGCAAGAAACAAGGCAACAAAAGACAACATTATGGTCAATCGATTGGTGAGCAGGACCAGTACGAACGCGAGTGCCATCAGCGCTGCAGCGCATAACAGTGCAGTAGCGGGGGAAATTTCACCGGTTGCCAGTGGTCGGTTTTTTGTACGAGCTACATGAGCATCGAAATCTCGATCAGCGTAGTCGTTTATGGCACACCCGGCAGAACGGGTCAGTACAGTACCAAGTACAAATATCACCAGCACTTTTAAGGATGGAAAACCGCCGGCTGCAAACCATAGCCCCCACAACATTGGCCACATAAGTAACCAGATGCCGATCGGTCGATCCAGCCGTGTGAGTGCTAGAAAAGCTTTTAGGCCGGGGCGTTGTGGCAGCTGCCTTTTCGATTCAATATTTCCGGTCATACACTGTTTGGTGCATTGCAGTCAGCCAGGGTTGTCGGGGCTGAATCTGGTTACATGGTATCACCTGGAGGCATTCGTTGATGAAAGCCATGACAGCACCCGTAGCATTGCTATCAGGTTTGAAGCCATCTCATAATCGATCGGGGACGCCGAGTCCTGCATGCAGATCCTTCGTTGTGTGCCGTTCTGCGCTACTCATTTACTGCGTGTAAACTGCGCTGCTCGAGCACCACACGTCTTGCCTGAACGAGCAATCTCAATTTTAAGATGGCTTCTAATTGTTAGATGGTGTTGAACTCGCTAACATCAAGAGCGCGATAGTCTGACGCTTCGTTCGTCGGGGGATTATAATGAGGCCGGGCTGTAAACTTGTAGCACTGATCCATCTCAGGGCCAAGCGACTTGATGCTGGCATAGTTGTGTACCTATAAGTGGTGTTGACCGCGGTTCGCGTGGCTTCAAGCTGTCTGCTTTGTCGCACTCTTTCATAATGAATCTGTATTATTTTATTGGCTTGATTTCTTTTTTGATCGAATTTTCATTTCATTGGCAGGTAATTTGTAAAATGATGGTTTTATTGCAGGTGGTTTTACGATGAGCAAAGTTAGTACTGATCACTACGATTTGATAGCAATCGGCGCTGGCAGTGGTGGCATTGCGACATTGAATCGTGCGGCATCATACGGTGCGCGCTGTGCAATTATTGAAACTGACTCCAAGCTTGGTGGTACCTGCGTCAACCGCGGTTGTGTACCCAAGAAAGTCATGTGGTATGGGGCCGCGATGTCGCATGCGCTTGATGATGCGTCGGGCTATGGCTTTGACATAGAGCGTAAGGGGTTCGACTGGAACAGGCTGGTCACAAGCCGTGAGGAATATATCCGACGCATCAATAAATCCTATGAAAATACGCTGGCAAAAGCACCGGTAGACGTTTATCACGGACATGGCAGATTGATCGATGCAAATACGGTAGCAGTGAGCGATACCCGTTTAACAGCTGACCGTATCCTGCTTGCAACTGGCGGCACGCCAACTTTTCCGGATGTGCCGGGTGCCGAACTGGGTATATCATCGGACGGCTTTTTTGAGTTGCAGTCGCGTCCTGAACGCGTTGCGGTGGTTGGGGCTGGTTATATCGCGGTGGAGCTTGCCGGGATGCTGGCAGCACTGGGTTCAGCGACAACGCTTGTGTTGCGCAAAGACAAGGTGCTTCGTACTTTCGACAGCATGCTTTCAGATCGACTGGAGGCGGAAATGCGTGGAGCGGGTGTTTCATTTGTTACCGGATTTCAGCTCGAATCAGTTTCCCGTACTGCAGATGGTATTGTCATGCATGACAAGGACGGAGGCTCAACTGATCCCGTAGATTGTCTGATCTGGGCAATCGGCAGACATCCGCTGACTGATGATATTGGTTTGACAGAAGCTGGCGTCAAGACCGACGCAAAAGGCTATGTGCCAGTCGATGAATTTCAGAAAACCAATGTCGATTCAATTTTTGCGGTAGGCGATATTACGGGTGCAGCACAACTGACGCCGGTTGCGATTGCGGCTGGACGCCGGCTGGCAGATCGAATTTATAACAATATGCCCGATCGCAAGCTGAATGCCTCACTGATACCTACAGTTGTCTTCAGTCATCCACCGATTGGTACTGTCGGATTGACTGAGCAGGAGGCGCGAGATCAGTATGGTGATGCAGTTAAAGTTTACAGCGCAGAATTTACACCCATGTATGCTGTCTTTGCCGCACATCAACAAAAGACAGCGCTTAAGTTGATAGTGCAGGGGGAGGACGAGACGATAGTCGGCTGTCACATCATCGGACTGGGCGCTGATGAAATGTTGCAGGGTTTCGCTGTCGCCATCAGCATGGGGGCGACCAAACGGGATTTTGATGACACCATAGCGATACATCCGACAAGTTCGGAAGAACTTGTAACGTTGCGATAGTTTGATGCGCGTGTTTACGTGTTTGTTATTCGCTGACTATTGATTAAGGGTTGTGTCGGTTAAGGGTTGTACCGTGTTGGTGTCGTGTAATTTAAGCCGGAACCCGTTTGATCTGCGAGTGTCTGTGATGCCGACATTCTAACTTTTGCAATCTAACGTTGAAATCAACGTGAAGCAACACTGACAACGTGACACTGCACTGCAAAAACTGACGGGTTCCGGCGGGTATATTTGACAGAGTTAATCTGTCTTAGTCTTTCAATACAAACGAGACTTTCATGGTTACGCGGTATTCGGTGACTTTTCCGTTTTCGACCGTGACCTTCTGGTCTTTAACCCAGGCGCCTTTGACGTTTTTCAGTGTTTTGTCGGCACGTGAAATGCCTTGGCTTACTGCATCATCGAAACCCTTGGTTGATGATGATGTGATTTCTGTTACTTTTGCTACTGACATAAATACAGTCCTATTTAAAAATG
This sequence comes from uncultured Granulosicoccaceae bacterium, assembly GCA_937951345.1. Lineage (GTDB taxonomy): Bacteria > Pseudomonadota > Gammaproteobacteria > Granulosicoccales > Granulosicoccaceae > CALFCE01. The sequence continues at coordinate 51,505 of CALFCF010000022.1, forward strand.
TAAAGTTCAGGTAGTTTGGTTTACAGGTTTAAATCAAGTTCCAGCTCGGGGTTGTCTGAGCTACTATTTTTCAAACCCTCCGTGCAATGTAAAAAAATGGATTACATAAACCTTGCACGGACCGGACAAGCTTATCAGAGTACGGATGCTTGTCCCAAGGACAGGGCTTTTCTAGCCGGTTTTCAACCAATGGCTTGTGTTGCCGCCTGTGTCGCAAGCAAAAATCAATGATAAATGGTGCAGATGAACCTGTATCGTAATAGATAGCCTTTGCCATAAAGAATGGCTTTCATAACAAGTTAATATTCAACAAACTGAATTATGACGATTGATTTCGATAAAGTTTGGGAGCGGCGTAATACATCCAGTATCAAGTGGGATAAATACGCAAAGGATGTCATCCCGTTGTGGGTCGCAGATATGGATTTCGCCGTAGCGCCTGCAATTACTGATGCGCTGGCTGAACGAATCAAGCATCCTGTTTTCGGATATACGGCTGCCTCTGATCATCTCCATGATCTGCTAATTAAGCACCTGAGAGATCTCTACAGTTGGGAGGTTGAGAAAGAATGGATAGTCTGGTGCCCCGGTGTGGTTGCTGCACTCGCTGCCTGCGTCAGAGCGTACGCAACCCAAGGTTCCGGTATTCTTACAAACCCGCCGATCTATCACCACTTCTTCCAGGTACACAATCCGGATGCACATCGTTTAATTCGGACACCTCTTATCAGGCAGGGACGACGCTGGACTTACGATCAGGCGTTAATTCGCAAAAGTGTAGATACCGATACGTCGATGTTCATGCTTTGTTCTCCACATAACCCGACCGGCACGCTGTTTGACGCAACTGAGCTGAAGGAAATTTGTGCGACGGCCAGTGACAATGGTGCAATCGTCGTTTCGGATGAAATTCACTGTGGTCTGGTGCTGTCCGAGGATAGACAGCATGTACCCATGGCACTCGCGGCACCTGAATATTCGGATTCTATTGTCACTTTGATGTCTGCGAGCAAGACGTTTAATCTCGCGGGGTTGAACTGTTCTTATGCGATTATTAGTAACCCTGATTTACGACAGAAATACATTGATGCCAGTGCGGAAGTCATTCCGTTTATCGGAACACTTGCCTATACGGCAACTGAAGCAGCTTTTGAACACGCCGAGCCGTGGCGCCAGGGATTGTTACAATATCTTCGTGATAACTATGCGTACTTGCAAGATGAATTCAGCGCGATTGACGGTATGGAACTTCAGGATCTGGACGCAACCTATCTTGCCTGGATTGACGCATCAGCGTTAGGGCTAAATGATACTGCCGGCTTTTTCGAGCAGCATGGTGTAGGTTTTTCCGCAGGAGAGCAGTTTGAGCAAGCTCATCATCTGCGACTTAACTTTGCTTGTCCGCGGTCAACGTTGGAGCAGGCATTACAGCGAATCAAATCTGCTGTAGCGACGCTTGATTAACCGTTAACTGTAATTTGCAGCTATCGGGATTCAGTTGTCGGTGTGCGTTTAAAAGGTGAGTCTAAGAAGTCGGCGTTTGCAAACAACCCTAATAGAAAAATTCCTTCTACAAATTGCTGTTGGCAGGTAGGTTCCCTAATCTGGTCAAGCTCGCCAGCCGGGAATCAGTAAAGTTCCTTGTTTAAGTGCAAGAAGAAAGTTAAGTGTAATTCTTGCGCTCGCACCCCATAGCACTTCACCGTCATACTCGTCGAAATACACGACTTGTCGACGTCGCGACACGTCCCGGGTAGTGCCGGATTGTTTTGTATCTTGTTGCCGGTCACGCAGCGTGTAGTGAGAATCATCAAGCAGCCAGTCCAGAGGAATAGTAAATGCACGTGCGACTTCACTGGTTTGAAGTTTCATCGTACAAGGCCACGCCAGCAATCCGACAATCGGTGTTACGCGAAAATAGGAGACCGTTTCATAGGCGGGTAGAGTGCCGACAACGGTAATATTATCCCTGCTGATGCCGATTTCTTCTCGAGTCTCCCGCAGCGCTGTATCGATCGCATCCTGATCACCTCCCTCGCTCGCGCCACCGGGGAAAGCCACCTGGCCGCTATGTCTGTCGTGTAGATTTTTACTGCGTCGGATATACAGGACATGCCAGTCGTCGTTCTGCTTCAACAGAGGTATAAGCACCGACGCTTCGCGTAGTTGCCGAGATCCGGATGCCGATTCAGGAAGATCCGATGTGTAGAAAACTTCACTATGTGCCGTTCGAATGGAGTCTTCGACTGACCGGGGCATCAATGTACCAAGTTGCTTGATCAATACGTCTCCCAACCTTGAACGTGTCCACAGTGTAACCTAAACAGATGCAATGTTGTCCTGTCAGATTGTTGGCTGGTTGGCCGATAACTATCTGAACGTGGACTCTTTCGTGCGATGTCGACCAATCAACGTCAAAACCCTGCCGAACCCTTAGAGGTCCGATCAGAGCTGCAGCAGCCAGCTGATGCCTTGCGGATGAAGTCCGGGCGGCTCAATGCCATGGAGCGATATTCGGCGACACCTGTTCGCTGCCATTTGATTGCCGATAGCTATCCTGCATTAAACCCTGAATTTTCTTCTCTGATTTCTGCAGCCGGTAGCATCGATGTGTTCGATGCGAAGGTGCTCGATTCTTCTGCAACAACTATCCTCGTATTACCTGTTGGCGAAAATGATCTGAATCCCAGTGAAAATTCGGCAAACCGCGTACTTGAAAAATACAATCGCGCTAGACAAGCGACAGCCTCGTTACAGGTGCCTCTGGTGCTGGTTTGTGATAATCCAACGAGTTTGCGAAGAATGGGCTATCCGGCAAACACCCTGGCTGCTATTACCAATAGCCCTGATGGTGCTTGTCGTTTGCGTCGCATTATCAATCAGTTTGGTCAGCGCAGGCATCAGCGAATATGGATTGTTGGCGACGATGGCGCATCTTTGTCTGGTCTTTTTAGCTGTCATGGGTTTGATACGCGACAGATAGATTGTGTTACTGAGATCGAGAGTGTTGATGTCGGAGTCACCTCGCGCAACTCTGCTGAACATATTCTATTGCTTAGTTGTGGACCGAAATGTTATTCGGATTATGAGAATTTCCCGCCTCATTTTGTTTCTGCTCTGCAAAGTAACGATTTGCTGTCGATGAACGTGGTACTTGACGAAACAAGTGCTGACATGAAGCCGGCATGGGAAGAACGGGGGGCCGCTACGATGATGTTGTCTGACGTCGATCAGCAAGCTTTGATCGATCAGACATCCAGAAAGTTATATCTGCAGCATCAAATAGCTATTTTGCATCACGATGCCGTTCGTAATTCCGTCACTGGCATTTACAACCGAACGTATCTGGACGATTGCGGAAGACGTTTGCATAGCATGGCAAGCAGAGGCAGTCTTTTTTTCGCAGTCGCAGTGATACAGTTTCGTTCTAATGAAGCCGGACAAATTGATTTTGACGGTAACGTATTAAGTCGAGTCAGTTCGTATATAAGCCAACATCTGCGTGAGCATGATGTGGTTGCCCAGCGATTTCCCGGCGAATTAGTCTTTCTTATTACCAACTCCACACCACCAGCGCTGCATTCGTTTTTACAGCGATTGTCTGATCATTTGCATGAAGCTTTATCGGAGACGTTGCAGCTTGATGTTGATCTTGCTATAGGTGCTACGGCTGAAAATGGCGTGTCGTTTGATGCGATGTTGCATCGGGCAACCATGGCCGCGCTGCAATGCAAAATACCGGGTTCCCGTATACTTTTAACTCTTTGATCGCACCCGGGTTTGATCAGTATTCATTGCTTCGTGCGCTTTTTGACCACTTTTTTAAGCGGATTGAGGTTTATTTCGTTGATGACGCTGTTATCTGGTGCTGAGAGTAGCTGCAGTACGCACGCAGCAACAGTCTCCGGATCAATCGCATGCGATGCTTCTTCCCCGGGCTGAAAAGACAGGTTTTCAAAAAAAGTGGTGCGAGTCATGCCGGGATTGATAATCCCGACGTGGCAGTTGGAAGCGCTGCATTCGTATTGTAACGATTGCGCAAAACCTCTGAGGCCGGCTTTGCTGGCACTATAAACGGCGCCGTATCTGCCGCCCGCCAGTGCGTTTTCTGACCCTATAAAAACTATATCGCTGCGCTCGCGTGATTTAAGGGCGGGTAACAGATAACGGCAGAGCAGCACATTAGATAGTAGATTGACCCCAATCAGTTGCTGAATCTGGTCAGATGAAAATTCCTCGAGTGACCCGAATCTGCCCTGGCCCGCACAGCAAATCAGAGCATCGATGGCGTGCGTTGCCACTATCTCTTTTATACGAGGCTCTATACTGGACAAGTCTTCTAGATCCAGCGAATACATCGTTAGCTCGGGTGAATCTTCGCTATTGGAAAGCTGTCGTTGTGTATTCAAACTGCCTGAACGGCTTAGGCCCACCACTTGATGCCCATGGTTGGTCAGTTCATAACAAATAGCGGCACCGATACCGCGACTGGCGCCGGTCACGAGGATTGTTCGCTGCTTATCCTGCATGGTGATTGCTGTGATTGATCGGTTGGTCTGACGTATTTTTATTGGGTGATGGTGGTATCAACGAATCATCACTGCAGACAAATAGTTGCTTTGCATCGACATACTTTTTTATTTCCTGTGAGCAAAAATCCATAAGACGTGTCTCGACTTGTCGTGGATAGCCAACCATCGTTGAACTGTTGCCGTTGTCAGTAAATTTAAACTGCTCAAGTGGAACTGAAAATAACGGCTCTTCCGGGTAAAGCTGCTTGACGGCTTTATGGAAAGATTTCGGTAGCCGGAAAGTTCCAAGACTTACCGAATGTATCTTTTCGCAATCGAGTCTGGAAAATACACTTTCAAACAATTCTCTGTACAGTGACTCGTCATTGCCAGCGGCGATTACAGGGTCGAATCGCAGCCCAACCGACCATCCGGCTTCTTGCAAAGATGCCAGTGCCCGTATGCGTTTTTCAAGCGAAGGAGTTTTGTGTTCCAGTTTATTTACTATGCTGTGTGGTGAAAGACTATAAGCAACCACCACGTTGTCTAGTGGATTCCGATTAAGCAGTGAGCGAATTTGTGTGCTTTTCGTTCGAATTTCCAGTCGAGCCTTATTGTCGTTCTGCGCATTTAGAATTTCGAAATGATCTAGACACTGCTGCATAAAGCCTGTGATTGGCTCTAAGGCCAGTGAATCGCAGTCGTAGCCGGAGAAAAACCAGCAGGGTTTGTCAAATTGCCGGGCTGTGGATGCAATTTGATCAAAGAAATCGGAATAGTTGGTGAACACCACATAGTTTGCCGATTGATACATGCCCTGCAAGAAGCAGTAGCGACAGTCGTATATGCAATTTAGCATATGTGAAAAATAGTAGTTAAAGTCACCGCCAATATGATAAGCAGGTGGTGTTGGCAGCACATGCTGTTGATGCTTGCGCGCCAGAATCAATGAGGGTTTTTGTTTTTGTAATCGGAAGTTTTGGGAGCGAGGATTAAATACTTCACTGTATCGATCGATTTCGATGACGTTGGTAGGCGTCGAATTGGTGCGTTCGATAGATGCCAATATGGATCGTGTAACTGGATCGTCGATAGCATCCCGCTCTATGTAAACAGTATCAATCATGTTGGCAAATCATACATCTGACGTGGGTGGGGCATCTTTACTGGTGATTTTATCGTCTGTGTGTTGCGGATATTCGGGATAGGCGTCAGATAAATGGTTTTCCAGAAAAACTATCAGTGAGCGAGTATTTGCTAACGCTTCATCAGGTAGTTTTGATGGTATTTCCCTGTTTAATACGGAGTGTCTTGCGCACAATGCAGTCAGTTGTTGTGTTTGAGAAGCTGTTACGTGCAATGGCTTTCGGTCTGTGCCCGGTCTTGACTCCATTCTTAATGTATTCGTGTTGTCCAGAAGTGTATTAAGTAAATCTTCGTGATCGTCATTTAAAGAGATGGTTGAAGGTAGTTTCGTTGTCAGGTGTTGTACGGTGTTCGAAAACTCGGTAATCCCGGGTATATTTCGTTCAACTAAATCGTTAATACTATTTGGATTGATCAGTGACCTATTTAAAGATCCGTCTCTGTCGTAGAGGCAATTGTCCGGATTATCAGAAATTATTTTCAGACAGTGCGCAAATTCAGCGGACACATAACGACGGGCTGTCGCAACCACTGCAGCCGCCTCCATATCATAAGCGATATTTCTCTGATACGCCGTCGATGGTTGATCAACCGTCTCGACACGGATGCCGGGTATTTTTCTGACAAAAGGCAGTGATGGATAAATAACTTTATTACCGTCTGAAATACTGTGAGCGTGGAACATACTACCCGTGGGTTGATCGGAGCCAGCAATACCAACATTCATTACGATTGCCTCTTTGTTTAATCTGGATAGAGCATGTGCTGTAGCTGCGGCTGCGTTTAGTTTACCGATGCCGGTAATGATCAATTGAATTGTTCCGTCGCCATACAGACGAAAACCCCGGCCACTGGTGTGTTTTAGCGAGTAATGTTGTATCAGTGGTTGCGCTTCAGCTTGCAGGGCAGTTACAAAGAGTAGGGTGGTGGCGTCTTGCATGGTTAAACGACTTGTTAATCCTGTATCGTGCGTGCTGCTGTGCTGGTCGCGGTAATGCGACGAAAAAAATCTCTGCTGTACAATAGAGTCTTATCTACCGGGGATGCAACCATGCTCGTATCAAATCTTGAGTTTTTGCCTGACAGAACAATCGATAGCCACCTGGGCCTTGTGCAGGGCAGTTCCGTACGCAGTAAGCATGTCGGTCGCGATATGATGGCCGGGCTGCGAAATATCTTTGGCGGCGAATTAAAAGGATATACCGAACTGCTGCAGGATTCCCGCAAAGAAGCGATGGAGCGTATGCTGAAGCAGGCGGAGTCCATAGGTGCTGACGCAGTTCTTAATATCCGGTTTTCAACGTCCAGTATTACTGCAGGTGCCGCAGAAATCTATGTTTATGGTTCGGCGGTTAAATTGGCACCTAAAACCGGCGCTCCATCAAGCTGACTGACGGGGCAAGCACATGATTGAAATAGGCATATTTCTGATACTTTTGGTTTGCGGTTACCTGTTTGGTAGTCTTGCGGAAAAGCGCCACTACCGATCGATCATAAAACGTGAAGCTGAACTGAATTCATTGCCGGCAATAGCCAGCCGCTATCCTGCGACGGATAAATGCTACCAGCAACATCTTGTATACGGTGGTGTTGTGGTTGCATCAGATTACTTTAAGTCGTTTCTCGCAGGTCTGGTTAACTTTTTCGGTGGAGCGGTTGTTTCATACGAATCGTTGATTGATCGAGCAAGACGTGAAGCAATGTTGCGTATGAAAGCCGAAGCCAAAGCTAAGCAGGCTGAACTGATATTCAACGTTAAATTTGAAACCATGACCATCGGTTCCGGTCGGCTCGCATCGGTTGAGGTGCTTGCTTACGGGACGGCGTTGGTTCCGCAGATACCATCAGATCCACCGGTTATAACTCCACAGTACGCACGTATACTCGCGCTGAATCCGAGTCAGGCTTGATCAACACTAACTTTGCGTTTTCAGCAGGCTCTTCGCAGAGATAGCGGGTGATTGCCTGCATTACCATTGTCTATGGAATATCAGAACAAACAACCTGACGAAGGTGTCAATATCACACGGCACAATCCGGTAATTCACTTGCTGAAGTTATTGGTTGCTGCGCTGATTGTGATTGTGGTTCTTGTCGTTACTGTAAATATGTTCGCTTCGCGTGTCGGGCGCTCAGTGCCGTTCAAGTACGAATTGTCATTGATGAGTCACATTAACTATGACTTTGGTGGCAATGCATCTTCTGATCAGATGCAGACGTATCTGAGTGATCTGGCGACACGTTTGATGAGGCACATGAATATTCCAGAGGGAATGTCTGTGACGGTTCATCATAACCACGATGATGTATTCAATGCGTTTGCGACCTTAGGCGGAAATGTGGTCTTTTATTCAGGTTTGTTAAAGAACCTGCCGCACGAGAATGCCATAGCAATGGTTATGGCGCATGAAATAGCTCACGTTCTGCACCGTGATCCTGCTGCAGGTCTGGGTGGTGGTCTTGCGACTATGATGGCCTTGATGGCATTAACCGGAAACGCCGGAACCGGAGCGGTAGGTAATGTTTTGAATCAAACCGGTGCAATAACGCAAACGAAATTCAGTCGTGATATGGAGCGTGCTGCAGATAACGCAGCGTTGGGTGCTGTTGCCATGGAGTATGGGCACGTAGCGGGTGCCAGTGAATTGTTCAAGGTACTTCAGAACAAAGTGTCCAGCTCGAACGGCGATCGTGATGATGAATGGTACGAAACGTTTATTTCCACTCATCCGCTTAATGTTGAGCGAATAAATTCCATACTAGATCTGGCGAGATACAACAATTGGCCGCTGGCGGGTGAGATAACGCCTCTGCCTGTCGGCTTTCATACCTGGTTGAACTAGCCTGCTCTATTCACGAAGGCGAAAACAGTGACAATGAAAACTACGCAATTTCCAGTTAGAAAAGCAGTTTTAGCGTCGCTGCGGGTGTTCGCACACTGTTTTCTATTCACCACCAGTGCCCGTCTGCCGTCGCAGCTCACTCGATTGAGCTCAACCCGTAGATTTTCTACGAATGTCGCTCAATCGAGCGACCTGCTTAGGTAGCCAGACTCTGGTGGTGAACCCTTCATGAATAGAGCAGGCTAGCGGCTGGTCCGTTGTTTGTTGTTCGCCGTTCGTCGGACGTTCGTTTTATCAGTTGGTTTGTGTTTTTGTGCGCTGCTCGCGGTACATCACATATAGGCTGCTCAGAATAATAACTGTCCCTCCTATCAGTGTTGTGGTTGATGGCATTAGGTGCCAAATCAACAGATCAAGTCCAACTGCCCAGACTATTGCCGTGTACTCCAGCGGTGCAACAAGAGATGCCTGTGCTTTGGCAAACGCCAGTGTCACCAGATAGTGTCCACAGACTGCTAATGCACCCACTGCGGCGATTGCCAGCAGTGTATCGGTTGAAGGCAGTTGCAATAAATGATTGGCAAACAGCAGTATCCACAGTGTTGAAGTAACACCTACACCAAAATTGAAGTAAAACACCAACGAATATACGGTTTCAGTTTGCGCCAGATAACGCCCACTGAGAAACAGGTAGGCATAAGCCATGCTGCCGCCGAACGCCAGAAGATATCCAGTAAGTTCTCCGCCGCCTGTCGGTTTCATTGCTATCACAACACCGATGTACCCGATGCCAACTGCCGTCCATCGGTGAATACCCACTCTTTCCTTCAGTATCACTGCTGATAACAGAGTTATCGTGAGGGTTGATGTGAAAAATACAACGACAGTATCAGTCAGAGGAAGGTAGCGAAGTCCAAGAAAAAACAGTAGGGGTGCTAAAATACCTGTCAAAGCACGAATAGCTTGATGAGTTTTATTCACAGGAACCAGATCATTCATCCTGCCGCGGACTGCAGCAATAAACAGTAGTAACGCAACAATCAGTACGCTACGTATGGCGAGAATATGCAACACGCTTACGTCATGGGTTACCAGCCACTTAACCAGCGCATCCATAAAATTCAGTAAGGCAATACCGGCGACCATAGCGCCAGCGCCAAGTAAAGCGTTGCTGGATACCTGCAAACGTTTATTTATTTCAGCCTTTTGCATTTGAATTATTCAGGTTTCAGCAACTTCCGCAAAGTGTCTGCATAGACTGTTGCAGTGGATGAGTGTGGTATGCTGTAAACACACGGATGAA